>NZ_JBVHDX010000002.1:730325-878320 GCF_055563155.1 Streptomyces sp. NPDC013317
GTACCGCCCCGCCCCCCCCGCCGCCCCCCCCCCCCCCCCCCCCCCCCCCCCCCCCCCCCCCCCCCCCCCCCCCCCCCCCCCCCCCCCCCCCCCCCCCCCCCCCCCCCCCCCCCGCCCCGGGGTCAGTTCGCTTCGCTCGGAGGGCCGCCGGCCTTGTCGATGTTGGCGAGGACGGCGCGCGCGTCCTCGACGTTTCCTTCGAGGGCGCACCGGCCGGCCCTGGGCAACGAGACTGCGCAGGTGAGCGACCGCTATCCCTGTCCCTGCTGCGGGCACCGCGTACTCGACGCCATGTCCGGCTCGTACGAGATCTGTCCCGTCTGCTTCTGGGAGGACGACGGGGTCCAGTTCCGCCGGCCGGCCAGGGCAGGCGGGGCGAACAAGGTCTCCCTGATCGAGGCCCAGCGCAACTACCAGGACTTCGGCGCCTGCGATGAACCCGGTAGATGCTTCGTGCGACTTCCGGGCAGCGGGCGAGTCGCTCGATCCGGCATGGCGTCCGATCGACTTCCGCGTCGACTCCTTCGAAGAGTGGGAGGCACAGGACCGCATCCCATGGCCGGAGGACCGCTCGGTGCTCTGCTGGTGGCTTCCCACCTTCTCGCGCCGGGACCACTCCGCGTCATGACCTCCCACATCAAGACACTCGTCCGGCAGCTCGACGGCAAGGCCGACGAGTCGTACGACGCCCGCGCAGAGCTGATCTGGATCGGCGCCGACGCCATACCGGCCATCATCGACGGCCTGTCTTCCCTCGGCGGCTTCGGTCAGCTGACCGCCATCGAGGTACTCGAGGAGGTGGGCGATCGCCGCTGCGGCCCAGCCCTCATCAGCCTGCTGGACAGCCACAACTCGACCGTCCGCGCGTGGGCGGCCATGGCCCTGGCGAGCCTGAAGATCGACGGCGCCGTCGAGCCCCTGCGCCGCGCCTACCGCGCCTGCCTGGAGCGGGCGACGCCACCGGACTGGAGCGAGCCGGAAGGCATCCGCTGGGCCCTGACCGAACTCGGCGCCCGCACCCCCGTCGTCCCACCGCTCACCGCACGGCTACGAACCACCGCGGCGGACGACGCCTGGCCCTCGGCCCACTTCACCGAGATCATCAACGACCTCGCCGACCACGCCCAGGTGATCCTCTACTCCCAGTTCTGGCGCGTGGACGCCGGCCGCACGTACGGCATCTCCGGCACCGGCCTGGACTGGGAACTCGACTGGACCGCGCCTTGGGAACATCTGGTCGAGGAGTCCCGCGCCTGGTCCTACTGGAAGCCTCCGAAAGTCCCACTGGCGGCAACTTCTTCGTCGCCCCCACCTGGATCGACCGTACCGACCTCTACCTGGAAAGGTGACCGATGCCGTCCCAGCACCCCGAGGAAGTCGGCTACGGCCATGTGGTCGAGAGCTACGTGACGAGGATGTACGGCGGCCTCCCGCGCTATCTCGTACTGAACGGCGGGCGGTTCCTGGGCCCCCGGTGGTGGCACACCACACGCTTTACCCGGCACCTGATCGCCGACGCCGCCGCGATCGACGACGAGGAACTGGAAGCCCTCCTCGGGTACGAATGGCGGGCACGCCTCACCGCCGGCTGGCTGATCGGCGTCGACCGCCGCGAACGGTTCCGAGCACGGATCGGCGACCTGCTCCTGGCCAGCGAGGTCTGCTTCTCCGGCGGCGCCTACTGCTTCGCCCTGGCTCGCTTCGGTACACACGCGGACGCCGAGATCCTCACCGCCTACCTCGACCGCTACCTGCCCCGCACCGACCTCCACTACGACCAGCCCGCCGCCCTGGGCGCCCTCCTCCGAATCGACGCCCTCCTCGGTACCCGCCACGCCGATCGCTTCACGGAGCCCGACGGCCTCTGGGACGAGTGGGTCACGGGCATCGGACGCCTCGGCTACCCCAGCTACACCCCCGCCGAACAGCGCCAATGGACAGACCTGACCTGCGAGTTCGCCAACGGCTGGACCCGGCCGTAGCCGCAGCCGCCGGACTCCGACCGCCTGAAGTCCGCCGATGCCCGGCCACAGTTCGACGAAGCGGCGTGGCCGCCCTCCCGCGCGCCGACCGAAGTCGGCACGCTGCGGACTCTGTGCGGACCACGAAGGCCGCCCGACCCGCTCCATCGCAGGTCGGACGGCCTTTCGTTTGGGCGCCTCAGACGTTGAAGCGGAACTCCACCACGTCGCCGTCCTGCATCACGTACTCCTTGCCCTCCATGCGGGCCTTGCCCGCCGCGCGGGCTTCGGCGACCGAGCCGGTCTCCACGAGGTCGGCGAAGGAGATGACCTCGGCCTTGATGAAGCCCTTCTGGAAATCCGTGTGGATCACGCCGGCCGCCTCGGGGGCCGTCGCGCCCTTCTTGATCGTCCAGGCGCGGGATTCCTTCGGGCCGGCCGTCAGGTACGTCTGGAGGCCCAGGGTGTCGAAGCCGACGCGGGCCAGGATCGCCAGGCCCGGCTCCTCGGCGCCGACGGACTGGAGGAGCTCCATGGCGTCCTCCTCGTCCAGCTCGGCGAGGTCCTGCTCCAGCTTGGCGTTGAGGAAGATCGCCTCGGCCGGGGCGACCAGCGCGCGCTGCTCCGCCTTGAAGGCGTCGTCCGTCAGCTCGTCCTCGTCCACGTTGAAGACGTAGAGGAAGGGCTTGGTCGTCAGGAGGTGCAGGTCGTGCAGGAGCTCCGCCTTCTCCGAGCCCTGCAGGATGCCCTGCGAGAAGAGCGTGTCGCCGCGCTCCAGGATCTCCTTCGCCGCCTCGACCGCCGCGACCTTGGGGGCCACGTCCTTCTTGATCCGGGCCTCCTTCGCCAGACGCGGCAGGACCTTCTCGATCGTCTGCAGGTCCGCGAGGATCAGCTCGGTGTTGATCGTCTCGATGTCGTCCTTCGGCGAGACCTTGCCGTCGACGTGCACGACGTTCTCGTCCTTGAAGGCGCGGATGACCTGGCAGATCGCGTCCGACTCGCGGATGTTCGCCAGGAACTTGTTGCCGAGGCCCTCACCCTCGCTCGCGCCGCGGACGATGCCCGCGATGTCCACGAAGTCGACCGTCGCCGGCAGGATCCGCTGCGAGGCGAAGATCTCCGCCAGCTTCGTCAGACGGGCGTCGGGGACACCGACGACGCCGACGTTCGGCTCGATCGTGGCGAACGGGTAGTTGGCCGCCAGGACGTCGTTCTTGGTCAGGGCGTTGAACAGGGTCGACTTGCCGACATTCGGCAGACCGACGATTCCGATCGTGAGCGACACGGTGGCGACTTCCTGGAGTACGGATGGGGGTGCGAATGGGGTGCGGTGGTGGGGCCGATCCCCCAGTTTACGGGCGGTCCGAACCGGCCTGTGACGCCGACCTTCGGCCGTTCTCTACGGCAACGTCACCCAAAGGGCGTGTCCTGTGCCGCTCCCCCGGGCCTTCCCGACCTACGTTGGTGTAGTGGAGCAGCAAAGGACAAGTCAGCCGCAAGGCCGCCGACGGCCGCAAACCCCTCTCACGCCGCCCGGCGCGCTCGTGGAGGGCGCCGCCGTCTATCGCGTCGCCGCCCGCCCGGGCCGCCCGGGCCGGGGCCGCGTCGAGCGGGCCACCGCGCCCGAACGACGGCCCGCACCGCCCGTGGCACCCGTCGTCCTCGCCCTGCGCCGGCTGCCCAATCCGCGGCTGACCGGCCTCGGGGCCGGGCTCTTCGCCTCCGCCACCATGCTGGTGCTCGGATTCCTCGACTGGCTGATCCTGGACGGCTCCCCGCTCGCCTACGGCCTGCTGTTCCTGCCGGTCAGCGCCCTGACCGCGCTCTGGGTCCGTACCGCCGACCTGGTCACCGCCCCGATCAGCGTGCCCATCGCCTTCGCCGTCGGGGTCGTGCCCATCTCGGGCGGCAGCGGCGGCTTCGGCGGCCAGGCGATGGCCGTCGTCACGGCGCTCGCCGTGCAGGCCGGATGGCTGTACGGAGGCACGCTCGTCGCCGGACTGATCACCAGCGTCCGGAAGGTACGCGACATGGGGCGCCGCCAGCGCGCCACCGCGAGGCCTGCCGCCCCGCAGAGGCGGCCCGCTCCGTAGACCCGGCGCGGTGGGCCCGCTCCGTGGACCCGACGCGGTGGGCCTGCGCGGCGGCCGGCGCAGTGGGCGGGTGTGGTGGGCCGACGCGCTGGGCCCGAGTGCGGCCCTGGCGCTGTGTGCGCTGTCGCGTTCTGGGCTCGCGGCGCGGCTGGCGCGCGGCCTGGGCCGACGCGGTGGGCCCGAGTGTGGCCCTGGCGCTGCGCGCGCTGTCGCGTCCTGGGCTCGCGGCGGGGCCGGTGCTGCCTGGGCCGGCTCGGTGCGGCTCGGTGCGGCGCCACACGCGCGCTCCGTGTCGCGTCCGCTGCCTCCGCGCCCCCTGCCCCGCCGCGCCTACCAGCGCGCGGCCACGCCCGCGCCGCCTACCCCCGCCCCGCCTAGCAGCGCGCCGCCTACCCCCGCGCCGCCATCGCCGCGCCCACGATTCCCGCGTTGTTCTGCAGCTCCGCCGGGACGATCTCCGCCCTGATGCCCTCGATCAGCGGCAGGAACTTGTCCGCCTTCCGGCTCACTCCGCCGCCGATGATGAACAGCTCCGGCGAGAAGAGCATCTCCACGTGCGCCAGGTACTTCTGCACGCGCCGCGTCGCCCAGTGCTCCCAGCTGAGGTCCTCGTCCTCCTTGGCCTTCGTCGACGCCCGCTTCTCCGCGTCGTGGCCCTTCAGCTCCAGATGGCCCAGCTCCGTGTTCGGGACGAGCCGGCCGTCGACGAAGAGCGCCGAGCCGATGCCCGTACCGAGCGTCAGCAGGATCACCGTGCCCGTACGGCCCCGGCCCGCGCCGAAGGTCATCTCGGCGACGCCGGCCGCGTCCGCGTCGTTCAGGACCGTCACCTCGTGGCCGCCGAGCCGCTCGCTGAGCAGCTTGCCCGCGTCGACGCCGATCCAGCGCTTGTCGACGTTGGCGGCCGTGCGGATCGTCGAGCCGGTGACCACGCCGGGGAAGGTCACCCCGACCGGGCCCGTCCAGCCGAAGTTCTCCACGACCTCGACGACACATCCCGCCACACCGTCGGGTGTGGCGGGATGCGGGGTCAGTACCTTGTGGCGGGGCTCGGCCAGCTCTCCGCGCTCCAGGTCGACGGGAGCGCCCTTGATGCCCGAGCCGCCGATGTCCACTCCGAAGACGTTCATGAACCCCACCGTAAGGGCTGCGGCCGGGAGTTACTCCTTGTACGCCACTCCCCGGAGGGGTGTCGCTACTCCTTGCCGAGCTCGGCCGCCTCGGCCCGAAGGTCCTTGTTGCGGAGCTCCTTCGGCAGCGAGAAGGTCAGCGACTCGTCGGCCGTCTTGACGATCTCCACGTCCGCGTAGCCGCGCTCGGAGAGCCACTCCAGGACCTCCTGGACGAGGACGTCCGGGACCGAGGCGCCCGACGACAGGCCGACCGAGGTGACGCCCTCCAGCCAGGCCTCGTCGATCTCGCTCGCGAAGTCGACCAGGTACGCGGCCGGCACGCCCGCCTGCTTGGCGACCTCGACCATACGGATCGAGTTCGAGGAGTTCTTCGAGCCGACGACGATCACCAGCTCCGCCTGGCCCGCGAGCTCCTTGATGGCCAGCTGACGGTTCTGCGTGGCGTAGCAGATGTCGTCGGACGGCGGGGAGATCAGGTTCGGGAACTTCTCCTTCAGCGCGTCGACCGTCTCCATCGTCTCGTCCACGGAGAGCGTGGTCTGCGAGAGCCAGACGACCCGGTCGGGGTCGCGGACCTCGACCTTGGCCACGTCCTCCGGGCCGTCGACGAGCTGGATGTGGTCGGGGGCCTCGCCGGAGGTGCCGATGACCTCCTCGTGGCCCTCGTGGCCGATCAGGAGGATGTCGAAGTCCTCCTTGGCGAACCGCACGGCCTCCTTGTGCACCTTCGTGACCAGCGGGCAGGTGGCGTCGATGGTCTTCAGACGGCCCTCGCGGGCCTCCTCGTGCACGGTCGGGGCGACGCCGTGGGCGGAGAACATCACGATGTTGCCGGCCGGGACCTCGGTCGCCTGGTCGACGAAGATCGCGCCCTTCCGCTCCAGGGTCTGTACGACGTACTTGTTGTGCACGATCTCGTGGCGCACGTAGATCGGCGCGCCGTACTGCTCCAGCGCCTTCTCCACGGCGATCACGGCACGGTCCACACCCGCGCAGTAGCCGCGGGGAGCGGCGAGCAGGACACGCTTCGGGCGGTTCGTCGTGGTCGCGTTCTCGGGCGTCGACGCGGGCGTAGCAGTCATGCGTCCCATCGTAAGGCCGCGTGATACCACGGCCGGCTACGGCCATGTCGGTGCGGCGGGTGATCGAGAACGTGGCCGAGACTGGGGCGCATGGCCGAGGAAGCTCAGGTGGCGACGCACACCGGACTGCGGCGGAGCCTGGGGTTCCGCGACCTTGTCGTCTACGGGCTGCTCTTCATCGCGCCCATGGCGCCCGTGGGGGTGTTCGGCACGCTGGACGCGAAGTCCGGCGGCGCGGTGGCGCTGGTGTACGTCGTCGCCACGGTCGCGATGGCGTTCACCGCTTTCAGTTACGCGCAGATGGTGCGGGTCGCCCCCTTCGCGGGCTCCGTCTTCACGTACGCCCGCAAGGCCCTGGGTGAGGGGCCGGGGTTCGTCGCGGGGTGGATGGCGATGCTCGACTACCTGCTGATCCCGGCCGTGGCGTACCTCTTCGCCGGCATCGCGATGGAGGCGCTGGTCCCGGAGGTGGACCGGTGGGTGTGGACGGCGATCGCGGTGGTCGTGACGACGCTGCTGAACCTGTGGGGGGTGCGGGCGGCGGCACGGGTCGGTTTCGCGGTGCTGGTGATGGAGATCGTGGTGCTGCTGGTCTTCGTGGTGTCGGCGGTGGTCGTACTCGTACGGGACGGGGCGCGGCGCGACTGGTGGTCGCCGCTGGCCGGGGACGCGACGTTCTCGTTGGCGGCGGTGATCGGCGCGGTGTCGGTGGCCGTGCTCTCGTACCTGGGGTTCGACGCGATCGCCTCGTTCGCGGAGGAGGTCACCGGGGGCTCGGAGAAGGTGGCACGGGCGGTGCTGTTCTGTCTGGTCCTCGCCGGTGCGCTGTTCGTGGGGCAGACGTATCTGGTGGCGCTCCTGGAGCCGGTCTCGTCGGCGGAGCTCGCCGCGGATCCGGCGAAGCAGGGTTCGGCCTTCTACGACGCGGTGGACGTGTCCGTGGGGACGTGGCTGCACGACCTGGTGGCGGCGTCGAAGGCGATCGGCGCGGCGTTCGCGGCGTTGGCGGGGCAGGCGGCGGCGGGGCGGCTCCTCTTCGCCATGGCTCGTGAACGGCGCCTCCCGCGACTGCTCGCCCGTACCGACGGAGGCGTGCCGCGGGTGGCCCTGCTGGTGGCGGCGACGGTGACGATGGCGGCGGCGGTCTGGGCGGCCGACCGGGACGACGGCCTCGACCACCTGGTGTCGGTGGTCGACGTCGGGGCGCTGACGGCGTTCGTGCTGCTGCACGCGAGCGTGGTGGGGTGGTTCGCGGTACGGCGGATGGAGGGGCCGCCGCACTGGCTGCGGCACGTGGCGATGCCGGTGGTGGGGGCGGCGATCCTGGTCGCGGTGATCGTCGAGGCGTCGGCGACGGCTCAGGTGGTCGGCGCGATCTGGCTGTGCGTGGGTCTGGCGGTCCTGGCGGTCCAGGGCGCGACCCGTAGGGCCTGAAGGGGCCCCGGGGCGCGCCTGTGGGCGGGCAGGCCTGTGGGCGGGCAGGCCTGTGGGCGGGCAGGCCTGTGGGCGGGCAGGCCGCCGCCTACCTTCCGCCCCCGGTTCGGCGACCGGCTCCGGGATGTCCGTGGCCGCCACTACGCTCGGCGCATGGGTCTCAACACGTCCGCCGAAGCGCCGCTGCCCGTCGGAGAGGTCTCCCGGTTGATCGGGGGGTGGATCGACCGGCTCGGGGCCGTCTGGGTCGAGGGGCAGATCACGCAGTTGTCGCGGCGGCCCGGTGCCGGGGTCGTCTTCCTGACGCTGCGCGATCCGTCGTACGACATCTCCATCGGCGTGACCTGCTACCGCCAGGTCTTCGACGCCGTCGCCGACATCGTCTCCGAGGGCGCCCGCGTCGTCGTGCACGCCAAGCCCGAGTGGTACGCGCCGCGCGGGCAGCTGTCGCTGCGGGCGGTGGAGATCAAGCCCGTCGGGATCGGGGAGCTCCTGGCCCGCCTGGAGCAGCTCAAGCGGAGCCTGGGCGCCGAGGGGCTCTTCGCGCTCGACCGCAAGAAGCCGCTGCCCTTCCTCCCCCAGCTCGTCGGCCTGGTCGTCGGCCGCGCCTCGGCCGCCGAGCGGGACGTCCTGGAGAACGCGCGCCGCCGCTGGCCGGCCGTCCGCTTCGAGGTGCGGAACGTGGCGGTCCAGGGCGTGAAGGCCGTGCCGCAGGTAGTCCAGGCCGTGAAGGAGCTGGACGCGCACGAGGGCGTGGACGTGATCATCGTGGCCCGGGGCGGCGGCAGCGTCGAGGACCTGCTGCCGTTCTCGGACGAGCAGTTGATCCGTACCGTCGCCGACTGCCGTACCCCCGTGGTCTCGGCGATCGGGCACGAACCGGACTCGCCGCTGCTCGACCTCGTCGCCGACTTGCGCGCCTCGACGCCGACCGACGCCGCCAAGAAGGTGGTACCGGACGTCGGCGAGGAGCTCGACCGGGTCCAGGGCCTGCGGGACCGGGCTCTGCGGACCGTGCGCGGGCTGCTCGACCGGGAGGAGCGCGGCCTCGCGCACGCGCTCGCGCGGCCGGTCATGGAACATCCGCAGCGGATGGTGGAGCAGCGCGAGGACGAGCTCGACGCGCTGCTCGCCCGCAGCCGCCGGACGCTCGGGCATCTGCTGGACCGGGCCGACTCCGAGCTCTCGCACACCCGGGCCCGCGTCCGCGCGCTGTCGCCCGCCGCGACGATGGAGCGCGGGTACGCCGTGCTGCAGAAGGCGGACGGGACGGTCGTGCGGTCTCCGGAGGAGGTCGCGGTGGACGAGGAGCTGCGGGCACGGGTCGTGGCGGGCGAGTTCACGGTGCGGCGCGCTGTCGGACCCGGCGCTTAGGGTGGTCGTCATGGCAGCCACCACGGAAGAGGCGCTCGGATACGAGCAGGCACGCGACGAGTTGATCGAGGTCGTTCGTCGTCTGGAGACGGGCGGGACGACGCTGGAGGAGTCGCTCGCGCTCTGGGAGCGTGGCGAGGAATTGGCGAAGGTGTGCCGGCGTTGGCTCGAAGGCGCACGAGCCCGCCTCGACGCCGCGATGTCCACGCCCGACGACGGCGACGAGGCCGAAGACGCGGACCGCTCCGAATAGGGGCCCCGCCGGGGGTCACGATGTGAACCGGATCACTATCCGGTTATTTGGTTGAAAGTTAACCAATCTCCGTCGTACGGTGAGGGCATCGCTTGAACCCCTTTGCCCGGAAGGTACGCGCATGTCCCTCGCCCTTGACCCCGCCGCCCAGGACCTCCTTTTCCGTGAGGCCCGCACCGCCAACACCTTCGCCGACGAGCCGGTGACCGACGAGCAGGTCCAGGCGATCTACGACCTGGTCAAGTACGGCCCCACCGCCTTCAACCAGACCCCGCTGCGCATCACGCTGGTCCGCTCCGCCGAGGCCCGCGAGCGCCTGGTGAAGCACATGGCCGAGGGCAACCAGGAGAAGACCCGCACCGCGCCGCTGGTCGCGATCCTCTCCGCCGACAACGAGTTCCACCACGAGCTCCCGACCCTGCTGCCGCACTTCCCGCAGGCCAAGGACATGTTCTTCGCCGAGCGCCCGGCCCGCGAGGGCTCGGCCCTGCTGAACGCCGCCCTCCAGGCCGCGTACTTCATCGTCGGCGTCCGCGCCGCCGGCCTGGCCGCCGGCCCGATGACCGGTCTCGACTTCGCGGGCCTCCAGAAGGAGTTCCTGGACGACGACCACACCCCGCTGATGGTCGTCAACATCGGCAAGCCGGGCGAGGACGCCTGGTTCCCGCGCTCCCCGCGCCTCCCCTTCGACGAGGTCGTCACCACCGTCTGATCAACGCCGCCTGATCAACGCCGTCCGATCACCTCGGACATGAGAAAGCCCCCGGACTCGTGGAGTCCGGGGGCTTTCTCACGCACGTCACGCGTACCGCGTCTAGACCTTCTTCGACTGCAGGGCGCCCGCCATCTCGGCCAGCCGCTCGAACGAGGCCGTCCCGGTCACGACCGTCGTCGCGCCGCCGTCCGTACGGACCAGGGCGTCGTACTTCGGCCCCTCCCAGCGCTGCCAGACCTGACCGGCGACCGTCTGGGTCTTCCCGGAGTCCTCGGCCTTCTGCGTGACGTCGGGAACGTACTTGTCGGGCTCCTCCGTCGACTGGTGGATCGCCACGTACTGCGCGTCCGGGTCGAGGAAGCCGAGCTTCCAGGCGTCGTGCTGCTCGCGCTTGTACGAGACCACGGTCGCCTTCCACCCCTCCCCGAGGCCTTCGGGGGCCAGCACCGCGTACGGTGCCGCCCGCTGCGCCGTCACCAGCTCGACCCGGTAGTCCTTCGCCTTGACCGGGTCCGCGTCCTCGTCGTGCGGGATGAAGAGATACATCACGCCCGCGGCGACCATGATCACCGCAAGGGACTGGATCATCCCGCGTACCGTCTGCCTGCCTCGCATACCTGCCACGCCCACCATGGTCGCATCATGGTGTTGTGCTCATACGTGGGCCCCTCTGCTCAATTTGTCGACGTACCGATAGAGTCGCAGCACCCTCTTTTTTCCGGCCGTCGCCGTACAGAAAGGTGCGCTCCGATGACCGAGCACTCCCTGCCGTCCGAGCTGGAGGTCTCTCCCGAGGCCCCCGACCGCAACCTCGCCCTGGAGCTGGTCCGCGTCACGGAGGCCGCCGCCATGGCCGCCGGCCGCTGGGTCGGCCGCGGCGACAAGATCGGTGCGGACGGCGCCGCGGTGAACGCGATGCGGACGCTGATCTCCACCGTCTCGATGAACGGCGTCGTCGTCATCGGCGAGGGCGAGAAGGACGAAGCCCCGATGCTGTTCAACGGCGAGCGGGTCGGCGACGGCACCGGCGCCGAGGTGGACATCGCCGTGGACCCGATCGACGGCACCACGCTCAACGCCAAGGGCATGCCGAACGCGATCGCCGTCCTGGCCGCCGCCGACCGCGGCACCATGTTCGACCCGTCCGCGGTCTTCTACATGGACAAGCTGGTCACCGGCCCCGAGGCCGCCGACTTCGTCGACATCAACGCACCCGTCTCGGTCAACATCCGCCGTGTCGCCAAGGCCAAGAGCATGGCCCCCGAGGACGTCACGGTCGTCATCCTGGACCGCCCCCGCCACGAGGGCATCGTCAAGGAGATCCGCGAGACCGGCGCCCGGATCAAGTTCATCACCGACGGCGACGTCGCCGGCTCGATCATGGCCGTCCGCGAGGGCACCGGCGTGGACCTGCTCCTCGGCATCGGCGGCACGCCCGAGGGCATCATCTCCGCCTGCGCCATAAAGTGCCTGGGCGGTGTCATCCAGGGCAAGCTGTGGCCCAAGGACGAGGCCGAGCGCCAGAAGGCGATCGACGCGGGCCACGACCTGGACCGCGTGCTCTCCACGAACGACCTGGTCAGCGGCGAGAACGTGTTCTTCGTCGCCACCGGCATCACGGACGGCGAGCTGCTGCGCGGCGTCCGCTACCGCTCGGAGACCGCGACCACGTCATCGCTGGTGATGCGCTCGAAGTCCGGCACGATCCGCCAGATCGACTCCACGCACCGGCTCTCGAAGCTCCGCGCGTACAGCAAGATCGACTTCGACCGGGCCAAGTGACCCGGACCGCGACAGGCGCCCCGTAGCGGGCGCCGCGGTACGGCAAGGGGCGCCCCCATGTGCGGTGGGGGCGCCCCTTGCCGTACGTACGGCCGACGTCGACGAGCGCTCGGGGCCCGTCAGCCGGCCGCGGCGATCGGGCCGGGCGACGCCTTCTTGAGCTCCACCTCGCGCCGCCTGCGCCGGGCGAGCACGACGCGGCGCTCGGCCGCGGTGAGCCCGCCCCACACGCCGTACGGCTCGGGCTGGAGCAGCGCGTGCTCCCGGCACTCGACCATGACGGGGCAGCGGGCACAGACCCGCTTGGCGGCCTCCTCGCGGGAGAGCCGCGAGGCGGTCGGCTCCTTGGACGGGGCGAAGAACAGTCCGGCTTCGTCCCGGCGGCACACCGCCTCCGTGTGCCAGGGACCGGCCTCGTCCTCCCGAGCGGGGGCACGCTGGGGCGGGGCGGCGGCGACCTGGAGGGGCTGATGCGGCAGTTGCAGCACGGTCTACTCCTGACGACGGCTTCGCGAGCGAGAGACGATGCAGCAGCCCTACCCGCTGTACGCGCGCCTATGCACTGCGTGCCGCCGAGTTCCGGAGTGCGGAATCCGAGGGGCGGAATCCGGTCACTCCGTCACCCCTGGTCAGGCGGGGGGATCGGCCCGGCGCGCCAGGAGAGGTGGAACGGGACCGGCGATCAGTGGCCGAGGTGCTTGCGCAGCTTGTCCTGGACGTGGTTCTGGAGATCCGTGATCCACTTGCCGCGCTTGGGCTTGGCCTCGACGTTGCCGAAGAGCGAGTAGCCGTTGATCACGACCACCGGGGCCTGCGGGTCGGCGGCCTCCAGGGTCACGACCTCGAAATTGCCGAAGATCCCGGTGCCGTTGCCCCGGAGGCTGATGTTCTCCGGGACCCGCACCTCGACGTTGCCGAAGATCGAGGTGGCGTTGACGGTGGTCAGCCGCTGGGCGAAGAGCGCCTCGGTCAGGTCGATCTCGATGTTGCCGAAGAGCGCGAAGGCGTTGGTCCTGCGGCCCACGCGCCAGCGGCCCTTGCGGGTGGTGCTGGAGAAGACGGCGATCAGGTTGTCGGCGGGACCCGCCGTGTCGTCGGGGCCGTACTCGTACGCCGGGTCGGGCTCCCGGCGGGCGCGGTTCCCCGCGGGGAGGTCGCGGACGATCGGCTCCAGCTCGCCCACGGTCTTCGCCCGGTAGACGGCGTCGATCCGCTCGGAGTGCTCCTCCGCGTCGATCCGCCCCTCGGCCAGCGCGTCCCTGAGGATGTCCGCGATCCGGTCCCGGTCGGCGTCCGAGGCGCGCAGAGAGTCCCCCGGAGCGGCGGCGGGAACGGCCGGGGCAGGGGCGGGCTCGGCGGGGGCGACCGGCTTCTGAGGCTGCTTTTCGAGGTCCACGACCCCACCCTAGCGAAACGCGATAGATCGCGACTAGTGGGCACGACCGGACGCCTCGAACAGAACACCCCGGCCACCACACCCGACCGCCTCGGGCACGCTAATGGACACCTGTCCAGCTATCCTGGACACATGTCCATCATCGCGAACGTCGCCGTCGGCCTTGTCGCCGCCCTGCACGCCTACATCCTCGTTCTGGAGATGTTCCTCTGGGAGCGTCGCCCGGGCCGCGGACTCTCCGGTTTCGACGCCCCCATGGCCCGCGCGACCGCGCCCCTCGCCGCCAATCAGGGCCTCTACAACGGCTTCCTGGCGGCCGGTCTGGTCTGGGGCCTGATCGCCGGCGACCCCACCGGACACCAGGTCCAGGTGTTCTTCCTCTCCTGCGTGGTGATCGCCGGGGTGTACGGCGGCCTCACCGCGAACCGCCGGATCCTCCTCGCCCAGGCGCTGCCCGGGACCCTCGCCCTCGCCGCCGTACTGTGGGCGGGATGACCGCCTCAGCCGCCGCCCCCGCCGGCCCCGGTGCTCCCGGCCCCGGTGCTCCCGGCCCCGGTGCTCCCGGTGCCGCCGACTCCCGCGCCGCCGGCCCCGGTGCCACCGACCCCCGCGCCGCCCGTACCCGCGCCAGGCTCCGCGCCGCGCTCTGGGAGGAGTGCGCCGAGCGCCCCCTCGACGAGGTCGGCGTCGCCGCGCTCGTCCGCAGGGCGGGCGTCGGCAGGGCCACGTTCTACCTGCACTACCCCGACCTCCAGGCCCTCGCCGTCGACGCCTGCGCCGATGTCGTACGGGACGCGGTCGAGGCGCTCCACGCCTGGCGCGGCACGCCCGACCCCGCCGCCCCGCCGCCCGCCCTCGCCGCCTTCTTCGCCGACGTCGCTCCCCGGGCGCCGCTCTACCGCGGCCTGCTGCGGCCGGGCGGTGGCGGGCCGCTCGGCGAGCTGCTCCACCGCGAGCTGCGCGCGTACAGCCGGCGCGAGCGGGAACTGGCCGGGGCCCCCGAGCCCGACCTCGTCGCCTCCGCGGTCGCGGCGGCCTTCGGAGGGCTGCTCGCGGACTGGGTGCACGGCCTGATCGAGGCCTCCCCCGACCAGATCGCCGACCGCACCTGGCGGCTGTTGATCTCCCTCCACCGCACCCCGCTGCCGGAGGGCAGGCCCTAACTGAGCCTTACCTCACAGGATCGGCCCCCCGGCCGCGCTCTACGCTGGAGGAGGCGCCGCCAACGGAGGTGGCGCCGCTGTCTGCCGAGTGAGGAATGGCTGCCGTCATGCCAGAGTTTTCGTACTCCGATCTGCTCCCCCTGGGAGAGGACACCACGCCCTACCGCCTGGTGACCGCCGAAGGTGTCTCCACCTTCGAGGCCGACGGCCGTACGTTCCTCAAGGTCGAGCCGGAGGCGCTCCGCACGCTCGCCGCCGAGGCGATCCACGACATCCAGCACTACCTGCGCCCGGCACACCTCGCCCAGCTGCGCCGGATCATCGACGACCCGGAGGCGTCGAGCAACGACAAGTTCGTCGCGCTCGACCTCCTCAAGAACGCGAACATCGCCGCCGCCGGCGTCCTCCCGATGTGCCAGGACACCGGCACGGCGATCGTCATGGGCAAGCGCGGCCAGAACGTGCTGACCTCCGGCCTCGACGAGGAGGCCCTGTCCAAGGGCATCTACGACGCGTACACCAAGCTCAACCTGCGGTACTCGCAGATGGCCCCGGTCACCATGTGGGAGGAGAAGAACACCGGCTCGAACCTGCCCGCGCAGATCGAGCTCTACGCGACCGACGGCGGCGCGTACAAGTTCCTCTTCATGGCCAAGGGCGGCGGCTCCGCCAACAAGTCCTTCCTCTACCAGGAGACGAAGGCCGTGCTCAACGAGGCGAGCATGATGAAGTTCCTGGAGGAGAAGATCCGTTCGCTCGGCACGGCCGCCTGCCCGCCGTACCACCTGGCGATCGTCGTCGGCGGCACCTCCGCCGAGTTCGCGCTGAAGACCGCGAAGTACGCCTCCGCGCACTACCTGGACGAGCTGCCCACCGAGGGCTCGGCCGAGACCGGCCACGGCTTCCGGGACAAGGAGCTGGAGGAGAAGGTCTTCGAGCTCACGCAGAAGATCGGCATCGGCGCGCAGTTCGGCGGCAAGTACTTCTGCCACGACGTCCGTGTCGTCCGGCTGCCGCGCCATGGCGCCTCGCTGCCCGTCGCGATCGCCGTGTCGTGCTCGGCGGACCGCCAGGCCGTCGCGAAGATCACCGCCGAGGGCGTCTTCCTGGAGCAGCTGGAGACCGACCCGGCGCGCTTCCTGCCGGAGACGACGGACGAGCATCTCGACGAGGCCTCCGACGTGGTGAAGATCGACCTGAACCAGCCGATGGACGAGATCCTCGCCGAGCTGACGAAGTACCCGGTCAAGACCAGGCTCTCGCTCACCGGCCCGCTGGTCGTGGCGCGCGACATCGCGCACGCCAAGATCAAGGAGCGGCTCGACGCGGGCGAGGAGATGCCGCAGTACCTGAAGGACCACCCGGTCTACTACGCGGGCCCGGCGAAGACCCCCGAGGGCTACGCCTCCGGCTCCTTCGGCCCGACGACGGCCGGCCGGATGGACAGTTACGTCGAGCAGTTCCAGGCGGCGGGCGGCTCCAAGGTCATGCTGGCCAAGGGCAACCGCTCGAAGCAGGTCACGGACGCGTGCGGCAGCCACGGCGGCTTCTACCTGGGCTCCATCGGCGGCCCGGCGGCCCGCCTCGCGCAGGACTGCATCAAGAAGGTCGAGGTCGTCGAGTACGAGGAGCTCGGCATGGAGGCGGTCTGGAAGATCGAGGTCGAGGACTTCCCGGCGTTCATCGTCGTCGACGACAAGGGCAACGACTTCTTCCAGAACCCGGCCCCGGAGCCGACGTTCACCCACATCCCGGTCCGCGGCCCGGGCCCGGTCTGACCCGCCGCGCCTCGCGGCGTTTCCTCTCCGGGGGTCAAGTAGGACGTAATCAGTCCTACTTGACCCCTACGGTGACGACATCGGACGAGGAGAGGGGAACACCATGCTGCGAGGGCTCACCACGGTCAGCTTCTGGGCCGACGACCTGACCGCCGCGAAGGCCTGGTACACGGAACTGCTCGGCCTGGAGCCGTACTTCGAGCGCCCCGGGTACGCGGAGTTCCGTATCGGCGACTACCAGCACGAGCTCGGGCTGATCGACCGCGCCTACGCGCCGGCGGCTTCGGCGACCGGCGAGGCCGGCGGCGCGATCGTGTACTGGCACGTGGACGACGTGCGTGCGACGCTCGACCGGCTGCTGTCCCTGGGGGCGAAGGAGTACGAGCCGCTCACGCCCCGCGGCCCGGGTTTCGTCACGGCCTCGGTGACCGACCCCTTCGGGAACGTCCTGGGCGTCATGCAGAACCAGCACTACGTGGACGTCCTGCGGGACGGTCGGTGAAAAACCGCGAGGGGTGCCCGGGACGTCCCGGATAGCCTGCGCGCATGAGACATCCGATACGGGTCATGGGGCCGGCGCTGGCCGTTCTCACGGCCGTCGGCGCGCTGACCGGCTGTGGCACCACGGCGAAACCCGTCGGCACCGCGCCGCCCGTCACGACGCCCACCACCACCGCGGCGGCCGGTTCCGGCGCGGACGCCAAGGCCGCCGAGGCCTCGGCGTCCGTAGGGGCCTCCGGGTCCGCCTGTGCGCTGCCGGTCTCCTTCGGTCTGGCCGCCGGCTGGAGGCCGAAGGCCGTCGAGGCCACCGACGACGAGCTTTTCGCCGCGCTCGCCGTGCGGGGTCCGGCGACGATGACCTGCGAGATCGACGCGAAGCCGGCCGGCAACATCGGTTATCTGCGGGTCTGGACGGCGGACAAGGGCGCGGCCCGTACCGCGCTCGAAGGGTTCGTGAAGGCGGAGGAGAACACCTCGAAGGTCACCTACAAGGAGACCAGGGCGGGCGCGCTGCCGGCCGTCGAGGTGACGTACACCGTCTACAACGAGCTCATGGAGGAGTCGAAGGAGGAGCGGGCCTTCGCCGTCGCCGCGCCGAAGGGGACGGTCATCGTCCACCTCGGCGGGCTCGACACCGAGGAGCACCGGGAGATGCTTCCGGCGTACGAGCTGGCCCGGACCAGCCTCAAGGCCCTCTGACGGCAGGATTCCCCTCAGGCGTGACCGTGGCCCCCGTCCCGCACCGGACGGGGGCCACGGCGTCGTGGGTTCGGCGCTACGCGAACCGCTGGTTCGCCGAGCCGTCGCAGTTCTGCAGCCGCAGCGGCTGCTTCGCGGCGGCCTGCGTCAGGCAGAGCCCGGTCGCGGCCGCGGGCCTGATGGTGGCCCCGTCGCGTACGAACCTCTGGTTCGCGGCGCCCGAGCAGTTCCAGACGATCAGCGCCTCGCCCGCGCGGTAGCGGGCGCCCGGCACGTCCAGGCAGCGGTCCTGGGTCAGTTCCGTGTGGAGGGTCTGCCGGGCGGGGTCGTACCACCAGCCCTGGTTGCGGCCGCCGTGGCAGTCCCAGCCGAGCACGGCGGTGCCGTTCCTGGACGTGGCCGCGTCGACGTCCGCGCAGTTGCCGGTGGCCTGGTTCTTCAGCGGCCGGTAGACGTCGTCCCAGGCGTACGGGAAGAGGGTCGGCGTCCCGCTGGAGTTGACGTCCGCGCAGCCGGCCTCGCGGAGACCGGAGTCGTAGAGCTGCGTGAGGCACGACGCGAAGGCGCGGTGACCGCTCGCGTTCGGGTGGAAGGACTGCCGGAGCGAGTTCTCGTCGGGGGTGCCGGGCTTGGAGAGGTCGATGTACAGACCGCGGGCCCAGGTGTCCTCCATGCACACCTCGTGGCCGTGGAAGAGCCGCGAGTTGTCGAGGTAGGTCGCGCCGGTGTTCGCCGCCGCCCTGCGCATGCCGCGCTCGAAGGCGGGCACGGCGGTGTTGCGGCCCCAGACCGTGTCGGAGTCGTAGCCCAGGCCGCCGCAGACGAGCTTGCCGGGGAAGTTCGGATTGTCGGGGAAGTCGGGGCCGATGGGGCTCGGGTAGCCCATGACGACGAGCTTGTAGTCGCCGTCGGCGTAGCCGGCGTCGCGCATCACGGTCCTGAGGTCGCGCACCGTCTGCTCGACCTTGGGGACGAGGGCGTCGACGCGGGCCTGCCAGCCGGGAGCGTACTTCGGCTCGCACGCGCCCTGGAACGTGAGGTAGCGGGTGACGCAGTCGGTCATGACGGGCCCGAACTGGAGGTCGTCGTTGGCTCCGGCCACGAGCAGGACCATCTTGATCCGGGTGTTGCGGGCCTTGACGGCCAGGTTGTCGCTCTGGACCAGCTCGTCGGCGTACTGCTTCGAGCCGCCGATCCTGATGTTGCCGCTGTAGGCACCGGAGCAGGACACGTTGAACGTGAGGTCCGCGGGGATCCCGGTGCGGTGGATGGCGGCTTCGGGCGAGCGGTGGCACCAGTTGCTCGGTCCGTTGGTGGGCGGTTCGTACGTGCCGACGCCCTCGCCGGAGATCTCGCTGTCGCCGAGCGAGATCAGGCCGCTCTTGCGCTGCGCGAGCGGGCGCTCCTCGGGGCTGCCGTAGATCCTGGTCGCCTCGGCGGCCCGGACGGCTTCGAGCTCGGGCGGCAGCGGTACGGCGGAGACCGCCGCCGGGGGTGTGCTCGGGGCCGCGCCGGCGGGGGCGGCGGCCCCCGTCGCTCCGAGGACCGCGGCGGCCGCGGCCGAGGCCGCGATCGCCCAACGGAGTCTGTACCTGGTGCGCCTCATTGCGCCTCCTGGAAGTGGGGTTACCCACGGTTTTTACTGGCTGGTAAGCGCAAGGGGAATAGGCAGAACAAGACAAGTGCTCACCTTTGTATGGAGGTTGACGTCATGAGCGACGACACGAGCGGCTACCGGATCGAGCACGACTCGATGGGCGAGGTGCGGGTCCCCGCACACGCCAAGTGGCGGGCCCAGACCCAGCGGGCGATGGAGAACTTCCCCGTCTCGGGACAGCGCCTGGAGCGCGCCCACATCGAGGCCCTCGCCCGGATCAAGGCCGCCGCGGCCAAGGTCAACGCCTCGCTCGGGGTGATCGACCAGGACCGCGCGGACGCCATCGCGGAGGCCGCCGCCGAGGTCGCCGAGGGCCAGTGGGACGAGCACTTCCCGGTGGACGTCTTCCAGACCGGCTCGGGCACCTCGTCCAACATGAACACCAACGAGGTCATCGCCACGCTCGCCACCGAGCGGCTCCCCGAGGGGCGCGAGGTCCACCCCAACGACCACGTGAACGCCTCGCAGTCCTCCAACGACGTCTTCCCGTCCTCGATCCACATCGCCGCCACCGCCGCCGTGACCCACGACCTCGTCCCCGCCCTCGACCATCTGGCCGCGTCGCTGGAGCGGAAATCGGCCGAATTCGCGACCGTGGTGAAGTCCGGCCGGACGCATCTCATGGACGCCACGCCGGTGACCCTCGGCCAGGAGTTCGGGGGCTACGCGGCGCAGGTCAGGTACGGCGTCGAACGCCTGCGCGCCTCCCTCCCCCGACTCGCCGAACTCCCCCTCGGCGGTACGGCGGTGGGCACCGGCATCAACACGCCACCCGGCTTCTCCGCCGCGGTCATCGCCGAACTCGCCGGCACGACGGGGCTCCCCCTCACCGAGGCCCGGGACCACTTCGAGGCCCAGGGCGCCCGGGACGGCCTGGTGGAGACGTCGGGCCAGCTCAGGACCATCGCCGTCGGTCTGACGAAGATCTCCAACGATCTGCGCTGGATGGCGAGCGGTCCGCGTACGGGGCTGGCCGAGATCAACCTCCCCGACCTGCAGCCCGGCTCCTCGATCATGCCGGGCAAGGTGAATCCGGTCATTCCCGAGGCCGTCCTGATGGTCGCCGCGCAGGTGACCGGAAACGACACCACCGTGGCGGTGGCGGGCGCGGCCGGCAACTTCGAGCTCAACGTGATGCTCCCGGTGATGGCCAAGAACCTGCTGGAATCCGTACGGCTCCTGGCCAATGCCGCGCGTCTGCTGGCGGACCGCACCGTCGACGGCATCACCGCCAACGCCGAACGGGCCCGGGAGTACGCCGAGTCCTCGCCGTCCGTCGTCACCCCGCTGAACAGGTACATCGGCTACGAGGAGGCGGCGAAGGTGGCCAAGAGGTCCCTGGCCGAACGGAAGACGATCCGCCAGGTGGTCCTGGAGGGCGGCTACGTCGACCGGGGCGACCTCACCGTCGAACAGCTGGACGAGGCGCTCGACGTGCTGCGTATGACTCATCCGTGACCTGCATCGCAGCGGTCGAGGAGGCGCACCCCTAATATCTGTGCATGACAGGATCGGGTGGTTCTCAGCACTGGGCGCCGGGGGATCACATCCTCTGGCGCTACCTCGACAACGCCTCCGGCGACGTGCACATCTGCCGTCCCGTGACCGTCGTGCGCGACACCCCCGACCTGCTCGCCGTCTGGATGGCGCCGGGCACCGAGTGCGTCAAGCCGGTGCTCGCCGACGGCACCCCCGTCCACCAGGAACCCCTCGCCACCCGCTACACCGCGCCCCGCACCACGGTCCGCTCGCGCTGGTTCGGGACGGGTGTGCTGAAGTTGGCCCGGCCGGCCGACCCCTGGTCGGTCTGGCTGTTCTGGGACCGCGGCTGGCTCTTCCGCAGCTGGTACGTGAACCTGGAGGAGCCGCGCACCCGGTGGTCCGGCGGCGTCGACTCCGTGGACCACTTCCTCGACATCTCCGTCTACCCCGACCGCAGTTGGCTCTGGCGGGACGAGGACGAGTTCGCGCAGGCCCAGCGGTCCGGTCTGATGGACGCGGCGCAGGCCGAGCGCGTCCGGGCGGCCGGCAGCGCGGCCGTCGAACTGATCCGCGCCTGGGGGACGCCGTTCCGCGACGGGTGGGAGGACTGGCGGCCCGATCCCGGCTGGACCGTTCCCGAACTGCCGTCGGACTGGGATCGCACCCCGGCGCACACGGCACCGTGAGACCCTTGATGCGCCCCCGGGGTGCAAACGTAGGATCGTCCTCCGCACGACGATGATCCACCGAACACGGTGTCAACCACACAGCACAGCGCAGGACCTGACCGTAAGTCATTCTTGAGGGGGAGAGCAGTGCCGGACGTCTGCCCGGGTGTGCCGACCCCTGTCGTAGCCGCTGCTCGCGGGGCATTCAGATCCACCGCGCGCCAGGGGTTTATCCCCCGCGAAGGCGCGGCATCGGCGAGAAGAGCGAGTGCATCGCACCACCGGCCCGGACGGACGGAATCCCACGCGTGACGGAGCATCCCACCTCCCACGAAGGCCGGCAGCCGCTGGCTGCCCGGCCGCACGAGCGCACCCGCCCCCGGCAGCAAGCGGCCGAGGCGCCGGTGCCGGCGCAGCCCGGTTCGGCAGGTCCCCGGTCCGCCGCCGTCGGCAGACGCCCCGACGACACGCCTGGCGCCGACCGTGAGCACACCCCCGACGGCACGGGCGACGGCGGAGGCCGGCCCGTGCCCGGCCAGGTGACGCCGCCCGCGGCCGCCGCCCCGGGCTCCACGCCCGCGCAGGCGGGTGCTCCGGCGGCCGCGGTGGCCGTGAACGCCACCCCGGCGATCCCGGGCTCCCCGGGCACCCCCGGCGCGCCGCAGTCGCCGGACGGCGCCGCGGCCCGGCGCGAGGGCGACCGGCTCCGGTTCGTGGGCGCGGCGACCCGGCGGATCGCACGCGGGATAGACCTCGACGAGATCGTGCTCGGGCTCTGCCGGGCGACCGTGCCGACCTTCTCCGACGCGATCCTGGTCTATCTGCGCGATCCGCTCCCGGTCGGCGACGAACGGCCGGTCGCGCCGTTCGTGCTGCGGCTGCGCCGCACCGACCGGCTCCGTTTAACGGACGTGGAGGGCGAGGAGCTGACCCTCGTCCCCGACCCGGACCCGACCCCCGCGGCCGAACTCTGCGAGGTGCGCTCCGGCGGGAACCTGGCGGAGGTGCTGCGCGGCGTGCGGCCGGTCTTCGGCGACTCCGCGGCCGCCCGCGCCGCGCTGTCCGAACTGCTCGGCCGGGAACACGTCCTGCCGGGCGGCCACCGGGCGATCCTCGCCCCGCTGCGCGGCCGGCGCCGGGTCATCGGCGCCGCCGTCTTCCTGCGCCGCCCCGAACGGCCCGCGTTCGAGCCGAACGACCTGCTCGTCGCGGCCCAGCTCGCCACCCACACCGCGCTCGGCATCGACAAGGCCGTGCTCTACGGCCGTGAGGCGTACATCGCCGACGAACTCCAGCGGACGATGCTCCCCGACTCGCTGCCGCAGCCGACCGGCGTCCGGCTCGCCTCCCGCTATCTGCCGGCCGCCGAGACGGCCCGGGTGGGCGGTGACTGGTACGACGCGATCCCGCTGCCCGGCAGCCGGGTGGCCCTGGTCGTCGGCGACGTCATGGGCCACTCCATGACGTCCGCGGCGATCATGGGCCAGCTGCGGACCACGGCGCAGACGCTCGCCGGGCTCGACCTGCCGCCCCAGGAGGTCCTGCACCACCTGGACGAGCAGGCCCAGCGGCTCGGCCAGGACCGGATGGCGACCTGCATGTACGCGGTGTACGACCCGGTCTCGCACCGGATCACCATCGCCAACGCGGGCCATCCGCCGCCGATACTGCTCCACCTCGGAGGCCGTGCCGAGGTCCTGCGCGTTCCGCCGGGCGCGCCGATCGGCGTGGGCGGGGTCGACTTCGAGGCCGTCGAGCTGGACGCCCCTGCGGGCGCCACGCTGCTGCTGTACACGGACGGTCTGGTCGAGTCGCGGCTGCGGGACGTGTGGACCGGGATAGAGCAGCTCCGCGAGCGCCTTGCGGCGACCGCCCAGCTGACCGGCCCGGACCACTCGCCGCCGCTGGAGGCCCTCTGCGACGACGTCCTCGACATGCTCGGCCCGGGTGACCGGGACGACGACATCGCGCTGCTCGCGGCCCGTTTCGACGGGATCGCGCCGAGTGATGTGGCGTACTGGTTCCTGGAGCCGGAGGACGCGGCGCCGGGGCGGGCGCGGCGGCTCGCCCGGCGGGCGCTGGCCCGCTGGGACCTGGAGGAGCTCTCGGACTCGGTCGAGCTGCTGATCAGCGAGGTCGTGACGAACGCGGTCCGGTACGCGGAGCGGCCGGTGACGCTGCGTCTGCTCAAGACGGACGTGCTGCGCTGCGAGGTCGGCGACGACTCGCCGCAGCTGCCCCGGCAGCGGCGGGCGCGGGACACGGACGAGGGCGGGCGCGGGCTCTTCCTGGTGAACCGGCTGGCCAGGCGGTGGGGGGCGACCCGGCTCTCGGGTGGCAAGGTCGTCTGGTTCGAGCTGCCGACGCGTATCTGAGCGTGGCACGGCGCGTGGCGTGACACGGCGAAGGCCGGACCCGAAGTGGGTCCGGCCTTCGCCGTGTGGCCGCTCGGTGCCGGCGCTCGGTGCCGGCGGCCCGTGTCAGCGCTCGGGGCGGAGGTTCTCGGTGCCGACGTCGCCGTCGACCGGTGGTTCGATCGTCGGCGGCACCGGGTCCGTCGTCTGCGTGGGCGGCGGCGGCACCGTGACTGTGTCCGTCGGCTGCGGCGGCGTGGTCGCGGTCGAGGTCGGCGGGGGCGTCGGGTCCGGGGACTGGGTGACGGGCGGCGGGGTCGACGTCGGGGCGTCGCCGGTCGGCGTCGTGGTCGGGTCGGGCTCCACGACGTCGTCGAGGCCGTCGGTCTCCAGGTCGAAGCGGGCGTCGGAGCCGCCGTCGAGCGCCGCTGCGGTGTAGTCGCCCCAGATCTCGGCGGGGGTGCGGCCACCGTTGGCGCGGCCCGGGTTGATCGTGTCGGTCAGGGTGACCTGGTTACCCTTGGGGTCCTCGCCGAAGAGGCCGACGGCGGTGACCAGTTCGGGGGTGTAGCCGACGAACCAGGCGGAGCGGTTGTTCTCCGAGGTTCCGGTCTTGCCGGCGGCCGCGTAGTCGCCCGCGGCCCGGAAGCCGGAGCCGCTGCGGACGACGCCGGTCATCGCCTTGGTGACGGTGTCGGCGGCCTCGCGGCTGATGACCTGGCCGCCGATCGACTTCACCGGCTCGGCCTTGCGGTCCTTGTGCTCGGCGGACTTCACGATGGTCGGGGTGACCTTGACCCCGTGGTTGTCGAGCGTGGCGTAGACGCCGGCCATGTCCCAGGTGGAGGCGCCCATGGTGCCGAGGGACATCGCGGGGGTCTCCCCGAAGTCCGCCCCGTCCTTCATGCCGAGGTCGATCGCGGTCTTCTTGGTGGTGCCCGGGCCGACGTCCACGATCATCTGCGCGTACACGGAGTTGATCGAGCTGTTGGTGGCCTTCTGGACGGTCACCGGTCCGTAGCTGCGGTTGTCCTCGTTCTCCGGCTTGAACGGGATGGAGCTGCCGACCACGGGACGCTTGCTGGTGCCGTCGTAGATCGTGCCGAGGCCGATCTTCCGGCCGTCCTGGGTCAGCGCGCGGTTGTCGAGCGCGGAGGCGAGGACGATCGGCTTGAACGTCGAGGCGGGCTGGTAGTCGCGGCGGGTGGCGTTCGACGTCCAGTGCTCGGTGGCGCCGACGCCGCCGTACATCGCGACGACCTTGCCGGTCTTCGGGTCGACGGAGGTGGCGCCCGCCTGGACGGTGGCGTCCTTCTTGTCGCCCTTGCGGTCGAGCTTCTTCTCCAGCTGCCGCTCGACCGCCTTGACCAGGTCCTTCTGCTTCTGCTCGTCGATGTTGAGGGTGATCGTCCAGCCCCCGGCCTTGATGTCCTCGGTGCTGATGCCCTGCCGCATGAGCTCCTGGTTGGCGGCCTCGACGAGGTAGCCGCGCTGGCCCTCCATGCCGGGGGCGGCCTTCTCCTTGCGCGGGGCGGGGAACTTCAGCGTGGCGCGCTCGGCCGGGTCGAGCCAGCCCTCCTCGACCATGTTGTCCAGGGTGTAGTTCCAGCGCTCCTCGACCAGCTTGCGGCCGGTGGGCGTGGCGGCGGTCCAGTCGTACTGGTTGGGGGCCTGGAGCAGTGAGGCGAGGTAGGCGCCCTGGGCGACGTTCAGCTTCGAGGCGTCGACACCGTAGTACGACTGCGAGGCGGCCTGGATGCCGTAGGCGCTGCGGCCGTAGAAGCTCGTGTTCATGTAGCCGGCGAGGATGTCGGTCTTCGACATGCGCTGGTCGACCTTGAGCGCGATCACCATCTCGCGGAGCTTGCGGGTGACCGTCTGGTCCTGGTCCAGGTAGTAGTTCTTCACGTACTGCTGGGTGATGGTCGAACCACCCTGCTTGCCCTTGCCGGTGATCGTGTTGAGGGCGCCGCGCGCGGTGCCCTTGATGTCGATGCCGTTGTCCTTGTAGAAGGACTTGTTCTCGGCGGCGACGAAGGCGTGCTGCACGTCGAGCGGGATCTTCTCCAGGCCCACGATCTCGCGGTTGATCTCGCCGGTACGGGCGAGGATCTTGCCGTCCGCGTACTTGTAGACGTTGCTCTGCATGGTCGCCTGAGCGTTGGCGGTCGGCACCGGGACCATCAGGTAGATCGCGTAGAAGGCGCCCATCACGAGCAGGCAGCCGACGAAGAACGTGCCCAGGATCTTCTTCCAGGTGAAGAGGCGGCGTATGCGCCCGCCCTTCTTCCCCTGGCCCTTGTCCGCTCGGCCCATGTTCTCCGTCGCTCCGCTCGTCGTGTTCTCGTCGTCGTGCTGTCGACACCGTGCTGTCGACGCCGTGGTGTCGCCGTCGGCTCTCGGGCGGGTGTCCGCTCCGGATCAGCTCAGCAAGCTAACACCGCCGATGCCGACAAAGTGCACTCGATCCGGTCTTTTCCGGACGTGAGAATCAGCACCTGCTTACGGTGAAACCGACGCTTCTGGGCCCCGGATGGTTGTGCGTCGCGGGTCACATTGCGTGTCATCGCTGGTCACCGCAGCTATACATCGTGCGTATACACAGGGTGTAGAGTGACGGCATGTCAATCGGACACACCCTTCTCGGGCTCCTGGAGTCCGGCCCGCGCCACGGCTACGACCTCAAGCGCGCCTTCGACGAGAAGTTCGGCCACGACCGCCCGCTGCACTACGGGCAGGTCTACTCGACGATGTCCAGGCTCCTGAAGAACGGCCTGGTCGAGGTCGACAGCATCGAGGCCGGCGAAGGCCCCGAGCGGAAGCGGTACGCCATCACCGAGGCCGGCGTCACCGACGTCGAGCAGTGGCTGGGCCGCCCCGAGAAGCCGGAGCCGTACCTCCAGTCCACGCTCTACACCAAGGTCGTCCTCGCGCTCCTCACCGGGCGCGGCGCCGCCGAGCTGCTCGACGTCCAGCGCGCCGAGCACCTCCGCCTGATGCGCGAGCTGACCCGGCGCAAGAAGGGCGGCGACCTCGCCGACCAGCTGATCTGCGACCACGCCCTCTTCCACCTCGAAGCCGACCTGCGCTGGCTGGAGCTGACCGCCGCCCGGCTCGACCGCCTCGCCGAGGAGATCCGCCGATGACCGCCACCCCCCTGCTCCGGGCGAGCGGCCTGGACAAGGCCTACGGACCGACCCCGGCGCTCTCCGGCGCCGAGTTCGCCATCCGGGCCGGCGAGGTCGTCGCCGTGATGGGCCCCTCCGGCTCCGGGAAGTCCACGCTCCTGCACTGCCTCGCCGGCATCGTCCGGCCCGACGCCGGAACCATCGACTACGACGGGCGCGACCTCACCACGATGTCGGACGGCGAACGCAGCGCCCTGCGCCGCACCGATTTCGGCTTCGTCTTCCAGTTCGGGCAGCTCGTGCCGGAGCTGACCTGCGTCGAGAACGTCGCCCTTCCGCTCCGCCTGAACGGCGAGAGCCGCAGGCGCGCCGAGTCCCGCGCCCGGGAGTGGCTGGACCGCCTGGAGATCGGCGACATCGCCGGCAAGCGGCCCGGCGAGATATCCGGCGGCCAGGGCCAGCGCGTGGCGGTCGCCCGCTCGCTCGTCACCGCCCCGCGGGTGCTCTTCGCCGACGAACCCACCGGCGCGCTCGACTCCCTCAACGGCGAACGCGTCATGGAGCTGCTCACGGACGCGGCCCGCGACACCGGCGCCGCCGTCGTCCTCGTCACCCACGAGGCCCGCGTCGCGGCCTACTCCGACCGCGAGGTCGTCGTCCGCGACGGCGCGGTCCGCTCCACGGAGTGGGCGGCATGAGGCTCCGTACCTGGTCCCGCGACCTGACGCTCGGCGCCCGGTTCGCGGTCACCGGAGGCCGCTCGGGCCTGCTCCGCACCCTCCTGACCGCGCTCGGCGTCGGCATCGGCGTGGCCCTGCTGCTCGCCGCCGCCTCCCTGCCCGGCATGCTCTTCCAGCGGGAGGTCCGCGAGGCGACCCGCTCCGTCGACGGCAGCGAGCAGGAGACCGGCCCCCGCCCCGACACCTTTCTCCACCTCGGGCAGACGACGCTCTACCGGGACCAGGCCGTCACCGGGCTCCTGCTGCGCCCCGAGGGCACCGAGACCCCTCTCCCGCCCGGTACGGCGAAGCTGCCCGCGAGCGGCGAGATGCTGGTCTCGCCCGCGCTCCGCGAGCTCCTCGACTCCCCCGAAGGCGCCCTCCTCGAGGAGCGGCTCCCCTACAAGGCCGTCGGCACGATCGGCGACGCCGGCCTCATCGGCCCGGCCGAACTCCGCTACATCGCCCAGGTCGACTTCCTCACCACGGACAACTACGACGGGCGCGCCTCCCGCTACGGGTGGTCGGTGCCCGAGGAGCCCTTCAACGCGTTCCTGATCCTCCTCGTCCTCGTCGCCTCCGTCGTCCTGCTGCTCCCCGTGCTCGTCTTCATCGCCACCGCCGTCCGCTTCGGCGGCGAACAGCGCGACCGGCGCCTCGCGGCCCTCCGGCTCGTCGGCGCGGACACCGCGACGACCCGTCGGATCGCGGCCGGCGAGTCCCTGGCCGGCGCACTCGCCGGCCTCGCCGTGGGCGTCGGACTCTTCGCGGTCGCACGGCAGTTCGTGGGCACGGTCACCATCTGGGACGTCAACGCCTTCCCCTCCGACGTCGCACCGATGCCCGCCCTCGCCGCGCTCGTCCTCGCCGTCGTCCCCGTCGCCTCCGTCGTCGTCACCCTCTTCGCCCTGCGCGGAGTGGCGATCGAACCCCTCGGCGTCGTCCGCTCCGCCACGCCGCGCCGCCGCCGGTTGTGGTGGCGGCTGCTGCTCGTGGCAGCAGGCGCGGCCCTGCTCGTCCCGCTGTTCGGGACGGTGGAGATCGGCCAGACCACCCTCGACACCGTCGGAATCGGAGCCGGAGTCACACTCTGCCTGACCGGCCTCACCACCCTGCTGCCGTGGCTCGTCGAAGCCGGCGTGAAGCGGCTCCACCGGGGGCCGGTCTCCTGGCAGCTCGCCGTACGCAGGCTCCAGCTGAGCAGCGGTACGGCGGCCCGTGCCGTCAGCGGCATCGTCGTCGCGGCGGCCGGCGCGATCGCGCTCCAGATGCTCTTCCAGGCGATGGAGGGCTCCTTCACACAGGCCACGGGCGAGGACGCCACGCGGGCCCAGCTCGTCGCCGCGACCGAGGCGAAGACCGGCGACGAGGCCCGGGAGATGATCACCCGGTTCACGGACACGCGGGGCGTCGAAGGGGTGTCGGGCACGATCGTCTCGCATGCCTGGCGGCCCGGCCCCCTGAAGGACGGCGAGGACTTCGCCCCGATCACCTCGGTCAAGGTCGGCGACTGCGCCTCGCTCCGCGAGTTCGCGAAGCTGCCCTCCTGCACGGACGGCGACGTCTTCGTCGCCCTCTCCCACGGAGCCCAGGGAGGAGCGCCCGACAGCTGGGTCATGGAGACCGCGAAGCCGGGCAGGACGGTCGCCCTGCGCGACCCCGAAGCGCACAAGAGCACGCTCCCGACGTGGCGCATCCCCGCCACCGCCCGGATCGTCGACTCCCGCCCCGACCCGACCGGCATGTACGAGTTCGGAATCCTCGCCACGCCGTCGTCGGTCGACGCGGCCCGGCTCGACGCCCCCGCCGCGCTCGCCATGGTGCGGCTCGACCCGGCCGTACCGGACGCCGCGGAGTACGTACGGAACACGGCGGCGGCCCTGGACCGGACCTCATGGGTCCGTACGCTCAAGAACACCGAGCGGAGCGCCCAGTTCGCCAGCGTCCGCACCGGCATCCTCGTCGGCTCCACCCTCACGATGCTCCTGGTGGCGGCCTCGCTCCTGGTCACCACGCTCGAACAGCTCAGGGACCGCAAGCGGCTGCTCTCCGCGCTGGTCGCCTTCGGCACCCGGCGCACCACCCTGAGCTGGTCGGTGCTGTGGCAGACGGCGGTGCCGATCACGCTCGGCCTCGCCCTGGCCGTGGCGGGCGGGCTCGGCCTCGGCGTCGTCCTGCTGAAGATGACAGACCAACAGGTCCTGGACTGGTGGGTCTTCCTGCCCGTCACCGGCGTCGGTCTCGCCCTGATCGCGGCCGTGACCCTGCTCAGCCTGCCGATGCTGTGGCGCCTGATGCGCACGGACGGGCTGAGGACCGAGTAGGACCGGCTGAGACCGAGGAGGACGACCAGGACCGACCAGGACCGACCAGGGCCGAGTAACCCTTCGAGTCCGTGTACGACGCGTGGGCGTCGGTTCCCGCAGCCGGGGGGCTTCAGGAACCGGCGCCCACCACCCGTACCGGCAGGCGCCGCATCGCACCCCGCAGCGCCCCGGCCAGCTCCTCGAACTCCGCCTGCCGGGCCGCGCCCGTACGCATCGCGAGGGCGACCTGCCGTGAGGGCGCCGGATCGGTGAAGCAGCCGGTGAACAGGGCGGCGTTGCGCGCGGTCTCGACCTTCACCGCCGTCCGCGGGAGCAGCGTCACCCCGAGACCGCCCGCCACCAGCTGGACCAGGGTGGAGAGGCCCGCCGCGGTCGTCGTGACCGGCGCCCCCTCCGTGCGACCCGCCTCCCGGCAGATGTCGAGGGCCTGGTCACGCAGACAGTGCCCCTCGTCGAGGAGCAGCAGGTTGAGCTCCTTCAGCGCCTCGCGCGGAATGTCGTCCCGGCCGGCCAGCGCATGGCCACGCGGCGTGACGAGCACGAAGTCCTCGTCGAAGAGCGGGAGTTCGGTGACACCGGGCACACCGAGCGGCACCGCGAGCAGCAGCAGGTCCAGCCGTCCGGCCGCGAGCCCCTCCAGGAGCGAGGACGTCTGCTCCTCGTGGACCTGGAGGTCGAGCTCCGGATAGCGCTCGTGGACCAGGCTCAGCACCGTGGGCAGCAGATAGGGCGCGACGGTCGGGATCACACCCAGCCGCAGCACCCCGGTGAAGGGGGCCTGCGCCGCCTCCGCCTCCTCCATCAGCTCCGCCACGGCGTCCAGGACACCCCGCGCCCGCACCGCGAGCCGCTCACCCGCGGGCGAGAGCAGCACTCTGCGCGTCGTACGCTCGAGGAGCTGGACACCGAGTGCCTCTTCGAGAGCCGAAACCGCGCCCGAAAGCGCCGGCTGGCTCATCCCGATCGCCGCCGCCGCATCACGGAAGTGCAGATGCTCCGCGACCGCCGCGAAGGCTCTGAGCTGGGACAGGCTGGGTTGTTTCACACGTCGTGCCGGGATCACTGATAACCACCTTCGATCAACCCGAGGCAGTCTAGCTATTTCACTGATCAATGCACTCCGTGCCAGGATGAAGCCCGTCCAACCCCTCACGGAAGACCCCAAAAGGGACCCTTCCCACTGCAAGGAGAGCGCGTGCTCACTGTCGGTGACCAGTTCCCCACCTACGACCTGACCGCCTGCGTGTCGCTGGAGAGCGGCAAGGAGTTCGAGCAGATCAACCACAAGTCCTACGAGGGCAAGTGGCGCGTGGTGTTCTTCTGGCCCAAGGACTTCACCTTCGTCTGCCCGACCGAGATCGCCGCCTTCGGCAAGCTGAACGACGAGTTCGCGGACCGCGACGCCCAGATCCTCGGCGCCTCCGGCGACTCCGAGTTCGTGCACCACGCCTGGCGCAAGGACCACGCGGACCTGCGTGACCTGCCCTTCCCGATGCTCGCCGACTCCAAGCACGAGCTCATGCGCGACTGCGGCGTCGAGGGCGAGGACGGCTTCGCCCAGCGCGCCGTCTTCATCGTCGACCCGAACAACGAGATCCAGTTCACGATGGTGACCGCCGGTTCCGTGGGCCGTAACCCCAAGGAGGTCCTGCGGGTCCTCGACGCCCTGCAGACCGACGAGCTGTGCCCGTGCAACTGGACCAAGGGCGAGAACACCCTCGACCCGGTCGCGCTCCTCTCGGGCGAGTGATCTGACATGGCTCTCGACGAACTCAAGTCCGCCATACCGGACTTCGCCAAGGACCTGAAGCTGAACCTCGGTTCGGTCATCGGCAACAGCGAGCTCCCGCAGCAGCAGCTCTGGGGCACGGTCCTCGCCTGCGCGATCGCCTCGCGCTCGCCGAAGGTCCTCGCCGAGCTGGAGCCGGAGGCCAAGGCCAACCTCAAGCCCGAGGCGTACACGGCGGCCAAGTCCGCCGCCGCGATCATGGCGATGAACAACGTCTTCTACCGGACCCGGCACCTGCTGTCGGACCCCGAGTACGGGACGCTGCGCGCCGGTCTGCGGATGAACGTCATCGGCAACCCGGGCGTCGAGAAGGTCGACTTCGAGCTGTGGTCGCTGGCCGTCTCCGCGATCAACGGCTGCGGCCAGTGCCTGGACTCGCACGAGCAGGTCCTGCGCAAGGCCGGTGTCGACCGCGAGACGATCCAGGAGGCCGTCAAGATCGCCTCGGTGATCCAGGCGGTCGGCGTGACGCTGGACGCGGAGGCGCTCATCGCCGAGTAGGCGAGCGCGCCCGACAGGAAGGGCCCCGGGGTCTCCGCCCCGGGGCCCTTCCGTCGTCTCCCGGGCCCTGCTCGTCGTCTCCCGGGCCCCACTCGACATCTCCCGGGCGCTACCGCCCATCTCGCGCGGGGCCGTCAGGGCTTCTTGAGCGCGGCCATCAGAGCCGTCATGTCCTGGGCGAGGACGGTCTCGACGCCGGAGAGGTCGACCGCCGGGGCGGGGGCGGCCGGCTCGTCCGTCTCCGGGTCCCAGTCCGCCTGCCGGCGGAAGGAGATCATCAGCTCGGCCTGACCGTCGAGGACGCGGATCCACGCGCTCCCGTTCTCCGCCTCACGGTGGACGAACGCCCGCTCGCCGAGCCCTTCCACCGGCTCCGCGTCCTCGTTCCAGACGCCCAGGCGCGGCTCGAACTCCGGCTCGGGGTCGGTGACCTTGTGCAGGTCGTAGGCGACCTCGACGCTGAACCCCGTCTCGGGCGACCCCATCGTGGCGAAGCAGAGGGCCTGGTCGAGAGCGGGGTGCTTCGTCGTCGGGATCTCGTGGTCCACGGACTTCGCCCCGAGCACCACGGACAACGCCTTCAGTTCGGCCTTCTCGCAGAGCTCGTCGACGGTGCGGTACCCCCTGAGGTCCGGCGCCTCGTCCTGGCTCCGCTCGTACGCGTACAGCCCGCCGGCCCACACCGCAGAGGCCACCACCGCACCGCCGAGCACCCACGGCCAGGGGCGGCGGGGGCGCGGCGCCTTCGGCTCGCGCGGCTCTCCGGGTTCGCGGGCCTCCGGATCGAGCACCTGCGCCGGCGGGTACGCGACACCGCCCACCAGTTCCGGCTCGGAGATCACGCGTCGCTCCTGTCCCTGGAACCGGGCGCCTTGACGGGCGCCACGGCGAAAGCGGTCGCACCACGCGGCTCCGGCGTGCTGAGCAGCGCCTGTTCGTGGCTGTACGCGCGCAGATATCCGACCACGGTGTTGGTGACGGCGACCAGCGGCACCGCGACCACCGCGCCGCCGATGCCGGCGGTCAGCCCGCCCGCCGCGACCGCGAGGACGACGGCGAGCGGGTGGACCCGGACGGCCCGGCCCAGGATGAACGGCTGGAGCACATGGCCCTCGATCTGCTGCACCGCCAGGACCACGAGGAGGACCATCAGGGCGGTGAACACCCCGTTGGTGACCAGCGCGACCACGACCGCGAGGGCACCGGAGATGACGGCGCCGACGAGCGGGATGAAGGCGAAGAGGAAGATGAAGACGGCGAGCGGGACGGCCATCGGGACCTCGAGGAAGTACAGCCCGAGGCCGATGAAGACCGCGTCGATGAGGGCGACGAGCACCGTTCCGCGCACATACGCGGTCAGCGTGCGCCAGGCCCGCGGCCCCGCGCCCGCGACACCCGGGCGGGCCTGGGCGGGCACCAGCTTCAGCGTCCACTGCCAGACCTTCTTCCCGTCGTAGAGGAGGAAGAGGGTCGAGAACATCGCGAGCAGTATCCCGGTGATCGCCTCGATGATCACGGTCACGCCCTGGAGTCCCGCGGAGGTGATCTGCTCGGTGTTCGCACCGATCGTGTCGCTGAGGTTCTTCGCGATGTCGTTGATCTGCTTCTCGGTCACGTGGAACGGGCTGTCGAGGAGCCAGCGCTTCAACTCCTCGATACCGTCCCGGACCCGGTCCGAGAGGTTGTCGATGTTGTCCATGACCTGCCAGACCACGAACCAGCCGACCAGCCCCATGATCACGAAGCCGGAGACGGCGGTGACCGCCGTGGCGACCCCGCGCGGCAGCCCCATCCCGCGCAGCCGTGCGACGGTCGGCTGGAGCAGGGCGGTGATGAGGAGCGCGGCGACGAAGGCGAGGACGACCAGCTGCACCGAGCTGATCACCTTCATCAGGACCCAGAGGGTGCCGGCGAGTACGAGCAGACGCCAGCCCGCCTCGGCGGCGACCCGCATGCCCCACGGGATCGCGGCGACGGGATCCGGCCGGGCGGCGACGGCGGGGGCGTAGGCGGGCGGCGCGGGAACGGAGACGGCCACGGCGGTCTGCTGCGGCGCCCGCCGCTTCCCGGGCCACCGCTCGGCCTCGCGGCCCGACTCGGACGGGGTCTCACGGCCGGGGTCGTGGCCGGGGTCGCGGTCTGCTCCGGACGCGGGGACGGCGGCCGCCGGTCCGGACGAGGACGCCCCCGCGGGGGACTCGTCGATACCGGACACCGGCCCCGCTGCCGACCCGGATGCCGATCCCGGTGCCGACCTCCGTGCCGACACGGACGCCGAGCCGGACGCAGACTCCGGGCCGCGGCTCGTGGCGGGTTCGTCGCCCCGGTCCGGCCCGACGCCCTGGCCGGTGGACACGGACGCGTCGCCCGCGCCCAGGTCGTGCGCACGCTCGGCGCGGACCCGGCGCTCGTCCAGGCGCTCCCCCATGCGGCTCAGCTCTTCGCCCAGCCGGCTCAGCCATCCTGGCAGTCTCGACATCTCTTCTTCCTCTTCCCCCGCTCACTCCCCCGGGGAGCACGTCTGCCCGAACCTACACGCATGAAGCCCCCCACCGTAGGACGGTGAGGGGCTCAGCAGGGTTGAGAGCGCCGGTACTAGTACCAGCGGTTGGCCTGCCAGAAGTTCCACGCGCCGCAGGGGCTGTCGTAGCGGCTGTTCATGTAGTTCAGGCCCCACTTGATCTGGGTGGCCGGGTTCGTCTGCCAGTCGGCGCCGGCCGACGACATCTTCGAACCCGGGAGGGCCTGGACGAGACCGTACGCGCCCGAGGACGGGTTGGTCGCCCGGTAGTTCCAGCCGGACTCGTGGTCCACGATGTTGCTGAAGCACTGGAACTGCGAGGCCGGGATCATCTGGCGAGCGATCGCCTTGACCTCGGAGATGGAGTACGAGCCCTGGGCCGAGAAGCTGGACGCGTCACGGACGGAGGAACGCTCGGCGCGCTCGGCGGCCTCCTTGCGCTCCTTCTCCGCCTTGTCGGCAGCCTTCTTCTTCGCCTCGGCGTCCTTGGCCGCCTGAATACGGGCAGCCTCCTCCGCGGACTTCTTCATGGCCGAGTCGGCCGCGGCGGCCTGGACGGCGGCCTGCTCCGAGAGCGAGGAGACCTGTACCTGGGCCTGCTCGCCCGCGGGAATGTCCGCGAGCAGCGTGGTGTCGGCCGCGGTGGCCTCGAAGTTGTCGTCAGAGGGCTGGGTGTTGCCCGAGGCAACGCCCACGACGGCGCCGACGGTGGTGACCGCAGTGGCCGAAGCCACCGCGAATCCCCGGACCGAGATCCGGCTCACACGGTTTCCTTCCAGCATCGTCCACAGAGGTGACCACGTGGGCGAAATCGTGCCCCTGGCGCTGGTCTCCGACGTACTGGGTCACAGAAGACACGGGCCCGTGGTGCTGTGGGCGGCATACGGCGAACGAGTGTTGAGTTGTGTGGTGCAGCACCTCTGGAGGTGCACGTGTGCCGTATGCGGGGCCTGACGGAAGCAAGACTCTGCCGGACGCCGATACCGCAAGGCAATTCTGCGTTGCGTGTGAAAGCTCACACCTCGCAAGTCGCACGAGTTTTGGCCGATTTCCCGGACAGCACGACGCCGCCCGGCTAAGCTCCTGCGCTCTGCCGGGCGGCGCCAACTCCCGTACCCGTACGGGATCGTGCGAATCGGGTCAGATCTGAACATCCTCCAGCATTTCGGTCACCAGGGCGGCGATCTGCGACCGCTCCGAACGGGTCAGCGTGACGTGCGCGAAGAGCGGATGCCCCTTCAGCTTCTCGACCACGGCGACGACTCCGTCGTACCGGCCGACCCGGAGGTTGTCGCGCTGGGCGACGTCATGCGTCAGCACCACCCGCGAATTCGCCCCGATCCGGGACAGAACGGTCAACAGGACGTTCCGCTCCAGCGACTGGGCCTCGTCCACGATGACGAACGCGTCATGGAGCGAGCGACCCCGGATGTGGGTGAGCGGCAGGACCTCCAGCATCCCGCGCCCGAGCACCTCCTCGATGACCTCACGGCCCGCCACGGCCGAGAGCGTGTCGAAGACCGCCTGCGCCCAGGGGCTCATCTTCTCGGCCTCGCTGCCCGGCAGATAGCCGAGCTCCTGGCCGCCGACCGCGTACAGCGGACGGAACACCATCACCTTCTGGTGCTGCCGGCGCTCCAGGACCGCCTCCAGGCCCGCGCACAGGGCGAGCGCCGACTTGCCCGTACCGGCCCGGCCGCCCATCGAGATGATCCCGACGTCCGGATCGAGGAGCAGATCCAGCGCGATCCGCTGCTCCGCGCTGCGGCCCCGGATGCCGAAGGCCTCCCGGTCGCCGCGCACCAGCCGGACGTTGCCCTCCGCCGTGATCCGGCCGAGCGCCTTGCCCCGCTCGGACTGCAGGACCAGACCCGTGTGCACCGGAAGCTCGGCGGCCTCCGGCACGTACAGCGTCTCCTGGTCGTAGAGGATGTCCACCTGGTCGGCCGAGAGGGCCAGTTCGGACATTCCGGTCCAACCGGAGTCCGTGATGGCCAGCTCCGCGCGGTACTCCTCCGCGAGGAGACCGACCGAGGACGCCTTGATACGCAGCGGCAGGTCCTTGGAGACGACCGTGACGTCGTACCCCTCGGCCTGCAGATTGCGCGCGACGGCCAGGATCCGGGAGTCGTTGTCCCCCAGCCGGTAGCCGGCCGGGAGCACTCCGGGGTCCGAATGGTTCAGCTCGACACGCAGAGTGCCGCCCAGCTCCCCGATGGGGAGCGGGGCGTCCAGGCGCCCGTACCGGACCCGGAAGTCGTCCAGGAGGCGCAGGGCCGCCCGGGCGAAGTAGCCGAGCTCGGGGTGGTGCCGCTTGGCCTCCAACTCGGTGACCACGACGATCGGGAGCACGACCTCGTGCTCGTCGAACCGTGACACGGCGTTGGGGTCGGCCAGCAGGACGCTGGTGTCGAGTACGTAGGTGCGCCTGTCGGACAAGCGGCGCTTAGTGCTGGTCACCACGGAAGGACAGACCCCCTTTGACGACCCCTGAGAGGTCGGGGCGCGACGGAAGCGGTGTCGCTGCGGGATGGGACCGGGCTCTGGCCACGATGCGCGGGCCGAGCTCCGGCCCTCCGCTCCGTCCGTACATGTCCTGCACGGTCGTCCTGGTGCAACGGGCCTCCCGGGTGGCGGTCTCCGTGCCGCTCACTCTGGAAGGGGTATTCCCGCGAAAAGACTCAGCCATGCCATGGCATATGACGACGTGTTCGTGAACAGAGTCGAACGTCCGGTGATCGTCCGGCGACGGAGTCCGTGCTTCCGTGCTGCTTCCGTGCTGCGCCCGTGCTTCTCCGTGCTGCGTCCGGTGGGTTTCCGCGGTCCCCGAGGTTCGCTCAGGTGCCGTAGCGACGGTGACGGGCGGCGTAGTCGCGCAGGGCCCGCAGGAAGTCGACCTTGCGGAAGGCCGGCCAGTGGACCTCGCAGAAGTAGTACTCGGAGTGCGCGCTCTGCCACAGCATGAAGCCCGACAGGCGCTGCTCGCCGCTCGTACGGATCACCAGGTCCGGATCGGGCTGGCCGCGCGTGTAGAGGTGCTCCGAGATGTGCTCGACGTCGACGATCTCGGCGAGCTCCTCGAAGCTCGTCCCCTTCTCCGCGTGCTCCAGGAGCAGCGAGCGGACCGCGTCCGCGATCTCCTGGCGGCCTCCGTAGCCCACGGCGACGTTCACGAGTATCCCCGTGTTGTCGTGCGTGGCCTGCTCGGCCTCCTTCAGTACGGACTGGGTACGGGCCGGCAGCAGGTCCAGCGTGCCCACGTGGTGCACGCGCCAGCGGCCGTCGGAGGCCAGGGCGCGCACCGCGCCCTCGATGATCGAGAGCAGCGGGCCCAGCTGGTCCTCGGGCCGGTTCAGGTTGTCCGTCGAGAGCATCCAGAGCGTGACGACCTCGACGTCCGTCTCGGCGCACCAGCCGAGCAGTTCCTGGATCTTGTCCGCGCCGGCCTTGTGGCCCTGCTCGGGGGTTCCACCGGAGGCCTTGGCCCAGCGCCGGTTGCCGTCGAGGATGACACCGATGTGCTTCGGCACCTGGGCGTGATCGAGGCGGCCTTCCACCCGGCGTGCGTAGAGCCCGTACACCAGGTCGCGCAGGTTCACTGTTCTTAACCCCTCCATGCTGCGGCGGCCCCCGAAGCCGACACACTACTGCGGACGGGTAACAGGCTCCCAGCCCGGGACTGTCACAAGTCCGTGATAAGCAGAGATACGTGACTGATTCCCCGATCTACCGCGCCTCCGCGGACCGCTACGAGCACATGGAGTACCGCCGCACCGGCCGCAGCGGACTCAAGCTTCCCGCCGTCTCCCTCGGCCTCTGGCACAACTTCGGCGACGACCGCGCGCTCGACACGCAGCGCGCGATCCTGCGCCGCGCCTTCGACCTCGGCGTCACCCACTTCGACCTGGCGAACAACTACGGACCGCCCCCGGGGTCCGCCGAGCTGAACTTCGGCAAGATCTTCGCCCAGGACTTCGCCCGGTACCGGGACGAGCTGATCGTCTCCACCAAGGCCGGCTACGAGATGCACCCCGGCCCGTACGGCGAGTGGGGCTCCCGCAAGTACCTGATGTCCTCGCTCGACGCCTCCCTGAAGCGGATGGGCCTCGACTACGTCGACATCTTCTACTCGCACCGCTTCGACCCGCACACCCCGCTGGAGGAGACGATGGGGGCGCTCGCCTCCGCCGTCCAGCAGGGCAAGGCGCTGTACGTCGGCGTCTCGTCCTACAACAGCGAGCAGACGACCGAGGCCGCGCGGCTCCTGAAGGAGATGGGTGTCCCGGCGCTCATCCACCAGCCGTCGTACTCGATGATCAACCGCTGGACCGAGGAGGACGCCCTCCTCGACACGCTGGAGGCGGCCGGTATGGGCTGCATCTCCTTCGTGCCGCTGGCGCAGGGGCTGCTCACCGACAAGTACCTGAAGGGCATCCCGGAGGGCTCGCGGGCCACACAGGGCAAGTCCCTCGACCCGAACCTGCTCTCCGACGAGGTGCTGCGGCGGCTGCACGGCCTGGCCGACATCGCCGAGCGGCGCGGACAGTCGCTGGCGCAGCTGGCGCTCCGCTGGGTGCTGCGCGACGAGCGGATGACCTCCGCGCTGATCGGCGCGTCCAGCGTCGCGCAGCTGGAGGAGAACGTGGCCGCGCTGGCCGGGCCGCCGCTGACGGAGGAGGAGCTGAAGGAGATCGACTCCTTCGCCGTGGACACCGAGGGCACCAACATCTGGGCCGGCCGGGGCTGAGCCTGTCCGGGCCGGCGGGGGCTGTGCCCGTCCGGGCCGACCGGGGGCTGTGCCCGTCCGGGCCGGCGAGGGCCGAGGCGCGAGGCCCGCGGCACGGGGGGCTCGGGGGCGACGCTTCAGGCCGGCTCCACGGGGGCGCGCCAGGCCGTGGGAAAAGAAAACGGGCCGGTCCGTGGGGGGGATACGGACCGGCCCGAGGGGGGGTTTCCACCATAACCCTTCAGAAGCCCTGCTGCGTGCCAAGCAGTGCCGCCGACCTGTGCCGGATGACGCGGAGCCCAGTCGGGACAAGGCTCTTGCGGTGCGCTGGCGGGTTTGCGCCCCGGCGTGGCGGCGGGTTCCGTACCTCCCAAGAGGGACCCACCCCGAAGGGTCCCAGGTTGACGGCGCTCCCCGTCACGCGGCCTCCGCGGACCTCTGCGCCTCCTTGGCGGCGAGGATGTCCGCCATGAAGCGATCACCCCACTCCCCCAGCGGCATCAGCGCGGTGTTCAGCGCCTCGCCGAGCCCCGTGAGGGAGTACTCCACCCGGGGCGGGACCTCCGGGTAGACCTCGCGGTGGACGACCCCGTCCGCCTCCAGCTCCCGCAGCTGCTGGATCAGCACCTTCTCGCTGACGCCCGTGACCTGCCGCCTCAGCTCCCCGAAGCGGATGGCGCCGTGCGCGTGCAGAGCCCACAGGATCAGCGGCTTCCACTTCCCCCCGACCACGTCGACGGCCACCTCGATCCCACAGCCGTACGTCGTCTTCCCCTTGGCCATGCCAACTCCTCGTCTGTCCCGGCTCTTCGACGCGTCGACGCGTCGACCCTCGCCCCTTCGGCCCTTCGGCTCTCCCCTACTCCGCCAAGGCGGACAGGACCTGACCTATTCCGGGCCTACGGTCGACGCATGACGACCTCCACCCCACCACAGGTCACCTGGACGCAGGCCGACGCCCGCAGGATCCGCCGGCAGTTCCTGGACGAGCCGACGGACGCCCCGCCGGCGGCGGTCGCCGCGGCGATGCTCGGCGCGCACGCCCAGGTCCTGTCCGCGGCGGAGCTGTCCGTCGCCCTGCGCACCGCCGACGCCACCCGGGCGGACGTACGGGCGGCCCTGTGGGAGACCGGCACGCTGGTCAAGACGTACGGCCCGCGCGGCACGGTCCATCTGCTGCCCGCCGCCGACCTGCCGATGTGGACCGGCGCCCTGTCGGCCGTCCCCGGCGGGGCGAGCCCGATGCCGCCGGACGTACGGATGACCGCCGAGCAGACCGACCAGGTCCTGGCCGCCGTCGCGGACGCCCTGACGGACACCGAGCTGACCGTCGACGAACTCACGGACGCCATCGTGGCGCGCACCGGGCCCTGGGCGGGCGAGCGGGTGATGGAGGCCTTCCAGGACAAGTGGCCCCGCTGGCGGCAGATCACCCATCTGGCGGGACACCGCGGGGTGCTGTGCTTCGGCCGGGACCGGGGCCGGAAGGTCACGTACACCAACCCGGGGGTGCGTCCGGCGGAGGGCACGACGGCCCTCCGCGATCTGGTGGAACGCTACCTGTACGCCTACGGGCCGGCGTCTCCCCAGCACTTCGCGAAGTGGCTGGCGGCGCCCGCGGGCTGGGCGAACGGGCTGTTCGCCTCGCTGGCCGAGGCCGGCCGGATCGAGGAGGTCTCCTTCGACGGCGCGGCCGGCTGGGTCGTCGCAGGAGACTCCGACTTTCCGGACCCGCGGCCCGCACGCGGGGTGCGGCTGCTGCCGTACTTCGACGCCTTCACCATCGCCTCGCAGCCGCGCGACCGGCTCTTCCCGGGCGCCGCCCACGGCAGGGCGCTGGCGGGCGGCCAGGCCGGGAACTACCCCGTGCTCCTCGTGGACGGAACGGTCGCGGGGGTCTGGCACCAGCGGCGCTCGGGAAAGCGGATCACGTTGACGGTCGAGCCGCTGAAGCCGCTGAGCGCGGCCCGCCTCCGGGACGTGGAGGCCCAGGCCGACCGCGTGGCGACGATCCTGGAGGGCCGTCCGGACCTGGTGGTGGGCACGGTGACGGTGGGACCGCACGCCTGAAGCGTGTTTCGAAAGTAGCGTCGTTCGTCCGAAGGGGCGTGGCCCCCGGCCGGACGGGGCTTTCGAAACACGCTTCAGGAGGCGCGGCGGAGGAGCGTGATGCCGTCGCGGGCGGCCACGACCTCGTAGCCGTGCGACTCCTGTGCCGCCTTCAGCTCCCTCTCCTGCTGCTCCTTCGGGTACGGCCACGGGCCGCTCTGCTGGGGCCAGGCCTCCGGCGGTACGGCGTCGTAGACGATCCACTCGGCCGTGGGGGCCGGCAGCGGGCCGGTCTCCCGGAGGTCGAGGCGGGCGTCCACCGGGAACGTCGGGAAGATCACCACCTCGCAGCGCGAAGTGAGTTGCGGGGCCAGCCGGTTGGAGGCGGCGACGGTGGCACCGTCCGGGATGCGGTCGAGCAGCGCCCGCGCGGCCCCGATGTGCGGCGTGGTCCGCCAGGTGGGCCGCTGGGCGAGCTGGGCCAGGGGGAACGCCGGGATCATCACCACGGTCACGGCGAGGACGACGGCGAGCGAGGCACGCACGTTCCGGGCGGACGCACCGGGGGACGGCGACTCCCTGGCCGCCTGTCGTTCCCGGCCCAGGACGTCGATCAGGCCGGCGAAGACGACCGGCATCAGGATCGCGCTGTAGTGGTACGCCGTGCCCCAGTGGAAGGTGTTCTCCGAGAACATCCGCCAGCCGAGCGTGGGCACGGCGATCAGCGAGAGCGGCGAGCGCAGGGCGAGCAGCGCCGACGGGGCGAAGACCAGGATCAGTGTCATCGCCTTGATGTCCGGGCGCAGTGCGTCGATCGGGGCGTGGGCGAGGGTGGAGAGCAGCGAGCCGTGCCCGTCGGCGAGGTGACCACCGTGCGCGTAGGCGCCGCCCGGGTTGAACGCCGGCAGCAGCAGCTTCACCTCGACCAGCGAGCCGAGCAGACCGACCGCCGCCGTGGCGGCCCCGAGCCGCCGCGGCCCCTTCAACGCGACATGGACACCGACGGCCGCAAGGGTCAGCCCGAGGTCCTCCTTGACGAGGAGCAGGGGCGCCGCCCAGGCGACGGCGACACCCCAGCGCCGGCGCCCCAGCGCCTCGAGCGCGAACGCGAGCAGCGGAACGGCGAGCGCGACCTCGTGGAAGTCGAAGGCGGCCGCGGAGGCGACGCCCCAGCTGAGCCCGTACCCGGCGGCGACCACGTGCGCGGCCCGGGTGCCGAGCGCGCGCCGCGCCCAGCGCGCCAGGGGGACGACGGCGAGGGCGAGCAGGGCCGACTGGGCGACCAGCAGACAGAGGGGCGAGGGCCAGAGACGGTAGAAGGGAGCGAGGGCGGCGAGGAGCGGGTGGAAGTGATCGCCCAGGAGATGGAAGCCCGGGCCGCGCAAGGGGACGACCGGGGCCCGGAGTTCGGCGTACGCGCGGACGGCCTGCTCGAAGATGCCCAGGTCGTAGCCGGTGGTCCGCAGGAGCTGGTGGCGGCGTACGGCGACGGTCGCGTAGAGGAGACACAGGCCCGCTGCCCACGCCCAGGGGAGGACGGCGGGCCGCCGGTACCAGGGCACGGGAGGCGGAGTGGCCTCCCGTGGCGACACCACGGGCAGATTGTCAGTCATTGTCCGCATGTGCCGGAATGCTAGGCCGCGGACCTCAGGGCGAGGCGGAGAGCGCGCCGAGGAGCAGCCCGACCAGGGCACCGCCGATCATGAACGGCCCGAAGGGGATCACCGACCTCCCGCTCCCACGCCGGAGGACGACCAGACCGAGCCCGTACAGCGAGCCCGCGAGGAAGGCCGCGACGGAACCGACGAAGAGAACACCCCAGCCGTACCAGCCCAGAGCCGCGCCCACGCCGAGCGCGAGCTTGACGTCGCCCAGGCCCATGCCGCTCGGACGGATCAGGAACAGCACGAGATACCCGGCACCCAGCGCGACTCCGCCGAGCAGCGCATGGAACCAGGAGCCGGCGTCGTACGGCAGGAGTTCGGCACCGAGCAGGAGCAGCGGGACGGCCGCGGCGAGCGGGAGCGTGAGCGGGTCGGGCAGCCGGTGGACACGCACGTCGACGGTGGCGAGGAGCACGCCGAACGGTCCGAGGAGCAGCCAGACGGCGAGTTCGGGACGCGGCCCGGTGACGGCGGCGAGAGCGGCACAGGCGACTGCCGTGAGGAGCGGCGCGGTGAGGACGGTACGGAGGGGGACGGTGAAGGCAGGGCGCAGGGGAACGGCGAAGGCAGCCCGGAGGGGGACGGTGAGCGCGGTGCGGAGGGGGACGGTACGGCGTGGGGCCGTCCCGGGGCGCGTGGAGGTTGCGGGAGCCGTCGGGCCGGACTCGGACGGATGGGTCGCACAGGCCGCGCACACCGGAGCGCCCAGCCAGCCGCGCGCCGGCCCCACCAGTGCGTGACCCGACCCGCAGGTGTCCCGCCACGGCTCCTCCGGATCGACCGACAGCCGGTACGCGGCGCGCGGCACCAACAACCCGGTGGCGGCACCCCACAGCACGGCGACGGCGATCAGCGTGGCTAACACCCGCCGCACCCTACCCAGCCGCACCGCTACCGTCTCCCCCATGGGGAGATGGCAGGACGGGACGGGAACGCTGACCGTGCCCACGGGGCAGGTCGTGCTGGAGATCGCGGCCACCTACCGGGCACGCCGAAAAGGCCTCCTCGGCCGGGACGGGATCGAGGGCGCGATGCTCATCACCCCGACCAACAGCATCCACACCTTCGGCATGCGCTTCCCCATCGACGTGGCCTACCTCGACCGGAACCTCACGGTCCTCGCCGTGGTGACCATGCGGCCGGGACGCCTCGGCATGGTGCGCCCGCGCGCCCGGCACGTCCTGGAGGCCGAGGGCGGGGCGATGGCGGGCTGGGGTCTGCGCGAAGGCGTCCGGGTCACGGCGGTCCCGACCCCAGCAACGTGAACGCGCCGTACACGCCCGACCCGAGCGCGAGGCCGGTGAGCACCAGGACGCGGTTGCGCACCCGAAGGCGTACGAGCGCGGCCGCGGCCGGCAGCAGAAGGCCGAACGCGGGCATCATCAGACGCGGCCGGGAGCCGAAGTAGGCGGCGCCGATGAGCGACACGACGACGACCCCGATCGTGTACACGAGCAGCGGCAGCGGCTGCCCCTGCCGTACGCACAGCACGACCAGCCACCCGAGCAGGCCGAGCGCCGCGCACAGCCCGAGCGCGGCGAGCGGCGGCAGGCCCCAGATGAAGCGGGCGAGGGCGACACCGCCGTCGACGGAGTTCCCCCAGGCCGCCTGGACGTCGAAGTACGCGGTGGCGCTGCCCTCGCGCACGCCGACGTAGACGATGTACGCGAGCCAGCCGAGGGGCGCGAGGAGGACGCCGGCCACCATGCGGGCGGGCAGCTCCCGTTCGCGTACGACGGAGACGAGGGCCGTGATCCCGAGGGCGGCGATCAGCGCGGCGGCCGTCGGCCGGGTGAGCCCGGCGCACGCGCACAGCGCTCCGGCGAGGATCCAGCGGCCGCGCAGCACGGCCAGGACCGACCAGGCGGCGAGGGCGGTGAAGAGCGTCTCGGTGTACGCCATCGACTGCACGAACGCGGTCGGGTACACGCCCCAGAGGACGGCCAGCACGACACCGGCCGGCCGGCCGGCGACATGGGAGCCGACCGCGTAGATGCCCCAGGCGGCGGCGAGCGAGGCGGTCCAGGAGACGAGGAGCCCGGCGGTGGCGGCGTCGACGGGGAGGACGGTGGACAGGGCCCGTTCGAGCGCCGGGAAGAGGGGGAAGAACGCCAGATCGGAGTGGACGCTGCCGTTGGGGAGGGTGACCTCGTACCCGTAACCGTTCTTCGCGATCCGGACATACCAGACGGAGTCCCAGCGGCCCGACAGTCGGTGCAGCCCGTCCTTGCCGGTCGCGACGGCGGCGAGGGCGAGGATCGCGAGGCCGATGAGGCGGGTGGCGGCGTAGCCGCCGAGAGCCACGGCGGGCGAATCGGGTGTACGGAACGACAGAGACGAGCGGGGCGAAGGGGGCCGGTCTGGGGACATGCGCTCGATTATGTCCGGCGGCCGGGAGCGGTCGGTGGCCTGGCCGGGGGCCGGGGCTCGGGGCCCGGGGCGGCGGCCCGGAGGCCGAGGGCGGCGGCCCGGGGGCCGGGGGCCGAGGGGGGCGGCCCGGGGGCCGGGGGCCGAGGGGGGCGGCCCGGGGGCCGGGGCTCGGGGGACGGGCCCTGGGGCGGCGCTCACCCCGAGGGGCGGATGCGTCCGAAACGCGCGGCCATGACCGGGCCGAGTTCCCTGACGATGGCGTACCCGGGCTCGTGGGGGTACGGCAGATCGTTGAGGAACGAGGTGACGATGACCTCGTCGACGCCCAGCTCCCCGCGAGCGCTCTGCTCCTCCAGGAACTCCAGCGTGCGTCGCCAGTCGGCGGCGGCCGGGTCCTCCCCGAGGAACGAGCGCACGGTGTTCTGGACGACGTCCCAGAAGAACACGTGCGGAAGCACGCCGCCCTGACTGAACACATGGTCGTCGTACGCGCCCCGGAACTCGGGGATCCGTGTCACAAGATCGCTGACCAGTCGCACGCTGGGGGATGTCGTTTCCATCGGCAGTCCACTTCGGAGCAGCAGTCCCGGCGCCCGTTCCGCCCGTTCCGACCAGGATGCGGCATAGAGGCACAAGTTATCCACAGGGGATGCGAACGTTCGCCCGTCCGTGGATCGTTGGGGCATGAGAGGAGAGACGGAGGAACTGGTGAGGGTCGCCCGGGGCGGGGTGCTCCTCACGGTGTGGGCGTACGGAGCAGGCTGGTCGCGGGGCCGGGCGACGAGAAGGCTCCGCGCGGACGGATGGCAGCGCATCTGCCAGGGAGCCTGGGCGGCCCCCGGCAAGGAGGTCGACTGGCGCGTCCGCGCCAGAGCCCACCAACTGCTCCGCCCTGAGCTGGTGTGCAGCCACGGCACGGCGGCGGCACTGCACCGGATCGAGGTACTGGGGGAGCTCGGGGGGATCGGGGGGAGGGGGGTGGGGCCCCCGGGGGAAGCGGACGCCTCGGAGGTGCTGGACTTCACCGTGCCCCGCCCCGGCCGGTCCTCCCGTACCGCCGAGGGGGTGCGCGTCCACTCCACGGAGTTCCTCACCGCCGGCGACTGTGTCATGCGCGGAGGCCTGCGGGCGACGAGCCCCGCGCGGACGGTCGGCGACCTGATACGGGGCTGCGGCACCCGCGAGCACGCGGTCGTGGTCGCGGACTCGGCCCTGTCGCGCCGCACGGTCCGGGGTGTGCGCCGCGAGCCGCTCGTCCACCGCGAGGAGCTGGTGGCCGAGCTGTCCGCACCCCGGCCGGGCGCGACCCGGGCCCGCCGCTGGCTGCCGTTCGCCGACCCGGCGTGCGGCTCCCCGGCGGAGACGGTCGCCCGCCTCCGTATGCGGGACGCGGGCCTGCGCCCCGAGTCCCAGCCGCTGCTCCACACCCGCGGGGGCCGCTCCCTTCGCCCCGACTTCCTCTTCCGGGTTCAGGGCCTGGCGGTCGAGATCGAGGGGTACGCCTTCCACGGCAGCCGCCAGGCACACGACCGGGACATCCGCCGCTACAACGACCTCGCGGACTGCCCGGAGGTCCGCCGGGTCCTCCGCTTCACGGCGCGGGACGTGTTCCTCCGCCCGGAGGCTGTGATCGCGACGATCCGGGGGGTGCTGGGGCAGTTGGGCACGTGAGCGAAAGCCCGGAGCAGGCGGGGGGTGGTACTGCAGGGGTACGGGCGGGCGGTACGGCAGGCGGGCCGGGAGTTCAGCGCTTCGCGTGCCGGATCTTCAGCCGCCCGTACCCCATGGCCCCGGAGATCCGGATCGTGGGTCCGGTGCGGTGGGAACCGGTCCGAGGCTTGGAGCGCACGTCCTTCCACCCCGTGGTCAGACCCTCGACGTCGACGATCGCGTCGCGCGGCACCGTGATCTTGGCTCTGCCGGTGCCGAGTTGGAGCTCTATGTCGACGGTCGCATGCTCGATGACGGCCCGGGACAGGTCCAGACGCACCCTGCCGAACGCGGACTCGATCTTCAGGTTCCGAGGCACCCGCCATGCGCCGCGCCGCTTGATGCGCCCGCTCGCGGCACCGATCGTGGACGTCGTGGCCTCCGGCTCCTCCGGGAGCGAGGCCAGAGCGGTCGCGAGCTCGCGGTGGGTCGTGACGGTGAACACCTGGTGGAGGCTGCGGTCCAGGTCCTCGTGCGCGACGTGCCCGTCGGCGTACGCCTCCTGCAGGCGCCGCACAGCCCTGTCGCGGTCGTCCTCGCTGATCGATCGCGGTCCGTCCTCCGGCAATGCGGTCACCTTGGCACCCTCCTCACGGGGCGGCGGGTCGGTAGACGAATCCACTCAAGGGCGAGAGGACCTTCCAGCCGAGCGATTCGTAGAGCGCCCGGCCCTGGACGGTCGCCCCGAGGATGCCGGTGGACACCCCGTTCTCGATGGCCGCGTTGGTGAGTGTGTCCATCACCATCGTTCCGAGGCCACGGCGCTGGTGGGCCGGGTCGGTGACGATCTGGTCGAAGACGCAGGCGGTACCGGTCAGACCTGTCTGACCGCACGCGGCGAGTTCCCCGTCGGCGCTCTGGATGCGTACGTAGGTGACGCCACTGGTGGTCTTGACGGTGGCGGTGTAGCCCTCCGGCCCCTGAACGCGCGAGGGGCGCAGGTCGATGGCCATCAGGTAGCAGGGATCGGTGGGTTCCCAGGCGGACGAGACCCAGGGTTCCATGGCGTGGGGCGGGAGGAACGCTTTAACGCACGTGGTGGGTTCGGTCACCGAGTCGATGAGCCGGCGGGCGGTTCCGGCGTCGGCGTCCGTGTCGGTGTCGAGGAGGACGTGCCGGACCGCCTGGGTCGGCTGTCCGACCTCGATACGGAGTCCCCAGGGCACGTCCACCGGCTTGGGTGTCCCCCGGGACACGGCCCAGCCTTCGGCCCACGACCGTGCAGTCGCCCACATTGACCCCACCCCCGAGACACGTCTGCCGGCACGAGGCGAGGGAGTCCACGGCCGGTGTGTGAAGACCGCCCCGGACGCCCACGCCATCGCACTGTACGGGACGACGACCGACAGCGAATCGCCCACGGCCGCGGGCCACTTGGGCAGATTCTCTAGGGACTGGTGCGGGGGAAGGAGATCTCGACGCGGCGGTTCTTGGTGCGGCCTTCCTCGGTGGCGTTGTCGGCGATCGGGTAGTCCTCGCTGTACCCGCGGATGTCGAAGGTCTTGCCCGGGTCGAGCGTCTTGGACAGCTCCTGTTGCACGGCGTCGGCGCGCTGCTTGGAGAGCTTGAGTCCGTGCTCGTACGTCCCGAGGTTGTCGGTGAACCCGAAGACGCGGACGCGGCTGGAGTTCTGCTTGTTGATCTCCAGGGCGATGGCGGCGATACGGGCGGTGGCAGCGGGGCTGAGCTTGGCGCTGTCCTTGCCGAAGAGCACCTCGGCCTGGAGGGCGAAGGTCACGTCGACATTGGTGTCCTCCCGCCGCTGTTCCCCGCCTTCCTCCTCGACGACCTGCTTGATGTCGAGGACCTTGGGTGCGGCGAGGGTGGCTCCGTCGGGAAGCATGAGTTCGGGCGAGTTGGCGTCGATCTCGGGGGGCGGGGAGGCGCTGGAGGTGGAGTTGGGGGGATCGTCGGCGAGTGCGGGGATGGCCGTACCGGCGACGAGGAGCAGGGAAGCTGCGGCGAGGGTGACGAGGCGGTGGGGAGTCATGGCGGCGTCCGTCAGGAGAGTTTGATGGTGCCGGGCTCGAAGGTGGGGAGCTGGAAGGTGACCTCGGTGGTCTGTTCTGCGGGGGCGGGGAACTGCATGAAGACTTCGGCGGAGTCTTCGGAGCCCAGGATGTCGAGGCCGGTCGTCGTCAGCGGCCTGCCGTCGGTGTCGCGGAGGACGTAGTAGCGCTTCTTACCCACCGTGTCCACCAGGGTCGCACCCCCCAGGGAACTGCCATGCTTCAGAACCTCGGTTTCGTTCCCCTTCACTCCGGCCGGAATCGCCCGCCCTTTGTCGCCGGTGTTCGTCAACCGTCCCTTCACTGTGACGAAGCCTCCGACATCCCGCTTGGCCGACGTAATGGTCAGCTCGAATCCGTCCTGCCCCTTGAGTACGGCCAGCGTCTCCTCCGGCGCTTCCGACTGAGGCTTCTCGTTGCTTTCGCTCTTGTCGGGAGCCGCAAAACTCGCGGACGGCTGACTCTTCGGAGGCTCGTCCTCGCTGCCGCAGCCGGCTACGCCGAGGACCAGGCCGGCCGCGGTGACCGCCACGGCCCACCTCCTGAGGGCCGTCGTTGCGTACCGAACACTCATGAACGGGAATCCTTCGCTTGTCAGTCGGCCAGTCGAACGGTGAAGAGGTCAGCTGCGCTGGGGAGCTCCGGCCGGTCGGGGTCGATCGTCCACGGAACACCGTTGCATGTGAGGCCGAGGATCGGAGCGGGTTCTGTCGGTGTGGGGCTCGGCTCCGGGTCGGGTTCCGGCTCCGGCTCGACGGGAGGTTCGGGCGCCTCTGTAGGTTCAGGAGCCTCGAAGGTGCACAGCGGCTTGATGACGGCGGTGGCCGTCGCTGTGGCGTGCTGGTTCTCCGTATCGGGGACGACTGATCGACCGACGCTGTCGAGAGCACGCACCTTCACCCGGAATCCGTACTCGCCGAGCGGGAGGGGGTCGCAGCCGCCGTCCAGGAGTTCCGCGCCGTTCTTGGCGGCGAACGAAGCTGCGCTCTGACACGCGGCGTACTCGTCGTACTCGTCGCCCGAGAGGAAGCGATCCCACTCCGTGGGGTCGAGGATGACCGTCAACCAACCGTCCCGCAGCTGGTCGCGCGCATCCTGGGCTGCGGCCAGTGCTGCCGCGTCGGCCGCGGTCTGGGCACCGTTCCGGTTCGCCGCGGCCTGACCGACAGCGAAGTACGCGAACGCGAGGAGGAGCAGGCCGGCCATCACAGTGATGTAGACGGGGAACGCCTGTCCTGAATCCTTCCCCCTGCGAGCCAGCGCTAGTCGAGAAGATCGGCGATCTCGTTCGAGATTGCGGTCTTGATCGTGTTGCCGATGTCCGTGCCACTGATCGCCACAACGATCGCCACCACCACCACGATGATGCCCAGATACTCGACCGCAGTCTGCCCACGGTCGTTCGCAGCCCTCGCTCGGATCCAGCCGCCGAGGCGCGCCTTCGTCGTCATCGCAGCCTTCAGCATGAGGTCGTTCATGGTCGTCCCCTCCGGATTCGTACGTCCCCGTGCCGATGCCGAACTCGGCAGGTGCACGGTACGCCCCCAACCCCTCCTCCCCACAGGGCCCGTAGGCCCAAACACGGGCCCACCTCGGCATGTGTGTCATGACGCCGCCCGGGTGCCCAGCCAGGCTGCTATGGCTTCGCTGCGGGTGGCGGCGTGGAGTTTGGCGAAGATGCGGTTGATGTGGTTCTTGACGGTCTTCTCGCTGATGAAGCATGTGCCGGCGATCTGGCGGTTGTTCAGGCCCGACGCGATCAAGTCCATCACCTCCCCCTCCCTCACGCTCAGTCCAAACCGTGCCACATTTGATTGCACCTGCGAAGCCGTTCTGTCAAATCGCAATGAATCCGAGACGATTGGCCTTCCGTAACCATGTGCAGTCGCACCCCGCACCACCCCCACCAAGGCGTTCGCCGCCGTCGGTGTGAAGCGTGCGCGGCCCGCGCGTACGTCGCAGACCGCCGTCACCAGTTCCTCCGCCGTGAACTCGCCGTGGACCAGGTAGCCCCCCGCGCCCAGCCGCAGCGCCTCCTGGACGACCTCGCTCTCCCCGCTGTACGTCAGCATCAGCACCGGCGCCACCCGCACCAGGTGCGGCAGGGCCGTGAGGCCGTCCACGATCGGCATGCGGACGTCGAGGAGGACCACGTCAGGGCGGTGGCGGCGGGTCTCGTCCATCGCCGTGCGGCCGTCGGGGGCCTCCGCGACGACGCGGATGCCCGTGCCGGCGGCGTCGAGCAGGGCCCGCACACCCGCCCGTACGACAGGGTTGTCATCCGCGACGACCACCGTCAGCGTCATCGTGCGTCCACCTCCTCGGCCCCGTGCAGGGTCGTCGTCACCGCGTCACTCCCCCGTGATCGAGCCGAGGTTCGTCCCCGTGCCCAGGAACAGGCCCGCGCCCAGCAGGATCATCGTCGCCGGGACCATCAGCGTCGTGATCACCATCGTGGCCTTGGGGACCGCCTTCGCCGCCTTGCGGCGGGCGTTCTGCGCGTCGGTCCGCCGCATGTCGTTGGCGATCTGTATCAGCGTCTCCACGATCGGCGCGCCCAGCTCCTCGCCCTGCTGGAGCGCCGTGACGAACTGGGCCACCTGTTCGCTGTCGTTGCGCCGGCGCAGTTCGTCGAAGGCCTGCCGCCTGCTCACGCCCATGTCCATCTGGCGGAGCGTGATGCGGAGTTCGTCGGACCAGGGGCCTTCGTACTGGTCCGCCACCCGGTCGAGTGCCTGGCGGAAGCCGAGGCCCGCCGACACCACCACCGCGAGGACGTCGAGGAAGTCCGGCAGCGTCCGCTCGATCTGGTCCTTGCGGATGCGGATCGCCGACCAGATGCCGACCTCGGTCCAGAGCGCGGCGAAGGCGAAGAGCAGCAGCGCGACGAGGACGTCGCCGTTGGAGAGCATGACCAGGCCGCCGAGGCCGCCGAGGAAGCCGTAGACGGCGCGCCTGGCTCCGTACCGGTCTATGGTCAGCCCGCCGGGGTTGCCCGCCAGGTCGATGCGGCGGCGGACGGCGTTGACGCGTTTGGGTCCCATCGCGCGCAGGACGGCGGCGGAGTAGCGCATGCCGAGCCGGTCGACCACGGAGTAGACGGCGCCGGTGCGGGTGGAGCCGACCTCGAGGGCGAGTTGCAGGTCGTCGGGGAGTCTGGCGTCGGCCCGGTAGAGGCGGATGCCGTAGAAGATGCCGGCGACCGAGATGCCGGCGGTCAGGGCGAGCAGAAGTTCCATGTCCGGCCCCTCACACGTCGATCTTCGAGAAGCGGCGGATGACGACGAAGCCGACGACGTACAGCGCGAAGGCGGTGACGACGGCGAACTGGCCGAGGCCCGAGCCGGTCATCCGGTCCAGGGCGCCCGGCTGCATGTTGTCGATGAGGAGGAGCGAGCCGATGCCGATGACCGGGACCGCGTACGCCGTCATGCTCACCTGGGACAGCTGCGTACGGACCTCCCTGCGCGTCTCCTTGCGCTCCTCCAGGGTCTCCGTGAGGTTGCGCAGCGAGGAGACGACGGTGCCGCCCGCTTTGTTGGCGAGGACGAGCGTGGTGACGAGGACGACGAGTTCGCGGGAGGGCAGGCGTTCGGCGAGTTCGCCGAGCGCGTCGTCGATGGAGGTGCCGACGGCGAGCTGCTGGGCGACCTTCTCCAGTTCGTCGCCTGCCGGTGCCTCCATCTCGTCGGCGGCCATGCTGAGCGCCATCCGCAGGGCGAGGCCGGCCTGGGTGGCGTTGGCGAGGATCCGGGACAGCTCGGGCAGCTGGTTGATGAACTTCTCGATGCGTTTCTGGCGCTGCCAGTTGAGGAAGCCCATGGCGACCCAGAGGCCGAGGAGTCCGCAGATCGGGCCGAAGAACGGGGAGAGAGCGGCCTGTCCTGCGATCCACAGCGCGATCACGAGCACCGCCATCGCGACGACGAACTCGCCGGGTGTCACGTCGAGGCCGGTGGCGGAGATCCGCAGCTCCAGTTTCCGGCCGAACGCGGTACGGCGCAGGCGCCGGTCGATGCCGCGGAAGCGTCGTCTGCGGCGGCCGGTGCCGTCCGGGCCGCCGCTCTGGGTCAGCCGGGCGACGAGGGCGGCCCGGTCGGCGGCCCCGCGCGCGTACAGGCGGATGCCGAGCACGCCGAGGACGCAGGCGAGCAGCGCGACGCCGGTCACCAGCCAGGTGAGTGGGTTCATCTCCGCCTCATCTCCGTCCCTCTGCTCCTTCGCTTCTTCGCCGCTTCGTTACTTCGCCACTTCGCCACTTCGCCACTTCGCTACTCGTCACTTCGCTTCCCGGGTGGCGAGCTGGTCGTCGGACGCGGCGACGCCGAAGGCCTGCGGGATCGGCTGGCCGGCCAGGTAGAGCCGGTCGGCGACCCGGCGGGGCAGCGGGTGGTACTCGTACACGCCGTAGACCCGTCCGTCGGCCGCGAGCGGCCGGGCGCGGAAGGCACAGACGGTGGCGAGGGTGAAGCGCTCGCGCCCGTTCGACGCCAGGACGGCGATCTCGGTGACGCGGCGCGTGCCGTCGGCGTGCCGGGTGAGCTGGACGAGGACGTCGACGGCGCTGTTGATCTGGTCCCTGAGCGCCTCGAAGGGGACCTTGACCTCGGACATCGACGCCAGGGTCTGGAGCCGCATCAGGGCGTCCTCGGCCGAGTTGGCGTGGACGGTGGCGAGCGAGCCGTCGTGTCCGGTGGACATGGCCTGGAGCATGTCGAGGGTCTCGCCGCCTCGGACCTCGCCGACGATGATGCGGTCGGGCCGCATGCGCAGGGAGTTGCGGACGAGGTCGCGGATGGTGACCTGGCCGCGCCCCTCGATGTTCGGGGGGCGGCTCTCCAGGCGGATGACGTGGGACTGCTGGAGCTGGAGTTCGGCCGAGTCCTCGATGGTGATGACGCGTTCGCCCTCCGGGATCAGCTCGGAGAGCGCGTTGAGGAGGGTGGTCTTGCCGGTGCCGGTGGCGCCGGAGACGATCACGTTGAACTTGGCCTGGACGAGTCCGGCGAGCAGCAGGACCATCTGTTCGTCGAGCGAGCCGAGGCCGACCATCTCGCGGAGCGTGTACGCGCGGGGGAAGCGGCGGATCGTCAGGGTCGCCCCGGTGAGGGAGAGGGGCGGGATGATGACGTTGACGCGCTCGCCGGACGGCAGCCGGGCGTCCACCATCGGGTTGGACTCGTCCACCCGTCGGTTGACGGTGGAGACGATCCGCTCGATGGTCTGCATCAGCTGCTCGTGGGAGGCGAAGCGGAGCGGGAGGAGTTCGACGCGGCCCGCGCGCTCGATGTAGATCTGGTCGGGGCCGTTGACCATGATCTCGGTGATGGAGGCGTCTTCGAGGAGCGGTTCGAGGACGCCGAGGCCGAGCGCCTCGTCGACGACGCGGCGGATCAGCTGGGCCCGTTCGGCGGTGGAGAGGACGGGGCCTTCGCGGCTGATGATGTGGCCGAGTACGCGTTCGAGCCGTGCGCGGCGCTCGGCGGCGGCGAGCGCCGACATCTCGGTGAGGTCGATCTCCTCGAGGAGCTTGGCGCGGAAGGAGGCGACCAGGTGGCCGTCCTCCCTGGTTCCGGCTCCGCCTTCCTCGGGCGTGTGGATACGGGCCCGCAGGCTCATGGCTGCTCGTCCTCCTCGGGCTGCGGCAGGGTGGCACTCCTCGTCACGGACCCGAAGCCGTCCCAGAAGGGGACGACGGACGGGATCCGTACCCTCACGGTCGCGGTGAACTCGCCGGACCCCTCGGAGGTGGTGACGACGCTCCGTTCGGCGATCCAGTCGCTCATCGCGGCGCGGCCCGCCTGCTGCGGGCCGAGGGTCGCCTCGTCGTGGGTGGCGGCCCGCGCGGCGGCCCGCGCGCCGGTGCCGGCCTGCTGGGCGGCGTACGCGGCGATGCCGAGCTGGATGCCGGCGAGGCCGACGAGCAGCAGGACGGGCAGGAAGCCGAGGTACTCGACGGCGACCTGCCCCCGGTCACGGCGCCCGGCGCCGCGTACGGCGAGGTGGGTCTCCGTCTCCCGGTCGTCGTGCCCTCCGGTGGCCGCGTCTCGTCGTGTCATCCTCCGGCCCCCTTCTCCCGTACGGCTCCGGCCTCGCTCGTCACCGTGAAGGGGAAGTCGATCGCGCCCGGGAAGAGCACCGGGACCTTCAGCTTCACCGTCGCCCGGGCGAGGTCGCCCGACGCCGCGCAGTCCACCCGCGCCGACCACGAGTCGCCCACGTGCCGCTTCCCCGCCTCGTCGTAGTCGCCGTCCACCGCGCAGACCCGGGCCGCCTCGTCCGCCGCGTTGCCCGCGAGCGTGAACGTGTAGCCGACCAGGACGCACTGCCAGAGCAGGACGAGCGTGAGCAGGATGAGCGGCACCATGCCGAGGAACTCGACGGCCACCTGCCCCCTGTCGTCCCGCCGTGTACGCCCGGTGGCCGGCACGGCTCAGCGCCCGCCCTTGCCGCGGGTCAGCCGTGCGAGCTGCTTCCCCGACCCGACCGCGATCGCGCCCTGCCCGCCCCGTCCGCCGCGGCCGCCCCGCCCGGCGTGGCCGTCCCGCCCGCCCTCGCCCGGCGCGCCGACCAGGCCCAGTTCGCCCGCGAGGGACCAGAGGGCCTGCTTCACGCTGGAGCGGGCGTCCAGTTCGTGCATGCGGCCCGCGTCGACGACGCCCTGGAGCTCCTTGAAGTTGGCGGGGACGACGACGCCCGAGATCCGCGTCCCGGTGATCTTCTGGATGAGCGCGGGCTGGATCTCGGTGGCCCGGGTGTACCGGTTGACCAGGAGCGTGGTCTCCTCCGCCTTGCGGATCTGGAGCCGGTCCCACATCCGTACCGTCCGCTTCGCCGCCCGCACGGTGACGACGTCGGGCGTGGTGACCAGGATGGCCGCGTCGGCCATCTCGACGGCGGCCGCGTTGGCGCCGTTGAGGTACGTGCCGCAGTCGACGACCACGACGTCGTAGCGGGAGCGCAGGGCGCTGACGATCTGGCGGGCGGAGCGGTCGGCGACGTCCTCGGCGCGTTCGCCCTCCGCGGGGGCGAGGAGGAGGGCGATGCCCGTCTCGTGGACGTACAGGGCGTCCTGGAGGACGCGGGGCGAGATGTCGTCGACGGCCGCGAGGTCGGCGACGGAGCGGCGGAACTGGACGTCGAGGTACGAGGCGATGTCGCCGCCCTGGAGGTCCATGTCGACGAGGGCCACGTTGCGGCCGGAGGCCCGGGAGGCGAGGGCGAGCTGCACGGCGGTGACGGTGGTGCCGACGCCGCCCTTGGCGCCGCTGACGGTGACCACCGTGCCGCCGGGGCCGGTGAGGACGTCGGCGCCGGTGCCGAGGTGGCGGCGGACTCCGACGGACCACTGGGCGGCGGCCTGCACGCGGCTGGCCAGTTCCTCGTATCCGAGCGGGAGGGTGACGAGGCCTCGGGCGCCGGAGTCCATGGCGGCGGAGAAGAGCACCGGGCTCGCGTCGGCGGTGATGAGGACGACGCCGACGGCGGGGAAGCGGAGGGCGACTTCGCGGACCAGTTCGAGGGCGGGGACGGGGCCGATCCGCTCGTGGACCAGGACGACTTCGGGGAGTTCGGAGACGGACTCGGCGGCCAGCCGGGCGAGGGTGTCGACGAGCTGGGTGGAGTCGGCGACGGGCGGGGCGGGTTCGGCGTCGGGGAGCTGGCTGAGCAGGCTGGTGACGGCCCGGGCCGCGTCGGGGTCGGCGACGGCAGGCAGGATCCTGGTGGTCATACCGGCCTCACTTGTCCTTGTCGAGCGTGTAGGTGCGGTCGCCGGGGGCGAGGGTGGGCTCGCCGCCGGGCGCGACGAGGGCGAGCCGGACGTGTTCGGCGAAGGACTCGGCGTACGCGACGCGCTGGGTGTCGATGGTGGAGAGCGCGAAGGTGATCGGGACGGCTTCGGTGGGCCGGCTGGTCCGGTCGTTGCGCTGGGAGATGGGGGTGAGTTCGCCGACGTCGAGAACCCGGGCGTTGCTCACGATGACCTTGGACTGGGCGGCCTGGCCGCCCTTCTCGCCGGCGAACGTGGCGTAGATGTTGACCGTGGCGCCGGGGGTGATCTTGCCGGCGACTCCCGTGGCCGCGTCGATCATGATGGCGATCTCCTGCTGGCCCGGCCGGAGGGCGGGGCGCGCGACGATCATGTCCGACTGGAGGAGGGAGCCGGAGGCGAGCGTGGTGACGGCGATCTTGCCGTTGATCTGGTCGAGGTCGGTGACGGCGGTGGCCGGGAGCCATCGTTCCGGCATCGAGATCTTCTCGAACTGTCCGGCCTTCAGCGGGGTGTAGGGCGCCACCCTGTCTTTGATGCGGTACGCCGTCACTTCGGGTCCGACCTTGGAGTTCACGTCGTCGATCACCGAGAGGACGCCGGCGAAGGCAGCGAGGGCGCACAGGACGGACAGCAGCAGCAGGATGACGCCACGACGCTGGCGGGAGTTCATTGCCGGACAACCTCGATCGGGGGTACGTGTGGCTCAGCGGACGGGGGACGTGAGCGCCCTTGGCGTTCGGGACGACCGGAGCGCCCGCGGTTCCGACCTGCCGGAGGGCGGACCGGCGGCGTGGGACCCGGTGGCGTGGGACCCGGCGGCGTGGGACCCGGTGGCGTGGGACCCGGTGGCGTGGGATCCGCCGGTCCGGGCCCCGCCGCCCTGGGCCCCTGCGGGCACGGGGGCGGTCAGCGGGGCGCAGCAGAAGGCGCAGCGGTCGCCGATGAGCTCCATTCCGCACCAGTGGCAGGCCTCCCGCCGTACGGAGGAGACCAGTTGGTGGAGGACGGCGATGTCCGACAGGTACGCGGCGAACTCGACCAGCCGCCCCGTCCCCCACCATCCGGGCGATTCGGCGGGCAGCGGCGCCTCCTGCACTCCCTGGACCTGCCAGCGCGGTGCGAGGGTGCCGGTGGGCCAGTCGGTCTGCAGGTGTCCCCTGGCCAGCAGGAGCTGGGTGGCGAACTCGGGGCCCGTGGGCGGTTCGACCCCCGGTCCGACGCGGACGAGCTGCGGGACGGGTCCGGCCAGCACGGCGAACTGGGAGCCGGGCAGCCAGCCCTTGAGGTGCGACTTCAGGCCGACGGGTACGCGGTCGAGCTTGGCGACCGAGCCGAGGACCGCGCCGGCGTACACGTAGTGCGCGAGCAGCCGGGCCGCGGAGGCGACGACGCCGGGGCTGAAGTCGCAGACGGAGAGCTGGCGCAGCTGCCGGGCGAGGACGGCGACGCCCAGGGGCGGCAGATCCGTCTTGACCAGGGCGATCCGGTCGCTCTCCAGGAGGGCGCGGCCGGCGTGGAGCCGCTGTTCGGCCGCCTTGGGCAGGGAGGTCGGGCAGACGACGATCACGTGGCCGTAGCGGTCGAGGAGGAGTTGGAGGTCCGCGACGGCGGAGGCGAGTGGCCGGGTGTCGAGTGCGGGCAGGACGGCGGCGGTGGGTGTCTGCTGGTCGGTCGGTGGCAGCACCAGATCTGCGCTGGTGACCGCGATCGCTGTCGGCACGTCGGGCTCCCCGTCCCCATGTCCCCATGACTCACTGCGTTCACCGCGTCACTGCACGGCGGTGCTTCTGCACTTTATCCACGTCCCGCGGGGTGGTGAACACACAATCCGCCAAGCACAACGAGAAATCTGGGCCCGGACGGGTCGCCTGGCACCCCCGCTCCGGCCCCCGCACCGGTCCCGTACCCGTGCCGCCCTGGTCCCGCGCCCGGGCCCACCCCTGGGTCCACCCGTAGGTCCGCCCATGGGTCCACCGGTAGGCCCGCCCCTGGGTCTCGCCGTAGGCCCACCTCTGGGCCCGGGGACCCATCACGCCAACTCCCCAACGGTGCCAGAGGTCTTGACAAGTCGATTGGTCTGGACCAGCTTGTTCCCCCAAGCGGTGGCCACCGTTCCCGACCCCTCCCACACTCCCCCACCGGAGGCAGCAAGTGGACCGCACCACCACACGCTCGCGCAGATGGATCGGCAGCGCCCTCGCGCTGGCCGTCGGCTCCGGGCTCGTACTCGTCGGCGGCGCGGGCACCGCCCAGGCCGCGGACGTCAACGTGGCCAAGAACGCGGGCTTCGAGTCCGGCATGGCCAACTGGAGCTGTACGGCGGGCAGCGGCGCCGCCGTCTCCTCGCCCGTACGGACCGGGGCGGGCGCCCTCAGGGCGACCCCGGCCGGGCAGGACAACGCCCGCTGCAGCCAGGTCGTCACCGTCAAGCCCAACTCGACGTACACGCTGAGCGCCTGGGTCCAGGGCGGGTACACCTACCTCGGCACGACCGGGACCGGGACCACGGACGTCTCCACCTGGACCCCCGACAGCTCCTCCTGGAAGCAGCTGACCACCAGCTTCACCACCGGCGCCAACACCACCTCGGTGACGGTCTACACCCACGGCTGGTACGGCCAGGCCGCCTACCACGTGGACGACGTCTCCGTATTCGGCCCGGACGGCGGAGGCGGCACCGACCCCGACCCGGTCGTCCCGTCGACCCCGGCGGGCCTCGCCGCGGGCACGGTCACCTCGTCCTCGGTCGCGCTGAGCTGGAACGCCGTCTCGGGCGCCACGGGCTACAAGGTCTACCGCGACGGCGCCCTCGCGCAGACCGTGTCCGGCACCTCGGCCACCGTGACCGGTCTGGCCGCGAACACCTCGTACCAGTTCCAGGTCTCCGCGACCAACGCGGCGGGCGAGTCGGCCAAGTCCACCGCCGTCTCCGCGCGGACCGGTACGACCGACCCGGGGGGCCCGGGGCCGTCCGTACCCAAGCACGCCCTGACCGGCTACTGGCAGAACTTCAACAACGGGGCCACCGTCCAGAAGCTGCGGGACGTGCAGGCGCAGTACGACATCATCGCCGTCTCCTTCGCCGACTCGACGACCACACCGGGCCAGATCGTCTTCAACCTCGACCCGGCCGTCGGCTACGCCTCCGTCGCCGACTTCAAGGCCGACGTCGCGGCCAAGAAGGCGGCCGGCAAGTCGGTCGTCATCTCGGTCGGCGGCGAGAAGGGGAACGTCACGATCAACAGTGACGCGTCCGCCACCACCTTCGCGAACAGCGCGTACGCCCTGATGCAGGAGTACGGCTTCAACGGGGTCGACATCGACCTGGAGCACGGCATCAACTCGACCTACCTGACCAAGGCGCTGCGCCAGCTCTCCGCCAAGGCCGGTTCGTCGATGGTGCTCACGATGGCCCCGCAGACCATCGACATGCAGAACACCGGCACCGAGTACTTCAAGACCGCGCTGGCCGTGAAGGACATCCTCACGGTCGTCAACATGCAGTACTACAACAGCGGTTCGATGCTCGGATGCGACGGCAAGGTGTACAGCCAGGGGTCGGTGGACTTCCTCACCGCGCTCGCCTGCATCCAGCTCCAGGGCGGGCTGGACGCCTCCCAGGTCGGACTCGGCGTGCCGGCCTCGACCCGCGGCGCGGGCAGCGGCTACGTCGACCCGTCGATCGTGAAGAACGCCCTCGACTGCCTGACCCGCGGCACGGGCTGCGGATCCTTCAAGCCCTCGCAGACCTGGCCGAATCTGCGCGGTGCGATGACCTGGTCGACCAACTGGGACGCGACGGCGGGCAACGCCTGGTCCAACGCGGTCGGCCCGCACGTCCACAACCTCCCGTAACTCGCGTCCTCCGCCCACGCGAGCAGCGCCGCCGCTTCCCCCGGCGGCGCTGTCCGCGTTTCCCGGCTCACCGAGGCGGCTCGCTCACCAGGGCAGCTCGCGCACCTGCTGGACACAGAGCACGACGAAGAGCAGGCCGGCCGCCGCGAGCATCGTGTTGCTCACCGGTCCGTTGCGCCATTCGGCCGGGGTACGGGAGGAGTTGAGGAGCCGGATCAGGGTCAGCGCCAGGAACGGCATGAAGAACGCGCCGATCACGCCGTAGACGATGACGAGCCCGAACGGCTGGTCGAGGAAGAGCAGCGCGATCGGCGGGAAGGTCAGCCAGAGGAGGTACGCGCGGAACGGCAGGGACCTGTCGCGCGGCGTGCCCGCGGGCACGAGGCCGGGCCGGTAGTGCGCCACGAAGTCGGCGAACATCAGGCTGACGCCGTGCCAGACCCCGATGAGCGAGGTGAAGGAGGTGGCGAAGAAGCCGATCAGGAAGAGCTTGGCGGTGGCGTTCCCGTACCGCTCGGACAGGATGCCGCCGAGGTCGAGCAGCCCCTTGTCGCCCTTGGCGATCGCGAGCCCGGAGGAGTGCAGCAGCTCGGCGCCGACGAAGAGCATCGCGACGACGAAGATGCCGGTGGTGACGTAGGCGACGCGGTTGTCGAGCCGCATCACCTTCATCCAGCCGCTGTCCCGCCAGCCCTTGGCGTTGATCCAGTAGCCGTACGCCGCCAGGGTGATGGTGCCGCCCACGCCGCCGATCAGGCCGAGGGTGTAGACGAGGGAGCCGTCGGGAAGGGCCGGGACCAGACCGGCGGCGGCGTCGCCGAGGTGGGGGGTCACCCGGACGGCGAGGTAGACGGTGACCACGAACATCACGCCGACCAGGACCGTCATGACCTTCTCGAAGACGGCGTACCGGTTGAACCAGACGAAGACCAGGCCGGCCAGGCCGCACAGCACGGCCCAGACCTTGAGGTCCATGAGGCCGGGGAAGAGGGCGCCGAGCGGGAGGGCGCTGGAGGACATCGCGGCCGCTCCGTAGACGAAGCCCCAGACGACGACGTATCCGACGAAGTAGACGGTGGTCCAGGAGCCGAGGCTGCGCCAGCCGTCGAAGAGGGTGCGGCCGGTGGCCAGGTGCCAGCGGCCGGCGGCCTCGGCGAGGGAGATCTTGACGAGGCAGCCGATGACGGCGGCCCAGAGCAGGGTGTAGCCGAACTTCGAGCCCGCCACGAGGGTCGCGACGAGGTCTCCGGCGCCGACGCCGGTGGCCGCGACCACGATGCCGGGGCCCACGTACCGCCACGAGGCCTTGCGCGGGCGGACGACCGTGTCATCGGTGCCCTCCTCCCGAGCGATCTCCGCCATGTCCGACCGCCTTTCACCTTGCGTGTGTGATCTGCTGGTTGGCCCAGACACCCAAGCGGGTGGGACGCGACAGCACAAGAGGGCATGGCCGAACTTCCTCTTGACCAGTTCATGTCATCGCCGGACGATGTGCCGGGACACCCGCACAGCCTGTCGCACACCCCCACACTCCCCACCCAGGAGACAGCATGCGACTTCGAACCCGCGGAAGAAGGTCCGCCACTCTCGCGGCCCTTCTGGCGCTCGCCCTGGCGGCGCCGCTCTCCGCCGGCGCGTACCAGGCCGGAGCCGACTCGGAGCCGACCCCCGCCGCCGAGGAGGTCATCCGTCAGTACGAGATCCACGGCCCGTCCACGGTCGCCGAACGCACCGCGCTCGCCGCGACCGGCGTCTCGATCGACGAGGCCGACGACCACAGCGTCGTCGTCAGCGCCAACACCGCCCAGCTGCGCAAGCTCCGCGCGCTCGGCCACCGCCCCGAGGCGCTGCCCGCGCCGCCGGACCGGTCGGTCAAGGGCCTGGCCGCCAAGCCTTTCGACTTCCCCTCCGCCGACGCGAAGTACCACAACTTCGCCGAGATGAACGCGGAGATCGACCAGCGCCTGACCCAGTACCCGAGCATCATGAACAAGCGGGTCATCGGGAAGACGTACCAGGGCCGGGACATCGTCGCCATCAAGATCAGCGACAACGTCGGTACGGACGAGGCCGAGCCCGAGGTGCTCTTCACCCACCACCAGCACGCCCGCGAGCACCTGACCGTCGAGATGGCGCTGTATCTGCTGCGCGAGCTGGGCGCGGGGTACGGCTCGGACACCCGCGTCACGAATCTGGTGAACAGCCGCGAGATCTGGATCGTGCCGGACCTCAACCCGGACGGCGGCGAGTACGACATCGCCTCCGGCTCCTACCGCAGCTGGCGCAAGAACCGGCAGCCCAACTCCGGTTCCTCCTACGTCGGTACGGACATGAACCGGAACTGGGACTACAAGTGGGGCTGCTGCGGCGGCTCCTCCGGCTCCAAGAGCTCCGAGACCTACCGGGGCGCGGCCCCCGAGTCGGCCCCCGAGGTCAAGGTCGTCGCCGACTTCGTCCGCTCGCGCGTGGTGGGCGGCAAGCAGCAGATCAGGGCGGCGATCGACTTCCACACGTACAGCGAACTGGTGCTCTGGCCCTTCGGCTGGACCACCGCGAACACGGCGCCGGGCATGACCCAGGACGACCGCGACGCGTTCGCGACCGTCGGCCAGAAGATGGCGGCCAGCAACGGCTACACGCCTGAACAGTCAAGCGACCTCTACATCACGGACGGGTCGATCGACGACTACCTCTGGGGCGCGCACAGGATCTTCGGCTACACCTTCGAGATGTACCCGGCCTCGTCCTGGAACGGCGGCTTCTACCCGCCCGACGAGGTGATCGAACGCGAGACGAGCCGCAACAAGGACGCCGTCCTCCAGCTCCTGGAGAACGCCGACTGCATGTACCGCTCGATCGGCAAGGCCTCGCAGTACTGCACGGCCTGACCCGGGTACTGCCCGGCCCGACCCGGCACACGGGCAGGAGGGGCGCCCCGGAATCTCCGGGGCGCCCCTCGCCGTGCCGGAACCCGGCATGATCCGGGAGACAGGTCCTAGACCGCCAGGCTCAGGGCGGCGGCGACGGCGAAGCCCGCCAGGGAGAGGACCGACTCCAGGACGGTCCAGGACTTCAGGGTGTCGCGCTCGGAGATGCCGAAGTACTTGCTCACGATCCAGAAGCCGCCGTCGTTGACGTGCGAGGCGAAGATCGAGCCCGCCGAGATCGCCATGATGACCAGGGCGAGGAACGCCTGCGAGTGGTCGCCGCCCTCGACCAGGGGCAGGACGATGCCGGCCGTGGTGACGATGGCGACGGTCGCCGAGCCCTGCGCGACCCGGAGGACGAGCGAGATCAGGTAGGCGAGGACGATCACCGGCAGGCCGACGTCGTTGAAGGTGTCGGACAGGGCCTGCGCGACGCCGCTCGCCTTGAGCACCGCGCCGAAGACGCCGCCGGCGCCGACCACCAGCAGGATGTTGCCGACCGGCTTCAGCGAGGAGGTGGACACCTGCTCCAGGGACTTGCGGGACCAGCCGCGCCGGATGCCGAGCAGGTAGTACGCGAGGAAGAGCGCGATCGTCAGGGCGACGAACGGGTTGCCGAAGAACTCGATCACGGAGCGGGCCGTCGACTCGTCCAGGGCGATGGAGGAGAACGTCGCGGCGAGGATGAGGACCAGGGGCGTACCGATGATGAGGAGCACGGTGGCGAGGGAGACGGGCGCCTCGGAGGCACCGCCCTTGCGCTCGGCGGCGACCTGCGCCTTGGCGTCCTCGGCGGCCTCGACCATGTCCTGCGGGACCTCGACGAAGATGCGCCTGCCGATCCAGGCGGCGTAGGCCCAGGCGGCGAGGACGGCGGGGACGCCGACGACGACGCCCATGAGGATGACCCAGCCGAGCGAGACGTGGAGCATGCCCGCGGCGGCGACGGGGCCGGGGTGCGGCGGCAGGAAGGCGTGGGTCATGGAGAGACCCGCGAGGAGCGGCATGCAGTAGAGCAGGATCGATTTTCCGGACCGCTTGGCGGCCGCGTAGACGATCGGGGCGAGGACGAAGATGCCGACGTCGAAGAAGACCGGGATGCCGAAGATCAGTCCGGTGAGGCCCATCGCGAGCGGCGCGCGCTTCTCGCCGAAGAGGCCGAGCAGCCGGGAGGAGAGCACCTCGGCGCCGCCGGAGACCTCGAGGATCGCGCCCAGCATGGTGCCGAGGCCGATGATGATCGCGACATGGCCGAGGATGCCGCCCATGCCGGTCTCGATGACGGAGGTGGCGGCGGACTTCTGGACGGTGCCGAAGAGTTCGGTGACGGAGAGGCCCGCGGCGAGGCCGACGCTGATGGAGACGGCGAGCAGCGCGACGAACGGCTGCAGCCTGACCTTGATGATCAGGAAGAGGAGGAGGGCGATGCCGAGGGCGGCGACGGTGAGCAGTCCGGCGGTGCCCGGTATCAGCAGCAGAAGACCGCCGGTGTGGGGCGGTGTCTCGGCGGCGGGGGGCGCGGCGGCGAGCAGCAAGGGGGACCTCGTTTTTGGGTAGGGGGGAGCGCGGCACGGCGTCCCGGGGCGGACGCCGTGCCGTGGAGCGGCGGTTTCAGGAAGATCAGTCCGGTCAGCCGAGGACCGCGAGGGCGTCGATCTCGATGAGGAGGCCCTTGGGGAGGCCGACGTAGACCGTCGTACGGGCCGAGGCGGGCGCCTTGAGGCCCTGCTCCTCGAAGTACGCGTTGTAGATCTCGTTCATCTCGGCGAAGTGGTCGACGTCGGTGAGGTAGACGCGCATCATCATCACGTCGTCCCAGCTCGCGCCGCCCTCCTCCAGGATCGCCTTGACGTTGGCGAAGGTCTGGAGGGTCTGCTCGCGCAGCGTCGGGCCGGCGGGCGTGGGCGGCTCGCCCTCCTCGGCGGGCAGGAAGCCGACCTGGCCGGCGACCTGGAGGATGTTGCCCTTCTTGACGCCGTGCGAGAACTTCGCGGGCGGGGCGGTGTGGGTGGCGGGGGTGAGTGCGGTCTTCTCGGTCATGTCCGGTCCTTGGTAGGGGTGTTGCCTGAGTAGTCCCTGCTGACGGCGTCGGCGGTGCGGCGCACCAGCGGGAGCAGAGTGAGGAGTTCCTCGGCCGTCACGACCACATTGGGTGCCGAGACCGACATGGCGGCGGCGACGCGGCCGTCGGCGCCACGGATGGGGGCGGCGACGCAGTTGATGGACTCCTCGTGGCCGCCGAGGTCGGTGGCCCAGCCCTGTTCGCGTACGGTCGCCAGCTCCTTGAGGAACGCGGCGGCGTTGGGGGTCGAACGGGGCGTGTACATGGGGTAGTCGAGCTTGGCGGCGACGGCGCGCCGCTCGGTCTCGGGAAGGTCGGCGAGCAGCAGTTTGGCGACGGCGGCGACGGTGATCGCGACGGGTTTGCCGATGCGGGAGTACATCCGGACGGGGTAGCGGCTCTCGACCTTGTCGATGTACAGGACCTCGCTCTCCTCGTACACGGCGAGGTGGACGGTGTGTCCGATCTGCTCGTTGAGGGCGGTGAGGTGGGGGTGCGCGATCTCCCGGATGTCGAGGTTCTCGACGGCCTCCTGCGCGAGGGCGAAGAGGCGGGCGCCGAGGCGGTAGCGCTGGTCCTGCTGGCGGTAGACGAGTCCGTGCTCGTGCAGGGTGCGCAGCAGCCGGAGCGCGGTGGACTTGTGCACCCCGAGCCGGTCGGCGACCTGCCCGAGGTCGGCGGGACCCTGGGCGAGCAGCGGCAGGATGCTGAGCGCGCGGTCGACGGTCTGGCTCATGGCGTACGTACCTCCTGGTCCTCCCCGGTCCAGCCGGGGGCGAGGTGCAGTCTCCCCCAGCTCTCGTCGTCGAGTGCGACGAGACGGTCGGCGTCTTCGGTACGGGCGGGCTCGCCGAGGTCTCCGGGGACGGTCAGCGCTGCGGCGGCCATGAGGTGGCCGTGCCTGGTCCGGGCCGTGGCGTCGAGCCCGCGGAGGGTTCCGGAGAGGAACCCGGCGGCGAAGGCGTCCCCGGCGCCGACGGGGGCGACGACGTCGACGCGGGGGGCGGGAACGGCGGTGACGGTGTCGGGGGCGGGTGGGCGGCCGCCGCCGAGGGAAGCCGCGCAGCGCTCGAAGACGACCGCACCCGCCGCACCCCGCTTGACCACCAGCACGGCCGGCTCGGGGAGCGCCTCGCGGATCGCGTCCACGCCCTTGATACCCCACGCCTCCTCCGCCTCGTCCTCCCCCACGAACACCAGATCCGCCCCCCGGGCCAGCTCCAGCAGCACCCGGCCCCCGGCCGCCGCGTCCCGCCAGAGCCCGGCACGGAAGTTCACGTCGAACGACACCAGCGGCCGCCCGGCGCGCGCAGCGGTGAGCGTCCTCATCAGCTCCAGGCAGTCGGGGGAGAGCGCGGACGTGATGCCCGAGAGGTGGAGCACCCGTCCGTCGCCGAGGGAGTCGTACGGGACCGTCGCGGGCGACATCGCGGACGCCGCCGAGCCGGCCCGGTAGTACGCGACCTCGTGTCCGGCGGTCGCCCGGTCCGTGGCCGTACGGAAGTAGATCCCGGTCGGCCGCCAGGGATCCCGGCCCACCGCCGACACGTCGACCCCGTACGCCCCGATCGCCTCCACCAGGTGGTCGCCGAAGCCGTCCGCGCCGACCCGGCTCACCCACTTCGCCCGGTGGCCCGCCGCGGCCAGCGCGCAGGCCACGTTGGACTCGGCGCCGCCTATGGTGCGGGCGAACGAGGGGACGTCGGCGAGGCGGCCCGGCCGGGAGGGCAGAAAGGTGACCATGGACTCGCCGAGGCAGACGACGTCCACGGGCGTCGCGTCCACGGGCGGGGCTCCGGTCACGTGCGGACTCCTCGTCGGTCATGCGGGTCCATTGACCCGGCGTTGGCCCGGATGTTAGACAGCCGTAAGCGATATGCGCAATGACCGTTGCAGAGGATGCAACACCTCGACGAGGAGGACCCCATGCCCGCCGACCGGCCCACCCCTCAGCTGGCCAACGAGCGCGTCGACCACCGCTTCAAGGCCCTGCCCCCGGACGCCGAGGGTCTGACCGTCGGCGAGCTGGCCGCCCAGCGCCGCAACCTCTTCACGGGCGGCTTCACCACCCCCGTCCTCGCCCTCTCCGCCGAGTCCGTCGAGCACAACCTGCGCCTCCTGGAGACCTACTCCGAGCGCCACGGCCTCGCCTTCGCCCCGCACGGCAAGACCTCGATGGCGCCGCAGCTCTTCGACCGCCAGCTGGAGCACGGCGCCTGGGGCATCACCGCCGCCGTCCCGCACCAGGCCCGCGTCTACCGCGCCCACGGCATCGCCCGGATCTTCCTCGCCAACGAGCTCGTCGACGCGCCCGCCCTGCGCTGGCTGGCCTCCGAACTCGACGGGGACCCGGACTTCCGCTTCGTCTGTTACGTCGACTCCGTGCGCGGGGTCGAGCTGATGGACGCGGCGCTCACCGAGGCGGGCGCCCGCCGCCCCGTGGACGTCGTCGTCGAGCTCGGCGCCGGCGAGGGAGCCCGTACCGGAGCCCGTACGGAGGCCGACTGCACCGCCGTCGCCGACGCCGTCGCCACGACGACCACCCTGCGCCTGGTCGGTGTCGCCGGGTACGAGGGCGAGGTCCCGCGGGCGGACGCCGACCGCGTCCACGCCTGGCTGCGGCGGCTGACCGCCCTCGCCGCGGAGTTCGACAAGGCGGGCCGCTTCTCCCCGGAGATCGAGGAGATCGTGGTCAGCGCGGGCGGCAGCGCCTGGTTCGACGCGGTCGCCGACGTCTTCGCGGAGATCCACGAACTCTCCCTCCCCGTACTGAAGCTGCTCCGCTCGGGGGCGTACGTCTCGCACGACTCCGGCCACTACCGCACGCTCACCCCCTTCAACCGGGTCCCCGAGGAGGGGGAGCTGCAGCCCGCGTTCAGGCTCTGGGCGCAGGTCGTCTCCCGCCCGACACCCGAGCAGGCGTTCACCAACGCGGGCAAGCGCGACGCGGCGTACGACCTCCACCTCCCCGAGGCGCAGGTCGTCCGCGACGCCCGCACCGGCGAGGTCCGCCCCGCCGACGGCATCGCGGTCACCGGCCTCTCCGACCAGCACGGCTGGGTACGGACGGAGCCGGGCGCCGGGATCGAGGTCGGCGACTGGCTGGGCATGGGCCTCTCCCACCCCTGTACGTCCTTCGACAAGTGGCAGCTGATCCCGCTGGTCGAGGCGGACGGCACGGTCGTCGACTACATCCGCACCTTCTTCTAGAGGAGCCTGTCACCATGGACCTCGTCATCCGCGACGTGGACGTCATCGACGGCTCGGGCGGGGACTCGTACCGCGCCGACGTCGCCGTCGAGAACGGCCGGATCGCCGCCATCGTCAAGGAGGCCGCGGCGGCGGGCTGCCAGCGCCCGACCGCCCGGCGCGTCCTGGACGCCGAGGGCCTCGTCCTCTCCCCCGGCTTCATCGACATGCACGCCCACAGCGACCTCGCGCTGCTGCGCGACCCGGAGCACACCGCGAAGGTCGCGCAGGGGGTCACCCTCGAAGTCCTGGGCCAGGACGGGCTGTCGTACGCGCCGGTCGACGACCGCACGCTCACGGAGGTCCGCCGCACGATCGCGGGCTGGAACGGCGGCGCGCCCGGAGACACGACCGTCGACTTCGACTGGCGCACGGTCGGCGAGTACCTGGACCGCCTGGACCGTGGCGTCGCGGTGAACGCCGCCTACCTGATCCCGCAGGGCACGGTCCGGATGTACGCCGTCGGCTGGGACGACCGCCCGGCGACCGAGGCCGAGCTGAACCGGATGCGGCAGCTCGTCGCGGAGGGCCTGGAGCAGGGCGCGGTGGGCATGTCCTCCGGCCTGACCTACACCCCGGGGATGTACGCGAAGGACGCCGAACTCACCGAGCTCTGCAAGGTCGTGGCGGAGTACGGCGGCTACTACTGCCCGCACCACCGCTCGTACGGCGCCGGCGCGCTCCAGGCGTACGAGGAGATGGTCGCCCTCACCCGCGACGCGGGCTGCGCCCTGCACCTCGCGCACGCGACGATGAACTTCGGCGTGAACAAGGGCAGGGCGCCCGATCTGCTGGCCCTGCTGGACGAGGCGCTCGCGGGCGGCTCCGACATCTCCCTGGACACCTACCCGTACACGCCCGGCTGCACGACCCTCGTGGCGATGCTGCCGAGCTGGGCGGGCGAGGGCGGCCCGGAGGCGACGCTCGCACGGCTCCGGGACCCGGAGACCTCGGAGCGCATCCGCCACCACCTGGAGGAGCTGGGCTCGGACGGCTGCCACGGGGTGCCGATCGAGTGGGACACGATCGAGATCTCCGGGGTGGGCGACCCGGCGCTGGCGTCCCACGTCGGCAGGACGGTCCTGGAGTCCGCCGAGGCGTGCGGCGAGGACCCGTGGACCACGGCCCGGCGGCTGCTGATCGAGGACCGGCTCGGGTCGACGATCCTCCAGCACGTCGGCCATGAGGAGAACGTCCGCGCGATCATGCGCCACCGGGTCCACACCGGCGGCTCGGACGGCATCCTCCAGGGCTCCAAGCCGCACCCGCGGGCGTACGGGACGTTCCCGGAGTACCTGGGGAAGTACGCGCGGGACGAGGGCGTCCTGTCGCTGGAGGAGTGCGTGGCCCACCTGACCTCCCGCCCGGCGGCCCGCCTCCGCCTCCCCGACCGCGGCCTGGTCCGCGAGGGCCACGTCGCGGACCTGGTCCTCTTCGACCCGGGGACGGTGGCGGCGGGCTCGACGTACGAAGCCCCCCGCACGCTCCCGGTGGGCATCCCGTACGTCCTCGTGAACGGCGAATTCGTGATGGAGGACGGCACGCGCACGAGCGCCGTACCGGGCCGATCGGTCAGACGGACACCGGTGGGGTGACACCCCCGTGCGGGCCACCGCCCGCCAGGGGCGGTGGGGTGGGCACACGGGGCGGCGCCTTCAGGGGCGCGTCGGCTCCAGTTGCCCGCCCGCCACGGGTTCGGCGTCCGTGGCGGGCCAGGCCCACGGCGACCGCCGCACCCACAGCAGCCCCGCCCCCAGCACCACGCCCGCCGCCACGAACCCGTACCAGGGCGTGGCCCCCGAGGGCGCCGTCTCGTACACGAGCGCCGCCGACAGAACGGCGAGCACCTGTCCCGCCCGCCCCCGCCACGCCGGTGTCGCCGCCACCACGCACACCCCCCACAGCAGGTACCACGGCTGCACCATCGGCGAGAGGGCGACCAGCGCCACGAGCGAGAGCCCGAGGCCCAGGACCGGATCGATCCGCCCCCGCCACGCCCGCCAGGCGAGCGTCAGGACGACCGCCACCGCCGCCAGCAGCCCGAGCTTCTGGACCACGCCCTTCAGCGGATCGGGGTCGTCCGCGAGGAGCAGTCCGAGCCCGAGCCCCACGTCGCTGGTCAGCGACAGCGCGGTATGGATCGCCCCGGCGACGCTCTGCGTGCGCAGCCAGCCGAACCCGGTCCCGGCCGCCACCGTCGCGCCCACGGCGACCGCGCCCGCCACGAGCCCCGGCAGGACGAGGCCCTTCGCCACGCCCCGGCCGCCGCCGTCCCGCCGCGCGATCGTCACGCCGATGAAGAGCAGTGCGACCGCCGCCGGTGACTTGATCATCACGGCGAGTCCGACGAGCACACAGCCGAGCACCCACCGGCCCCGCACCGCCAGCAGGACCCCGCCGAGCATGAGTCCGGCCATCAGCCCGTCGTTGTGCGTCCCGCCGACGACGTGGATGAGGAAGAGGGGGTTGAGCGCGGCCAGCCACAGCGCGCCGCTGTCGCCGCCGAGCCCCCGGACGGCCCGGACGACGAGCAGGAGCGCGCCGAGCGCGATCAGCCGCATGCCGATCACGGCCGGCACGATCTCGCCGCCGGTCAGCTTGACGACAGCCTGGGCGAGGACGAGGAAGACCGGGCCGTACGGGGCCGGGGTGTCCGTCCAGTGCCCGCCGACGCTCGCCGCGGCGTCCGCGCCGAGGTCGCCGGGGCCGAGGACCGACGGCCCCGCCCCGTACACGTCGTACCCCTCCAGGACCATGCCGCCCTGCGCGATGTAGCTGTAGACGTCGGCGCTGTACAGCGGCGGCGCGAGCACCAGCGGCGCGGTCCACCACGCGAGCGTGGAGAGCACCCGCTCCCGCGCGTCCCGTACGCCACGCGCGAGGAGCACCCCGTACCGCCACCAGGCCAGGACGAGCAGGGTCAGGCCGAGGTACGCGAGGAGGGCGCCGGCCTGCGCCGCCGCGGACTCCCGGGGCACCCACACGCCCCACGGCTCACGCGCCGGGAGCCTCCCGGCGGTGTAGCCGCCGACGGTGACGGCGAGCGCGCCGAGCGCCCCCAGCCACCGGCAGCCGTGGGCGTTCCCCAGGCGGCTCCGCATCGACGCCACCGCTCCCGGCCTCACCTCGGACGTTTCGTCTGCCCGGGGGCCGAGCCCGACTTCCCGGGCGTGTCGCTCCCGGAGTCCCCGGTCGCGACGGGCCCGGGCGACTCCGTGGCGGTGTCGCCCGCCCCGACGGACGCCGAAACCGACGCGGTCGCCGAGGCAGACGGGGACTCGGACGCGGACCGAGGCGCGGCGGACGAGGACGCCGATGGCGTACCGGTGGCGTCGCTCTCCGCCCCGTCGCCCGAAGGGTCGGCCTGGATCAGCGAAGGCATCCCCGGCCGGCCGTCGTCGACCGTCGGCGCCCCTCCGGTCTGGCCCGACCGGAACGCCCCGGCGACGACCGCGACCAGCAGCCCGACGCCGACGACGCCGGCGCCCGCCAGCAGTCGGCGCGGGCCCGGGGTCCGCCGCTTCGTGGCATGACGGCGGCGGCCGGGGGCGTCTGCGGCTCGGTCGCGCTGGTGGCTCATGGCCGCGCATTCTACGGAGCGGACAGCGGGCCGGGTCACGCCAGGTCGCCTCCCGGGACCGGCCGGGACAACGGCCCGGGGCACCGGCCCGGGCACGGTCCCGGGCACCGGCCGGGACACGGCCCCGGAGCACGGCCCTGAAGTGCGGCCCTGAAGTGCGCCTTCCAGCCCCCGGGCCGGGCTCCGATCTGCCCGACGTGTCCCAAAACACGAGGCGTCCCGCGCCACACCCCCGTAAGCTCTCGACATGCAGGTGATCCAGTCCACGAAGCTCGCCAACGTCTGTTACGAAATCCGGGGTCCGGTGCTCGAAGAGGCGATGCGGCTTGAGGCTGCGGGTCATCGCATCCTCAAGCTCAACACCGGAAACCCGGCCGCCTTCGGGTTCGAGTGCCCGCCGGCGATCCTCGAGGACGTGCTGCGCAACCTCGCCGACGCGCACGGCTACGGCGACGCGAAGGGCCTGCTCGCCGCCCGCCGCGCGGTGATGAGCCACTACGAGACCAAGGGCATCCCGCTCTCCGTCGAGGACATCTACCTCGGCAACGGCGTCTCCGAGCTGATCCAGATGTCGATGCAGGCGCTGCTCGACGACGGCGACGAGGTCCTCGTCCCCGCCCCGGACTACCCGCTGTGGACCGCCTCGGTCTCGCTGGCCGGCGGTACGGCCGTGCACTACCGCTGCGACGAGCAGTCGGACTGGATGCCGGACCTCGCCGACATCGAGCGGAAGATCACCGACCGCACCAAGGCGATCGTGATCATCAACCCGAACAACCCGACGGGCGCCGTCTACGACGACGAGATGCTCCGCTCGCTCACGGAGATCGCCCGCCGCCACAACCTGGTCGTCTGTTCGGACGAGATCTACGACAAGATCCTCTACGACGGCACCACGCACACCCCGACCGCCGCCATCGCCCCGGATCTCCTGGTCCTGACGTTCAACGGGATGAGCAAGAACTACCGGGTGGCCGGCTTCCGCTCCGGCTGGCTCGCGGTCTGCGGCCCCAAGGCCCACGCCACCTCGTACATCGAGGGCCTCACGATCCTCGCCAACATGCGACTGTGCGCCAACATGCCCGCGCAGCACGCGGTGGCCGCCGCCCTGCAGGGCCGGCAGTCGATCGAGGACCTGGTGCTGCCGGGCGGGCGGCTCCTGGAGCAGCGCGACGTGGCGTACGACCTGCTGACGCAGATCCCGGGCGTGACCTGTGTGAAGCCGAAGGGCGCCCTGTACCTCTTCCCGCGGCTCGACCCGAGCGTCTACAAGGTCAAGGACGACCGGCAGATGGTCCTCGACCTGCTGCGGGCCGAGAAGATCATGGTGGTTCACGGGACGGGCTTCAACTGGCACGAGCCGGACCACTTCCGGATCGTGACGCTGCCGAACGCGACGGACCTGGCGGACGCGGTGACCCGGATCGGCACCTTCCTGGACGGCTACAGCCAGCACTGACCCGCCACGCCGGGCCGCGATCCCGGACCGCGCTCAACTTTAGATTGAATCCAAGCTAGGATGGATCCAGAGATACCTCAGGAGGCCGTCCCATGTACGAACCGATCCGCACGAAGTCGGTCCACCGGATGGCCGACGACGACCAGGACGCGTACCCGCACCGCTCCCGCGAGGAGGAGCTGGACATCCAGCTCGCCGGTCACCTCGCCGCCCTCCTCGCCGTCACGGACGAGCTGGGCGACGCGGAGGCCGGTGACCTCATCGCCCGGCAGGTCGCGCGGCTGCGCGGCGCGCCGCCGGCCCGGCACGCCGGACTGAGCGGCTCGGGCGCCCCGTCGCTGCACCGGCGCGCCCACGCCCTCGCCGGCCGCGCCCTGGTGGTCGCCGCCTCCCGGGCCGACACGGCCGCCGCGATCCTCGCCGCCGAGCGCATGGACGCGCACACCGCGGCGCTGACCTCCACCGAGCTGGTCAGCGCCCCCTGACGGCCCCGGGCCGCGTGCCGGGGAGGCGCACGGCCCGGGTGCCACACACCCCACGACCGGTCCCGCTACGGCGAGACGGTCCCCGCCGGCTCCGTCGACTCGAACCGCGCCTCCATCACCACGCACCGCAGCTCGCCGCCCTCGTACGGCCACCTGCCCACGATCGCGGTCCGCCCCGTCGCCCCCGGCACCAGGTCCTCGACAGCCGGCCGGCCCGTCTCGACGAACCGGCCTTCCCCGTCCTGGAAGTCGATCATCAGGTGGTACGTGCCCGTGCGGGCCGCCTGGCTGGTGACCGCCAGTTCGGCGACCGGCCGCCGTGTCACCGGGTCCACCGCGCACCGCGTGACCGACACGTCGTCCTCGGGGAACCGCATGTCCGCGTGGTTCTCGCCGTAGACGTAGAAGAACGCGACGAGCAGACCGACCGGCGCCAGTACCACCGACGCCCCCACGACCACCAGCAGGACGATCACCCATCGCGGCATGCCGCCACCCCTCCCCAGAGGCGATCACCGTACACGGCGGGTGCTCGTCCTCCGGTTCTGTACCGGGATCACCCCTTCACCCCCCGTCCACCCAACTCCCCCTGGAAAATGTGGGCTTCCGTGAGCAGCCTGCCCTCGTGAGACGCATCCTGGGAATCGTCCTGGCCGTCCTGCTGCTGGGCGGCGTGGCCGTCGTCCTCGTGGCGGGCGGCGACAAGGACAAGGGCACGGCAACGAAGACCGTGCGAGGAGTGATCGGGTCGGAGAAGGCGGAGTTCTTCGCCGACACCGAGGTCGTGAAGGCCCTGGCCGACAAGGGCTTCACCGTGACGACGGAGACATCGGGATCCTGGGACATGGAGGAGCTGCCCCTCACGGGCTACGACTTCGCGTTCCCGGCCTCCAAGGCGCCCGCCGACGAGCTGCGTTCCAAAGCGGGCGTGAAGGGCGCCGCGCTGCGGCCCTTCTACTCGCCGCTGGTCGTCGTCGCCCACCGCGCCGCCGCCGAGGTCCTCGCCGACAACGGCCTGGTACGGCTGGGCTCCGGGGGCCGGACGGGCACGCTGCTCATGGACCCCTATCTGAAGGCCGCGAAGGCCGACAGGACCTGGCAGCAGCTCAAGGGCGCGAGCGCGCACCCGGAGCTGAGCGGCACGGTCTTCGTCACCTCGACCGACCCCGTCGCCTCCAACTCCGGCGCCCTCTACCTCGCCGCGGCCGGTTATGTCGCCGACGGGGGCAGAGTCGCCGGCGACAAGGCGGCCGTGGACCGTACGGCACCGCTGCTGCGCACGCTGATCGGCGTCCAGGGCGCCCAGCAGTCGACCACACGGTCGTACCGCTCACCGAGAACGGCCGGGCGCTCGGCGAACTCCTCACCTCCGACCCGGAGCTGCGCAAGCTCGCGGTACGTCACGGCTTCCGCCCGCAGGGCGCCGCGGCCGAGTTCACGGCCGCGACGGCGGACCTCGGGGACCGCCTCAACCAGACACTGACCGGGGTCCGCCAGGCGCCCGTGCCCACCAGCGAGATGCTGCACGAGATGGCGCGTCGGGCCCGCAACCAGGGGGACTCCGCATGACCACGCCCAACGACCCTGCCACCGCGCAACTGGTCCTCACCCCACCGGAGCCGGTGCCCCCGGTCCGCACCGAGCAGCAGGAGGCCGCGGCGATCGCCTCGGCCCTGCAGGACGCGGAGGCGATCCGGCAGCAGACCCACACGCGCTATCTGGAGGAGCGCGGAAGGTCCTGACCCGCCGCCCGCCCGGGCATCGCCGGGTACGGCCCGGTCGACGCGGCGGGAATGCACCGGCCCCCGGAGCCGTGAGGGGGCTCCGGGGGCCGGTGTGCGTCGCAGCGAGCCGTTCGTGACCCCACTGGTCAGGGCGGTGTTCGGGGCGACTCGCCACGAGTCTTTCGGTGGTACCTCGGTGGTACGGGGATCAGCCCAGGCGCTCGACCAGCGCGCGGTACTCGTCCCACAGCTCCTTCGGCGTGTGGTCGCCGAAGGTGTTGAGGTGCTCGGGGACCAGGGCGGCCTCCTCGCGCCAGACGTCGCGGTCGACCTTGAGCAGGAACTCCAGGTCCTCCGCGGGCAGGTCCAGGCCCTCGGTGTCGAGCGCGTCGGCGGTCGGGAGGATGCCGATCGGGGTCTCGACGCCCTCGGCCTTGCCCTCCAGGCGCTCCACGATCCACTTCAGGACGCGGCTGTTCTCGCCGAAGCCGGGCCAGACGAACTTGCCGGCCTCGTTCTTGCGGAACCAGTTCACGTAGTAGATCTTCGGCAGCTTGGCCTGGTCCGCGTTGGCGCCGACCTTGATCCAGTGCGCCATGTAGTCGCCCATGTTGTAGCCGCAGAACGGCAGCATGGCGAACGGGTCGCGGCGCAGCTCGCCGACCTTGCCCTCGGCGGCGGCGGTCTTCTCGGAGGCGACGTTCGCGCCGAGGAAGACACCGTGGTTCCAGTCGAAGGACTCGGTGACCAGCGGGACGGCGGAGGCGCGGCGGCCACCGAAGAGGATCGCCGAGATCGGCACGCCCTTCGGGTCCTCCCACTCCGGGGCGATCGTCGGGCACTGGCCGGCCGGGACGGTGAAGCGGGCGTTGGGGTGGGCGGCCGGGGTCTCGGACTCCGGCGTCCAGTCGTTGCCCTTCCAGTCGGTGAGGTGGGCGGGCGCCTTCTCGGTCATGCCCTCCCACCAGACGTCGCCGTCGTCGGTGAGCGCGACGTTGGTGAAGACGGAGTTGCCCCACAGGGTCTTCATGGCGTTGGCGTTGGTGTGCTCGCCGGTGCCGGGCGCGACGCCGAAGAAGCCGGCCTCGGGGTTGATCGCGTAGAGGCGGCCGTCCTCGCCGAAGCGCATCCAGGCGATGTCGTCGCCGATGGTCTCGACCGTCCAGCCGGAGATCGTGGGCTCCAGCATGGCGAGGTTGGTCTTGCCACAGGCGGACGGGAAGGCGGCGGCGACGTACTTCGACTCGCCCTGCGGCGGGGTGAGCTTCAGGACGAGCATGTGCTCGGCGAGCCAGCCCTCGTCACGCGCCATGACGGAGGCGATGCGCAGCGCGTAGCACTTCTTGCCGAGCAGGGCGTTGCCGCCGTAGCCGGAGCCGTAGGACCAGATCTCTCGGGTCTCCGGGAAGTGCGAGATGTACTTGGTGGAGTTGCACGGCCACGGCACGTCCTCCTCGCCCTCCGCGAGCGGGGCGCCGAGGGTGTGGACGGCCTTGACGAAGAAGCCGTCGGTGCCGAGCTCGTCGAGGACGGCCTGTCCCATGCGGGTCATGGTGCGCATGGAGGCGGCGACGTACGCGGAGTCGGTGATCTCGACGCCGATGGCGGAGAGCGGGGAGCCGACCGGGCCCATGCAGAAGGGCACGACGTACATGGTGCGGCCCTTCATCGAGCCGCGGAAGATGCCCTTCTCGCCCGCGAAGACGGCCTTCATCTCCGCCGGGGCCTTCCAGTGGTTGGTCGGGCCCGCGTCCTCCTCCTTCTCGGAGCAGATGAAGGTCCGGTCCTCGACGCGCGCGACGTCGGACGGGTCGGAGGCGGCGTAGTAGGAGTTCGGGCGCAGCGTGGGGTCGAGCTTCTTGAACGTTCCCTTGGCGACGAGCTCCTCGCACAGGCGCTCGTACTCGGCCTCGGATCCGTCGCACCAGACGATGCTGTCCGGCTGCGTGATCTCGGCGATCTCGTTCACCCAGGCGACCAGTTCCTGGTGCTGGGTGGGGACGGCGGTGGTGGGAGCCGCGTTGTCGCGCGCCACGATTGCTCCTTGATGAGGGGTTTTGAAGATGTCTGCCCCGTGGGGGCTGCGACCCGGATGCGTCGTAGCTGCTCATCCGGTGCCGACCACACTCATTTGATCATCCGACGCATGCGCCCATATGTCCAGAGGGCCGCACACGTGAGCATCGCCACTCCTTTCCGTGCCTTACGGGTCCGTAGGTAGCATTCGGCTCATGACTTCTGCGGTGCCGGACCTGAACGAGATCGAGCAGTTCGTCAAGCCACGGCTCAGGGGCTGGCTGCACGCGGGCATGTTCCCCGCGGTCGTCATCGCGGGCCTCACCCTCGTCGCGTTCTGCGACTCGTCGCGCGCGCGGATCGCCTGCGGGATCTACGTCCTCACCGCCTGCCTGCTCTTCGGCATCAGCGCGCTCTACCACCGCGGCAACTGGGGTCCGCGCGGCGAGGCCGTCCTGCGGCGCCTGGACCACGCCAACATCTTCCTGATCATCGCGGGCACCTACACCCCGCTGACCCTGCTCCTGCTCCCCGAGTCCACCGGGCGGCCGCTCATGTGGGCGGTCTGGGTCGCCGCCGCCGCGGGCATCGCCTTCCGGGTCTTCTGGGTCGGCGCACCTCGCTGGCTGTACACGCCCTGCTACATCGCGATGGGCTGGGCCGCCGTCTTCTTCCTGCCCGACTTCATGCGGACCGGCGGCATCGCCGTCCTCGTCCTGGTGGTCGTCGGCGGCGTGCTCTACAGCGCCGGCGGGGTCGTCTACGGCATGAAGCGCCCGAACCCGTCCCCGCGCTGGTTCGGCTTCCACGAGGTCTTCCACTCCCTCACCCTCGCGGCCTTCATCGTCCACTACGTCGGCATCTCCCTGGTCGCCTACAACGCCTGAGCCTCACGGCCCGCCCAGCGCGCCCCTGACCACCTCGCCCGACTCCGGGTTGTCCGCGCACCCGTACACCCCGTGCGGGCAGTAGTCCGTGAAGGTCTGGTAGACGGGCCGGTACCGCGCGAACCAGTCGAGCATCCCGCGTACGTAGGCCGGGTTGTCCCCGTTGCGGAAGAGTCCCCACTCCGGGTACGAGACGGGCTTGCCGTGCGCCGCCGCGAACCGCACATGGTGCGCGAGGCCGAACTCCTCGGTCACCTGCTCCTCGAAGCCGACCCCCTCGGGCTGGTCGTAGGCGTCGAGGCCGATGATGTCGACGTACGCGTCGCCCGGGTAGCACCGCGGCCACTCCACGGCGTCCCGCCCCCGGCTCGCGGTGAAGTCGAAGCGGAACCGCTGCCCCGGTACGTCCCGCAACACGCCCACCACCCGCTTCCAGTACGCCTTCCAGGCCTCGGGGTCCGGCCCGCAGCGATGGCTGTAGGTGGTGCCGTTCATCTCCCAGCCGAGGACGAGGACGGCGTCGGAGAGCCGGTGCGCGACCAGCCGCTCCCCCAGGGTCCGGAAGTGCCCGTCGTACGCGCCCGCCGCCCCGCTGCGCAGTCCCGCCCGGACCTCGCCGTCCGCCAGCCCCTCCTCGCTGCGGTCGAGCAGAGGGACGTTCAGGACGAAGAGCCGCCCCGGCCCCTCCTCCTTCCACCGCGCCCAGGGCTCGAAGAGCGCGGGGTGCCCCTCGATGTTGGACCAACGGTCGCCGGGCAGGTAGGTGTGCCCGACGGTCAGGTCCGCACCGCCGAGCCAGCGCTGCACCTCGGCGATCCGCCGCACCCCGGTCGCGTCGGAACCGGTGAAGAACCCGGACGGCACGTCCGGCCGCCCCGGCACGGGCGCGGGCACGCGGTCCCCGGGCGCGAGCCGGCCGCCGGGCAGCAGGACGAACGCGAGAACGGCCGCGAGCAGCACGGTCGGTGCGGCCCGCGGCCAGGAGAGGAGGGTCACGTCAGCTGGTCCAGAAGTCCCACCACCGGGTGAGGATCAGCATCCCGATGATCCCGATGTGCAGCACCGGCAGCGCGAAGGTGAACTCCTCGAAGAAGCCCCTCAGGGCGGCGGGCGCCGGCAGTACCCCCGTACGGACGTTGTGCGAGGTCACGTACCAGAACATGAGGAGCGTCGCGGTCCAGGCCAGGCAGCACCACAGGCAGAGCGCGTTGATCTCGTACAGGGACTGCTGCATCAGCCAGGTGCAGAAGCCGACGCCGAACAGCATCCCGGCGTTGAGGCCGAGCCAGAACCAGCCCCGGTAGCGGGCCCCGGCGAGCAGGCCGGCGCCGATCGCGACGACCATCCCGTACGTCACGAGACCGAGCATCGGGTTCGGGAAGCCGAACACCGCCGCCTGCTCACTCTTCATGATGTTGCCGCAGGACACGACCGGGTTGAGGCTGCAGCCCGGCTGGAAGTTCGGGTCTTCCAGGAGCTTGAACTTGTCGATCGTGATGACCCAGCCGGCCAGCACCCCGGCCGCCCCGGTGATCACGAGCAGCAGCCCGAGGGCCCGGCTCGCGCCGATCGTTCCGGCGCTCTGCGGGGACTCCTCCTGCCGCTGTCCCGGGACCCCGCCGCGTACGTTCACCGTCGCCATGCCGCCACCCCCACTCTCCGCCGCTCTCCGCTCAGCCCTGCAGGCGCCGGACCGGCAGCAGGAGGTGGGCGGCGGAGCCGACCACCTGGTCGTCGGTGACGAAGCTCTTCAGCCGCTCCTCGGTGACCGCCTCGCCGGGCACCGCGTCGGGCCAGGGGCGTACCGAGCAGATCAGGTAGACGTGCCCGTTCTCCTTGGCGGCCGCCTCCCACTCGGCGGGCACCGGGCACTGCGCCTTCATGAACGGCAGCGTGAGCACCGCCCGCTGGGCCTCGACGAGCAGGTGGGCGCCGGTCGCCCGCTCCACCGAGGCGTCGACGACGCGGTCCCCCAGCGGCAGCCCCATGCCTTCGAGGGCGGCCCGCATGGCCTCCTCGCCGGCCTCGGGACCGTCACGGCCGTCCCCGAGGGAATACACCATCAGGAAAGGGGTGACGGGGGTGTCGTCGGTCGGACCGATGGTCCACGGAACGACGGTGAGCGTGCCCAGCGGATTGTCACTGCGCGCCGCGGAAACGGCGGAGGGAGAAGTCATGGACCCGGATGGTAGTGGTCGAACAGCCGCCTTCCCGCGCTGAATTCACTCGATCGGCCGACATTCCACCCGCTGGCATTTCCCTCGCAACGAAGTCGGGTTTCCATCGTTGTGCCCTGAGGGCATTCTCCGACCGTTTGGAGATCACTCATGATCGTCCCGCGCCGCGTCGCACTGCGGTCCCTTTTCACCCTGGCCGTCGCCGCCTTCACCGGCGGCGCCCTGGCCCGCATCGCCGCCACACCGCGCGGGGGCACACCCCGCGCCTCGGCCGGCGACACCGCCGAGAAGCCGTTCGGGGAGCCGTTCGGGGAACACGGGGAGCTCTTCGACGAGATGTACCGAGGGCGCCGCATCCGGAGCCTCGCGGGCCCCTCGGGCGAGCCCCTCGTCCTCGTCGACGGCCGGCCGCTCCATCTGATGCGCCGCGCCGACGGCGGCTATCTCACCCCCGTCGACCACTACGAGTCCCATGCGACACCGCTGGCGGCCACCCGCGCGGCCGTGGACGAGCTGGGATCCGCCCCGCTGACCCGCTACGCCGCCGCCCACGGCGTCCACCAGGGAGGGAGTCCGCGTGGCCTACACGCGTAAGAACCAGCGCGATCTGACGAGCGCCGAGCGGAAGAAGTTCGTCGCCGCCGTCCTGGAACTCAAGCGGTCCGGAAAGTACGACGACTTCGTCCGCACGCACATCGACTACTACGTCGCCGACGGGGACAACCGCCTCCGCGTGGCCCACATGACCCCCAGCTTCCTGCCCTGGCACCGCAAGTTCCTGCTGGAGTTCGAACGGGCTCTGCGCCGGATCGACCCGACCGTCACCGTGCCGTACTGGGACTGGACCCGGGACAACACCCCGGCCGCCTCCCTCTGGAGCGAGGACTTCATGGGCGGCAACGGGCGCCGCGAGGACCTCCAGGTGATGACCGGTCCCTTCGCCTACACCGGCGGACGGTGGGCGGTGAAGCACGGCATGACCGAAGGCCGCTTCCTGACCAGGGACTTCGGCCGCCCCCGGGACCCGATCACGCTGCCCACGAAGGCGCAGCTGGACGCGGCGATGCGGGAGACCGTCTACGACGTCGAGCCGTGGAACTCCACGAGCCGCTCGGGGTTCCGGAACACCCTGGAGGGCTGGGCCCCGGGCCGCGGCAACGAACGGTTCCGCATCCACAACCGTGTGCACCGCTGGGTCGGCGGCCTGATGCTCGGCGGCGCCTCCGTCAACGACCCGGTCTTCTGGCTCCACCACTCCTTCGTGGACCTCCAGTGGTCCCGCTGGCAGCAGCGCAACCCACGGGCCGGGTATCTCCCCACGCGCCCGCCGCAGCTGGGCGAGTCCCAGTACCGGCGGATCGCGGCCCGCGACGAGAAGATGGGCCCCTGGGGGGTCACCCCCGGCGAGATGCTCGACCACAGCGCCATCTACCGGTACGCATGACAGAACGTCCCCCCGGCCGACCGGCCGGGGGGACGTCGATGACGAGGGGTCGGCCTCAGCCGCCGTAGCCGCCGTCACGGGATTCGTCGCCACCGTCGACGTTCGCGCACTGGTTGCCGAACGCCGGGTTGATCAGCCCGATGACCGTGACGGTGTTGCCGCACAGGTTGACCGGCACGTGGACCGGGACCTGGACGACGTTGCCCGAGCCGACGCCGGGCGAGTGGGCGGCGACACCGTGGGCGCCCGAGTCGGCGACGGCCATGCCGGCTCCGCTGAGGGCAACGGCACCCGTGCCGGCGAGAACAGCGGCAGCCTTCGCGATGCGAGACATCAAGAACTCCTTGGACGTGGAAAGGCGACCGCGAGAATCACGGCCGACATTCCCGTTCAACGCCGAAACGGCGCATGGGTCACGGCCATTACGCCGGACGGGACTGAAGGTGAGGGAAGGCCCGCAGAACCGGTGGGTCCGCCCGCCGTCGGATACGACGGAACGGTCCCGGGATCTGCGGGCCACGGCCATGCGACCAGCCTTCCGTTGTAACGAGCAACGACCCCTCGGGTGGCGGGGAAGAATCGTGCCTTCACCCGCCGGGCCATTGGTCGTACAAACGAACGCCGTCAGGCCGTCTACTGCGCCAGACCCAGCTGGGAGTCCAGCGCTCCGCTCAGCATCGGGGCGACGACACCGACCTCGGGCACCGCGAGGTCCGGCAGCCCGAGCCGGTCGCCGCGCGGCGCGACGACCGGGTTGCCGACCGTGGCGCCCGGGGTGGCGGCGACCATCTCCGAGCGCGGGGTGGTGAAGAGGGCCTTGCCCGGCTCGCTGCCCTCGATGACCTCGGGGAGCTGCGCGGCGAGGACGGTCTCCGGGAGCGTGCTCGTGAACGGCACCCGGGGCAGGGCCACGTCCGGCAGCAGACCCGCCTGCCCCTCCTGGAAACCGGTGGGGCCGCCCGGCACGGGCAGGGGAACCCCGCTGGCGACCGTGGGGGCGTCCATCGGGATCACCGGCTCCAGCCCCTGGAGCGGAACGACGACCGGCGCGTCGGCGGCGACGGCGGGGGAGGCCATGGCCGCGGAGGCGAGAGCGGTCATGAGGATTCCCATGCCGGCGTGAGAGCGCAGATTCATGACTGCGTAGGCCCTTCAGAGCAGGTGTCGACGTTACTGAGGTACTGCGCCCTGACAACGAGCCCGGCGGAGGGAACGTCGCGAGATTCCCCTGTCTGCAGCAACGTGAAAACCCCCACCGGTGACGGTGGGGGTCTTCGTTGACGTGTTGTCAGTACGGAACGTCAGTGTCGGCGCCCACGGCGTCCGGCGCCGACGACGCGGCCGGCCCGGAGGTAGACGACGGTACCGCCGATGATCAGGGCCGCGCTGATCGCCGCCGCGCCCATCGTCACAGAGTCGGCGCCCGTGTCGGGAAGGTGGGGCTTGTCGGGACCGTGCGACTCCCCGGGGCCGCCCGGCCCGCCGGGGTGGCTCGGGGACGAAGTCGGCGGCATCGTGGGCGGCTTGGTCGGAGGCGTGGTGGGCGGCTTCGTCGGAGGCGTGGTCGGCGGCTTCGTGGGCGGCTTGGTCGGAGGCTTCGTCGGAGGCTTCGTGGGCGGAGTCGTCGGAGGCTTCGTCGGAGGCGTGGTCGGCGGCTTCGTCGGAGGCTTCGTGGGCGGAGTCGTCGGAGGCTTCGTGGGCGGAGTCGTCGGAGGCTTCGTCGGAGGCGTGGTCGGCGGCTTCGTCGGCGGAGTCGTCGGAGGCTTCGTCGGAGGCGTGGTCGGCGGCTTCGTGGGAGGCGTGGTCTCGTCGTCCCCGTAGCCGCCGGGCTCTTCCTCGTCCGACGGCGGGCCGCACAGTTCCGCGAGTACGGAGGGCGGGACATGAGCGAACGGCGCGTGGTCGCCGCACAGGTCCGGCGGGACGGGGGCCTGGACGTGGTGCCCCGAGCCGGGGTCTGGCGAACGGCCGTCTCCGCTCAGGGAGTTCGCCGCCAGCGCGAGACCTCCCGTCAGCGACAGGATTCCCGTCGTCGCCGCTGCGGTGATCAGCTTTCGGCTGATGTTGGATCGCATACCGATCTTCCTCTGGAGAAGGGAGAGACCGGCGGGACCCCCCTCGCTCCGACCGGCCTGTCCACGCACTCAACGCGTCGGTCCACTGACGCACTGGTTACGGAACGTCAGGCTCAGGGACACCGGGCAGCGGCGCCGTGGACAGCGGCGCGAGTTCGAGCGCTGCCGCCCTCGGTCTCTCCATGGGCCGACCTTCCGTGAGGGGTCGGCGAGAGCCTAAGGAGCGGCACACCGCGGGAGCCGCGACCACACGGCAGCCGATCTGAAAATCATTCGATCAGCCGATCACTGTGGGTGGCGGCATACGCTCGGCGAAGGCGTCCGCCCGGGGCCAGGCGGAGCGAGGGTTCGATCCAGGAGGGTCGGGACCACGTGCGCGGTCCGCCACGCCGGGGAGCGGCGCGGGTCAGGCGGTCCTGCGGGGAGAGAGCGTCAGCCGCCGATCGGGAGGCCGCCGAGGAGCGGGGCGCTCTGGGTCGTCTTGTTGAGCTGGTTGGCGGTGTCTCCCACGGTCTTGACGACGGAGCCGTCGGTGGTGCTGCTCAGCGCGTCCGTCTTCAGGCCCTCGCTGGCGAGCGTCCCGAGGCCACCGTTCAGGCTGGTGGGCATCATCGCCTCGGCGGCCATGGCGGGCGCGGCGGCACCCAGGGCCATCACAGAACCGGCGACGACCGCGGCAACCTTGGTGGGCTTCATGAATCGAATCCTTCCTCTTGGCATCACTGTGCAAGCAAGTCGCTTGCTGTACAGGCCTCTTGGCCGATTCCTGTACGTCGTTCTGCCTTCTGTAACGAGAGGTGCGCTCCACGGAAACTCCGAGAGGAGGGATTTCTCTCCACTGCACTCGAATGACTGGACCCGGTGCTATTTGCGGATCGGATACCCGGACGCCGTGCCGTCCGGGAGACCGGGCGGCACGGCGTCGGGTGGTGCGGCGGAGCTACCAGCGGACCGGCAGGTCCAGTTCGGGCAGGTCCACCTCGGGCGGTTCGACGTCGGGAAGCTCCGTCGCGGGAAGCTCCACCGGCGGCACGGCCACCTCCGGCAGCTCGACCGGAAGCGTGGGCACCTCGACGGGGAGCTCCGGCAGCGCCGGCAGTCCGCCGAGCACCCCGGAGAGAACCGAGTTGATCAGCGAGGTGACGGTCGCGGTGACCTGGGGCACGAGGCCGCTGACACCGCCGGTGACCGTCGCGAGGAGATCGGCGATCACCTTCTGGACGGTCGCGAGGGCGTCGGCGACGGGGTCGGCGGCCGCCGCTTTCGCGGTCGGTGCCCCGGAGAAGGAGACCGGGGTACCGGGGCGCGAGGCCGGCGTGATGCCCTTGGCGGCGTCGACCGCCGTCGTGACCTTCGCCTTGAGCGCCTCGATCTCGGAGGGGGGCGCCTCGGCCGTCACGGCCGGGACGCGGGACGGGAGGTGTTCGTCGGCGACGGCGGTTCCGGCCGCGCCGAGGGTGAGGGTGGCGGTTATCGCCAGGACGGTGAGGCGGCTGCAAGCGAGGGGACGCATATGTGTTCCTTTTCCTTATGCGTCGGACAACATCTCGGCCACCGTGCGCTGCACACATAGCGCTCCGCAACAGGAGGACTACGGAGCGCCACCCCCTCCGTTCGGGTGAATCCGCCGCTCTGACCTGCTCCTCCGAGGGGCGTGCGCCGTTGCACCGGGCGGCGCACGAGGGTGCGTCCGAATGATGCAGAAGGCCGGCGCGCCACCCCGGGTACAGGGGCGGCGCGCCGGCCTCGGAAGGACCACGATCCGGCGTGCGAGATCAGACGTTGGCGCAGGTGTTGCCGAAGGCGGGGTTCAGGGCGCCGATGACGTTGACCGTGTTGCCGCAGACGTTGACCGGCACGTGGATCGGCGCCTGGACGAGGTTGCCGGACAGGACGCCCGGGGACTTGACGGCAGCGCCCTCGGCCAGGGAGTCGGCAGCGGCGACACCGGCGGCACCCGCGACGGACGCGGCGACACCCACGGACAGGACTACAGCCTTCGCGATACGGGACATGGAGAAGCGCTCCTCGATTGTTGACGAACCTGCGAGACGGCACGGACGGTTTCGCCCGGCTCCTTCAACAACGCTTCCGCAATTCATCGGTTGCTCTCCCGAACGGGTGACGTTCAACCGATCTTTGGGCCATAAGAGGGCCATTCGAGCGACTGACCGAAGAATGGCGCAACACGCTCAACGAGGAAACTGCCGAGCAGATGCGGGAGTTAGCGTTTGTGAGCATCTAATGCTTACTATCGCCCGACGTCGGGGCTATAACGTTCCCGAGCGTCGCCTACGGTCCAGCCGCGTGAACATCCCTTTCTCGCGGTCGACATCTTCTTCTCCCCCGGTCTACACGGGTGTTCCCTTGCTTCTCTCATCAAAGCGGAGAACCACTATGCGGAATTCAGCAGGTCGTGCTGTGCGCCGCGGTCTGTCGTGTGCCCGGTCGTGTGCGGCCCTGTCCGTCACGCCGCCGGCCGCCTCCGCCGCCGCGCTCCCATCCAAGCAGGGCTTTCACGACACCGAGTTGGGGAACACGGCGGATTCCTCCCATTCCGCGGACGACGGGGGTGCGCTGCGCCATGGAGCCGACCGATTCCACATTCGCTTCGCAGCGCTCTTCCTCCAGGCGGACGTCGGGCGCTGACATGCGTTCCTTCTCCGTTCTGCACGCGGTCCAGCCCGGTGACGGCGGGGTCGCACGGGTCGTCGTCGACCTCGTGCGCGCCCAGCTCGAAGAGGGGCTGCGGGTGTCCGTCGCGTGCCCGCCCGGCACCGCGCTCGCCTCGGCCGTCCGGGCCGAGGGCGCGGAGCCGTACGACTGGCGGGCCGGGCGCGATCCGGGTCCCCGTCTGGTCGGCGAGACCCGCGACCTGGCGCGGGTGATCCGTACGGTCCGCCCCGCCCTGGTCCACGCGCACAGCGCCAAGGCCGGGCTCTGCGCCCGGCTGGCCGTGCGCGGCCGGATCCCGACGGTGTACCAGCCGCACGCCTGGTCCTTCGAGGCGGTCGACGGCGCCGTCGCCGCGGCGGCCCGCCGCTGGGAGGCGTGGGCGGCGCGCTGGACGCACCGGATCGTCTGCGTCAGCGAGGCGGAGCGCCGTACCGGCGAGGCCGCGGGCGTCCGCGCGCCCTGGTCGGTCATCCACAACGGTGTGGACGTCGAGCGGTTCGGAACGTCCACGGCCGCCGTGGCGGACACCGGCTCCGACGGCTCCGCCGACGGGCCCACCGTCGTCTGCGTCGGGCGGCTCTGCCGGCAGAAGGGGCAGGACGTCCTGCTCGCCGCCTGGCCCGCCGTCCTGGAGCGGGTGCCCACGGCCCGGCTCGTCCTGGTCGGCGACGGGCCCGACGCGGAGCGGCTGCGGGCCGCGGCTCCGCCGTCGGTGCGGTTCACCGGCAACGTCGACGACACCGCGCCCTGGTACCGGGCGGCCGATCTCGTCGTCCTGCCGTCCCGTTGGGAGGGCATGGCGCTCGCGCCCCTGGAGGCGATGGCGAGCGGACGCCCGGTCGTCGTCAGCGACGTGGACGGGGCGCGCGAGAGCCTGCCGCCCGGCCACGAACCCCTGTGCCTGGTCCCGCCCGAGGACCCGGCCGCCCTCGCCGCCGCCGTCGGCCGCCTGCTCGGCGGGCCGGAGCCGCGGCGAACCCTGGGCCGCGAGGCCCACGACCACGTACTCAGCAGATTCGATGTGCGGCGCACCGGCGCGGCCGTCGCGGACGTGTACCGCGAGCTGGCCGGAGTGCGGTGCACCGAGCACAGAGAGCCGATTTCGCCGTGACCACGGAAAGCACCAGCGTTCCTCCTTCACCGGGCCCCTGGCCCTCGACGGTCCAGGGCCCCGGCCCCGGACGCGCCTCCCTCGCACCGCAGCGCGGCAGGCCCGACCGGCTCGCGCTGCCGCCGCGCCGGCCCGCGCCGCCGCGGCTGACCGCCGTACCGCTGATCGCGGCCGACGGTCTCGCCGTGCTCGTCGCGGCCGCGCTGCTGCCCGAACCGCAGCGCGGGCTCCGGCTCTTCCTGCTGGTCGCCGTGTGCGTGCTCGTCGTCAACGCGCACGGCGGCCTGCACCGGCCGTCCGGCGTCGCCGCCTGCGTACTGGACGAACTGCCGGCGCTCGCCGTGCGCGCCGGTGTGGCCTGGTGCGTGGCCGCGGCGGCCGTCGCCGCGTTCGCCCCGGCCCTGGCCATCGGTCCGGTCGCGCTCTGCTCCGCGTACGCGACACAGCTCGCCGCCGTCGCCCTGGCCCGTGCCGCGGTGCACGCCCTCAGGCGGCGCAGGGCCCGGACGCATCCGCGCTCCGCGCTGGTCGTCGGCAGTCCCGCCGCCGCCCGCAGGTTCGCGGCGGCGCTGGCGCAGCACCCGGAGTACGGCATCAGGCCGGTCGGGATCGTCGGGTCACGGGCGGACGGGGAGCCCGGGCTTCCGGTGCTCACCTCGTCCGAGGAGATCCACCGGGCGGTCATCCAGAACACGGTCCGCGACGCCGTCCTCCTGACCGACGACAGCAGCCTGGTGACGCTCTTCCAGCACTACGGCTGCACCACCTGGCGGGTGGGTGGCCGGGATCACGACGGCCCGATGGGCGACCACCTGTGGGGGTACGCCTGCAGTCGTCTGGTCCCGCTGGACGAGCGGCCGGGACAGGGCGCGAAGCGCGCCCTGGACGTGGCCGTGGCAGGTCCCGCGCTCGTGCTCGCCCTGCCCGTGCTGCTGCTGTGCGCGCTGGCGGTACGGCTCTCCGACGGGCCCGGGGTGCTCTTCCGGCAGGAGCGGGTGGGGCAGCACGGGCGGCTGTTCACGCTGCTGAAGTTCCGTACGATCCGGCCGGCCGACGAGACCGAGTCGGCGACCCGGTGGAGCGTCGCCGAGGACCGGCGGATGAGCGCGGTCGGCGGCTTCCTGCGGAAGTCCTCGCTCGACGAGCTGCCGCAGCTGTGGAACGTGCTGCGCGGAGACATGAGCCTGGTCGGGCCGCGCCCCGAACGTCCTTACTTCGTCACGCAGTTCAGCCGTGTGCACGCCGGTTACGCGGACCGGCACCGGATGCCCGTCGGGCTGACGGGCCTGGCCCAGGTGCACGGGCTGCGCGGCGACACCTCCATCGAGGACCGCTGCCGCTTCGACAACCACTACATCGACCACTGGTCGCTCTGGCAGGACGTCCGGATCCTGCTGCGCACCGCGGCGGGCCTGGTCCGGCCGGCGGGGAGCTGATGATGGCGACGGCGGCCTGGGCGCTCCCCGGGACGGCTGAGACGGCCGGGACGGCTGGGACGGCTGGGACGGCTGGGACCGGCGTACAGGACTGGGCGCGCCGGGCCTGGGCGCTGTCCCCGGTCCTCGCGGTGATCGCGCTGCTGCTCGTCCCCGGCGGCGGTGGCGCCGAGGGCGGCACCGGCGGTACGGGAACGATCGCGGACGCGGCCTCGGGGCTCCTCGTGCTGATCTGTCTGGTGCGGGTGGTCCGCAGCGGGGCGCGGCCGTTGAGCCGCGCGGCCGCGGTCGTGCTCGGGCTGCCGGTGCTCGGCATCTGTCTGGCGGCGATCACCTCGAACGACCCGGCGGCGAGCCTCCCGGGGGTCGCCCGGTACGTACAGGTCTTCGTACTCGTCCCGGCCGCCGTGCTGCTGATGATCCGCGACCGGCGGGACTTCGCGGTGGTCGCCTGGGCGCTTGTCGGGCTGGCGCTGCTCCAGGGCGCGGTCGGGGTCACGCAGTACCTGACCGGGACGGGCGCGTCGTACCAGGGCGAGGACATCCGGGCGGTCGGGACGTTCGGTCCGACGGACGTGATGGGGATGGCGACGGTCGTCTCGTACGGCCTGGTCATCGTCACCGGGATCGCGCTGGGGAGCGGGCGGGGCCGGGCCCGTACCGCGGCGCTGGTCTGCGCCGGGCTGCTGTTCGTCCCCCTCGTGCTCTCGTTCAGCCGGGGCGCGTGGATCGCGACGGTGCTGACGGTCGCGATCCAGCTGGTGCTTTCGGGGCTGCGACGGGCGGGGCGGGTGGCACTCGCGGCGGGCGCGCTGGCGGTGGTCCTGGTGGGCGGGCTCGGGGTCGGTTCGGCCATGGTGAAGGAGCGGGTCGCCAGCATCACGCAGGTGGCGGGCGCGCCGGACCAGTCGGTGACGGACCGGTACACGATGTGGGCGGCGGCCGGGGAGATGTGGCGGTCGGATCCGCTGACCGGGGTGGGACTCAAGGGCTTCCCGGCGTACCGGGACTCGCACGCCTCGCTGGCGCTGTCGTCGGGCAGCGACACGGCGGGCGCGGGCGCCGCGTTCCACCGTCAGCCGCTGCTGTCCCCGCACAACATGTACCTGCTGGTGCTCAGCGAACAGGGGCTGCTGGGGCTGCTCGCCCTCGTGGGCAGCTGGGCGGCGTTGCTCGTGGGGGCGGTGCGGCGGATGGGACTCGTGGCCATCGGCGTGCTGTCGTGGCAGCTCATCGACTTCTTCTACGCGGACATCGGGGGGCCTTCGACGGTCCTGATGTCGGTCGTCCTCGGGCTCGCGGCCTGGTGGTCGCTGGCGGAGGTGAAACGTGCGTGACCCATGGGGAGGGGAGCCCGAGTCCACGGACCGGGTGTCCGCTCCGGAGGGCCGGGGGGCCGCGGGACCGCCGGTCTGGGCGGACCCGTGGCCCATGCCCGATCTCCCGGTGGGCGGCCGTCGCTGGGCGGGCACGGCCTCCCCCGTCCCGGACTCCCCACCGGTCCGGCTCCCTCAAGGGCCCGCGGACCAGGGCTCGGTGGGCCACGGCCCGGTGGGCCACGGCCGGGGTCCGGGCGCCGGGCCGCGTCCGAGACCGGCGGGTGCGACAGACCGTCCGGGCTCCGGCGGGGGCGGCACAGGCACCGGGCCGCGAACCGGCCCGTGGCCCGGGCCGGGGGCCCGAGCGGCGGTGCGCCCCGGCGGGTACACCGGTGCACACCTCGGCGGCGGTCCCGGCGGCCGTTCCGGCGCCGGTGCCGGTCCGGGGGGCGCCCGGGCCGGTGGTGCGACCGCGGTCCAGCCGCACGTCCACCGGGCGGACCGGGCCGTGGAGTACCCCGACGACTGGCGGCCCCGTCCGCCGCGCGGCGAGGGCGCCCCCGCACGGGGACGCGCCCGGCACAGGGCGCCGAAGCCCGCCCGCTCCGGCGGGTTCCTCGCGCGGGCCGCGGCCGTGACGGCCGGGCTCACCGCGGCGGGGGCCGTACTCGGTCTCGTACGGGACCAGAGCCTCGCGCGCTACTTCGGCGCCGGGGCGGAGACCGACGCGTTCCTCGTCGCCTGGACCGTGCCCGAGTTCGCGTCGACGCTGCTCATCGAGGACGCGATGGCCCTCATCCTCGTGCCCGCGTTCAGCCGCGCCCTCACCCGCCGCGGCGCCGTCCGCGCGCTCGTACGCTCCACGCTGCCCCGGCTCGCGCTCGTCATGTCCGCCCTCGCCGGCCTCCTGGTCCTCGCCGCGCCGCTGCTCGTCGCCGCCCTCGCGCCCGGTCTCCCCGACCCTCGGCTCGCCGTCGACTGCACCCGGCTGACCGCGACCTGCGTGCTGACCTTCGCCCTCGCCGGCTACTGCTCGGCCGCGCTCCGCGCGCACGGCTCCTTCCTCCCGCCGGCCGCCATCTACGTCGCGTACAACGTCGGCATCATCGGCACGATCGTGGCGCTGCGCGAACCCTTCGGCGTCCGGGCGGCGGCCGCGGGGGTCGCCGTCGGCGGCGTGCTGATGGTGGCGGTCCAGGCGCCGTACCTCGTCAGGGAGTTGCGGCGCACACCACGAGTCCCGCGCTCCACGCCGGCGACCGACGGACGGCTCCTGGTGCTCGGGCTGATCGCCCCCGTCATCGCCTTCACGGTCTCCCGCCAGTCCCAGATCCTCATCGAGCGCTTTCTCGCCTCACCGCTGCCCTCCGGCGCGATCTCGCATCTGAACTACGCGCAGAAGGTCGCGCAGATGCCGATGATCCTCTCGCTGATGCTGTGCACGGTCAGCTTCCCCGTCGTCGCCCGCGCCATGGCGGCGGGCGACACGGACGGCGCGCGCCGCCGTGTCGAGCGGGACCTGTTGCTCGCCGCCGTGGTCGTCCTCATGGGCACGTCGATCGTCATCGCGGCCGCCCCCCAGATCATCGAACTCCTCTTCCAGCGAGGCGCGTTCGACCACTCCGACACCGGGGCGACCGCCGCCGTGATGCGCGTCTACGCCCTCGGCCTGCTGGGTCAGACGACGGTCGGCACGCTCGTCCGCTGCTACTTCTCCGCCTCCCGCCCGCTCTGGTACCCGGCCGCCGCCATGGCCGTCGGCCTCGCCGCGACCGCCGTGGCCGGCGTCGTCGGCGCCGGCCTCTGGGGCGCCGTCGGCATCGCCGCCGCCAACGCCCTCGGGATCACGCTCACCGCCGCGATGATGCTGCTGGGCGCCCGCCGCCAGGCCATCGCGGTCCGGATCCGTTACCTCGGCGAGGGACTCCTGCGGCTCGCCACCGCCGCCGCCTGGGCCACCGCCGCCGGCTGGCTCTGCTCGGTCCTGATCGAGCCCGCGCTCCTCTCCCTCGCCGTCGCGTGCGCGGTCTGCGCCGCCGTCTTCCTGCTCCTCCTCGCCTGCTCCGCCCACGCGCCGGACATCCCTCCCCTCACCCGCACCGCGTCACGAAGGCTCGCCCATGCCCGATGCCACGGCGCCACGCGCCGCCTCGATCCGTCGACTGCTGCCGAAACCGCCTCCGTGGGTGGTGATGTACCACTCGATCGCCGACACCAGGGATGACCCGTACCGGGTGACCGTCTCCCCCGTGCGCTTCGCCCGGCAGCTGCACTGGCTCAACGACCGGGGGCTGCGGGGTGTCTCCGTACGCGAGCTGCTCGACGCGAGGGCGGCGGGCCGCGCGAAGGGACTCGTGGGCCTCACCTTCGACGACGGGTACGCCGACTTCGCCGACTCGGCCCTGCCGCTGCTGCGCCGCCACGGCTTCACCGCCACCGTCTACGTCCTGCCCGGCCGGATCGGCGGTGAGAACGCCTGGGACGACGACGGCCCGCGCAAACCGCTCCTGACGGAGGACGGCATCGTGGCCGTCGCCCGGGCCGGCATGGAGATCGGCTCGCACGGGCTGCGGCACGTCTCGCTGCCCACCGTCGACACCGCGACGCTCGCCGAGGAGACCCGCCGCAGCCGCGAGCTCCTGGAGGAGATCACCGGCGGCCCGGTGCAGGGCTTCTGCTACCCGTACGGGCACATCGACGCGCGGGCGGTGCGGGCCGTGAGGGAAGCGGGGTACCGGTACGGCTGCGCCGTCGACCCCGGCCCGCTGACCTGCGCGCACGCGCTGCCCCGGGTTCACATCGACGAGCAGGACACTCCTCTGCGCCTCGCCGCCAAGCGCGTCCTGCACCCCCTTCGCCGCCGCCGTCCCCGCGACCTCGACGACGGCCTCGGCAACGGAAACGGCAACGGCCTCGTCGTCGGCAACGGCACCCGTACCGGCGCCGGCCTCGAGGCGATGTCCGGCCGCGACGCCGTACGGGAGGCGTCGTGAAGGTCCTCCACGTCATCACCGGCCTCGGCATCGGCGGCGCCGAGCAGCAGCTGCGGCTGATGCTGCGTCATCTTCCGGTCCGCAGTGAGGTCGTCACGCTCACCAACCCGGGCCCGGTCGCCCGCGGCCTGGAGTCCGACGGGGTCCCGGTCACGCATCTCGGCATGACCGGCAACCGAGACCTCCGCGCGCTCCCGCGCCTCACGGGACTGGTCCGCCGTGGCGGGTACGACCTCGTCCACACCCATCTCTACCGGGCGTGCGTGTACGGCAGGATCGCCGCCCGTCTCGGCGGTGTCCGTGCCGTCGTCGCGACCGAGCACTCCCTCGGGGAGACCCAGATCGAGGGCCGGCCGCTGTCGTCCGGAACCCGTGCGCTCTACCGGGCCACGGAGCGGCTGGGCACGGCGACGGTCGCCGTCTCGCCCAGCGTCGCGCGCCGCCTGGAGGCGTGGGGGGTGACGCCCTCCCGTGTCCGGGTCGTTCCCAACGGCATCGAGCGGGCCCGCTTCGGCTACGACGAGGACGCGCGCCGGATCGCCAGGAAGCAGCTCGACCTGCCGGACGACGCGTTCGTCGTCGGCGGGGTGGGACGGCTCGCCCCGGGCAAGCGCTTCGACCGGCTCGTACGGGCGGTGGCGTCGGTGCCCGACGCACGGCTGCTGCTCGTCGGCGACGGGGAGGAGCGCACCCGGCTCCTCGCCGTCGCGCGCGAGTGCGGGGCCGCCGACCGGGTGCTCCTGCCGGGCGCCTGCGAGGACCCGCCGCCCGCGTTCTCGCCCGACCCCGACCTTCCGTCGCTGCTCGCGGCGATGGACGTCTTCGTCTCCACCTCCCCCGACGAGGCCTTCGGGCTCGCGGTCGTCGAGGCACTGGCCGCCGGGCTGCCCGCGCTGTACGTGGCCTGCCCGGCGATCGACGACCTGCCGCCGGACGAGGCGCCCGGGGCCCGGCGGGTCGGCGAGTCCGTACCCGAGCTGATCTCGGCGCTGCGCGGCATCCGCGACGCCCGGCTCACCCGGCTGCCGCAGCCCGCCGCGGCACGCCGCTACGACATCGCGCACAGCGCCCGGCAGTTGATGTCCCTCTACGAACAGGCCGTCCACGGCACCCCAATCCTTGCGAAGTGAGTCACCAATGAGCTCCCTGAGTCCCCGACGCTCCCGTCTCGCGACGGCCCTGCGCACCCCTCGCCGCTGGTGGGTGCTGCCCTCGTCCGTACTGATCGGCGCGGTGCTCGGCGGCGGCTACGGGGCCGTGAAGACCCCGCAGTACGCGGCGACGAGTTACGTCATCGTGGTCCCCGGCGAGAAGTCCGACCCGGCCGCGGCGCTCGGCTTCGCCCAGGCGTACGGCAGGGTCGCCACCGACATCGCGGTCACCGGCGACGCCCAGGTGTGGTCGGGGGTCTCCGCCGCGACACTCCGCGAGAGCGTGCAGGCGGAGACCTCCCCCGACGCGCCGATGATCTCCCTCACGGCGCGGTCCACCACGCCGGCCAAGGCCGTCGCCATGGCGGACGGCGTCGCCCGCTCGCTGATCCTCAACAGCACGCAGGTCTCGGGGAGCACGGGCGTGAAGGTCGTGCAGTTCTCCCGGGCGACCAGGCCGACGGCGCCCGTGTCGCCGTCGGCCTCCCTCTCGGCGCTGGTCGGCGGCTGCGCGGGCGGGCTGCTCGGTGGTCTGGCGCTGCTCGTACGCCCCCAGCGCGCGGTGCGCGCGGAGGCCCGGCACTCCCGGCCGGCCACGGCCCCCGTCCCCGGCCCGGCGGCGGGCAGGACCCAGCCCGAACCGGCGTCGGAGACGGTGTGACGAGGGACGGCGTGTCGGGACGGGGCGGGCCGGGGGACGGCCGGTCGGGGGACGGCCGGTCGGGGGTCGGCCGGTCCGGCGGCTGGAGAAGCGAGGTCTGCCGGGACGGCGCGGAGTTCGGCCGGCTCGGCGAGCGATGGGCTTCGCTGTACGCCCGCTGCTCCACGGCCACTCCCTTCCAGTCCCACTCCTGGCTGCACTCCTGGTGGGTGTCGTACGGCAGGCCGGGCGCGCTGCGGCTCGTGCTCGTACGGCGGGAGGACGGCGAACTGGTCGCGGCGGCGCCCCTGATGCGCGCCCGCGGCCCGCTCCCGGTCCTCACCCAGCTCGGCGGCGCGATCACCGACTTCACGGACGTCCTGCTCGACGACGCATGCCCCGGTGCCGCCGCCGCGCTGGCCGATGCGCTGGCCGGGTCGGCGCGCGGCGCGGTGATCGATCTGCGCGAGGTCCGGCCGGGGGCGTCGGCCGAGCAGGTCTTCGCCCGTTGGAGGGGGCCGCGCCGACGGCTCCCCGACTCGCTCTGCCTGGAGCTCCCCGCCCAGCCGATGGACTCCCTGCTCGAACGGATCCCCACGGGCAAGGCCCAGCAGCGGGTGCGGGCGAAGCTGCGCAAGCTGGACGCGCTCGGGATCGATGAGCGGATCGTGCCCGGCGACGAGGTGCCGGCCGCGCTCGACCGGCTGCTGAGGCTGCACCGGCTGCAGTGGCAGGGGCGTGGCGTGACCGCCGAGCACACCAGCGACCGGTTCGCCCAGCATCTCGCGCGGGCCGTGCGGCCGATGGTCGAGGGCGGGGACGCGCGGGTGACGGAGTTCCGGCTGGGCGGGGACGTCGTCGCCGCCGACCTGACCCTGATGTCGCCCCGCCTCGCGGGCGGCTACCTCTACGGTGCCGATCCCGAGCTGCGCGCGCGGAAGGTCGACGTCGCGACGATGCTGCTGCGGCACGGGATCCGGGAAGCCGGTGCGAGCGGGCGGGCCACGCTGAGCATGCTGCGCGGGAACGAACCGTACAAGCGGCACTGGCGGCCGGAGGCCGTACCCAACCAGCGGCTGATGCTGGCGGGTCCCGGTACGGCTCCGCTGCTGTGGCTGCGCGCGGGCGCGGCGGACGGCAGGCGCTGGGCGGCGCGGCAGGCCCGCGAACGGGCCTGGGTGGGGCGGGCGGTCGAACGGCTGCCGGGACGGCCGCGCGGCGGCGGATGATCTCCTCCGCCGCCGCGCGGGACGGCGTCAGAAGGGCCAGACGCCGTTCAGCATCTCCTCCCAGTCGCCGCTGTCGCCGAGGCCCAGGGAGCCCTCGTCCTTCCAGGTCTCCTTGGGGACGCAGACGGGCCCGCCGATCCAGTTCTCGACCCACGAGCCGAGCCCCAGGGTCCAGCAGTCCGGCTTCGGCTCGGGCTTGGGCTCGGGCTTCGGCTCGGGCTTCGGTTCCGGCTTGGGCTCGGGCTTCGGTTCCGGCTTGGGCTCGGGCTTCGGTTCCGGCTTGGGCTCGGGCTTCGGTTCCGGCTTGGGCTCCGGCTTGGGCTCCGGCTTGGGCTCCGGCTTCGGTTCCGGCTTCGGTTCCGGCTTGGGCTCCGGCTTCGGTTCCGGCTTCGGTTCCGGCTTGGGCTCCGGCTTGGGCGGGACCTGCGGCTTGGGCTCCGGGACCGTCGGTTCCTCCGGCTGCGTCGGCAGCTCGGGAATCTCGGGCTCGGCCGGGATCTCCGGGAGTTCGGGGATCTCCGGATACTCCGGGATCTCCGGATACTCCGGGATCTCCGGATACTCCGGCACGTCCGGGATCTCCGGATACTCCGGGACCTCCGGGAACTCCGGCAGCCCTGGCTCGGTCGGGGTCTCCGGCACCTCGGGAACCTCGGGAACCTCGGGCTCCGTCGGGACCTCCGGGATCTCCGGGACCTCCGGCTCGGCGCCCATCAGCATCTGCCGGAACACCTGCGAGGACTTCGGGTTGGTGTCGCACTGCCAGACGCCGTGCGGGCAGTAGTCCGTGATCGTGTGGTACAGCGGCTGGTGCTCGTCGATCCACTCGAGCATCCGGCGCATGTACTCCGGGTTGTCCCCGTTCCGGAAGAGACCCCATTCCGGATAGGAGATCTCCTTGCCGTGCTCGGCCGCGAAGTCCACCTGCTTCTGCAGCCCGTACGGCTCGTCGATGTGCCGCTGGAAGTCCGACCCGGCCGGCTGGTCGTACGAATCCATGCCGATGATGTCGACCACGTCGTCACCCGGATAGCACTCCGTCCACGGAATGGCGTCCCTGCCCCGGCTCGGATTGAAGTCGAAGCGGAACTCCTGGCCGGGAACGGACCGCATGGCGGTGACGATACGCGTCCAGTACTTCTTCCACGACGTGGGATCGGGCGCACACCGGTGGGTGTACGTCGTGCCGTTCATCTCCCAGCCGAGGACGATGACGGTGTCCTTGGCCTTCAGGCCGACGAGCCGCTCCGCCAGCTTCTTGAAGTGGTGGTCGTAGTACCCCGCCGCGCCGAGCTGGAGCTGGCGGCGGACCTCGTGGTCGGAGACGCCGGCCTCGTTCCTCTCCAGCATCGGGACGTTCAGGACGAACATCCGGTCGGCCCGCTGGTTGCGCCAGGCAGCCCAGGCGTCCAGGAAGCCGGGCGGGCTCTCGATGTTCGACCAGAGGTCACCCGGGAGGTAGGTGTGGCCGACGCGGAGTTCCCGCCCGCCGAGCCATCGCTCCAGCTGGCCGATCCGGCCGACGCCGGGCGGTCCCGATTCGAGGAACGCGCCCAGTGCGGTGGAGAGAGTCGGTTCGGGGTCTCGTGTCGTGACGGATTCGGCGGCGTGAACGGGAGAGGACAGCACGACGGAACCTGAGGCGAGGAGACCTGCGGTGAACACCCCCAGCCACACTCTCGATGCTTTCCGCTTCCTGTTGGTCATGGCCCACTCCTTCACGATCCGCGCCGCTTGATGCACCGTCAGTCTGATACTCGGAAAGTATTCCTAATGAGCCGACCGTGAACGCGGCACCGACCTGATCAGTAGTCCATTGGTGTATTTCATCGCCCGGTTGGGGCACCGGAATGACGACACGAGATGCGGAAGGACCGACCGCAGGCATGGCAAAGGGCCGGGCTCCGGAGAGCGGAAGGCTCTCCGGAGACCGGCCCTGAGCGTGCGTCAGGCGTTGACGCAGGTGTTGAAGGCGGCCGGGTTCAGGACCCCGATCACGTTCACGGAGTTGCCGCAGACGTTGATGGGAGCGTGGATCGGAACCTGGACGACGTTCCCGGACAGCACGCCCGGCGAACCGATGGCCGCACCGTACGCGTCGGCGTCCGCCATCGCGGGGGCGGCCGCACCCAGGGCCATGAACAGTCCGGCGACGACGACCGCGGCCTTCTTGCACTTCATTTCTCTTACGTCCCTTCCGCGGCGGACGGAATTTCACGGATTTCGTGAATCGCCGGTGGACAAAGAAGTCTCCCGGCCTCCGCCGCACACATCACAACGACCATGCCCCGAAAAGGAAACCGGCTTATCGCCGACCGGCCGGTATTCACTCCATTGAGCCCGGGCCCCGCGCGGGACGCGTCATCGCGGCCAGACCGGCGTCGAGACCAGCCGTTCCCACTCGCGGTCGGGCATCCCCGGAACGGTGCGCCCTGCCAGGGCCCACTGCTGAACCAGCGAGGAATAGACGGGGAAGGGTCCCCGGTCGGCGGGTGGCGGGTCCGCCACATAACGGCTCTTCGGAATGAAGGCCATCCGTTCCCATTTCCCGGGATCGGGTGCCATCTTCCCTCCCATCCACAACGGTTCTCGCATCATTACACACACCCCGCAGCCGAGTGATTCGTCCGCACCATGTCGCGTCGCGAACCTGTGTGCGAGGCATATAGGCCTATCGTGCGCTCATCCCATTTCTCGGAGTCAGGTGGTGTGCCCCGTGACCGTCAGGAAATTCCGCCGCCCCGGCCGGCTCGTGTTCGCCTCCGCGGCGCTCGTCACCCTCGCGTCGGGGGCGGTCGCCGGCGCCGCGGCCCTGCCGACCCTGCCGGCCCCACGGCACGGGCTCACCGTCCTGGTGGCCGGCGTCGACAGCCGGGAAGGCCTCACGGCCGCGGAGCTGAAGCGCTATCACGCCGGCGGCAAGGGGTGCGACTGCACCGACGTGATGATGCTGGTGCACATCTCGGCCGCGAACGACCGCGTGAGCGTGGTGAGTCTGCCCCGCGACTCGCTCACCGAGTTCGACAGGGACCACGTCGACCAGCGGACGGGCAAGACGCACAAGCCGCACCCGGCGAAGATCAACGCGGCGCACACGGAGGGCGGTCCCGCGTTCACCGTCGAGGCCGTCGAGCGGATGACGGGCACGCCCGTCCACCGCTATCTGGAGATCGACTTCCGGCGCTTCGTCGACGGTGTGAACCGCGTCGAGGGCGGTGTGCCGATCTGCACCGACGCACCGCTCAAGGACCACGTCACCGGGCTCGACCTGGCGGCGGGCACCACTCGTCACGTCGGGGGCGGCGAGGCACTCCAGTACGTACGGTCGCGGCGCGCCGACGGGAAGATGGACTTCGGCCGGATCCAGAAGCAGCAGCGGTTCGTCGCCAACACGCTGAAGACGATCCGGGCGGACCTCGCCGCCCCCACCCGGCTGCGGCAGCTCGCCGCCACCCTGCGCGGTACGGCTCCGGTCGAGCGCTCCCTGACCGTCACCGAGATGCTCGTCCTCGGATCACGGCTGCGGAACCTCACCCCGGACCACATGGAGTTCGCGATGGTGCCGATCCGCCGCTTCAACCCCCTCATCGCGGGCGTCGGGTCCTCCGTCGCGGTGGACGAGGAGCACGCCGAGGAGGTCTTCGAGGCGCTGCGCTCCGACCGGCCGCTGCCGAAGGCGCGCCCCGACTCCACGAGCGAGATCCCGCGGGGTCTGGGCGACTACCGGCCGGCCGGAGGCGCCTCCCTGGTCTGTCCGTGACGGCAGCCTCAGCGGGAGAGCGCGTGGGCCAGGTCGGCCGGGTCCGTCGTCGGCGCGTCGCAGGTGAAGTGGCGGCAGACGTACGCGGCGGCTCCGCCGGCCACCAGCGGGCGGTCCCTGAGCAGGGGGAACTCCTCGCTGTCCGGGGCCCCGACGGCGACCACGGCGCCAGGCGCCGAACCCAGCAGCGCGGTGCGGTGCAGCGCACGGGTCAGGGCGTCGTCGCCGTCGGGGCCGACCACCGCGATCTCGCGGGGCCCGTCGAGCAGCGCCTCCGCCGTGGCCAGGCCCCAGCCGATGAAGCGCGGCGCGCGCGGGCCCAGCGCCTTGACCACGCCGAGCGCGCGCTCGGCGGCGGAACGGTGCGCCTCGGAGCCGGTGTGGGCGGCGTACGAGAGAAGCGCGCCGGCGGCGGCCGTCCAGCCGGAGGGCGTCGCGTTGTCGGTGGGGTCCTGGGGGCGGCGGATCAGCGCCTCTGCGTCGTGGGCCGTGTCGTACAGCGCCCCGCCCTCGGCGACGAACTGGTCGAGGACGATGTCGAGCAGGAAGCCCGCGAACTCCAGCCAGACACCCTCGCCCGTGACCCCGGCGAGCGTCAGGAAGCCCTCGGCGACGTCGGCGTAGTCCTCCAGAACCCCGGCGTTGGCGCCGGCCTTGCCGTCCTTGCTGGTACGGAAGAGCCGCGCGCCCTCGTTCATGTGGAGCCGTACGAGCAGGTCGGCGGCGTCCGTGGCGCGCTCGACCAGATCGGGCCGGTCGAAGAGGGCGCCGGTCTCGGCGAGGGCCGCGATCGCGAGGCCGTTCCAGGCGGCGACGATCTTGTCGTCACGGCCGGGGCGTTCGCGCAGGTCGCGGGCGGCGAACAGCCGCTCCCGGACGGAGGCGACGCGGTCCGCGTCGGCGACACCGGCGTCCTGGGGAAGCTGGAGGACGGAGGCGCCCTCCTCGAAGGTGCCCTCGTCGGTGACGCCGAAGTACCGCGCGGCGAAGGCCGCGTCCTCCTCGCCGAGCACCTCGGCGAGCTGGGCCGGGGTCCACACGTAGTAGGCGCCCTCGACATGCCTGCCCGTGGCGTCGGCGCTGTCCGCGTCGAGCGCGGAGGCGAAACCGCCCTCGGAGGTGCGCAGTTCGCGGACCAGGAAGTCGGCGGTCTCCAGGGCGACCCGGCGGGCCAGGTCGCTGCCGGTGGTCCGCCACAGATGTGCGTAGGTCCGGCACAGCAGGGCGTTGTCGTAGAGCATCTTCTCGAAGTGCGGGACGACCCACTCGCGGTCCACCGAGTAGCGGGCGAAGCCGCCGCCGAGCTGGTCGTAGATCCCGCCCCGCGCCATCGCCTCGCAGGTGTCGGCGGCCATCTGCAGGGCGCCCTCGGCCCCCGTACGGGCGTGGTGGCGCAGCAGGAACTCCAGCGCCATCGACGGCGGGAACTTGGGCGCCCCGCCGAAACCGCCGCTGCGGCTGTCGTACTCACGGGTCAGGCCGAGCAGCGCCTGCGAGAGCTCCTGCTCGCCCGGCACGCCGTCGCCGCCGAAGGCGAGCGAGCGGGCGGAGAGGTCCTCGACGATCTTCGCCGCGACCTCGCCGACCTCCTCGCGGCGGTCGGCCCATGCGCGGGCGACTCCGTCGAGGACGTCACCGAAGGAGGGCATGCCGTGCCGGGACTCGGGCGGGAAGTACGTACCGAAGTAGAAGGGCTCCGCGTCGGGCGTGAGGAAGACGGTCATCGGCCAGCCGCCCTGGCCGGTGGCCGCCTGCACGGCCTCCATGTAGACCGCGTCGACGTCGGGCCGCTCCTCGCGGTCGACCTTGACGGCGACGTAGTGCTCGTTGACCTGGGCGGCGGTGGCCTCGTCCTCGAAGGACTCGTGGGCCATCACATGGCACCAGTGACAACTGCTGTAGCCGACGCTGAGCAGCACGGGAACGTCGCGGCGCCGCGCCTCCTCGAACGCCTCGGCCGACCACGGCCACCAGTCGACCGGGTTGTCGGCGTGCTGCAGGAGATAGGGGGACGTCTCATGGGCCAGTCTGTTCGGCATGTCTCCATCCTCGCGCACACGACAAGACCCCGGTCGTACGCCACGGGTGGTGACGCGCGAACGGGGCAGTGATAGTGATACGGAAAGCGGCCCCGTTCCCCGCAGGTCGAATGCGGGGAACGGGGCCGTTTTCAGCGGTGCGGTCGGACTCAGCCGCCGACGTTCCCGTTCTGGGACAGAACCTCGCCCAGGATGTGCGACAGGGCGTCGTCGCCCTTCTGCTGCACGGAGTTCTGGGTGCAGGTCTGGTTCGACATCGGGTTGCCGAGGACGTCCTGGACGGCGACCGGGACGGCGATGACGCCGACCGGAACCTGCGCCTGGATCTTCTGGATGTCGAAGCAGTGCAGGACGCCACCGTTGATGAGGCCGAAGTTCGGGCTCATGTAGCCACCGGTGGAGTTGCTGCCGATCGACTGCTTCGACGTGTTGCCGATGATGTTGGCGCTGCCGCCGTCGTTGCCGGCCGCCGACGCAGCGGTCGCCGTCACACCGACGACCGAGGCCGCAACTGCCGCCGTAGCAAGAACCTTCTTGATCACGAGTCTTCCTTCTTGAGCTCGAGGGCCCTGGAATGCTCCGTTAGCCGAAGCACGCTGATCAACTGCCCTCCGAGGGATTGGTTCCGGGGCGTCACCCGGACGCGGTATTCGGCAGATGAACGCCATCGGACGCCGTGTCGAGGGGCAGGCGTTCGGGACCCCGGTCACCCCCGCTCCCTCGCGCCGACGGGCGTCCCGCAGGACACTTGGGGCCGCAAGCGGAAGCTCTCGGAGGGGGACGTACATGCGGGACAGCCACCGGGCCGAAGCCGAACGGCTGTTGGCACGCGCCGTGGAGGAGGAGGTGCGGCGCTCCGGAGGCCGCCTCGACGCCACGGCTCTGCTGGCACGCGGCCGGGCCGCGCTGGACACCATGGCGGCGGGTGCGGGCGATGAGTACACGGCCTATCTGCGGGCCCTGGAGGAGACGGAGGCGGCGCACCGCTCGCTGGGGGATCGATTCAGCAGAGCCGCGGTGGGAACGCCCTCGCTGGTGACCGCCGTCGCGGCGGTCGCCGCCGTCGGCGCGGACCTGGCGCTGGGCACGGCGGCCGGGACGGCGCTGGCCGCCGGCGCCGTGGTGGCGGTGACGGGCGCGGCGGCGACGGTCCTGAAGGTGACGGCGGGGCACTGGCCCGCCGCGCACCGCCGGGCGGGCGCCCTGGGCCAGCCGGGAGGCCCCGAGCAGCTCAGGCTGCAGTGGCTGACGGCGCTCGACGTCCGGGGCGTACGGCCGTTCATCGACCAGCAGCGGGTGCTGCTCGCCACCACGCAGCCGCCCGCGCAGAAGGTCGTGTCCCAGCTGCGCGGCGCCGACCGCAGCGCGGCGGCCCGCCGGCGGACCGTCCTCGAGCAGTCCTTCGGCCATCTGCCCGACCCGGGAGGGCCGTTCGCGGGCCGACGGGCCGAGCTGGCCCAGATCACCCAGTGGGTGCAGGCCGGGCGGGCGTCGACCATGACCCGGCCGACGGTCGTGATGCTCCACGGGGAGCAGGGGGCGGGCCGGACGGCGCTCGCCTTACGGGCGGCGCACGCGCTGCGGGACCAGTTCCGCGGGGCGTGCGTGGTGGACCTGCGGGGCGGGACACCCGGCGAGAAGCCGCTGACGACCCGGGAGGCGCTGCTGCACCTGCTGAACCGGCTCGGTGCGCCGCGCGAGCAGCTGCTGTTCCGGGAACGGTCCTCGGCGGAGCAACAGGTGCGCAGACTGGCCGAGTTGTACCACCAGCATCTGACCGGGCTCGCGGTGACGGTGATCCTCGACGACGCGGTGGAGGCGGAGCAGGTCCGCACGCTGCTGCCCGAGCGCTCGGACAGTCTGGTCCTGGTGACCTGCCGCGAGCCGCTGGACCTGGGCGGGGACGTGCCGGCGTCGGTGCACGCGCTGCCGGTGGCGGCGCTGGACGCGGCGGGGGCGGAGGAACTGCTGCGGGAGGCGGCCTGGGCGCCGGACCCGGGGCCGTACGACTCCGAGGCGTTCGAGGAGATCCGGGGGCTGTGCGGCGGGCTGCCGCTGGCGCTGCGGGTCGCCGGTTCCTCGCTGGGCCGCCGTTCGATGAGCGATCTGGCGCAGCTGCTCGCCCGGCCCGACTGGGGCCCGGCACCGCTCGGACGGGCGCTCTCCGTACGGTACTTCACCGATCTCGACGAGGACGGCAGGCGGCTGCTGCGGCGGCTCGCGCTGGCCGGGAGGGCCTCACTGGGCGCGGCCGCGGCGGGGGCGCTGTTCGGCGGCAGCGGGCAGGACGGGGCCCGGCTGCTGGCGGAGCTGGCCCGGGCCGGGCTGCTGGACCACGTCCGGGGAGAGCGGTACCGGCTGCACGACGCGGTGCGCGGTTTCGCGGCGGCCCGGCTCAGGGACGAGGAGGACGCGGCGTCGATCGCGGCGGCGCAGGAGCGGCTGATCCAGAACTACGCGGAGCTCGCCGACGCGGTGATCCGGATGGTCGACGGCAAGATGTCGACCCGCGCGAACCGGTTCGACGGGCACGGCTTCGGCTCGCTGGAGGCCGCGCTGCGCTGGCTGGACGACGAGTCGAGCTTCATCACGGCGGCCCTGCGGCTCGCGGAGGGCGTCGACCAGCAGGCCGTACTGAACCTGCTCGGCGCGCTCTGCGACTACTGCCTGCTGCGCGGCGACCTCTACCGGCTCGGTGAGATCAACGAGCTGACCGACGCCGTCGGGCAGGGGCTGCTGTCCCGGTCGGTGCAGTGGCGGACCGGTATCGCGGCCCGGCAGCTCGGCGAGCTGGACAAGGCGCGCACCACGCTGACCTCGGTGGTCTCCCTCTACCAGGAGGCGCACCAGGACGCCGGGGCCGCGCTCGCGCTCTGCTCGCTCGGGATCACGCTGCACCATCAGGGCAATCTGACGGAGGCGTCGGCGAAGCTGCGGGAGGCCCTGGGGCTCCAGGAGCCCGAGTCGCTCGCGGCCGACCGGGGCTGGACCCTGCACGCCCTCGCGGCGGTCGAACGGGACCGGGCGAACCTGGCCGAGGCGCTGGCCCTGCTGCACAGGGCCCTGGAGCTGCACCGGGAGCACGAGTCCGTGCACGGCGAGGCCTGGGCGCACTTCCAGCTGGGCCAGGTGTGCCTGCGCATGGGCGACGTGGAGCGGGCGGACGCCGAGCTGCGGCGCGCGCTGGAGCTGTACGGGCGGACCCGCGACGGGCGCGGCGAGGCGTGGGCGCTGACCCAGCTCGCCCGCGCCCGGCTCGTCGAGGGCGAGGTGGCGCCCGCGGTCGAGGGCCTGCGCCAGGCGCTCGCCCGCCACCGCGACCAGGAGGACGCGCGGGGCGAGGCCTGGACGCTGTACTACCTGGGGCACGCCCTCGAGGAGCGCGGGGATCTGGACAAGGCGGTGCGGGAGCTGGAGCGGGCCCGCACGATGTTCTCCCGGATGCGGGACGTGTACGGGCTCGCCTGCGCCCGCCACCACTCGGGGCGGGTCACCCGCGACCAGCGGGCGGCGCAGACCGGCAACCTGCGCAACTCCGGCTTCGCCCGGCAGCTCCTGGTGGACGCCCGGGCGGACTTCCACCGCGTCGGCGTGGCCCACGGCGAGGCCTGGACCTGTCTTGAGCTGGCGATCGTGGACGCCGGGAACGGGAAGGCGGCGCAGGCCCTGGAGCTGTGCGGGGAGTCGGAGCGGCTCTTCCTGTCGTACGGCGACCGCAGGGGCGCCGACTGGGCCCGCTTCCTGCGCTGCACCCTGCTCCCGTACGCCTCGCCGGGCGGTGTGGAGGTGGGTACGGCGGTGGCGCAGGAGGAGCTGGCGCTGCTGCGCCGGGACCGCCATCCGACGCGGGACGGCAAGGTCGAGGACTGCGCGGAGGCGTACGCCCTCGTCCTGGAGCGGGGCGTCCAGCTGGAGGCCGGCTGGCAGGCCTGGGATCTGGGCATGGTGCCGAACCGCCACGCCCGGGAGGTGATGGGCGTTCCGGTGGAGGTGGCGTAGCCGCGGAAGCCGGTGTGCGTACGGGGGTCACCGCGGCGCGGGCCCTCCTCGGGGGGAGGGCCCGCGCCGCGGCGTACCGCCGCTACTCCCGCGCGGCCGTCTTGCCGCCCTGCGGGGCGGCGGGGGCCGGGGCGGCGGGCGCCTTCGGGTCCGGGGCCTCCTCGAAGGAGACCTTGCCCATGTGGCGGTTCATCGACTTCATCAGCATCCAGACGGCCACGGCCATCACCGCGAAGACGACGAAGCCGAGGACGCCGGGGGTGACCTTGTTCTTGTCCAGCTCTTCGGCGGCGAAGGGGACAAGCTGGGTCAGTGCCAGGTGTGCGCTCATGTCAGGCATTGTCGCGGATGCCCGCGAAGAGGTCGTCCTCGGGGAGGGAGGTGGGCACCAGCGACTTGCTGAGCTCGTACTCCTCCGTCGGCCAGACCTCCTTCTGGATCTCCATGGGGACCCGGAACCAGCCACCGTCCGGGTCGATCTGCGTACGGTGCGCGATCAGCGCCTTGTCGCGGATCTCGTAGAAGTCCGCGCAGGGCACGTGCGTGGTCAGCGTCCGCTCCTTGCGCTCGAACTCCTTCCAGCGCTCCAGCCACTCGCCGTAGGGCGACTCCATGCCCCGGTCGAGCAGCGCCTGGTGCAGGGCCATGGTGCGCGGCTTGTTGAAGCCCTGGTTGTAGTAGAGCTTCTGGGGCTGGAACGCGGGGCCGAACTCGGCCTCCGGGTACTTCTCGGTGTCCGCGGCGCCGTCGAAGGCCACCATCGTGATCTTGTGGGTCATGATGTGGTCGGGGTGCGGGTACCCGCCGTTCTCGTCGTAGGTCGTGATGACCTGCGGACGGAAGGCGCGGATCTTGCGGACCAGGGCTCCGGCGGCCGTGTCGACGTCCTCCAGGGCGAAACAGCCCTGGGGCAGCGGCGGCAGCGGGTCGCCCTCCGGCAGGCCGGAGTCGACGAAGCCGAGCCACTCCTGGTCGACGCCCAGGATCTCCCGGGCCTCGTCCATCTCCTTGCGGCGCACCTCGTGGATGTTCGCCTCGATGTAGGCGTCTCCCTGGAGCTTGGGGTTGAGGATGGAGCCGCGCTCGCCGCCCGTGCACGTGACCACGAGCACGTCCACCCCCTCGGACACGTACTTGGCCATCGTCGCCGCACCCTTGCTCGACTCGTCGTCGGGGTGGGCGTGAACGGCCATCAGTCGCAGCTGCTCAGTCAAGGCTCGATCCTCTGTGATGGGGCGTGGAGGGAGGTCTCTATAGTGACGGAACCGGGGGGCGGAAAATTCCCACCCCCGCGGCGAGAGGAACGATCATGAGCGCGGTGCGAGAGCGGCTGCCCGAGGGGCGCTACGGGCGTTCCGCGGACGAGCGCGCCGACCGCACGCTCAAGATCGCCGGCGCCGTGCTGGGCGTGCTGTTCCTCGGGCTTCTCGGCTGGTTCGGCTGGTTCTACGTGGTCGACAGCAAGATCAGCGCGGAGACGATCAAGTTCGACGTGGTGAGCGACACCGAGGTGCAGGTGCACCTGGAGGTCCGCAAGGACGCCGGTGCCGAGGGTGTCTGCACCCTGCGCTCACGCGCCGAGGACGGGGCCGAGGTGGGCCGCAAGGACGTCCGCTTCGACGAGGCGAGCGAGCGGATCGACCGTGTCGTCGCGATCCGTACGACCGCGCGGGCGACCAGCGCCGAGCTCATCGGGTGTACGGCGCGGTAGCAGTGGGTAGGCACCGGATGGCGCGTCGTCCGGGAGTCCGCGCTGACCAGGGATGACGTCATCTTGATGCTTTATGTCCTCCCCCTTTTCGCCACTAATTGTTAGGCTCGTGGTTTCGCCCGCTCAGGAAGGACAATTCTTCCGGGTAGGGCGATGCTTTGTATTCCCAGTACCTACGAGGAGCACCTGTGACCCAGACCAGCGACAACGTCACCTGGCTCACCCAGGAGGCGTACAACCAGCTCAGGGCCGAGCTGGAGTACCTGTCTGGTCCCGCGCGAACCGAGATCGCCGCCAAGATCGCCGCGGCGCGCGAGGAGGGCGACCTGCGCGAGAACGGCGGGTACCACGCGGCCAAGGAGGAGCAGGGCAAGCAGGAGCTCCGGGTCCGCCAGCTGACCCAGCTGCTCGAGCACGCCAAGGTGGGCGAGGCCCCGGCCGACGAGGGCGTCGTCGCCCCCGGCACGGTCGTCACGATCGCGTTCGACGGCGACGAGGACGACACGACGACCTTCCTGCTGGCCTCGCGCGAGTACGCGAGCAGCGACATCGAGACGTACTCGCCGCAGTCCCCGCTCGGCGTGGGCGTCAACGGCAAGAAGGCGGGCGAGGACGCCGAGTACGAGCTGCCGAACGGCAGGACCGCCTCGGTGAAGATCCTCAGCGTGAAGCCCTACACCGGCTGAGCCGCCGGCGACGATCACGGGCCGGACCCCTTCGGGGGTTCGGCCCTTCGCCTTTCATGGACATGTAATGATCGGGACCTGACGTCACGTCACAGGGGGATGACACAGGTGCTGGGACCACTGCGCGAGGACGCGCCGGGGCGGATCGGACCGTACGAGATCCTGGCGCGGCTCGGCGCCGGCGGCATGGGCGAGGTGTTCCTGGGCCGGCTGCCCGGCGAGGGCACCTTCGTGGCGGTGAAGACCGTACGACGGGACGTCGCGAACGAGCCCGCCTTCCGTGACCGCTTCCGGCGCGAGATCAAGGTCGCCGGACTCGTGCGGAGCGCCTGGGCGGCCGCCCCGGAAGGCGGGGACGCCGATGCCCGGGTGCCCTGGCTGGCGACCGCGTACGTCCCCGGACCGAGCCTGTCGCAAGCCGTGCGGCGGGGCGGCGCGCTGCCGGTGGCGACCGTGCGGGAGCTGGGCGCCGGGATCGCCCGCGCTCTCGCCGACCTGCACACGGCCGGCGTGCTGCACCGGGACCTCAAGCCCGGCAACGTCATGCTCTCCGTCGACGGGCCGCGCCTGATCGACTTCGGTATCGCCCGGAGCACCGGCGCCACGACGATGACGGCGACCGGGATGATGGTCGGCACCCCCGCCTTCATGTCGCCCGAGCACGTCGCGGGTGCGCGCCATGTCACCGGCGCTTCTGACGTCTTCTGCCTGGGCTCGCTGCTCTGCTACGCGGCGACCGGCGAGGACCCCTTCGGGGACGGGCCCCTGGCGGCCGTCCTCTACCGCGTCTCCCAGGCCGAGGCGGACCTGGCCCGCGTCCCTGAGGAGCTGCGGGACGCCATCGCCGCGTGCCTGCGCCTCGACCCGGCCGAGCGGCCCACACCGGCCGAGCTCGTGGAGCTCCTGGGCGGCGAACGGCGGCCCGCGTGGCCCGAGAGCGTACGGGAGCACATCGGGGAGTACGGGCGGGAGCTCGCGCAGCTCGTGGCGTCGGGAGGCCCGCTCCGGGCGGTCCCGGCGACCGCACCCGCCGCGGCCCCGGGTCTCGACCAGCTGCCGACGATGCCGCCGGCACCGGCGGCGCCCACCGCTCCGCAGGACCCCCCGCGCCGGAAGCGCCGGGCGCTCGTCGCGGCCGCGGTGGCCCTCGCGGTGGTCGCCGGCGGGGTGGGCACGTATCTGCTCCGGCCGGAGGCCGAGCGTAAGCAGCCCCCGGCGAAGGCGGCCCCACCGGCGGCCACCGCCCCCAAGGCCGCCGGCGTCGACGACCGCGGGCTCCCCGACGCCTCCGGTGTCGTCCCGCAGAACACGGCCCAGCGACCGGCCGGCTGGAAGCCGTGGAAGGCGAAGCTGAGCGCGCCGGCGTTCGGCTGCTCGGCGGGCGAGTCCGTGGTGGTGTGCCGGACGACGGACGGGCGGTACGAGGCGCTGGACACGGCGAGCGGTAAGGGGCTGTGGGAAGCGGACCTGGTGGAGGACCCGCGCGACAACGAGAGTTTCATCGGACCCACCGGAGGGATCTTCGTGGCGGGCGGCACCGCCGCCCCCGCCGTCCACGAGTCGTCCGCGGTCCTGCTCTCCGGCGGCCGCCTCCAGGTGCGGGACACCCGCAGCGGCGAGGTGCGCTGGGAGAAGAAGGGGCCCGGCGGAGGCGGCCTGAACACGCAGCCGATCGTGGCCGACGGTGCGGTGTACGTCCCGACCGGCGACGACATCAGCGGCCGCATGACCGCCTTCGCGCTGGCGGACGGCCGCGAGCTGTGGTCCAAGGCGCTGACCAACACCAACCTGGCACGCGCGGAGTTCCGCGACTTCGAGCCCGTCGCGTACGCGAACGGGCTGGTGTACGCGTTGAGCGACGCCGGGTTCGTCGCCTACGACGGGAAGACGGGCAACCAGCGGGGCCAGGTGCCGCCGGAGGCCGTGTCCTGCGACAGCCTGCACATCCAGGGCCGGCTCGCGTACTGCGCGCCGCTGGACGCGACCAACGAGGACGCGCTCACGCTCTACGTGCTGGACTCCACCACGCTCGCCCCCGTGGGCAGCGGACGGCTCGCGGTGCCCGCCGCCGTCGCCGAGTCGGGAGCGTGGCCGACCGCCGCGTCCCCGGAGGTGGCCGTGGTCTTCGACCAGGGGCCCGAGAGCTGGTCCGACTGGGGCACCACCCGCAACCACAGCGGCCTGCACGTCCTCTCCCCGACCACCGGCAAGAGCCTGGGCCACTACCCCGGGCCCGCTCTCGTCTCGGCGGACGGCACCAAGCGGCAGCGGGCCTCCGATCCGCTGATCGCGGGCGACGCCCTGGTGTACGCGGACTTCTCGTCCCTGCGCGTGGTGCCCCTGGGCAAAGGCGGAACGCCCGGGCGAGAACGCGTGGTGCCGGTGCCTGGGGCTCCGGGGCCACGCGCCGAGGCGACCTACGAAGGCTCGGGCAGCACCGATCTGGCCCAGGAGATCCGTTCGCCCGAGGTCCTCCCGATCGGCGGCATCGCCCACATCGTGTACGACACGGGGGTCGTCATCTCCGTCGCACTCCCCGACGGTAAGGAGTAGTTCCTTGCTGGAAGCACTGCCCGCCGGGCAGCCCCCACGCCTCGTCGGCCCCTACCGGCCGCTCGCCCGGCTCGGCGCGGGCGGTATGGGCGAGGTCCATCTGGCGTGCCGGGCGGACGCGCCGACGGCCGATCCGTACCGGATGGTCGCCGTGAAGACCGTCCGGGAGGACCTGGAGGTCGACGGCGACTTCCGGACCCGCTTCCGGCGCGAGATCACGGCCGCGCGAGCCGTGAACAGCCCGTACGCGGCGCTGCTCGTCGACTCCGACGCGGACGCGGCCGTGCCCTGGCTGGCGACCGAGTACGTCCCCGGGCCCTCACTCGCCGAGGCGGTCACCCGGGCGGGCGCGCTGCCGGTCGACGCCGTACGGGCGATGGGCGCGGCGCTCGCCCGGGCGCTGGAGTCCGTGCACACGGCGAAGGTGCTGCACCGGGACCTGAAGCCCGCGAACGTCCTGCTCGGCGCCGCCGGGCCCAAGCTCATCGACTTCGGCATCGCGCAGGCCTTCGAGGCGACGGCTCTCACGTCGACGGGGCTCGTGGTGGGCTCGCCGGGGTTCATGTCCCCGGAGCATCTGATCGGCAGCCGGGCGGTCGTGCCCGCGTCGGACGTGTTCTGTCTGGGCGCGGTCCTCGCCTTCGCGGCGAGCGGGCGCGGGCCCTTCCACGACGAGGAGATGGCGTCGGTCGTCTTCCGGATCAGCCGGGCGGACGCCGAACTGGAGGGCGTACCACAGGAGTTGCGACCGGTTGTGGAGCGGTGCCTCCGGCTCGACCCGGCGGAGCGGCCGTCCGCCGCGGAGCTGGTGGCACTGCTCGGCGCGGAGGTCCCGGCGGCCTTCCCGTGGCCGGGCGGGGTGCTCTCGCTGCTGGCGGAGTACGGGGATTCCGCGCGGCGGATCGGCGAGGCGGCGGCGTCCGGGGCGGGCGTGGCCGACCTGCCGACGCTCGCCCCCCAGGTCCCGTACTCCCCCACGGCCGCGGGGATCCGGCCGGCCGTCACCGAGACGCGGGAACGGCGCAGGCCGTGGGGACGGATCGCGGCAGGCGCGGTGACCGTGGCCGTCCTGGCGACCGTGGGTGTGGTGCTGCTCGACCGGACGGGCGGGCAGGGCGGCGAGGGCGAGCAGGGCGGTTCGGCGGGGGCGTCGCCGAGCGGCGGTGTGCGGTCGAGCAGCGGGCCACCCGGCGCGAGCGCCGGGCCCGCCGCCCTCGACCATGTGATCCAGCCCTTCGGCGGCGAGGGCCATGCCGGCGACTTCGGCAAGGACGGTTCCGACCGCTCGGCCCGCCCGGCCGGCTGGTCGCCCTGGGCCACCGGCACGGGCGCGGGCGTCGGCCCGTGCGCGCTGGGCCCGGAGATCCTGGTCTGCTCGGGCGACGGCGGCGCGGCCGTGGCGCTGCGGGCCGCCGACGGGAAGAAGCTGTGGTCCAAGCCGTCGACGGGCGATCAACTGCAGGTCGGCGCGCAGTACCCGGCGGTCGTCGGGGAGGTCGCCTGGATGACCGGGCGCGACGGACTCGTCGGGTACCGGCTGAGCGACGGCAGGCAGGTCGGGCGGGTGGCCGCGCCGGGGGGCGTGTTCGGCGTCAAGGGGACGGACCTGCACGACGGCGTCCTGTACACGACCTACGTCGACACCACGGACTTCGAGAAGCCGTCCGGCCTGGTGACGGCGGTCCCGCTGTCGGGGGACGGCACTCCGAAGGAGCGCTGGCGGCAGCCGATCAGCGTCTTCCCCGAGTCCCCCGTGGTCTCGGGCGGGCAGGTCTACGTCCCCGGGAACGGCACCGTACTGGCGCTGGACGCCCGCACGGGCAAGCAGACGGCCCGGGCCCAGGGCCTCGAAGGCTGCTACCGGATCATCGTCGGCGCGCGCCGCGTGCTGTGTCCGCAGGCGGGCCAGGACGGCGTCGAGGTCCTCGACGCCCGGACCCTGAAGCGGGAGCGGACGGTCGGGCGCGGGACGCAGGTCACGGCCCTGGCGGTGAACTCCGCGGGGGTGGTGGCCCTGAGCGACGGCGACACGCTCTCGACGTACGACCTGAAGTCGGGCGCGGAACGCTGGCGCCGGGCCGCCGGTGGGCAGTGGGTGGCGTTTGCCGGTGACCGGGTGCTGACCGGGAGGCAGTCGACGGTCACTTCGGTTCCGCTGACCGACCCGCCGGACGACCCCGTGTGGAGGGCGTTCAACACGCCCGAGGGAACGGCCGCCGTGGAGGGCGAGGACGTGGCCACCGGCGCGGTCGCCGCCGGCGGGGCCGTCTTCATCGGCCTCGCCGGCGGCGTCGTCGTCTCGGGTTACGCCCCGTAGCCGGACAGCGCTGGGCGGTCGCCGCTAGGCGGTCGCCGAGCGGTACTTGCGGACCGACAGCGTCCTGAACACCACGATGATCAGCACCGACCAGATGATCGACGCCCACACCGGGTGCTGCATCGGCCAGGCGTCGGACGTCGAGACGCCCGGGTTGCCGAACAGGACGCGGCACGCCTGGACCGTCGCGCTGAAGGGGTTCCACTCGGCGATCGGCTGCAGCCAGGACGCCATCTGCGCGGAGTCCACGAACGCGATCGAGATGAACGTGACCGGGAAGAGCCAGATCAGCCCGCCGGACGTGGCGGCCTCCGGTGTGCGGACCGAGAGGCCGATCAGGGCTCCGATCCAGGAGAAGGCGTAGCCGAGGAGGAGCAGCAGGGCGAACGCGCCCAGCGCCTTCGGAACGCCCTCGTGGATGCGCCAGCCGACCAGGAGGGCGACGATCGCGAGAACGACCACGGTGAGGGCGGTCTGGACCAGGTCGGCGAGGGTGCGGCCGGTGAGGACCGCGCCACGGGCCATCGGCAGGGACCGGAAGCGGTCGATCAGGCCCTTGTGCATGTCGTCGGCGATGCCGGCGCCCGCGCCGGCGGTGGCGAAGGTGACCGTCTGGGCGAAGATGCCGGCCATCAGGAACTCCCGGTAGACGGCAGGGGAGTTGGTGCCTCCGATGGTCATGGAGCCGCCGAACACGTAGCTGAAGAGCACCACGAACATGATCGGCTGGATGAGCCCGAAGATGACCATCTCGGGAATGCGGGACATCCGGATCAGGTTGCGCTTGGCGACGACGAGCGAGTCGCCGATGGACTGGGCGATGCCGCCGCGCGGCTTCGGGGCCGCGACGGCCTCGTTCACTGCGGTCACTTCGCCGTCTCCTTCCGGTCGCGGCCGCGGCCCTTGGCGTCCTGCGCCGCCTCCCCCGGCTCCTCTTCCTCCCCCTCGGCCGCGTGGCCGGTCAGCGAGATGAAGACGTCGTCGAGGGTGGGGCGGCGCAGACCGATGTCGTCGATCTCGACGCCCACGGTGTCCAGGTCGCGGATGACCTCGGCCAGCAGCTTGGCTCCGCCGGTGACCGGGACGGTGAGTTTGCGGGTGTGGTTCTCGACGGAGACCTCGCCGTGGCCGATGCCCGCGACGCCGTAGCGGGCGAGGACGTCACGCGCCGGGGGGATCATCTCGGGTTCGTGGACGACGACCTCGACGCGCTCGCCGCCGGTCTGGGCCTTGAGCTGGTCAGAGGTGCCGCGGGCGATGACCTTGCCGTGGTCGATGACGCAGATGTCGTGGGCCAGGTGGTCGGCCTCCTCCAGGTACTGCGTGGTCAGGAGGAGGGTCGTGCCGCCCGCGACGAGCTCCTGGATGACCTCCCAGAGCGCCTGCCGGTTCCGCGGGTCGAGCCCGGTCGTCGGCTCGTCCATGAACATCACGGGCGGGGAGACGACGAGGGCCGCGGCCAGGTCGAGCCGGCGGCGCATGCCGCCGGAGTACGTCTTGGCGGTGCGGTCGGCCGCGTCGGCGAGGTTGAACCGCTCCAGCAGCTCGTCCGCCCGCGCCTTCGCCCGCTTGGCGTTCAACTGGTAGAGCTGCCCGACCATCTGGAGGTTCTCGCGGCCGGTCAGGTACTCGTCGACGGCGGCGAACTGGCCGGAGAGGCCGATCGAGCGCCGGACCTCGTTGGGGTGCCTCAGTACGTCGATGCCCGCGACGAGCGCCTTCCCGCTGTCCGGCTGGAGGAGTGTGGTCAGCACGCGCACGGCGGTCGTCTTCCCCGCGCCGTTGGGGCCGAGCAGGCCCAGGACCGTGCCCTCGGGTACGTCGAGGTCCACGCCGTCCAGAGCTCGTACGTCACCGAAGGTCTTCACCAGACCCTCGGCGTAGATCGCGCCTGGCATGTGGGTTCTCCCAGGGATTTGGGCGTTTCCGCCCAAGTTTAGGTTTGGACGACGGCCGCCGCCCACCGAATGTGTGACCCGGACCACACGCTAACGCGATACATCGCGACTCACAAGGGGATTACGCCATCACCACGTACCCCGCGTCCCGCAGCGCCGCCTCGACCTCCCGGCAGTGCTCGGGGCCCTTCGTCTCCAGGTGCAGCTCCACCTCCGCCTCCGTCAGCCCCAGCCGCGGATCGGTGCGCACATGGCTCACGTCGAGGACGTTGGCGTCCACCACCGTCAGCACCGCGAGCAGCGTCGCCAGCGCGCCCGGCCGGTCCGTCACCCGCAGCCGCAGGCTCAGATAGCGGCCGCCGGCCGCCATGCCGTGCCGCAGGACCCGCTGCATCAGCACCGGATCGACGTTCCCGCCCGACAGGACCGCCACCACCGGCCCCTGGAACGCCTTCGGGTCGCTCAGCAGCGCCGCGACCGGGCTCGCGCCGGCCGGTTCGACGACCAGCTTCGCCCGCTCCAGACAGAGCAGCAGCGCCGAGGAGAGGGCGTCCTCGGAGACCGTACGGATCTCGTCCACGTACTCGCGCACGATCGCGAACGGCACGTCGCCCGGCCGCCCGACCTTGATCCCGTCCGCCATCGTCATGGGCGAGCCGATGGCCACCGGATGCCCCGCGGCCAGCGACGGCGGGTAGGCGGCCGCTCCCTCCGCCTGCACGCCGATCACCTTCACGTCGGGGCGTACGGACTTCACCGCGAGCCCGACACCGGCCACGAGCCCTCCCCCGCCGACGCCCACCAGGATCGTGCGGACCTCCGGGCACTGCTCCAGGATCTCCAGGCCGACCGTGCCCTGCCCCGCGATGATGTCCGGGTGGTCGAAGGGATGGATGAAGACCGCGCCGGTCTCCGCCGCGTACTCCTCCGCCGCCGCCAGCGTCTCGTCCACGACCTGACCGTGCAGCCGCACCTCGGCGCCGTACTCCCGGGTCGCCGCGACCTTCGGCAGCGGGGCGCCGACCGGCATGAAGACCGTGGAGTGCACCCCGAGGAGCGCGGAGGCGAGGGCGACGCCCTGCGCGTGGTTGCCCGCCGACGCGGCGACGACGCCGGCCGCCCGCTGCTCGGGGCGGAGCCCGGCGATCCGTACGTACGCGCCGCGCAGCTTGAACGAACCCGTTCGTTGAAGGTTCTCGCACTTGAGGTGGACCGGGGCTCCCACCAGCGAGGACAGATGCCGGCTCCCCTCCATCGCGGTCATCCGGGCCACCCCCGACAACATCTTCTGCGCCCCGCGCACGTCGTCGAGGATCAGTGGATGCAAGGGGTCTGGCCGACGGAAGCTCATGACAGCAAGTCTCGCAGCTCAAGGGGCTGGTGGCCGCCCGGCGAGAGGTCGTCGCAGTCGGTTTGCGCAGCGCAGGTACGGACCCACGCGGGTCCGCGTACTCTGTCCCCCACCAACCGACCACCGCACGAGAGAGCCCCCACAGCCATGCCCACATCTCAGGACATGACGACTGAGCTTGACCCCGGTCTCCTCGATGCCCTCCAGCACCAGGTGGCCGTCTTCGCGCGCCGGGCCGAACAGACCCGCCTCGGCGGCACCGGCCAGCTCCGCAACTCGATGGACCGGGCGGCGTACCTGCTCCTGAACCGGCTCGACCAGGAAGGTCCGATGGGCGTCAAGGCGCTCGCGGCGGGCATGGGCATCGACTCCTCGACCGTCACCCGCCAGGTCGCCCCGCTCGTCGACACGGGCCTGGTCAAGCGCACCTCGCACCCCGAGGACGGGCGTGCGGTCGTGCTCCAGCTCTCCCCGCGCGGCCTGGCCCGCCTGGAGGAGGTCCGCGCCTCGCGCCGCGAGCTGATGGCGCAGGTGACGGAAGGCTGGACGCCGGCGGAGCGCGAGTCGTTCTGCACCCTGCTCACCCGCTTCAACTCCGCGCTCTCCGCGCGGCAGTCGGGCCTGCCGCCCGCCACCGACACGGAGTCCGGCGCGACCTCTTGACCCCGGCCGTCCGCTGTCCTCATATGAGGACGTGCGAGATCGAGAGGACGGCCGGTCGGGCGGGAACCGCTTCCGCGCCCGGCAGTTCGAGGCGTTCACGGCGGGGGCGGCGGGCCGGCTGCTGCATGCCGCGACGCTGCTGACCGCGGAGACGCGGGACGCCAATCCGCGCGCCCAGGCGCTGTTGACCGCCTCCCTCGCCCACACCTACGCCCACTGGGACCGGCTGCGCGGCGAGGATCCGTACGACCGCACCCGTGCCGACCTCGCCGCCCGCTTCGCGCGCACCGCCTGGCGGCACCACCGCGGCCGGGGCGGGCTCCTCTCCGCGCTCACCCCGCAGGAACGTCTCGTCGTGGTGCTGCGGCTGTACGAGGGGGTGGCCGAGGAGCAGACCGCGGCCCTGCTCGGACTGGCCGAGGAGCGCGTGCGGGCCATCTGCGCGCGGTCCGTCTCCGCGCTGCGGGACCGGCGCGGCGGGAGCCTCGCCTCGTGAGCAGGTACGAGGACAAGGAGGACGAGGTGCGGCGGATGCTGGAGTCCCCGCACCCGCAGGTCCCGGCCGAGCTGCTCGCGCGGGCCGTGACGCGCGGCGGCCGGCTGCGCCACCGCGACCGGGCCGTCCGCCGGGCCCTGTGGTCGCTGCTCGTCGTGGCCGTGCTCGCGTTCGCCGTCTGGGCGACGGTGGCCGAGCCCTGGAGCGTGCCGCCCGCGGAGACGACGCCACCGCTCGAAGGCTGGTGACGGCGGACTTAGCCTGGAAGGAGCGGGCGAGTCGAGGAGGATTCATGACCAGGAAAGTCGCCGACTGCCGCAAGGAACCGAGCGTGATGAACTGCACCCTCACCATCATCGGCGAGGAGGACGAGGTCGTGAAGGCGGCCTCCGAACACGCGGTCTCCGTGCACGGGCACGAGGACACCCCCGAGCTGCGCACGATGGTCCGGGAATCCCTGGAGGACGAGAAGGTCCCGGCCTGACGGACGGGACCCGCGGAAGGGAACACGCTGCAGGGCGTCCCCGGCTCGGGGGCGCCCGGCAGCGTGCCGTACCTCCTAGCCCAGCGCCTGGCGCAGGTCCGCCAGCAGGTCGTCCACGTTCTCGATGCCCACGGAGAGGCGGACCAGGTCGGCCGGGACCTCCAGGGCCGAGCCCGCGACGCTGGCGTGGGTCATCCGGCCCGGGTGCTCGATCAGCGACTCGACGCCGCCCAGGGACTCACCGAGGGTGAAGAGCTTCGCGCGGTTGCAGACCGCGACCGCCGCCTCCTCGCCGCCCTCCACCCGGAAGGAGATCATTCCGCCGAAGGACTTCATCTGCTTGGCGGCGATCTCGTGGCCCGGGTGCTCCGGCAGGCCCGGGTAGAGGACCTGGGTGACCTTCGGGTGCTGCGTCAGCATCTCCACGATCTTTCCCGCGTTCTCGCTGTGCCGGTCCATGCGGACGGCGAGCGTCTTGATGCCGCGCAGCACGATCCACGAGTCGAACGGACCGGCCACCGCGCCCATCGCGTTCTGGTGGTACGCCAGTTCCTCGCCGAGCGCCTCGTCGGCCGTCACCAGGGCGCCGCCCACGACGTCCGAGTGGCCGCCCATGTACTTCGTCAGCGAGTGCACGACGACATCCGCGCCGAGCGACAGCGGCTGCTGGAGATAGGGCGAGGCGAAGGTGTTGTCGACGACGAGCTTCGCGCCCGCCGACCGGGCGACGGCCGCGACGGCCGCGATGTCGGTGATGCCGAGCAGCGGGTTCGACGGGGTCTCGACCCAGATCACCTTCGTACGGTCGTTGACCGCGGCGCGCACCGCGTCGACGTCGGAGGTGTCGGCCACGGAGAAGTCCACGCCCCAGCGCTGGACGACCTTGGCGAAGAGCCGGAAGGTGCCGCCGTAGGCGTCGTTCGGGATCACCACGTGGTCGCCGGGGGCGAGCAGCGTCCGCAGGAGGCAGTCCTCGGCGGCGAGGCCGGAGGCGAAGGCCAGTCCGCGGCGGCCGCCTTCGAGGGCCGCGAGGTTCTCCTCGAGCGCGGTGCGCGTGGGGTTGGCGCTCCGGCTGTACTCGTAACCCCCGCGCAGCCCGCCCACGCCGTCCTGCTTGTACGTGGAGACCTGGTAGATCGGCGGGACGACCGCGCCGGTCAGCGGGTCGGCGGTGTTGCCCGCGTGGATCGCGCGGGTCTCGAAGCTCTGGTGGATGTGCTCATCGCTCATGGGTCAGGAGCGTAGTCGCGAGGGCCGGGGACCGCCGCCCGATGTCTCAGGGAGTGTCCTGGACAATGGACACATGGAGATTCTCTGGTTCCTGATGGCGATGGCTCTGCTGATCGCGGTCGTGACCCCGTACGTGAGGCGCCGCCGGTCCGGCGTCGGCATCCGTCAGGTCGCGCCCGGCTCGCCGGACGCCGCCGACCCCGAGGCCTACGGCTTCCTGCGCCAGGAGGAGCAGGACGTACGGATGCCGGGGCCGGACCGGGATCTGCTCGACGTGCTCGACGTGGTCCAGGCGACCCAGGACTGGCGGGCGGCCTCGCAGCTCCTCGCCGGCACGGAGAAGGCGGGCGAGGTCCGCTGGCAGCGCGTCCAGGCGTTCGCGGGCGCGGCCTCGCTGGAGCTCCAGCAGAAGCCCGGGGTCGGCGGCGCGTGGCTGCGGGCCTGGCGGGCCGACTCGCCGAGGGACCCGGGCGGGGCCGCCGTCCACGCCGAGTTCCTGGTGCAGCAGGCCTGGCGCTCCTCCTCGGCGGGCAGCGACGACTTCCGGATCATCCTCGAAGAGGCGAAGAAGGTGAGCGAGGAGGCGGCCCTGCTCGCCCCCGGCGACCCCGTCCCGTACATCGTGCAGCTCGCGGTCGCGCGGGGACTCGGCTACAGCCACGAGGAGTTCGACCAGGTCTGGGCGAAGATCATCGACCGCGCGCCGCAGCACATGGGCGCGCACCTGGCCGCGCTGCACTACTGGTGCGAGAAGTGGCACGGCTCGCGTGAGGACGCCGACCGGTTCGCGACCGCGGCCGCGGCACGCGCCCCGCAGGGCTCGCTGCTCGCCGCGCTGCCGCTGTTCGCGGTCTACGAGCACCTGCCGGAGATCGTGCTCGTCCAGGACTTCTTCCGTACCGAGGTCGTGCGCAAGGCGATGGAGGGCGCGCTGTACGCGGTCCACTCGGCGCGCGCCGACGACCCGATGCTGGCGCACGTCCGGCACCTGCTGGTCCTCTTCCTGGTCCGCGGGGAACGCTGGCAGGAGGCCATGCACCAGCTGGTCCACGTGGACGGCCACGTGGGCGCCCTGCCGTGGACGCTGACCGAAGACCCGGCGGCGGAGTACACGGTGTACCGGAACCTGGCCGTCGCGGGCTACGAGGCCAACGGCGGAAGCCCGGCGACCCTGCCGCACTGACGCACGGGGAGACACGCGCTCTGCCGGACCCCGGGGGAATCCCTCCCGGGGTCCGGACGTTGTGCGTAACGCCCACCGTCGAGGAGATGCCGCATGTTCCTGTCACGCACCCCTGTCCTCCCCACGCCCGAGCAGGCGCTCAAGGGCCGGTCCGAGTCCGAGTTCGCGGTTCCCGAGCGCCATACCGTGCTGGGCACGCCGCTGCTCGGCCCGTACCCCGAGGGCCTCGAGGTGGCCGACTTCGCCCTGGGCTGCTTCTGGGGCGCCGAGCGCAAGTTCTGGCAGACCGAGGGCGTCTTCACGACCCTGGTCGGCTACCAGGGCGGGATCACGCCGCACCCCGTCTACGAGGAGGTCTGCTCGGGCCTCACGGGCCACACCGAGGTCGTCCGGGTCGTCTTCGACCCGTCGAAGGTCTCGTACGAGCGGCTGCTCAAGCTCTTCTGGGAGTCCCACGACCCGACCCAGGGCTTCCGCCAGGGCAACGACGTCGGCACCCAGTACCGCTCCGCCGTCTACACCCACTCCGACGCCCAGGCCGACGCCGCCGACGCCTCTCGCGCGGCGTACCAGAAGGTCCTGACCGGCTCCGGGTACGGCACGATCACCACGGAGGTGCTGCCGGCCGAGGGCCGCGCCTTCTACCCGGCCGAGGGCTATCACCAGCAGTACCTGGACAAGAACCCGGCCGGCTACTGCGGCATCGGCGGTACGGGAGTCTCCTGCCCGATCGGCGTCGCGAAGGCCGACGGCTGAGACCGTCCTGAGGGGCAGGCCCCACGCAGGGCCCCACGCACGCGGACCGCCCGCCCGGAAATCCACGCGACCCGGGCGGGCGGCGTCGTTACACTCGGTCGCATGGGTTCGTTCTACTTCTTTCTCCGATTCCGGCCGCGGACACGGTCCGACCCGCTGATCCGGCGCCCCTGGGGCGCGGCGGCGATGGTCCCGGTGTCCTCTTCCCGGCCCGAACGCACCCCAGCCGTCAGGGAAAGATCCCATGCGCGACCGCGCCCAGTCGACCTTGAAAAACGTCTCCGTCTCCTACGGGGACCGCTCCGTCCTCGAACGGCTCACGCTCACCGTCCGCCCCGGCGAGAAGGTCGCCGTCATCGGTGAGAACGGCTCCGGCAAGTCCACCCTTCTCCGGCTGCTCTCGGGTGCGGAGGCCCCCGACGACGGCGAGGTGACCGTCCGCTTCCCCGGCGGCGTCGCGCGGCTCGCGCAGACGCTCGCCGAGACCTTCGGCCTCGGCCCCGAGCACACCGTGCGCGACGCCGCCGACGCCGCGCTCGCCGAACTCCGCGCCATGGAAGGGGAGATGCGGGCCGCCGAGGAGCGGCTCGGCTCCGCGACCCCCGAGGAACTCGTCGCGTACGGCGAGTTGGCCGCCCGGTACGAGGAGCGCGGCGGGTACGAGGCCGATGCCCGGGTCGACGCCGCGCTGCACGGGCTCGGCCTCGGCCACGTCCCGTACGAACGCCGCGTCGGCACGCTCTCCGGCGGGGAGCAGTCACGGCTCGCCCTCGCCTGCGTCCTCGCGTCGGGCGCCGAGCTGCTGCTCCTCGACGAACCGACGAACCATCTCGACCGGGCCGCCGCCGGCTGGTTGGAGGAACGGCTGCGCACCCACCGCGGCACGGTCGTGGCGGTCACCCACGACCGGGGATTCCTGGAGGGGATGGCGACCACGATCCTGGAGGTCGACCGCGACACCCGGGCGGTGACCCGGTACGGCGACGGCTGGCACGGCTACCGCGCGGCGAAGGCCGCCGCCCGGCGCCGCTGGGCCCAGCAGCACGAGGAGTGGCGCGAGGAGCTGGCCCGCACGGAGGAGTTGGTGGCCGCGGCCGGGCAGCGGCTCGCGGGGTCCGGGAAGGACCCCCGGCAGGGGTTCGGCAAGCACCGCCGCTCGCACGAGAACAAGCTGTCCGGGCAGGTCAGGGCGGCCCGTGTACGGCTCGAACAGCTACGGAGGGATCCGGTGCCGGCCCCGCCGGAGCCGCTGCGGTTCACGGCCCGGCTGACGACCGCCGGCCCTCGGGCCACGACACCCGCGGACGGCGGGCCGGGGTCGGACGGTGGTCCCGGGCGGCACGACGGCGTGCTCGCCGAGCTGGACGACGTCGTGGTCGGCGAGCGGCTGCGGATCGGCGCGCTGCGGATCGCACCCGGCGACCGGCTGCTCGTCTCCGGGCCCAACGGGGCCGGGAAGACGACCCTGTTGCGGGTTCTCGCCGGGGATCTGCGGCCCGACAGCGGCACGGTCGTCCGGTCGGGCCGGGTCGGCTACCTGGCCCAGGAGCTGCCTGCCGTACCGTCCGCGAAACCGCTGCTCGCGGCGTACGCGGCGGGCCGCCCCGGTCCGCCCGAGGAGCACGCGGAGGAGCTGCTCGCCCTCGGTCTCTTCCGGGAGGAGGACCTGGCCGTTCCGGTGGCCCGGCTCTCCGTGGGGCAGCAGCGCCGGCTGGAGCTGGCCCGGCTCGTGACCCGGCCGGCCGACCTGCTGATCCTGGACGAGCCGACCAACCATGTGGCGCTCTCCCTGGTGGAGGAGCTGGAGGCGGCACTCGCCGCCTTCGAGGGCGCGGTGGTCGCGGTCTCCCACGACGCGCGCTTCCGCGCGGGCTTCGGCGGGACGCCGCTGGAGCTCCGCTCAGGCCGTACCGGCTGACGCGGCGCGCATCGCGGCGGCGGTCGACGCCGGGTCGTAGCCGGGCGGGACGCCGTCGATCAGCAGGATGTCGCCCGGGATGTGGCGGGTGCGCAGCGGGAGGATCTCCTGGTAGGCGGCGGAGTCGTACCAGTCGCGGGCGGCCTCCATCGAGGGGAAGGCGATCATGACGAGGGCGTCGGGCCACTCCCCCTCCCTCACCTCCCGTTCGGGAGCGCCGTGCACGAGGAAGCGGCCGCCGTAGGGGTCGAGCGTGGACTGGATGCGCTCGATGTAGACGAGGACCTCCTCGTGCGGAGCGGTCTGCGGGCGGAGGTTCGCGAGGGCGTATGCGGTCATGACGCAAGGGTGCCGGGACATGCCGTACGGGGTCGATTACCCCGGAGGTCATGCCCCGGCACCGGCGCGAACCGAGGGCCTGCGGACCGCCCACGGGCCCGAAGACCCGAGGGTCCCCAGGTCCCCAGGTCCTCAGATCGTCGACGTGTCGATCACGAAGCGGTACCGCACGTCGCTCGCGAGCACCCGCTCGTACGCCTCGTTGATCCGGTCGGCGCTGATCAGCTCGATCTCCGCGCCCAGGCCGTGCTCCGCGCAGAAGTCGAGCATCTCCTGCGTCTCGGCGATACCGCCGATCGCCGAGCCGGCGAGAGTCTTGCGGCCGAGCATCAGCGGGAACAGGTTGAGCGAGATCGGCTCCTCGGGAGCGCCGACGTTCACCAGCGCGCCGTCCGTCCGCAGCAGCCCGAGATAGGCGGCGAAGTCGAGCGGGGCCGAGACCGTGGAGATGATCAGGTCGAAGGAGCCGGCGAGCTCGGTGAAGGTCCGCGGGTCGCTGGTGGCGTGGTAGTGGTCGGCACCCAGCTTGCGGCCGTCCTCCTGCTTCTTCAGCGACTGGCTGAGCACGGTCACCTCGGCGCCCAGGGCGTGGGCGATCTTGACGCCCATGTGGCCGAGGCCGCCGAGACCGACGATCGCGACCTTCTTGCCCGGGCCGGCCTGCCAGTGGACGAGCGGCGAGTAGAGGGTGATGCCGGCGCAGAGGAGCGGGGCGGCCTCGTCGAGGGCGATGCCCTCGGGGATGCGCAGGGTGTAGTTCTCGTCGACGACGATGTGGGTGGAGTAGCCGCCGTAGGTCGGCTCGCCGTCCTTGCCGAGGGCGTTGTACGTGCCCGTCGAGCCGCCCGTGCAGTACTGCTCCAGGCCCTGGCGGCAGTTCTCGCACTCGCGGCAGGAGTCGACGAAGCAGCCGACGCCGACGCGGTCGCCGACCTGGTGCCGGGTGACGCCGGGGCCGACCTCGGTGACCACGCCGGCGATCTCGTGGCCGGGCACCATCGGGTAGATGCCCTCACCCCAGCCGTCGCGGGCCTGGTGGATGTCGGAGTGGCAGATGCCGGCGTACTTGATCTCGATCAGGACGTCGTGCTCGCCGACCGGGCGGCGCGGCACGGTGGTGCGCTCCAGCGGGGCGTTGGCGGCGGGGGCGGCGTAGGCGGGGACGAGGGAGACGTTCGTGGTCATGGCGACCAGCCTGCCGGAGCGGCCGCCGTCCACCCAGACCTCTGCTCTGCCTACGTCCAGCGTGCCTACCACTGGCAGGGTCAGGAACACCTGCCCGTCCCGTCGTACGGCCTGGGATAATCGGGACGCATGGATGGCCGCATGGACCTCAGTGCCGAACTCAGTGAATTCCTGCGCTCGCGCCGGGCCCGGCTGAAGCCGGAGGACGTGGGTCTGCCGGATTTCGGGCGTCATCGTCGCGTACCGGGGCTGCGCCGGGAGGAGCTCGCGCAGCTGGCGGGCGTGTCCGTCGCGTACTACACCCGCCTCGAGCAGGGCAACGGGCGCAACGTGTCCATGGAGGTGCTGGACTCGATCGCGCGGGCGCTGCGGCTGAACGACTCCGAGCGGGCGCATCTGACGCATCTGGCCAAGCCGACGGCGAAGAAGAAGCAGCACCGCTCGGCGATCGTCCGGCCCCAGCACGTGCGGCCCGGTCTGCAGCACCTGCTGGACTCGATGGAGTCCGTCCCGGCCCTCCTCGTCGGCCGCCGCCTCGACATCCTCGCCTGGAACCGGATGGCTCGGGCGTTGCTCGGCGACTTCGTCGCGATGGAGCCGGAGGAGCGCAACATGGCCCGGCTGGTCTTCCTCGGGCCGAACGCGCGTGATCTGTACCTGGAATGGGAGTGCAAGGCGACCGAGGTGGTGAGCGTGCTGCGGCTGTACGCGGGCTGCTACCCGGACGACCCCGCGCTGCTCGCGCTGGTCGGCGAACTGTCGGTGAAGAGCGAGGAGTTCCGCTCGCTGTGGGCGGCGCACACCGTCGCGGACAAGGGGCACGGCAGCAAGAAGCTGCGGCACCCGCTGGTGGGCGAGATGACGTTGCAGTACGAGTCGCTCAAGGTCTCCGGGACGGACCCGGACCTGGTGCTCGTGACGTACCAGGCGGAGCCGGGGACGGCCTCGGCGGACGCGCTGGGGCTGCTGGCGCAGTGGGGCGTGGAGGAGGTCGTCCGGTAGGCCGGCCTCTGCCGCACGCCATGACCGGATGACAGCGGCGGCCCCCTCCGTCCTCGGAGGGGGCCGCCGCTGTCGTCGGTACGGGACGGGATCAGACCGCCGAGCCGGCCTTCCACGCCGACCAGCTCATGTTCCAGCCGTTGAGACCGTTGTCGGGGGCGATCGTCTTGTCCTTGGAGTTCTTCACGACCACGACGTCGCCGACGATCGAGTGGTCGTAGAGCCAGGCGGCCTGCTGCTTCGGGTCGCCCGCGCCCTTGACGTCGTTCAGGCCCACGCAGCCGTGGCTGGTGTTGGCCGAGCCGAAGATCGAGTCCGGGCCCCAGTAGTTGCCGTGGATGAACGTGCCCGAGGTGGACAGGCGCATCGCGTGCGGGACGTCCTTGATGTCGTACTCGCCCTTGCCGTCGTCGTCCGTGAAGCCGACGGTGGCGCCGTTCATCCGGGTCTCCTTGAACTTCTCGGAGATCACCATCTGACCGTTGTAGGTCGGGTTCTCCGGAGAGCCGGCGGAGACGGGGATCGTCTTGACCGTCTTGCCGTCCTGCGTGACCGTCATGGTCTTGGTGGCGACGTCGACGGTGGAGACCTGGTTGCGGCCGATCTTGAAGGTGACGGTCTTCTGCTGGACGCCGTAGACGCCCTGGGCGCCCTCGACGCCGTCGAGGTCCAGCTTCAGCGTGACGGTCGAGCCCTCGGTCCAGTAGCTCTCGGGGCGGAAGTCCAGGCGCTGGGAGTTGAACCAGTGCCCGACGACCTCCTGGCCGCTGCTGGACGACACCTTGATGCCGCCCTGGACGGCGGCCTTGTCGGTGATGGCCTTGTTGAAGTTGATCGAGACCGGCATGCCGACGCCGACGGTGGAGCCGTCCTCGGGCGTGAAGTTGCCGATGAAGCTGTTGGCCTGGGAGACGGTGGTGAAGGAGGAGTTCTCGTGCGCCTCCAGACCGTCCGCGTCCTTGGCGGTGGCGGCGATCTTGTAGAGGGTGGCGCGCTTGAGCTGCTCGGCCGGCTGCCAGCTCGTCCTGTCGGCCGACATCTCGCCCTTGACGGCCTCGCCGTCCTGGGTGGTCATCGTGACCTCGGTCAGCGTGCCCTCGGTGACGGTGACCTTGGCGTCCTTGTTGATCGAGGCGTTGTCGGCGCCGTTCTTGGGCGCGATGGATATCTGCGCCTTCGACGTCTTCTGCGCCGCGGCCTCGTCGACCTGAGCCTGTGACTGCGCCGACGCGGAGCTGTCGGCCGCGCCGCCCTTGTCCCCGTCGCTGCACGCCGAGAGCACCAATACGCCACCGAGCACCGCGGCAGCCGCCGCCAGGCCCTTGCGGCGCTTGCTGTCCGTCATCACACGCTTCTCCATCGTCGCCGATTCCCTGCCCACACTCGTCTGAACATCCATGACACCCCGCCCGGTTCCGGAAGCGGGGGCTTTGTGGGGAACACCACTGATCAACACGCGCAAACGGTCCTTCCGGTTCCGCACACTGCTCCCGCACACGAGAGCCGCACACGAAACCCGCACACTGCTCCCGCACACGAAACCCGCACACTGCTCCCGCACACGAGACCCGCGCACGGAGCCCCTCGGAGAGCCCCACTCGGATCCTCGCGGGGACGCGTACCCGGGATGCGTGCGCGGACTCCCCATGGGAGAGCCCCGGGGTGTGCGACGCCTCACAACGTCGCCCCGGGGCTCCTGGCAGGGCGTGCCGCGCTGCTAGGCCGTCTCTTCGTCGTCTTCCTCGTCCCCATCCTCCTCGTCGAGGTCCCACTCCTGGGCGTCGGGGTCGTAGTCGATCTCCTCGCTGGTCCAGGAGGCCTGGACCAGGTCGACGCCGGGGACGTCCCTGACGAGGTCGAAGGGCTCGATCAGGTACGCCAGCGCCTCGGCGCTGTCCTCGTGGACCGCGGAGCGGGCGTGCACACGCTCCTCGTCGGGCATGAACTCGTCGGTCTCGATCCGCCCGACGGCCGCGCCCGTCAGCTTCTCGGCCTCGGCGATCTCCAGGACGACTTCCACTCGAAGCCGTACATAGCGCGATGTCTCGGAAGTGCTCATACGTCGGAGAGTAGGCCGCCCGGGCTCCCGACTTTCCTGCGACCCGCTGTGTTCATTAGCATCGGCGCACCGACCAATTCGCGGTTTCCGCAAGGAGGATCGAATCTCTGTGTCCGTCGCTCGACGTCCGCTGCTGACCGCCACGGCGGCCGGGGCGCTGCTCTTCGCCCTGTGGTTCGTCCCGTCCGCGAACGCGACCGACGAGGGTCGCGTCAGCTCCTCCGAGCAGGAGCGCGCGGCGAGCGGGGCACGGCTCGCCGAGACGGGCGGGCCGAACACGACGCCGTACGTGATCGGCGGGACGGGATTCCTCGCGGTGGGCGCCGGGTTCGTGGCGCTGGCGATGAGACGCGGCGGCCGGGCGTACTGAGACGCGCGAAGAACGACACAGGCGGCCGCCCCCTGCCGGGGTGGCCGCCTGTGTCATGAACGGGTGCGGTCCGTCACGCCAGCGGGCCGGTGACGGGCTCCACGGCGGCGACGAGCCTCCCCTCGCGTACGAAGGCGTCGGCCGCCGCCAGGTCGGGGGCGAGGAAGCGGTCCGGACCCGGGCCCTCGACACCCGCGGCGCGCAGGGCCTCGATGGCGGCCTGCGAGGCGGGGGCGGGGGTGAGGCCGCGGCGCAGCTCGATTCCGCGGGTGGCGGCGTAGAGCTCGACGGCGATGATCCGGTTGAGGTTGCCGATGGCCGTGCGCAGCTTGCGGGCGGCGGACCAGCCCATGGAGACGTGGTCCTCCTGCATGGCGGAGGACGGGATGGAGTCGGCGGAGGCCGGGACGGCCAGCCGCTTCATCTCGCTGACCAGGGCGGCCTGGGTGTACTGGGCGATCATCAGGCCCGAGTCCACGCCGGCGTCGTCGGCGAGGAACGGGGGCAGGCCGTGGGACCGGTTCTTGTCGAGGAGCCGGTCGGTGCGGCGCTCGGCGATGGAGCCGAGGTCGGCGGCGGCGATGGCGAGGAAGTCGAGGACGTACGCGACGGGGGCGCCGTGGAAGTTGCCGTTGGAGCGCACCTGGCCGTCCGCGAGGATCACGGGGTTGTCGACGGCGGAGGCGAGCTCGCGCTCGGCGACCGTACGGGCGTGGGCCATGGTGTCGCGGCCGGCGCCGGCCACCTGCGGGGCGCAGCGCACGGAGTACGCGTCCTGGACGCGCGGGGCCTCCTCCTCCTGGAAGTGGCCGGTGAGCCCGGAGCCCTTGAGCACGGCGAGCATGTTGGCCGCGGACGCGCCCTGGCCCGGGTGGGGGCGGATCGCGTGCAGCTCGGGCTCGAGGACCTTCTCGGTGCCGAGGAGGGCTTCGAGGGAGAGGGCCGCGGTGATGTCCGCGGACTTGTAGAGGGTGTCGAGGTCGGCGAGGGCCATGATCAGCATGCCGAGCATGCCGTCGGTGCCGTTGAGGAGGGCGAGGCCCTCCTTCTCGCGCAGTTCGACGGGCTGGATCCCGGCGGCGGCCAGCAGCTCGCCCGCGGGCTTCACGGTGCCGTCGGGGCCCTCGGCGTCACCCTCGCCCATGAGGGTCAGGGCGCAGTGCGAGAGCGGCGCGAGGTCGCCGGAGCAGCCGAGGGAGCCGTACTCGTGGACGACCGGCGTGATGCCCGCGTTGAGGACGTCGGCCATCGTCCGGGCGACCTCGGGGCGGACGCCGGTGTGGCCGGAGGCGACGGTCTTGAGCCGGAGGAACATGAGCGCCCGCACGACCTCCCGCTCCACGCGCGGACCCATGCCGGCGGCGTGCGAGCGGACGATGTTGCGCTGGAGCTGCGCCCGCAGCTCGGGGCTGATGTGCCGGGTGGCGAGGGCCCCGAACCCGGTCGAGACGCCGTACACGGGCTCGGGCTTGGCGGCGAGCGCGTCGACGACGGCACGGGAGTCGGCAAGCGCCTGCACGGCCTCGGGGGACAGCTCGATGCGGGCGCCGTGGCGGGCGACGTCGATGACGTCCTGGAAGGTGGTTCCGGACGTGCCAAGGACGACTGAGTGCATATCCATATTCAGCACCCTACGGACTGAAGACCTCCATGTCACTAGTCGGCCGCCGGACGAGCCCTTACCAGGGTCCGGGCGGCGCCCGTACGGAGTCCGTACGAGGTCCTAGACCGGCGGCGCGTCGCGGAAGCGCCTGCGGTCGCGAGCCCCGGGCGGGGCGTCGGCGAGGCGGATGACCGTGCCGTCGCGGCCCGCCACCACCGGCTTCACCGAGCGGGCCGCCTTGGCCTGGTACTGGGCGGCGTCGGCCAGTCGGAAGAGGCGGCGGGCGGACTTGACCGGACCGATGGGGTCGCCCGTGGAGGCCACTCCGCAGGCGACGCCCTCACCCAGCTCCAGTTCGCCCGCGCGGACGCAGAGTTCGTCGGCGACGGCCACCACCTCGTCCGACGTCGGGCCGACCGAGAGCAGACAGAACTCGTCGCCGCCGAGGCGCGCCGAGAGGGCGCCGGGGAGCATCGCCCCGCACCGGGAGAGCACCGAGCCGAACCGTTCCAGGAGCCGGTCGCCGACCGCGTGCCCATGGGTGTCGTTGACCCGCTTCAGACCGTTCAGGTCGCAGACCACCAGGCTCACCACGGAGCCGTCCGCCCGGTAGCGCTCGATCGCCTCGTCGAGCCGGGTGTCGACCGCGCGACGGTTGGCGAGGCCGGTCAGCGGGTCGGTGAAGGCCAGCTTGCGGACCTCCTCCAGGCGCTCCGACTGGGCGATGCCCGCAGCGACCACCGCCGCGAGCACCGCGGCGAAGTCCGCGTCGTCGCGGCCGAAGACCGGCACCCCGGCCGGTCGGGCCACGTACAGCTCGCCCCAGGCCCTGCCGTGCAGCACGACCGGCGCGACCACGCAGCAGCCGCGCCCGCGCCGGCGCAGTCCGGTGACACGGCCGGTCGGGAGGCGGTCGCCCGCGGTCTCCACCCAGGCGTCCGGCTCGCCGCCGCCCGCCCACCGCGCGTGCAGGAACTCGGTGATCTCGGGGAACTGGTGCACGGGATACGTCTCGGCGTCGGGGAACTCCTCCTCCCCCACCGCCCGCTCTCCGGCGTTCACCAGCACCTTGAGCCGGCCGTGGTCACGTTGCCAGACCGACAGGGCGGCGAAGCTCCCGCCGAGCGCGTCGCGGGCACCCAGCGCCGCGGCCCGCCAGAACTCGCGCGGGGTGTGCGCCGCCGCCATCGCCTGCGCCAGCGCCACTACGGCCCGCAGCCGCACATCCTCTCCCATTCCTCCAGCTTAGGGACGTTTCATCCCTTTTTACGTGTGGAGCATCACGGAAAGTGACAATCCGGGAGGAATCCGGGACGAATCCGCGAGATTCTCAGACGCCCGGCCACTCCGGCTTCCGCTTCTCGTTGAACGCGGCCACACCCTCGGCCCGGTCCCCCGAGAAGGCCACCGCCCGCCACGCCGCGTCCTCGACCTCCATGCCGGCCTTCAGGTCCAGGCCCTGACCGAGCCGCAGCGCGCGCTTGGAGGCGCGCAGGCCGACCGGGGAGTTCGCCGCCATCCGGCCGCCGAGCTCGAGGGCCGCCGTACGGGCGTCCTCCGCCAGCACGTCGACGAGGCCCAGCTCGCGCGCCTCCGCCGCCTCCACCCGCCGCGCCGTGAAGATCAGCTCGGCCGCCCGCGCCGCGCCCACCCGGCGCGGGAGCAGCTGCGTACCGCCGCCGCCCGGGATCACGCCCACCGACACCTCCGGGAGCCCGACGACGGCCGTCGCGTCGGCCACGATCACGTCGCAGGCGAGCGCCAGCTCGTAGCCGCCGCCCAGCGCGAAGCCGTGGACCGCGGCGACCGTCGGCATCGGCAGGTCGAGCACGCCCCCGTAGGCGCCGCGCGAGACGGGGCGCTGACGGACCATGTCGGCGTCCGTGAAGGAGTTCCGCTCCTTGAGGTCGGCGCCGACGCAGAAGGCCTTGTCGTTGGAGGACGTCAGCACCGTCACCCGTACCGTGTCGTCCGCGCCGAGCGCCGCGCAGGCCGCACTGATGGAGCGCGCCATCTCCAGGGAGACCGCGTTCATCGCCTTGGGCCGGTCGAGGACCAGCTCGGCGACGTGCTCGTGCCTCCGGACCGCGACGAACTCACCAAAACGCTGCTCGGACTGCTCGGACATGACCGCACCCTCCCGGTTAACGCCTGTTAACGACTGTTCACCGGATCCTAGGTGGGGCGACGGGTCAGGTGCCAGGGCTCCACGACGCCGAGACCGCGCACGGGCCGCTGCCACATGGGCTGGAGCGCGAAGCGGTACGTCGGAGGCTGCTCGCCCTCCTTCTCGGCGCGGGCGGTCTCCTCGGCGGCCTGCGTCTCGGAGACGGGCGCGTCGCCGGTCCTGGTCAGCTCCTCGGCGAGCGCCCCGTCGACCAGGACGGTGTCCTTGGGCGCTATCGAGGTGAGCCGGCTGGCAAGGTTCACGGTCGTACCGAAGACGTCGCCCATCCGGGTCGTCACGGTGCCGAAGGCGATGCCGACGCGGAGGGCGGGCATCGTCTCGTCGTGGCTGAGCGTCTCGATCAGCCGCAGCGCGATCTCGGCGGCGGTTCCGGCGTCGTCGGCGGCGTAGAGCACCTCGTCACCGAGGGTCTTGATGAGGCGCCCGCCGTGGGCGGCGACGAGGTCGGCGCAGGTGGTCTCGAAGGCCTCGACGAGCTCGCCGAGCTCCTCCTCCTCCAGGCGGCGGGTCAGCCGGGTGAACCCGACGAGGTCGGCGAAGCCGACGGCGAGCCGGCGGTCGACCATCTCCTCGTCGTCCGCGGCCTGCACGACGCGGCCGGTGGCGGCGGCGAGCTGGCGGCGCCAGACGTAGATCAGGAACTCCTCCAGTTCGGGCAGGAGCAGCTCGACCAGGGGGTACGTGACCTCGGTACGGGTCATTCCGGGCTCGGGCGGCTCGGTGAGGCCCTCCAGGAACGAGTCGATCTGCCACTCGGCGAGCCGGGCGGTGGTCTGTCCGGTGGACCGGGCGACCTGGACGGCCATCGGCTCGCTCAGCAGTCCGGCCTCGACGAGACCGGCGAGGCGGCGCAGGGCGAGGACGTCGGCCTCGGTGAGCGCCTTGGCCTGACCGATGTCGGCGAAGCCCATGGCGCGCCAGAAGCGGGAGGCCAGCTCCATGGAGACGCCAGCGGTGCGGGCGGCCTGGAAGGGGGTGTAGCGGCGGTCCGCGCCGAGGATGAGCTGTTCGAGGCGGATCGCCAGGGGATCGTCGGTCGGCTCGGCCGTGTGGTCGACGTGGTGGTGCGGGGTCGGGTACGCCGGTGGCTCGGCCTCGCCGCCGTTGTGCGCGTCGTCGACGGTCACCGGCCGCCTCCTGCCCGTTCCCTGCCCACTGCCCTGCCGATCTGTCGCCATGGATCGCGCTCCACGATACGACAGGTGTGTGCCAGCTCACGCCCGCGGCGTACATCCGGTGCGCGCGTTCGCCCCACGGAGACGTCACCCACCCTCGGCCCCCGTTGGGGGATTCGTCCCGCCGGGAGGGGGATCCTGCCGGACGGAGTCCGGGGGAGGGTGGGTACAGGCCTTGGCCCCGCGGGTGCGGGGCCGAGGCCTGCGGGCCCCCGCGGTCCGCACCCCCGCGTCAGGGTGCCGCCCGGACATGGACGATGTCGCCCGCCGCGACCGCCTCCGTGCCGCCGCCCTCCGTCTCGACCACCAGGCGCCCGTCGCCGTCCAGGGCCACCGCCTCGCCCTCCAGCATCCGCTCGCCCGGGAGGTCGGCCCTGATGTGGCGGCCCAGGGTCGAGCAGCCCGTCGTGTACGCCGCCTGGAGCCCGGACGCCTCGGGGTCGCCGTCCGCCCGCACCCACTCCCCGTACCACTGCTCCAGCGACCGCAGGACCGCCCGCAGCAGCGTGTCCCGGTCCGTCGAGACGGCGTTCGCCAGGAGCAGGGAGCCCGCTCCGGGCACCGGCAGCTCGTCCTCCTTGAGCGTCACGTTGACGCCGATGCCGACGACGATGCCGTCCGCGCCGGCCCGCTCGGCGAGGATCCCGCCGGTCTTCCGCTCCTCGCCCCCGACCGAAACCAGCAGGTCGTTCGGCCACTTGAGGGAAAGGTCCACGCCGGCGGCCTTCGCGAGCCCGGTCGACGCGGCGACGCCGGCGAGCAGCGGGAGCCAGCCCCAGCGGTGCACCGGCACGTCCGGCTTGAACAGGACGGAGAAGAAGAGCCCGGCCCGCGGCGGGGACACCCAGTCCCGGTCGAGGCGGCCGCGCCCCGAAGTCTGCTCCTCGGCGACGAGCACCGCGCCCTCGGGCAGCTCGTCCGCGCGCGCGGCCAGGTCGGTGTTGGTGGATCCGGTCGTGGTGACGAGGTCGAGCGAGGTCCACAGACCGTCGGAGTGGACGAGCGCGCGGCGCAGCGCGGCGGCGTTGAGCGGGGGCCGGTCCAGGTCGGACCACCGGGCTCCTGAGGCATCGGAGGACGTCATGCAAGCCAGACTAGGTGTGGCAAAGACCGCAGTGCCGAACCGTATCGGCGTCGATACCCTACGGATCAGTAGCCGGGCAGTAGCCCATTCGTACCCAACGAACCCCCGTGACCAGGCAGGGAGCCGCATCCCGATGTCCGAGTCGGTAGAGCCGCAAGAAATCGACATTCACACGACCGCGGGCAAGATCGCGGATCTGCAGCGCCGTATTGACGAGGCGACCCACGCCGGCTCCGAGCGGGCGGTGGAGAAGCAGCACGCGAAGGGCAAACTGACCGCGCGCGAGCGGATCGCGCTCCTGCTCGACGAGGGCTCCTTCGTGGAGCTCGACGAGCTGGCCCGGCACCGGTCGACCAACTTCGGCCTGGAGAAGACCCGGCCGTACGGCGACGGCGTGGTCACCGGCTACGGCACCGTCGACGGGCGCCCGGTCGCCGTGTTCTCGCAGGACTTCACGGTCTTCGGCGGCGCGCTCGGCGAGGTCTTCGGCCAGAAGATCATGAAGGTGATGGACTTCGCGCTGAAGACCGGCTGCCCGGTGGTCGGGATCAACGACTCGGGCGGCGCGCGGATCCAGGAGGGCGTCATGGCCCTCGGCATGTACGGCGAGATCTTCCGCCGCAACACCCACGCCTCCGGCGTGATCCCGCAGATCAGCCTGGTCGTCGGGCCGTGCGCCGGCGGCGCGGTCTACTCCCCGGCGATCACCGACTTCACGGTCATGGTCGACCAGACCTCGCACATGTTCATCACGGGACCCGACGTCATCAAGACGGTCACCGGCGAGGACGTGGGCTTCGAGGAGCTGGGCGGTGCGCGCACGCACAACACCACGTCCGGTGTCGCGCACCACATGGCGGGCGACGAGAAGGACGCGATCGAGTACGTCAAGTCCCTGCTGTCGTACCTCCCTTCGAACAACCTGTCGGAGCCGCCGGCGTTCCCTGAGGTCGCCGACACGGAGCCCTCGGACGAGGACCGCGAACTGGACGTCCTGATCCCGGACTCCGCGAACCAGCCGTACGACATGCACACCGTCATCGAACACGTCGTCGACGAGGGCGAGTTCCTGGAGACCCAGGCCATGTTCGCGCCGAACATCCTGACCGGCTTCGGCCGCGTCGAGGGCTTCCCGGTCGGCATCGTCGCCAACCAGCCGATGCAGTTCGCCGGCTGTCTGGACATCGACGCGAGCGAGAAGGCGGCGCGCTTCGTGCGCACCTGCGACGCCTTCAACATCCCGGTCCTCACCTTCGTCGACGTGCCGGGCTTCCTGCCCGGTGTCGACCAGGAGTACGGCGGCATCATCCGCCGGGGCGCGAAGCTGATCTACGCGTACGCCGAGGCGACGGTCCCGCTGATCACCGTCATCACGCGCAAGGCGTTCGGCGGCGCGTACGACGTCATGGGCTCCAAGCACCTGGGCGCCGACCTGAACCTGGCGTGGCCCACCGCGCAGATCGCGGTCATGGGCGCGCAGGGCGCGGTGAACATCCTGCACCGCAGGACCATCGCGGCGGCCGAGGACCAGGACGCCGAGCGGGCGCGGCTGATCCAGGAGTACGAGGACACGCTGCTCAACCCGTACACGGCGGCCGAGCGCGGCTACATCGACGGGGTGATCATGCCGTCGGACACCCGCCCGCAGATCGTGAAGGGGCTGCGTCAGCTCCGCACGAAGCGGGAATCCCTGCCTCCGAAGAAGCACGGCAACATCCCCCTCTAGGCCTCTGGGAGTCGACATGATCAAGGTCGTACGAGGTAACCCGACGCCGGAGGAGCTGGCCGCCGCACTGGCGGTGGTCCAGGCCCGGGCCGCGGCGACCGCGGCGGCGTCCGCGGACGGCGGCGGCCCGGTGGCCCCGGAGGGCTGGTCGGACCCGGCCCGTATCGCCCGTTCGGTACGGCCCCGGCCCGGGCCGCGCTCATGGGCGCGGTCCTACTGGCCCGCGTAGCGAGACCTGTACGCCGAAGGCCGGACCCCTTGTGCGGGGGGTCCGGCCTTTCGCGTGCCCGCACCGCGGGGCTGGAAGGTCACGAGCGGCGCAGGAAGAGTCCGGCGAGGACCGCGCCGACGAGCACGATCGCGGCGTTGACGAGGACCGCGAGGCCGATGCCGTCGAGGACCGTGGTGGAGGTGACCACGACCGCGCTCATGATCGGCGTGCCCATGGTGATGCCGATCTGCTGGGTCATGGTGGCGAGACCGGTGGCCATGCCCTGCTCGGAGTCGGGCAGCCCCGAGGTGGCGGTGACCATGAAGCCGACGATGGCGAGCATGTTGCCGACGCCGCCCGTGAACGTGGCCGCGAGGAGCAGCCAGAGCCAGCCGCGGTCGTCGCCGAGGGCGTAGAGGGAGACCGTGGCGGCCGCCTGGAGGAGCCCGCCGGCCACGAGCGCGGCGCGGGAGCCGTACCGGCCGATGAAGCGCGACGCGAGGACTCCGCCGAGGACCGTGCCCGCGCCGAGCACACCGAACGACAGGCCGGCGGCGAGCGGCGAGAAGCCGAGGACGTCCTGGAGGTAGAGCGTCATCAGGAAGACCAGCGAGGTCTCGGCGACGAAGGCGACGAGCCCGGCGAGGTTGCCCCAGACGACGGTGCGGCGGGTGAGGATCCGTACGGGGACGAGGGGCGAGGCGGCTCGTCGCTCCACGAACCAGAAGGCGACGAGGAGGGCGACGCCGACGGGGAGCGCCAGGGGCTCGGTCGTGAGGCCGTAGACGAGGGCCAGCAGACCGCCGGTGACCGTGATCGCGCCGGGGACGTCCAGGCGGGGGCGGACCTCGGGACGGCTCTCCTTGAGCACGGCGGGGGCGACGAGGAGGACGGCGAGGGCGACGGGCACGTTGATGAAGAACGCCCAGCGCCAGGAGAGCAGATCGGTCAGGACGCCGCCGAGGATCGCCCCGGTGGTGAAGCCGGCCGACATCAGCGCGCCGTTGAGCCCGAGCGCCTTGGCCCGCAGGGGACCCTCCGGGAACGAGGAGGTCAGCAGCGAGAGCCCGGCGGGGGTGACGGCGGCGGTGGCGAGGCCCTGCGCGACGCGGGCGGCCATCAGGACGGCCGGGTCGGTGGCGAGGCCGCCCGCGAGCGAGGAGAGCCCGAGGAGCGCCATCCCCGCGAGGAAGAGGCGGCGGCGGCCCACGAGGTCCGCGACGCGCCCGAGGAGAAGGGTGAATCCGGCCGCGGCGAGGGCGAAGGCGGTGGCGATCCACTGGAGCCCGGCCAGGGAGAAGCCGAGTCCTTCGCCCATGACGGGCAGGGCGACGTTCAGGATCGAGAAGTCGACGGCCAGCATGAACTGGGCGACGAGGAGGACGAGGAGGACGAGCCGCATCCGTCCGTCCATACGGGTGACGGGCGGGGTGTCGGCCTGAGGCCGGACATCGGTGGCAACCACGAGCGGACCCCTTAATGGGCTTCTGGTTCCGTTAGGATGTCCCGAACCGTAGCAGACTCGAAGGCGTTAATGGAACAGGAGACCCGTTTGAGTGAGAGCCAGCCGGCTGTGCCCGGCACCGTGCGCCCCGGGGGCCGTACCGCGAAGGTGCGCCGGGCCGTCCTCGAAGCGACCGAGGACGCCCTGGCCGCCACGGGCTTCCACGGGCTGAACATGGACCACGTAGCCGCGAGCGCGGGCGTCGGCAAGACGACCGTCTACCGGCGCTGGGGCTCCCCCGTCGGCCTCGTCGCCGACCTGCTGCGCGACATGGCGGAGCAGTCCCTGCCGGCCTCCGACACCGGAAGCCTGGCCGGGGACCTGCGGGCCAACGCCGCGCTCGTCACCAGGACGCTCACCGACCCCCGGATGGGCGGCGTCTTCCGCGCGGTCATCGCGGCCGCCGCCTGTGACGAGGAGTGCGCCGAGGCGCTGCAGGGCTTCTACCGCGCGCGGCTCGAGGAGTGGGCGCCGGTGGTCAAGCGGGGCGCGTCGCGCGGCGAGGTCCCGCCGGAGACGGACGCGCTGGAGCTGCTGCGCGCGGTCTCGGCGCCGCTCTACTACCGCTTCATGATCAGCCGCGAGCCACTCGGCCCGGAAGACGCCGAGCGGGCGGTCCTGGCGGCGCTGACGGCGGCGCACGCGGGGGTGTTCACCACCACGTGACTAGTTCGTCGGCACGGGTTCGCCTGAGTACGGGTACTCAGGCGGCCCGGCCCTCGCGCGAGCAGGATCGGAGACATGCTGTGGTCCGACCCGGAGAACGAGCCGCCCGAGGAGATGCGCGACATGCAGGCGATGCTGCGCCGCGCGTCGATCCTGCTGGCCCTGGCGATGGTGGTGGCGATGTTCGTGGTCAACGTCCACTGACGACCGGTCACGGGCCGTGCGGGGCCGACGGGGGCCGGTCGAGGGCGACGGGGGCCGCCGGGCGTCGCGAGGCGCCCGTACTGGCTACGCTTCGCCCATGACTGCTGATCGCCGCCGTGTCGTGCTCGCCTCCGCCTCCCCCGCCCGGCTCGGGCTGCTGCGGCAGGCCGGACTCGCTCCCGAGGTCATCGTGAGCGGCGTCGACGAGGACAAGGTGCAGGCCCCGACGCCCGCCGAACTCGCCCTCGCGCTCGCCGAGGCCAAGGCCGCCCACGTGGCCGCCCGCCCCGAGGTCTTCGGCGCGCTCGTCATCGGCTGCGACTCGGTCCTGGAGCTGGACGGCAAGGCCCTCGGCAAGCCCGCCGACGCCGAGGAGGCCACCGCCCGCTGGAAGGCCATGCGCGGCCGCGTGGGCATCCTCCAGACGGGTCACTGCGTGTACGACACGGCCGCCAAGCGCTACGAGTCGGCGACCGCCTCCACCGTGGTCCGCTTCGGCGAGCCCACCGACGCCGAGGTCGCCGCGTACGTGGCGAGCGGCGAACCGCTGCACGTGGCGGGCGCGTTCACCCTGGACGGCCGCTCGGCGCCGTTCATCGACGGCATCGACGGCGACCCGGGCAACGTGATCGGCCTGTCCCTGCCCCTGCTGCGGCGGCTGCTCGGCAAGCTAGGGGTCTCCATCACCGACCTCTGGCACTGAGCGCCGAGGGCGCTACGCGGGCGCCGGCTCCCCCTCGGGGGCGTCGACGCCCTTCCCGTACGCGACCAGGGTCAGCACGACCAGGCCGAGCACCACGGTCATGAACGCGAAGGCGCCCCAGCCGATCAGACCGACCGTCACCGCGCCGAGCAGCCCGTGCACCACGGCGCAGCCGACGAGCAGGGCCCGGCCGGCGCGCCCGGGGCGCCTGTCGCGGACGCCGGCGAGCAGCGCGACGGTGGCGCAGAGGGCGAGCAGCACGCCCGAAGCGATCCCGAGCACCCAGGTGCCGGTGACCATCGCGTCCGGGTCGAGGCCGTCGAGGGACATCGACTGCGCCTCGACGAACCGTGCCATGACGGCGTTGAGCGCGACGATGCCCGGCGCCTCCAGGAACAGCACCCCCGCCGTCACGAGCGCTATCGGTCTGCGGGCCATTCCGGCCACCCCCTGTATACGGCTGTTACCGACAGTACGTACGACTGCGCGAAGGCTACTGCCGGGTAAACCCGTGGACAAGGGCCGGCGACCGACGAAGCCGCGGCAAAGAATCGTTGGGCCATTCGTAGGGACTCCACAAAGAATCCGTATCAGCGACTGATCGCTTGAACAGAGACCTGCGCCACACAGGGGAGCTACTGTGCCGTAGAGGAACCCTGCGTACCGTGGTGCGACAAGGGATTTCACGAGCCCGAACGCCTCGTATCACGCTCCGTGTGGGCAAGCTCACCACTGGGGACGGGTCGAAAAGACGTGTCGGCAGTCCCTAAACTCAGCTTGTTTTCAAGGAGGGAGCCATCGTGCGCAAGGTGCTCATCGCCAACCGTGGCGAAATCGCTGTCCGCGTCGCCCGGGCGTGCCGGGACGCGGGGATCGCGAGCGTAGCCGTCTACGCCGAGCCGGACCGGGACGCGCTGCACGTCCGCGCGGCCGACGAGGCGTTCGCCCTGGGCGGTGACACCCCGGCCGCCAGCTATCTGGACATGGCCAAGGTGCTCCAGGCCGCGAAGGACTCCGGCGCGGACGCGATCCACCCCGGGTACGGCTTCCTCTCCGAGAACGCCGAATTCGCCCAGGCCGTCCTCGACGCCGGCCTGACCTGGATCGGTCCGCCGCCGCAGGCGATCCGCGACCTCGGCGACAAGGTCGCCGCCCGCCACATCGCGCAGCGCGCCGGTGCGCCCCTGGTCGCCGGCACCCCCGACCCGGTCTCCGGGGCGGACGAGGTCGTCGCCTTCGCCGAGGAGCACGGACTCCCGATCGCGATCAAGGCCGCGTTCGGCGGTGGCGGCCGCGGTCTGAAGGTGGCCCGCACCCTCGAAGAGGTCCCCGAGCTGTACGACTCCGCCGTGCGCGAGGCCGTCGCCGCGTTCGGCCGCGGCGAGTGCTTCGTCGAGCGCTACCTCGACAAGCCCCGCCACGTCGAGACCCAGTGCCTGGCCGACTCCCACGGCAACGTGGTCGTCGTCTCCACCCGTGACTGCTCGCTCCAGCGCCGCCACCAGAAGCTGGTCGAGGAGGCGCCCGCGCCGTTCCTCTCCGAGGAGCAGAACGCCCAGCTCTACAAGGCGTCGAAGGCGATCCTGAAGGAGGCCGGCTACGTCGGCGCCGGCACGGTCGAGTTCCTCGTCGGCCTCGACGGGACGATCTCCTTCCTTGAGGTCAACACCCGTCTCCAGGTCGAGCACCCGGTCACCGAAGAGGTCACCGGCATCGACCTCGTGCGCGAGATGTTCCGCATCGCCGACGGCGAGGAGCTGGGCTACGACGACCCGGCCATAAGGGGTCACTCCTTCGAGTTCCGTATCAACGGCGAGGACCCGGGCCGCAACTTCCTCCCCGCGCCCGGCACGGTCACCACCTTCAACCCGCCGACCGGCCCCGGTGTCCGCCTGGACGCCGGCGTCGAGTCCGGCTCGGTCATCGGCCCCGCCTGGGACTCGCTCCTGGCCAAGCTGATCGTCACCGGCGCCACCCGCGAGCAGGCGCTCCAGCGCGCCGCCCGCGCGCTCGCGGAGTTCAAGGTCGACGGCATGGCCACCGCCATCCCGTTCCACCAGGCCGTCGTGGTCGACCCGGCGTTCACCGCGGACCCCTTCCGGGTCCACACCCGGTGGATCGAGACCGAGTTCGACAACCAGATCAAGCCCTTCGCGCCGGCCGGTGCCGACGCGGAGGAGGACGAGTCCGGCCGCGAGACCATCGTCGTCGAGGTCGGCGGCAAGCGACTGGAGGTCTCCCTCCCGTCCTCGCTCGGCATGTCCCTGGCCCGTACGGGCCTGGCCGCCGGCGCCAAGCCGAAGCGCCGTGCCGCGAAGAAGTCCGGCCCGACGGCCTCCGGCGACACCCTCGCCTCCCCGATGCAGGGCACCATCGTGAAGGTGGCGGTCGAGGAGGGCCAGGAGGTCAAGGAGGGCGATCTGATCGTCGTCCTGGAGGCCATGAAGATGGAGCAGCCGCTCAACGCGCACCGCTCCGGCACGATCAAGGGCCTGTCGGCCGAGGTCGGTGCCTCGGTGACGTCCGGCGCGCCGATCTGCGAGATCAAGGACTGATCACCGCACCGGTGACGGAGCCTGGACACAGGTACGGTACGGAGGGCTCGCGGGCACACAGCCTGCGGGCCCTTCGCCCGTATTCGGAGGGAGGACCATGCGTGCCGACGCGCGCCGCAACCACGAGCGGCTGCTGACCGAGGCCCGCGCCGTCTTCGCCGAGCACGGCACGGACGCCTCGCTGGAGGACGTCGCCCGCCGTGCGGGGGTCGGTATCGGGACGCTCTACCGGCACTTCCCCACGCGCGAGGCGCTGATCAACTCCGTGTTCCAGGAGGCCCTGGCGGCGCTGCTCCAGCGGGGCCGGGAGCTGGCGGAGGCCGAGGAACCCTGCCCGGCGCTCGTGGAGTGGCTGCGCTCCCTGATCACTCATGCGGGTGAGTACCGCGGGCTCTCCCGGGCGCTGTTGACGGCCATGTCGGGCTCGCGGGAAGCGCGCTCGGCGCTCGCGCAGTGCGGCGTACCGCTGCGGGCGGCGGGCGAGACCCTGCTGTCACGGGCCCAGGACGCCGGCACGGTACGGGACGACGTGTCGATCGGCGATCTGATGCAGCTCACCAATGCGATCGCCCTGGCCGCCGAGGAGTCCCCGGAGGACGAGGAGTTGGCCGACCGTCTGCTCGCCCTGACCCTGCGGGGCCTGAAGCGCTGAGCCGGAGGGCGGGCCCTCCCACCCGGGCCCCCTGGGGGAGGGGCCACCGGATCGCGTCTCAGCGCCTGCGCATGTCGGCCACCCGCGCCGCGCGCTCGGGAGCCAGCACCTCACTCGTCAACGCCCCGCCCGCGCTGCGCAGTTGGGCGCCCGGGTGGCGGCCCCGCTGCCCCGGGAGGGGGACGTCGCGGCGGGGGCGTCCGGGCGGGGGGACCGCGTCACCGGCCACCCCGGTGCCCGCCACGGCGATCTGGACGCCCTGGTCGGCCAGCGCCTGGAGCTCCGTCGCGGCCCGGTCGTCGTGCGCCGGGGGCTCGTCGGTGACCAGCCGGGTGATCACGTCCGTCGGCACCGTCTGGAACATGGTGTCGGTGCCGAGCTTGGTGTGATCGGCCAGGACCACGACCTCCGCGGCCGCCTGCACCAGTGCCCGGTCCACGCTCGCGGAGAGCATGTTGGACGTGGACAGACCGCGCTCGGCCGTCAGACCGCTGCCGGAGAGGAAGGCCCGGGAGACCCGCAGCCCCTGGAGGGACTGCTCGGCCCCGCTGCCCACCAGCGCGTAGTTGGAGCCACGCAGCGTGCCGCCGGTCATGACGACCTCGACCCGGTTGGCATGGGCCAGCGCCTGGGCGACGAGCAGGGAGTTGGTGACCACGGTGAGGCCGGGCACGCGCGCGAGCCGGCGCGCCAGCTCCTGCGTGGTGGTCCCGGCGCCGACGACGATGGCCTCGCCCTCTTCGACGAGGCTCGCGGCGACGTCGGCGATGGCCGTCTTCTCCGCGGTCGCGAGATGGGATTTCTGCGGGAAGCCGGACTCTCGCGTGAATCCGCCCGGCAGTACCGCACCGCCGTGCCGGCGGTCGAGGAGTCCTTCTGCCTCAAGGGCCCGCACGTCTCGCCGTACGGTCACTTCTGAGGTCTGGACGACGCGGGCGAGCTCCCGGAGCGACACGGCTCCGTTGGCGCGCACCATTTCGAGGATCAACTGACGACGTTCTGCAGCGAACACGAAACTGACAGTAACCTGACCGGCCGGAACTTTTCAGCACTATGCGCCGAATTGCAGAAGATGCGCACAGACGGGGCCTCCAAGTGGTATGGGAGGCCCCGTCGTTGATCGTTCTATGCCCCGCCTTGCCGGGGGTTGTCCAGATCGCCCCAGGCGGGAGGGCTGATCAGCCCTCGCCCGTCGCCTTTCGGGTGTGCAACTGCCGTGCCACTTCCGCGATCGAGCCCGACAGGGAGGGGTACACCGTGAAAGCGTTTGCGATCTGTTCGACCGTCAGATTGTTGTCGACCGCGATCGAGATGGGATGGATCAGCTCGCTCGCCCGGGGGGCGACGACACAGCCGCCGACCACGATCCCGGTACCCGGACGGCAGAAGAGCTTGACGAAGCCGTCCCGGATGCCCTGCATCTTCGCGCGAGGGTTGCGCAGCAGCGGCAGCTTCACGACCCGGGCGTCGATCTTGCCCGCGTCCACGTCGGCCTGCGTGTAACCGACGGTGGCGATCTCCGGGTCGGTGAACACGTTCGAGGAGACCGTCTTCAGGTTCAGCGGGGCCACCGCGTCGCCGAGGAAGTGGTACATCGCGATCCGGCCCTGCATCGCCGCCACCGAGGCGAGGGCGAAGACGCCGGTGACGTCACCGGCCGCGTACACACCGGGGGCCGAGGTGCGGGAGACCTTGTCGGTCCAGATGTGCCCGGAGTCCTTCAGCCGGACCCCCGCCTCCTCCAGTCCCATTCCGGCCGAGTTCGGGATGGCGCCGACGGCCATCAGGCAGTGGGTGCCGGAGATGACCCGGCCGTCGGAGAGGGTGACCTCGACCCGGTCGCCGACCCGCTTGGCGGACTCGGCGCGCGAGCGGGCCATGACGTTCATGCCGCGGCGGCGGAAGACGTCCTCGAGGACGGCGGCGGCGTCCGGGTCCTCGCCGGGCAGCACGCGGTCACGGGAGGAGACCAGGGTGACGCGCGACCCCAGCGCCTGGTAGGCGCCGGCGAACTCGGCGCCGGTGACACCGGAGCCGACCACGATGAGCTCCTCGGGGAGCTCCTTGAGGTCGTAGACCTGGGTCCAGTTGAGGATCCGCTCGCCGTCGGGCTGGGCGTCGGGCAGCTCGCGCGGGTGGCCGCCGGTCGCGATCAGCACGGCGTCGGCGGTCAGCGTCTCCTCGGCGCCGTCGGCGGCGGTGACGATCACCTGGCGCGAGCCGTCCGTCGCCTGACGGCCGGAGAGCCGGCCGCGACCGCGCAGCACCCGGGCGCCGGCCCGGGTGACGGAGGCGGTGATGTCGTGGGACTGGGCGAGCGCGAGGCGCTTCACCCGGCGGTTGACCTTGCCGAGGTCGACGCCCACGACCCGGGCGGCCTGCTCCACGTGGGGGGTGTCGTCGGCGACGATGATGCCCAGCTCCTCGTAGGAGGAGTCGAAGGTGGTCATCACCTCGGCCGTGGCGATGAGCGTCTTGGAAGGGACGCAGTCGGTCAGGACGGACGCGCCGCCCAGGCCGTCGCAGTCGACGACGGTCACCTCCGCGCCGAGTTGGGCGCCCACCAGGGCAGCCTCGTATCCGCCGGGTCCGCCGCCGATGATCACGATCCGGGTCACTGGGATCTACGCCTCGCGCTCTCGTTCTGCCGGGGGGTCCCCCCGCTGGGCTGCAGTGCGTACGCCATTGTCCCGCACGCTTCAAGTGCGTACCCCATTGTCCCGTACGCCGGCGGTGGTCTCTCCCCGGGGCTCCGTACGGCCGCCGCCGCTGCCCCGGTCGCCGACTTCCACGGACACCCGCTCCCCTCCCGTACCCTCGACCCCATGTCGCTCTACGCCGCGTACGCCGGCAACCTCGACGCGCGGCTCATGACCCGCCGCGCCCCGCACTCCCCGCTGCGCGGCACCGGCTGGCTGAACGGCTGGCGGCTCACCTTCGGCGGCGAGCAGATGGGCTGGGAGGGGGCGCTGGCCACGATCGTCGAGGCCCCGCGGTCCCAGGTCTTCGTCGCGCTGTACGACATCGCCCCGATGGACGAGGAGTCGATGGACCGCTGGGAGGGCGTCGGCCTCGACATCTACCGGCGGATGCGGGTGCGCGTGCACACCCTGGACGGCGACGAGTCCGCCTGGGTCTACGTCCTGAACGCCTACGAGGGCGGACTGCCCTCGGCCCGCTACCTGGGCGAGGTCGCCGACGCGGCGGAGTCCGCGGGCGCCCCCCACGACTACGTGATGGAGCTGCGCAAGCGTCCGTGCTGACGCGCCTCCGACGCGCCCGGACGGACCACGGAACCCGGAACCGGGCCGCCGTTTGTCGGAAACGACAAGACAACGATCGCATGTCCGTCCGCACTGTCATCTACGCGCGTAGGAATTCTCGGGCTACGCTTCTGCGGGTACGAAATCCGTCCGGGGCTCCCCTCGGACCCCCCTCCCCGAGGCGAGAGAGTCAGTGAACGCAACTGCCACCCCGTACGAGGCCGCCGAGGCCGCAGCCACGCGACTTCGCGAGCTGACCGGAATCGAGAACCACGACGTGGCGCTCGTCATGGGCTCCGGCTGGGCGCCGGCCGTCGACGCGCTCGGCGCTCCGGAGGCCGAGTTCCCCGTCACCGAGCTGCCCGGCTTCCCGCCGCCGGCCGTCGAGGGACACGGCGGCAAGGTCCGCTCGTACAAGATCGGCGCCAAGCACGTGCTGGTCTTCCTGGGCCGCACCCACTTCTACGAGGGCCGGGGCGTCGCCTCCGTCGCCCACGGGGTGCGCACCGCCGTCGCCGCCGGCTGCAAGACCGTCGTCCTGACGAACGGCTGCGGCGGTCTGCGCGAGGGCATGCGCCCCGGCCAGCCGGTCCTGATCAGCGACCACATCAACCTGACGGCCGCCTCGCCGATCGTCGGCGCGAACTTCGTGGACCTCACCGACCTGTACTCGCCGCGGCTGCGCGCCCTGTGCAAGGAGGTCGACGAGACCCTCGAAGAGGGCGTCTACGTGCAGTTCCCCGGGCCGCACTACGAGACCCCGGCCGAGATCAACATGGTCCGCGTCATGGGCGGCGACCTGGTCGGCATGTCCACCGTCCTGGAGGCCATCGCGGCCCGCGAGGCGGGCGCCGAGGTCCTGGGCATCTCCCTCGTCACCAATCTGGCGGCGGGCCTCTCGGGTGAGCCGCTGAACCACGAAGAGGTCCTCCAGGCGGGCCGCGACTCGGCCGCCCGCATGGGCGAGCTCCTGACCCGGGTCCTCGACCGCATCTGACGACCCGACCCGGCCCGTCCGGCGCTTGAGGACACGGCCGCAGGCCGTACGGGGGTCCGGGGGCCCGCCCCCCGTTCGGGAAGGGGCGGGGTGGGGAAGGGCTCCGCCCAGCGGCCCGTCCCCCCCCCCCCCCCCCCCCCCCCCCGGGCCCCGCC
>NZ_JBVHDX010000003.1:0-842768 GCF_055563155.1 Streptomyces sp. NPDC013317
CCCGCGGAGCGGGTACCACACCGCTGCGCGGTGTGCAAGCGAACCACCGCGCTGCGCGCGGTGGTTGCGCTCCCGCTCCGCGTGAGCGCTGGTGGTCCGCTGCGCGGACCACTCACCTCCGGTGCTGCGCACCGGAGGTGATGCTTCGTTCGCTGCGCTCTCGAAGCTGTGGGCTTCGCCCTGGCTTCCGGGCTTTCGCTTCGCTTCAGCCCGGGGGTCGGCGGGTCCGCTGCGCTCCCCCGCCTCAACGGTCCTTCCGGCTGTGCCTTCAGGGCCGTTTGGCCCGCTTGCGCGGACCGGCTGGTTGGAGGGGCGGCTGCTGCCTTGTGTCGGCTTGGATTGTGGGGCGTCTCTGATGCAGCATGTAGCATTGGAGGAATGATTGGATGTCCCTTCTGATTTCCTGTCGAGGAGAGGCGGGGTCGCTGTGGGCGATGCGAAGGCTTATCCGGTCTACAGGAGTGAGGGTGGGGATGTGGCGGCGGTGATCGCTGCTGCCGTGTCTTTGGTCGGGTGTGGGGAGCTGTGGGAGGGGGCTGGCGTCGATCTGGACGCCGAGTTGCTTCGGGTCGAGGGCGTCGTGTGGGCGCGCAGCGTGTTTCCGCGGGGCTGGTTCTCGGGAGGCGGTGAGTATCTTCGTGGTGTCGACCTTCCGGATGACGCCTCGGTGCTGGCTCGTCTGGTGCCGATGATGCTTTCGGTGGAGGAGCCGGTGGAGAGTGATCTGCTGGAGCGGGCTGCGGAGGTGCTGTGCCGGGCGGGTTGGGGGCAGATCGCATGGGATGGCGCTCAGCTGGCCGGCAGTGCCTGAACTCGGCCTCGGTGCTGAGCGCTCACGAACCGGGGTGCAGGCCTGTTTCGGAGTCGATGCCAATCATGAGCCGGCTTCAGGCGACACCGTGTTACGTCCACGTCCGGCCCTGTGAGGTGGACCGGGCGCGGCACCTCGCTCGGCAGGTCGGACACGATGTCATAGGCGCTGCCGAGCATGGTTGGTGAGGGCGGCTGCCTGGGGTCGGCGTCTGCGTGGCCGGGGGCGGACAGTTCGCCGTGTGCTGAGGATGAGCTGGAGGGGAGGGGGCGTGGTGAGCGAGAACAGTGGCGTCTCATATGAGGACTGCTCGGTCTATGTCGATGTGGCGGACGACTCGACGGTCGTGACCTGGCTGAGGGAACGTCTCGGGGCCGGTGGTGGGGGGCGAGGCCTGGCGGTGGGGCCATTGCGGGTGGACGGCGCCTGTAACGGCTACTCCACGGGCGGGAAGGCGCACCCGTTCGAGTTTCTCGAGTGGCCCACGGTGCTGGAGTGCGAGGCGCGCTCGGGGGCGGAGCCCGGTGCGGTGGTGGCTGGAGTCACGGCGGTGCTGGAGGCGCTGTGGGGTGGGGGTTGGAAGGCTGTGGCGGCGTGTGAGTTCGAGGACGAGCTGCCGGCGGGTGGGGGGCGGGAACGCTACCCGATGCCGTCCGCTCCCACGGGAGCGTCGGGGGTGGGGTCGTGGCGCCGTCTGCTGAAGCCGGGCCGGGAAGGCAGTAGGAAATCCGTGTGATCCAGCTCCGAGAACATCAGATGGACCAGAAATCGGCCTTCCGGAAATGGGCAGGATTCCCCGCAAGATCATCTGTCCCTCCGGAGGGGGCGCGGGGCACGATCGTGTCCGCGACCGGGTCCGGGAAGACGATCACGGCCGCCGTATGTGCGCTGGAGTGCTTTCCCCGTGGGCGGATCCTGGTGACCGTGCCGACCCTGGACCTGCTCGTGCAGACCGCCCAGGAATGGCGCCGGGTGGGCCACCGCTCCCCCATGGTCGCCGTGTGCTCGCTGGAGAACGACCCTGTACTGAACGAGCTGGGGGTGCGCACCACCACCAACCCGATCCAGCTCGCGCTGTGGGCCGGGCACGGGCCCGTGGTCGTGTTCGCCACGTACGCCTCCCTGGTGGACCGCGAGGACCTCGGTGCACCGATGGGCCAGGGGCTTGTTCGCGGACCGCTGGAGGCCGCGCTGGCGGGCGGGGCGCGGCTGTACGGGCAGCAGATGGCCCCGCTCGGCCTGGCGGTCGTGGACGAGGCCCACACGACCGCGGGTGATCTCGGACGTCCGTGGGCGGCGATCCACGACAACACCCGCATCCCCGCCGACTTCCGGCTCTACCTCACCGCCACCCCGCGCATCCTCGCCGCGCCCCGGCCGCAGCGTAGTACGGACGGCCAAGAGCTGGAGATCGCGTCGATGGGCCAGGACTCGCACACCTACGGACCCTGGATCGCCGAGCTCGGACTGGCCGAGGCGATCGAGCGGGGCATCCTCGCCGGGTTCGAGATCGACGTCCTGGAGATCCGCGACCCCTCCCCCGCCCTAGGGGAACCCGAAGAGGCGCAGCGGGGCCGGCGCCTGGCCCTGCTGCAGACCGCGCTCCTGGAACACGCCGCGGCGTACAACCTCCGTACGGTCATGACGTTCCACCAGAAGGTCGAGGAAGCCGCCGCGTTCGCGGAGAAGCTGCCGCAGACGGCGGCCGCGCTGTATGCCACGGACACGTCGACCCAGGCAGCGGCCGAGACGGGGACAGCGGCAGCGGATACAGCGGCCGAGGCGGAGGCGGACCAGGAGATGCAGAGGCTGCCGGCCTCCTCGATCGACGCCCGGTTCTACGAGCTCGAGGCCGGCCGGCACGTGCCCCCGGACCGCGTGTGGGCGGCGTGGCTGTGCGGCGACCACCTCGTCACCGAACGCCGCGAAGTCCTAAGCCAGTTCGCAAACGGCATCGACGCCACCGGCCACCGCGTGCACCGGGCGTTTCTCGCCAGTTGCCGCGTCCTCGGAGAAGGCGTCGACATCACCGGCGAACGCGGAGTCGAGGCCATCTGCTTCGCCGACACCCGCGGCTCACAGGTCGAGATCGTCCAGAACATCGGCCGCGCCCTCCGCCTCAACAAGGACGGCACCACCAAGGTCGCGCGGATCATCGTCCCGGTCTTCCTGGAGCCCGGCGAGGACCCGACCGACATGATCGCCAGCGCCTCGTTCCGCCCCCTTGTGGCGGTTCTCCAGGGTCTGCGTTCACATGACGAACGTCTGGTCGAACAGCTCGCTTCCCGTGCGCTCACCAGTGGCAAGCGCACGGTCCACCTCCAGCGCGACGAGGCCGGGCGCATCACCGGCTGGGACGGCGAGAAAGAAGACCAGGACAGCGATCGGGCCGGCGGCAGGGGCGAGTCGCCGTTGCTGCGCTTCTCTTCTCCACGGGACCCGGCGACGATCGCGGCCTTCCTGCGCACCCGGGTCTACCGGCCCGAATCCCTGGTCTGGCTGGAGGGCTATCAAGCCCTGATCCGTTGGCGGAGAGAGAACGAGATCACGGGCGTCTACGCCGTTCCGTATGACGTCGAAGTCGAGGTCGGGGCGACGAAGGCGTTTCCGCTCGGCCGCTGGGTACACCAGCAGCGCAAGGTGCTGCGCGCGGGTGAGCTGGAGGGGCGGCGCAAGACGCTCCTCGACCTGCCGGAGGCGGGGATGGTCTGGGAGCCGGGCGAGGAGGCGTGGGAGGCCAAGCTCGCCGCGCTGCGGTCGTTCCGGCGGGCCACCGGGCACCTCGCGCCACGCCAGGACGCGGTCTGGGGCGAGGACGAGCCGATGGTCCCGGTCGGCCAGCACATGGCCAACCTCCGGCGGAAAGGCGGCCTGGGAAAGGACCCGGAGCGGGCCGCCGTGCGCGCGCAACAGCTCGCCACGGTCGACCCCGACTGGAACTGCCCATGGCCACTCGACTGGCAACGCCACCACCGCGTCCTCACCCACCTCGCCGCCGACGAACCCCACGGCCTCCTGCCCGACATCCAGCCGGGCGTGCTGTTCGACGGAGACGACCTCGGACGATGGCTCGCACGGCAACGCAAGGCGAGCACCTGGGCGCAGCTGTCCACCGAGCAACAGGAACGGCTCACCGCGCTGGGAGTGAAGCCCGCTGAGGCCCCGTCTCCCGCCCCTGCGGCCACCCGCGCGAAGAAGGACCCGAGCAAGGCACAGCAGGCATTCCAACGCGGCCTCGCCGCCCTCGCACAGTGGGTGGAACGGGAAGGCGCGGACCGGCCTGTGCCCCGCGGAGCGGTCGTCGAGATCACCGTCGACGGCCAGACTGAGCCGGTGCCGGTGAAGCTGGGCGTGTGGACATCGAACCTCCGTGCCAGGCGGGACAAGCTCACCCAGGAACAGCTGGACGCGCTGCGGGAGCTGGGCATGGAGTGGGCGTAAGCCAGAGGGAGGGCTCCGGTCATGGGCCTCAGCACCTCTTCCTCCGGCGCTGCACGACGGGAACGGGGAGCAGCCAGTCGAGCGATCCTGGTGACACCGGCCAACCTGCCGAGGGGCTGGTGAAGGCGCTCACCGCGTTGTGTAATTCGCCGTCCGCGGGGACGGAGAAGCGCGGTGGTCCGGCGGGAGGCGTTTCGCCGGCCTGGCCGCCGACGGCGTCTGCGGGCGGTTGGCCTGGTTCCTCGGTGCAGGCGGTTGTCGCGCTCTTTCCCGCGTGCTGGCCGGCCTGTCGCCGCCCGGTGTTTAGGGAGGGATCTGGCGAGTAGGAGGAGTCCACGACCAATCCGGTTACTTTGACGAGGAGGTCCCCATGTCGGGCACGGAGAAGAGCAAGGCCCACGCCGAGCAGGCCAAGGGCAAGGTCAAGGAGACCGTCGGTCGCGCTGTCGGCAACGAGCGCATGACCGGTGAAGGTCAGGCCGAACAGGCCAAGGGCAACGCCCGTCACGCCAAGGAAGACATCAAGGACACCTTCCGCCACTAGGCACTGTCCCTGCATGGCGCAAGGCCCCGGCCTCTCCGTCCGGACGGAGAGGCCGGGGCCTTGCGGCATGCAGGGACAGATACGGGCGAGCTCGGGCACGCCCCCGCCCCGGTGTCGGTGTCGGTGGGGCAGCGGCCGCGCCCGGCGCTGGAGGCTCCGGGGGCACGCTGCTCGGTGCCGGGTCCTACGTCGGCCGGAGAAGGAGCGCCTGCCGCCCCGCAGGCATGCTGTCTGTCACGCGGCTCTGTGGCCGTTGCGGGGATCGCCCGGACGGTGGTCGAGGTGACGGGCCCGGGGTGCGCCGGTGGCGGCCACCGGTAGCACGCGGGGGTGGGCGGCCGGGGTTGCGCGGTCCGGGGCGGTTCTCGGGGCGTCCGACCAGGCGGCAGATGATCGAGCGTGCGAGGAGGGCGTCACCGGTGTCGACCAGGCGTACGGCGGCGGCCAGATGACTAGTCGCACAACCTGACGCTGCCCCAGCCCGCCGACTCACTTCTCCACGAGCCGGCCGCACGGGAGGCGGCAAGGGCAAGCCCCCACACTCCGCCGACGTGCAGGAGGTGGGGCTCTGTGCTGCCTTCGCCCCAATCGGGATGCATCCCGAACCGCCCGAATAGCCCCCTGAGGTCCACCGGAACCGTGGACGGGGACGTCCCTGCGACCGCCCTCAGCGGTGAGCGGATCTGTTCTCCGGGAATGCCCGCATCCGTCGGCTGGTGTCGGACCGAACCCCAGGTACAGCTTGTCCGAACCATCCCAGTCCGCTGAATTTGCGGAACCCTACGATGCAGGGGAGCAGCCATGATCGTGAAGAAGCTGCACGAAGCTGGAATGCGGAGTGAGCACGCTTACACGGCAGCGTTCGTGTCGATCGGCCTGTCGTTCACCTCGTGGCTTGTCTCGGCGAAAGCCGAAGCGGCCGGCATCGAACGTGCCGATCGGTGGGGCATCTTCGTCGGGGAGTGGGCTCCGACCTTCTTCGGCCTTGGCCTGGCCCTGGCGCACTACGAACGCGACACCATCATCACCCCGGAGAAGATCACCGAACAGGCCTACTCCTGATCGGCCGGAACCACGCTGCATGCTCTGCCGGAAGGCCTTGGCGCACGATCCGGCGTGAAGTCTCAACCGGTCCCTGACCTGCGCGGAGATTCCGCGGCAGCCGATAGGACAGCTGGCTGGGTGCCGGTCAAAGGCCAGGCCAGCGCCCCGGGCCGTCGAGCTTGTCGACTCACTATCCACCCAGCCTCGCGGCTCGGTCGAGGGCGGGGAACGCTTCCTGCGCTGCGGTCTGCTGCTCCTCCCCACAGGGGCCCGCAACCACGACAGCAGGCGGGCCCCGCCGATGCAGTCGGTTCATCCCAAGAGGAGGCTTCCCCATGGCAGCGCTTTCGGGTCCACCGAGCAGCGCCGGCCCCGGGATACGGGTGCGGGAGACGGCCCTGGTGGCAGACCATCGTCACGGGCTGGTGGTGTCCACCGTGGCGTTGGTGACGATTTTCGCCATGAGTGTGCTGGAGAGCCGTTCCCGTGCGTTTTGTGCCCTGATCAGGGCCGATCTGCGCCTCGTGCGTTTTCTCGGCGTACTCGGGGCTGTTGGGAGGAGTCTTCAGCATGGCCAGGACCGCCGCGGCCCCCTCGTCCAGCCTGTCCAGGATGTAGTTGCGCCCCTCGATGGTGTCAGTACCGACCGGGGCGGGAGCATCCAGCAGTGCCCGACGCTCTTCCCTGGTCCGCAGGGGCAGGTCGTTCTCGACGCTGTACTTGGTGATGTCGATGCGGATCCTGTCAACCAGGCTGTCGTAGAGGGCGAGGGTCACCTCCTTGCGCGCCCGGGTGTCGGTGTACTCCAGAAAGTGCTCAGGCAGGTACGGACGAACGTGCCCCGTCAGCAGCACAAATCAGGATTGCTCAGGCAGCGTCGAAGCCGCGACGGACGGGATCTTCGCGAGCAAGGGCATCAGCTGGGTGACGTCGTTGCGGTTTCCGCCGGTCAGTGACACTGCGAGGGAATGCCCTGTCCGTCGACGAGGACGTGGTGTTTGCTGCCCGGACGTGCTCGGTCGACCGGGCTCGGTCCGCTTTGGGGCCGCGCCGAGCGGCCCGGACATGGGTTGAGTCGATCACCGCCCGGGACCAGTCCAGCTGCTTCGCTGACCGCAGCTTCGTCAGCAGGACGGCATGGAGCCGGTCCTACACGCCGGCCTCGTTCCACGCGGCAAGCCGCCGCCAGCACGTCATGCCGGAGCCGAAGCCGAGTTCCTGGGGCAGGTACCCCCACTGGATGCCGGTGTGGAGCACGAAGAGGATGCCGCATAGAGCCTGCCGGTCGGGCACCCGAGGCCGCCCAGCCACCAGCTTCGGCGCCGCAATGGGCAGCAACGGCTCGATCAGCAGCCACAGTTCATCCGACACGACCCACGGCCGAGAGTTCCGCTTCGCCACGAACGGACCAACGACCATCCAAGCCGACAGTCACACCATCAACGGCTTCTGTGAGGACCTCTTAACGCGGCGGCCGCAGGAGGTCTCCGGGCGGTGGCTACGCGGCACCCGCCGCTGCCAGCACTGCGACTGGCAGGAGCAGAATCCACTGCGGTAGGCGGAGTAGCGGTCTGGGCCAGCCGACGGTCAGCGTGACGATCAAGAAGACTGCCGCGTACACGATGAAGTGCGCGGCCACGAACCACGCCACCAGGCCGGTACCCGGCCTACCGTCCGTCAGGGAGAGGTAAAGCAGAGCGAATCCGGAGAGCACCAGGTCTCCGCTCACCATGTGCCACACGGCGTGCAGGACACGCTTGGGTTCGTCCGCGAGACCGCAGGTCAGCAGCGGGCGCACCACATCGCGGTGCCCGCCGACGATGTGCACCGCGGCCACGCCGAGCGCGGTGATCCCTGCCGCGAGAAGCCAGCCGTTCATCGGACCTCGATTCCTTTGGCCACGACAGCGGCCAGCAGTGCGGCCAGCTGCGGGTCAGGGTGCTCGCCGACCAGCCCTACGTGGAAGAACACGGCTCCTGCCAGCGTGTCCAGGACCAGGTCCACGGGCGTTTCGGCCGCGATCTCCCCGCGCAGCACGGCGCATTCGAAGACAACCAGCAGCCGCTCCTTCGACGGGGCCAGGAAATCACCGCGGATGCGCGCCTTCAGTTCCGGATCGGCGGCGAAGTCGGCGAGCAGCCCCGGGAGTGCCGCCGCGGCGGCAGGCGCGCGGAACTCGTCGACCAGGCCCTGTAGCAGCACGGTCAGATCCCCGGCCAGCGATCCGGTGTCCGGGGGCGGAGCATCGTCGGTGGTCGTGAAGACGGCCTCGAAGACCAACTCCGGCTTGCCCGGCCACCGCCGGTAGATCGTGTCTTTGCCGACACCTGCCCGCGCGGCCACGGCTCCGATCGATGTCGCGGCGTAGCCGACCTCGACCACCAGCTCTACTGTCGCGCTGATGATCGCCTCGTGCGATCGGGGATCCCTGGGACGCCCCCTGGAGGGCAGCGAGGAGCTCACGGCATTTACTTTACGGGTCGACCCGTAAGGTAAGCAAGAGGGTGGCCTGCCCTTCGGAACCGGAGCCGGCGGCGCCTCTTCAGGCCGCCGGATACCTGACGAGCGGGCCGAAGAACTCCGTCGAGAACGGTCGACAGTCACGGTAGGTGGGGAATCAAAGTGAGCAACTCTGGCCACCGCCTGAAGCGTGGGGTGGGGAGGTTCAGGGAGCCTCATCACCATCGGCGCACTCATCCTCTCCTACGACCAGCCCCGCCCCTTCCCCCCGGCAGAAAGGGCCATCATCACCTCGCTGGCCGGACTGATCGCCCAAGCCCTGGACCGCGCCCGCCTCTACGACGCCACCCACACCCTCGCCCGCACCCTGCAAGCCGGCCTGCTACCCCACATCTTGCCCCGCATCCAAGGCGTGGACGTCGCCGCGCGCTACGTTGCCGCCGGCCACGGCACGGAGATCGGCGGCGACTTCTACGACCTCATCCGCAGCTCGCCCACGACGGCCGTCGCGGCGATCGGCGACGTCCAGGGCCACGACACCGCCGCCGCCCTCATGGGCCAAGTCCGCACCGCCGTCCACGCCCACGCCAGCGCCGGCACATCCCCCGGCACCGTACTCGCCCACACCAACCGCCTCGTGACCGACCTCGACCCGCGCCTGTTCACCAGCTGCCTGATCGCCCACCTTGACCTGCCACACCACCGCGCCCGACTGGCCACAGCCGGACACCCATCACCACTGCTCCGCCATCCCGACGGACGCACCGAAACCCTCAGACTGCCACCGGGGCTGCTGCTCGGCATCGACCCCGACGCCCACTACCCCACCACCGAGATCCCCCTCCCACCCGGAACCGTCCTCGCCCTGTACACCGACGGACTCGTGGAAACCCCCGGCACCGACATCGACCAAACCACCCACCAACCCGCCCAACACCTGGCCCAGGCCAACGCCCAGAGCCTGGACGACCTCGCCGACACCCTCATCCACCACGCCCAACAGGACGCACCCCGTCACGACGACATCGCCCTCCTGCTCATCCGCCCGAAATCTCACGGCGGCTGATGCCAGCGAACCCGCCACCTGCGACAGGTCGGCCCACGTGTGGAAACCACCGACGGCCCGCCTATGCCTGGGGAGACCAGTGGCGGGAAGACCACGCTGCCGGCGCGGACCTCGGCCAAGCGGCTGCGGGGCGCATCGTCGCGCCGTACATCACACGGGCCCTGCAGGGTCTCGCAGTAGGCGGAAGTCAGCAGCAGACCTGCGGAGAGAGCCTGCAGAAAGACGGTCAGGGTCTGCAAAGCGATCTCGGCCTTGAGGAACGGGAAATGACGTTGTCCGTTCACTGCCGCCGACACCTTAGACCGTGTCCTCCATGGTCAGCGTGAGGAGTCGTTTCAAGCAGCAGCTGGCCGCGGCGAGGCCGAGGAAGGCCAGGTAGTTGCGGGGGTTTCGTTCGTAGCGGTAGTTGAGCCGGCGGTAGCCGGTCAGCCAGGACGTGGTCCGCTCGATGACCCACCTGCGACGCCCAAGGCGCTCTGAGAGGGAGGTTCGTGAGGCGATGTCCGTTGGGTGTAGCTCGTTCTGACTGAGAGGGCAGTTCTGGTCTCTGTCAGCTGGCTTCGTTCGCGAGTTTGGACGGCAGTTGTTCACCTCCTCGGGAGGCGGTTGGATCGGGGCGGGGTCGATGTTCACGAGAACGGGAGGCACCTGATCCGGAGCCTGTTCCGGGTGCCGGTTGAAGAGTGCCGAGGGGAACGTCGTGGAGTGGTCGATGGGGTTGCTCGGGTTCGCCGCCGGGCTCCTGATATCCGTCATCACCGCGCCAGATTGGCGCGTGCCGCCTCTGCCTTATAAAAGGCGGCTTCGGTCAGCTCCAATGCGCCAGCGAGCTCGCCCACGAAGGCATCGACTGCCTCGATCGCGCGTCCCTCCAAGGTGTCGGGCTCTGCGAAGTACGCCTCGAACTCTCCGGCGCCGATGGCCGCCATGGCACACCGGCTGGCCTGAAAGTCCGCCCAGCTGGGCCTGAAGACGGCGCGCACTCGGTCGAGCTTGGCTTCGTCGATCTCTTCGTGCCGGAGCTGGCGAAATGTTTGCTCGCGGGCCTTCCACATCGCGATGTGGTGCTGGACGGTAACCGGCCCGAAGGGACCGGGACGGGCACGTTCGATCCTCGGCATGCCCGGCTTGACCGGCCAGGGCGAGTTCAACGTCGAGAGGACTGCGGTCAGTCTCTTGATGTCGATCCGGCCGGTCCGCTCGCCTTCCTCAATGACGAGCTGAGCGGCGCGCCGTTGCTTAAGGGTGGTTGCGGGGTGGGCGAGTTGATCAACGATGGCGCGGGCGTTCTCGCCCCGTCGGACAGCGGTCGTCTGGCCCGTGGCGCGCGCATGCGTACGCCAGGCTCGGCGCGCCTGCGAGGTGAGCACGATCGTGTCGTCGATCAGCCACAGGTACAGCACGACGCGGACCAGGCAGCGCTGCGGGATGCGGCCCAGAGGGGAACGCTCGCGAGCTTCGAGAAGTCGGGTGAACAACTCGCGTTGCTCGGGCGGGAAGACTCGAGGATCGCTGCCGTGCGCGCTGGTCTTACGCGGCTCGGGGTTTGCGAGCAGGCCGTCCTCAACCCAGGAGGTCACCATTCTGGGACTGACCTTCAGGCCCAGCGCGAGCGCGTCGGCAACCAGATCGGCGGAGGTTCCCTCGACCCATGTGGCGGCCCGATTCCCGTTCATGGCGCCGAACTTACATCGAGATTCGAGCCTCGGGAGCTGCATTCAGCGCACGTCAGCCATAAGGCTTGGGACCAGCAGAAACTGCGCCCCGCACCGTATCCCTGCCAGGAACACGCGGTGCGGGGCGCCGCCGACTCATCCCCTGAAACGGAGACCGTCATGCCCCACCGTACCCACCGCCCCGCCGCGAAGCGGCGACGTGCCCGCCACCGTCTTGTCCAGGGCCTCGGGCAGGCGGCCTTCTACGCCGCTTCCGCCACACTGGCCGGCGGGCTGGTCCGCGAGCTGCTCAACCTGTTCCACATGTCCGTCTCCTCGTGCTGACCTGAACACCGTGGAGATGTCGCGCCCAGGCATACCTGGCGCGGCATCTCCCCAGCGCCCGGTGTCGGCCCTGGACTCGATGCCGCCCCGACAGGGTGTCGGAGGCCTGGAGCCCGACGGCGGCGGGAGGGTGCACAAGGCACGCCCCCCTGCTGCGTGGCCGGGGATGCCTACTCAGGTAGGCCAACGGCCGCAGGCGCGATGTGCGCTGCTTGATCACTCGTCACGGTGGATCTCCCGCCCGTCGCACTCCACAGCGCCGGAGATTCCGCGATCGTGCCCCTATGCACCCCCGCTGCACCGCCCGTCTTCTTCTTGGCGTACTCCTGGCTGTGACCGGCTGTGTGGCCGTTCCAGGCCCGGACCCAACCGCCGCACGGCCCCCCGCGAGGATCGCTCCCGCCGAGGAGAGGCCGCCCGCACCGCTGCCCACCGCCTGGCCTGAACCCACTCAGGCGGTACCCCGCGAAGTGCTCAGCGCGACCGAACCAAGCCCGAGCTCCATCCCGTCCGACACCGGCCGGCCTGGTGTTCGGCCGGGCATGCCGCCCGCGACCGTGAGGCCACCGGCTGAGCAGGCGCCCGCCCGGCCGACGCGTACCGCCTGGCAGCTGCCGAAGGAGCGGTCCAACGATGGGCCTCGCGTGAAGCCCAGGACGAAAACGCCCACGCGGACTGCTCCGAGCCGCCCGGCCGCGGCGCCTGCCGACATGCGTCAGCTCTGCCGTGACGCCGAGCGCATCCAGGTCCCGTACGGAATCCCTGAGCTCTGCCGACGGGCCCACGGCGTCTGACCCCCCGACCGTGTCCCTGGTCGCCTCGTCAGGGAGAAGTGTCGCTAAGAACTCCTAACGAAATGATCTTCGAGATGGTTGGATCACTCCAGGACCGATGATCCGGGGGTGCGGGGTGGCGCGGCCGAAGCCGTGGGAAGTCGATGACGAGCTGTGGGCGGTGATCGAGCCGCTGCTTCCCAAGGTTGAGCGTCGGCCCCGGCATCTGGGGCGCAAGCGGCATCCGGACCGGCTGGTGTTCCAGGGCATCCTGTTCGTCCTGCACACCGGGATCGCCTGGGAACACCTGCCGCAGGAACTCGGCTTCGGTTCCGGCATGACCTGCTGGCGCCGCCTGGCCGAGTGGTCCGACGCCGACGTGTGGCACCGGCTGCACGAGGCCCTCCTGTCCAAGCTTCGCAGCGCGAACGCCCTGGACTTCTCCAGGCGGCGGTCGACGGCTCCCACATCCGCGCGTTAAAGAGGAAGCCAAAACCGGACGAAGCCCTGTCGACCGGGGCAGGACGGGCAGCAAACACCACCTGATCACGTGGTGCTGGGCGACCGCGGCTACGACCACGACAAGTACCGCCGCCTGGTCTGGGACCTCGGAGTGAAGCCGCTGATCGCCCGTCGTGGCACCGAGCACGGCTCCGGGCTCGGCAGCCAACGCTGGGTCGTGGAGCGCGCGTTCGCTCATCTGCACTGGTTTCGCCGTCTACGGATCCGTTGGGAGATCCGCGACGACATCCACGAAGCCTTCCTCACCCTCGGATGCGCGCTCATCTGCTGGCGGCGACTGCGCTCCGTGTTGAGCGGCGCCGTGGGCTAGTCACCCGCCGCCAGTCGGTTGAGAACTTCCATCGGGGTGAAGCTCCAGCCGACGAGGCGCGGTCCGCTCCAGTTGATGCCGATCACGTATCCCTCTCGGGCGGCATCAGGCAGATCGCGATCGCGCCAGACGTCCAGGGGCATGGATTCAACACGTAGCCCATGCCCCCAGATCGTCGCCGCCCTCTGGGCGCGGGCTGAGGTCGACCAGTAGGGAAGACTTCGCGTCCCGTCCGCGGAGAGGGGAGCCGGGCTTCCCTCGTCATCCCGGACAAACCAGACCACTCCGCTCTGACGAGCATCTCGGAAGAATGCTGCCGCTTGCGAACCGCTCTGACTCATGTCACGTGAGCCTAGCGTTCCCCGTCACTCATTTCGTTAGCGGTTCTAAGAAGCCGTATCTCAATCGATCTTGGAACGTGCAAGTCGAACAGAGTTCCTGGTCGGGTGATCTTCCAAGCGCACGTGTGCGGCAACGCGGCCGATCATCCGGCCCGGGTGCGCCGCTATCCGTCGGACATGACGGACGCGGAGTGGGCGGCTGGTGTACGAGCAGACTGGTTCGGGTGCCCGGGCGGACCGAGCGGGAACGACGGGGACGGGGACTGTCGGAGGCCTCAAGTAGGTTGAGCACCGTCGCAGTCGAACGGAATGAACGAGGAACACAGTGAAGGCATACGACCTGGGGTTCGGAGAGTCCGTGGACGCGCTGTCGGTCCGGCCCGGCAAGCCCGTCGAGATCGATCTGCCCGGGGCCCGCGTCGCCGGGTGGTGCGGCGGTCGTGCGCCCGGCATCGGAACGGCCTCCTGGCCCCGGAGCCCTGTCACGGGACTGCCGATGACCCATGTCATCACCCTCGAACTGCCGGAGGATTACCGGCGCAAGGGCCAGGACCTGGTAGCCGTCTCCTTCTTCCACGCCGACGACCACGTCGCCGACGACATCGAGGGCGTGGACGAGCTGCTGGCGGGCACCGTGCCCACCCCGGAGCAGGCCGCCGATCCGTTCCTCGCCGCGGTGGCCGCGACGGCCGCAGCCCGCCACCCCCGGCAGCAGGACCTGGAGGACGTGATCGGCGGCGCGCACGCGCTCATCTGGCTCACCGCCGCGGAGTTCGCCGCGCCCCGCATGGATCCCCCGGCCGACATCCGGCCGGACGGCCTCGGCGACAAGTACAGCCGCGGCCAGAACGCCTGGGACGACAGCGCCCCCGAAATCACGGTCTGGATCGGGGAGCGCACCGGCGACCCGAACACCGGCATCGCCCCGGCGGAGGACGGCGAGGGCGGCTATGTGGAGGCCTGGTCCTCGGACGACAAGGATCTCGATGCGTTCTGGTCGTCCGTCGAGGGCATCTCGCACCTCGGCGGAACGGTGATGCCCTGCCAGACGTTGCCGGAGGGGCTGACGCCGTACGTCTTCGAGCTGGAGGACGGCGTCGGCGGGGTCAACTTCGGCGGTGGCAACGCCCAGATCGACCTGGAGTCGGGCGTCTTCGACTGGGCGCAGTAGCGGGCAGCGCGCCCGCGCGGAGCCGAGCAGTACGCGACCAGCGGCGGTGCCGAGGGCGTACGGGCGTCGGCGCACACCCCGTGGCGTCCGTCGGCCCCGGCGCGTACGTCCACGACCAGGGCCGGCTGGTCCTCCTCGTGGAGCCGCCGCACCGCCCGGTCGAACAGAGTTCCTGGTCGGGTGGTCTTCCGGCCGTGCGTGCATGAAGGCAGGGCTTCCTGGTAGCTCGGGGGTGCGATCCCATCCGAGCGGTTCCGGAGACCCTGTTGTCGTTGTTGTACGTGCCCGACCCCCTTCACTTCAACTTGCCCGCCGTGTCGTGCGATTGCCTCGCGCACGTGTACGGCAACGCGGCCGACCATCCGGACCGGGTGCGCCGCTATCCGTCGGACATGACGGACGCGGAGTGGGCGGCTGTCCGGCCGTTGCTGCCGGTGCCGACCTGGCTTCAGGGCAGGGGCGGGCGGCCTGAGGGCTACTGCCACCGCCAGCTGCTGGACGCGATCCGCTACCTGGTCGCGGGCGGGATCTCGTGGCGGGCGATGCCCGCGGATTTCCCCGCCTGGGGCCGGGTCTATGCCTTCTTCCGCCGCTGGCGTGAGCACGGGCTGATCACCGAGTTCCACGACCGGCTGCGCAGGAGGGTGCGTGAACGCGAGGGCCGTGAGGCCTCCCCCACGGCGGGGATCATCGACGCGCAGTCGGTGCGGGCCGCCGCGACGGTGCCGGCCGCCTCACGTGGCTACGACGGCGGGAAGAAGGTGCCCGGGCGCAAACGGCACATCGTGACCGACACGCTCGGCCTGCTCCTGGTCGTCGCGGTGACCGCCGCGAACATCGGCGACCGGGACGCCGCAACGGGCCTGCTGAGGCGGCTGCGGCGCCTGCACCGCGACATCACCCTGGTCTGGGCTGACGGCGGCTACACCGGTGGCCTGGTCGACTGGGCACGGGAGAAACTCGCCCTGACCCTGGAGATCGTCAGACGCACCGATGACATGACGGGCTTCGTGGTGCTGCCCAGGCGGTGGGTGGCAGAGCGCACGTTCGCGTGGCTGATGCATTCACGTCGGCTGGCCCGGGACTACGAGACGCTGCCGGCCAGCAGCGAGGCGATGATCCATTGGTCGATGGTCACGCGGATGAGCCGGCGTCTGGCACGGCCACGGGCCGCCGGCCGGCACTGAATGCCCCGGACGCCTCAAGCAGGAGCCACCCGCGCTCGGCCAGCCGCCGGGCTTTCGAGCGCACCCCCTCGACCTTCGCCGACGATGTCTCCAAGCCCAGCCGAGCCGTGATCTCCCTGGCCTTCAGCGGCTGCTGGCCCGCGGACTGCCGCTCCTCCAGCACGCCCAGAATCCCCTGGTAGTCCGGCGCTAACACCGTCACCGGCAGTCCTTCATGCCAAGGCGGCACGATCGAGCCCGGCACCGGCGCGGGCGCGGATTCCGCCGCGGCCTCGGTCACGGCAGTGGTCTCGGCAGCCGAGGCCGCCAGGGCCTCCATCAGCTCCTCCCGCGCGATCACCCGCCGGTCCAGCTCGATCTCTGCGGCCTCCAGCACCCCAGCCAGCCGGGCGGCTTCCTCCCGCAGTCCCTCCACCCGCACTCGGGCCGCTGTCTCCCGCTCCTCCAGCATTCCCAGCACCGACGCCATCGCGCACCCCTCGATCACGAAGCCAAAACAGGACGCCGCATGCATCCCTCACGCTGAGCTAAGGGCTGTCCCGTAGATAATCTTTGGATCACCTCGGGCGTGCTTGGCTGCCGTGTGTCTCGCTCGTTTATCCGGCGAGAGCAAGGTTGTGCAGGCGGGCGATGCCGCGCATGGCGTGGTGGACTCCGTCGCCTTTGAGGCGGCAGTCGCGGAGGATCTTCCAGGTCTTCATGCGGGCGAAGGTGTGCTCGACGCGGGCCCGGACCTGCTTGTGGGACTTGTTGTGTGCTTGCTTCCAGTCGGGTAGTTCCTCGCCCTTGCGGTGGCGGTGAGGCATCACGAGGCCAGTGCCCGGGTAGCCGCCGTCGGCGATCGTCATGGTGTTGCCGACGGCGGCCTTAGCCCCGGACTCCTCCCAGGCTTTGCAGTCATTGCGGTTGCCGGGAAGCGGTCGGCCGACCACGACGACGAGCCGGGTGTCGGCGTCGATGACGACCTGGTGGTTGGTGGAGTAGCGATAGTTCTTCGACTGCTCGGCGACGGTGTGGTCGCGAGTGGGCACCAGGGTGCCGTCCACGATGAGCACGGCGTCCTTGGCGAACCGCTGGCGGGGCTGAAGCGCGAGCTTGGGACCGAGATGGTCGATCACACGGTCCGCCGCGGACTTCGACACCCCGAACAGCGGCGCGAGCTGGCGTATCGTCAAGTTAGTGCGCCAGTACGCCGCGACCAGCAGCGCCCGGTCCTCCACGGACAGGCCCCACGGTCGACCCTTGCGGACCGCGTCCGCACCGTCGCGCCACAGCACGGTTACCAGCTTCCCGAAGGCACGCGGGCTCAGCCCGGTGAACGGGGCTATCCAGGACGGCTCCGACGCCGTGATCACACCAGCCACGCCGGGATCACCGCACCGGCCCGGCGTGCCGCCCCAGCATCCCTCCCCGCCTCAGCGGAACTCGTGGACCACCTGGATCTCGCCGACGATGTGGGCGTTGAAGTCGTCCAGCTCCTCGGCCGGAACCCAGAGCTCGAGGATCGTCTGCCCGCCGGCCTGCTGGACGGGATACCGGCTCAAGAGCCCCGACTCGACCTCAAAACGAGTGACGAAGCCTGCGCCGTCGTGCTTCACGTTCCAGTCCCGGGCAATCCTGATCGCGTAGTCCTCGTTCAGGACCGGGTAGAAAATCGGCTGCTCAGGCAGCCGGGGCGGCCACGCACGGTAGTTCAGCTCCCGAACCAGATCCAGCTCCTTAGGGCCGGTGGGGCGCCACAGGGTCGTCGTTGCTTGCTGGCTGGTCATGTGCATCGCTCTCTGAACATAGGCCGCTGGTATGGCGGGTCGAGAGACCGGACGATACCGGCACCGCGAACTCAGTAGCTACGCAGTTTCCGCAGCGTGGGCAGCTCCGTGACCAGCAGATACGGGACAGCCCTTAGGGTCGCCATCGAGTCCTCTTCATTTCAACAGCTCGAAATTGAGTCACGATGACGATTTGAATCGCTCTACATCTCGACGGATCGGGCCAACCCGGGGAACTCGATCCCACCACCATTCACCATTCGATCGCTCACCGCCATCGAGGCGACGAACAATTCCAGATTCATCAATTTCAGTGAACTGCATAAATCTGGAGTCGGCATCATCGAGTGCCAGCCTGAATCCCTCAAGGAAATTCGAGTCGATGTTTTTCATGCCACGAAAGACGAAGCTCCTGAGCGCGAGGGCGGCAAGCAAATCATAGACGCCCCACACCGTCCTGTCAGAATCTGGTAGCCCAACCTCTGCCTCGATCCTGAGAACGTGATTGCGCCAGCTCTCCAGCAGCTCAACCAGCCCTAGAGCCCGCTCCGGGGCGACTGGAACTGAGACGCCTTCCAGTCGACGAATATCCATATCCGTCAGGAAGTATCCGAGCCATTCGCCTCGCTCGCTTATATTCATTCATTCACCTGCCAGGGTAATACGACGTGGACTTCCACGGCATATCCCAGTTGATAATTACGCGGACGCCATTGTGGTCAAACCTTGACGAGTTCTGCCCGTCCAACTGGCGCGGGCCGGCCTGTCGAAGCGTCGTCTCAACTTCGGTGGCAGACGGACGCCCCATTGCCGGATTCCCCCCACCCGTGTGCCCGTTCACGAACTCAACCATCTCGTCGAGACTGTAGTCACTTCCGTGGAAATCCTCGCCGCCGAGGCGGTCTCCATTTTTGCCGCCAGCTGGCACTCCACAATTCGGACCGGAATTGTGCACGAGTACCGGCGTAGCCCCCGCCAGCACATAGTACGTGTGGATGCTCGCAACGGTGAGGTTGTAGGTGTCCTGAGCAGCATCGTACGTGCGGCTAGCCCGCAGCGTGACCGTGCTGCCGTCGTCGGTGCGGAGGGTCATGCCTGGCTTGAGGTCGCCGGCATCGATCCATGCATGTGCGGATGCGGACCAGAACGGATGGTGGTCCGTTGTGGTGAGAGTACTTGCACCGTTCCCAGTTTCGAGGACGAGGTCTACATAGACCTTGTCATCGTTGGTGAAGATGGTGGCGGTGACGGCCTTGGCTGCGCTTTCGCCTGTTTCTGGGTCTGTAGCCAGGACTTCGTCGCCAGTTTCGAGGTCCTCGATGGGCTTACTGGATCCATCGGCGAGAAGGACCTGAGTGCCCTCAGTGAAGCTGTGTTTTCCAGTCACGCACTGCGCAGGTGTACCGGTCCAACCCTTGCGGTCTCGCGACCCCTTCAGTAGGCCCTTCAGCCACTTCGGTCCCTTGCGCAGGGCCTGTGCCAGATCCCCGGCGATCGGTAGTGCAGCACCCAGGCTCCAGGCGGCCTCGCCGTAGCTACCTTCCGCGGCGTAGCCGATTCCGTTGGCTATGTCTACCGGTGTACCGATTCCAGGGAAGAGCCCCAGGAGATCAGCGAGCAAGTGGAGGTTCTGTGACGCGCTCAGCTTGACTATTTCTGAGCGGTCGTGAGCGATTGCTGCCTGAGAGTACCCGCCATTGCAGCCTGAGGAGTTGGTGGACCTGGTGCAAGTCTCCCAGCCTGCGTTCCCGTAGCTGTACTCGTACAGAGTGACGGTCTGTGTGACGGAGTCTTCGACCTTCTTGCTTCCGTCGTCGTAGGTGATGGTCTCTTTTCCGCCGTCGTATTCGTGACAGACGTTGGTGCAAGGGCCGGCGTAGAGGCCCGACGGGTCGCTCAGTGTTGTGGGGTTCCCGCTGGCGTAGGTGTACCCGTTCATCTGGAGCGGGTCGGTGATGTCGATGATCGGGTCGGCTGACAGGAAGCGGCCCGAGGCGGCGTCGTATTCGCGGGCGCCGATGTGGGTCAGGCCAGTGATCGGGTCATCGACGCCCGTGCCCAGGAACGTGTGGCGGCCCGGCCAGGAGGTGGGACTGGTGCCGCGGGGGTTTCCGTACGGGTCGTAGGCGCGGCGCGTAAGGGCCTGGTTGTTGGTCTGTTCGACCGCGGTGGTCGAGGTGTTGTGGTGGTCGGAGAGCAGGACCGTGAGTTTGTGGTCGGTGGGCTTGGTCTTGCCGCCGGTGGTGCGCAGGGTGGTGGGGGCGCCGGGGTGTCCGTAGTAGCGCTGGGCGTCGAGGGCTTGGCCGGTCTGGTTGACGGTGATTTCGGTGTCGCCGAGGTAGAGGGTGCGGGTGGTTCCGTCGTCCTCGATGAGGCGGTTGCCGGATGCGTCGTAGAGGTACGTGACGTTGGCGGTGCCGTTGTTGTCGGTGTCTACCGAGGTGACCTTGTTGCGGCGGTCCCATTGCAGTGCCTGGGTGTCGCCGCCGATGACTCGCTGGGTGGTGTTGCCGGAGGGGTCGTAGGCGTATGTCGACTGAGAGGTGACCGTGGATGTGGCGGTGCGCACGATCGAGTCGGTCTTGCCCATGGTGTGTGGCTGGGCGGTGCTGGGAGCTTGGGTGCCGTTATTGGTTTCGGTCCGGCCATTCGTGTATGTGTGGACATCGTCGAGCGCCGGGTCGGTCAGATCGTGATCGGTCAGTTTGGTGCGGTTGCCGATGGCGTCGAACTCGTAGGACTGCCAGTAGCCGCCGTTGTTGATGCCGGGTGAGACCTGGGTGAGGTTCGGCCCCGCGCCTTGGGCTGCTGAGGCCTTAGGGCATGCGGTGAGGCCGGTCCAGGCGTGGACGAGGCGGCCCATGGGGTCGTAGGAGAAGCACTGCTGTTCGGTGCCGGTGACCGGTGCGTTGTTCTTGATGTCGGTCTGGGTGTCCTGGATGGACGTGACGTTGCCGGCGGTGTCGTACCCGTAGGTGAGGGTCGAGATGCGCGAGTTCGGGATGGTGGCTTCCCGGTGGCTCTCGATTTGTGTCAGGCGGCCGGTGTGGGGGTTGTAGGCGTTGGTGGTCCAGATCCGTCGGGGTGCCTGGCCGGAGACGGTGCGCAGGACGTCGCCGAAGGGGCTGTAGACGGTGCCGGCGGTGTACCAGGTGAGGCCGGAGGTGGTGAGGGGTGCGCCTTCGCCGCTGTAGCGGGTGATCACCTTCTCCGCCGGCAGGCCGCCGGGGGTGGCCGGCAGGGTGACGGACTGGGGCTGGCCGGTCTCGGTGTAGGTGCTGCTGTACGAGTATGTGCCGGCGAGGCCGGTGGTGGCGGAGGTGGCGGGGATGGTGATCTTGGAGCCGGTGGGCCGGTACTCGGTGTCGTATCCCGTGACTTCGCTGGTGTAGGCGGCGCCGTTGTTGTAGCGGGTCGAGGCGACGGGGTGGCCCTTGGCGCCGGGGAGGGAGTCGTAGGTCCACTTGGTGACGAGGGGGCCGGTGGTGGAGTCGTCGCGTAGTTCTGTGGTGCGGCCGAGTTCGTCGTAGAGGGTGTGCTGGGCGCGGTCGCGGCCGTCCTTGGTCCAGGTCTGCTGGTCGAGTTCGTTGTAGCCGAAGCTCGAGGGGCCCATGTCGGGGTCCGCAGAGGCGGTCAGTCGGCCGCGGACGTCGTAGGTGTAGCTCCAGTTGTTGCCGTTGTGGTCGGTGACCTTGGAGAGCTTGCCTCGCTGGTCGTAGGTGTAGTGGGTGTCGATGGCGGCTGGCTGGGGGCCGGTGAGGTTGGTGGTGCTGTAGTGCTGGACCTTGATGGTGCGGCCGAGGGCGTCGGTCGAGGTCTTGACGGCGCGGCTGCCGGAGAGGGGGGTGGTGCCGTCCAGTGACATGGCGGTGCGGGCCAGGATGTAGTCGCCGCCGTACTGGGTGGTGCTGGTGTGCTGGGGGTCGCCTTCGTACAGCGTCGTGGTGCGCACGGCGCGGCCGAGGCCGTCGTAGGCGGTTTCGGTGGAGTGGGGGACTTCGGTGAGGGAGAGGGGGACGAAGACTTCGGTGGTGGGCTCGCCGGCGGCGAGGTAGCCGCTCCTCGTCTCGGACACCGTGCCGGTGGAGTTGTAGAGGGTGTCGGTGATTATGCGGCCGCCGCCGAGGGCTTCGGTCTGGGTCTGGCGGGGGCGGAGCAGGCCGTCGTAGAGGGTGACGGAGTCGGCGTAGGTGCCGTTGTCCCGCAGGGTGCTGGTGGTGACGGCCGGGACCTTGCTGTTGCTGATCTGGTAGTCGAACACCACCGATGCGTCTTGGCTGACCGGGCGTGAGGGCGACCAGAGGGCGGTGATCCGGCCGAGGCCGTCGTAGGTGCTGGTGACCTTGCGGTCGTTGGGGTCGGTGGCGGTCAGGACCGAGCCGCGGGCCGGGTCGAGGGCAGAGATGGTCCGGTGAGTCTTGGCGTTGGTGGTGGTGACTTCGAAGGCGGGACCGGTCGAGGGGCTGAAGGCCGTGGTGGTGATGTTGCCCTTGGCGTCGGTGACCTTGGTGGGCCGGCCCAGCGGGTCGTATTCCGTGCGGGCCGTGGTGATCCAGCCGGAGCCGTTGCCGTCGATCGTGTCGATCTGGAAGGGCAGGCCCTTCGTGGGTGCGGTGCCGAAGGCGTTCAGGGCGTCGTAGGAGGTGCGGGTGTCGGAGACGATCCCGTCACCGGTCGCCAGTGGCGCTGCGGTGCAGGAGCCGACCGTGGTGCGGACGCGCTGGGGCAGGCCGATGATGTTCTTGGCCGTGTTGTGGACGTAGGTGGGGATGGTGCAGGACTCGTCGGTCTTGGTGGTGCCGTCGGTGCCAAGCGCGTAGGTGTGGGTGGCCTTGGGCAGGCCGTAGGTGTCGTCGTGTGTGGTCTGGGTTCTGGTGGTTCGCTCGCCTGCGCTGACCGTCTGGAGTGCGTCGGTGCGGATCGTGCCTGTCCGATAGGCGTGGAGATCGGGCAGTCCGTTTCCGCGTACCCGGGTGGCGGTGTTCTTCGCGTATGGCCATGTCAGCTGGCGGGAGTCGACCGTTCCGCCGGCCTTGGTGTAGGTGATCGTCTCGGCGACGCGGCCCTGGTGGGCGGGCAGGTCCTCGCCCAGGGTCTCTGTTCCGGTCGAGTCTTTGATCGTGACGGTGGGGCGGCCGGCGTCGCCGGACATGCCGCGGAAGTAGCGGGTCTCGGCCTTGGACTGGACGGTGGCGCCTGCGGTGCCGGTGTTCGTGGTCTCGCCGCGGGTGACGGTCACCTTGCCGTAGCCGCGCCACTGGCTGTAGGTGCGCAGTTCGGGCTTGGAGAACTCGTCGTTGTCCTTCGCCCAGGCCGCCCCGCCTGTCTGGTCGTAGGTGTAGGTGGTGACGACGTCCGGCGCGCGGGTGGCGCGGTCCTTCTCGACGACGCGGTCGACGACGTACTTGTTGAACCACTCCAGTGGCGGCTTCTCAAGGTCGGGGTCGGGTGACCAGTGGACCGGGAAGCAGCGGGTCTTGTTGGTGTCGGGGTCGGGGTGTGTGGCGCCGACGGTGCAGGGGGTGGAGTAGTCGACGTAGATCTCGCCGCCGGTCTCGGTGCGGATCGTATCTACGCGCAGGCGGTCGAAGTCGGGGGTGGCGTCCGTGGTGCTGGTGCGGACGCGGTTGGGCATGTCCTGGACGTTGGGGAGGAAGGAGACGGCGGGCAGGGGGGTGGTCGTCAGGTTGCCTTCGTCGTCCTTGGTGGCGGCGTAGCCCGTGCGGCGGATCGACTCCAGCCACAGTGGCGGGTGGGTGTCGGTGCGCTGCTTGGGGAACGACTGCGTCAGGTTCCAGATGTCGACGAGGGAGAGGGCGGTGGAGCCCGGGGTGCGCTGGCCGTAGGTTTTGACGGCGGTCAGCATCTGCCGGGTCCAGAACGTCGGCGCGCTGACGTAGCACTTGGTGATCGTGTTCTTGCAGTGGAGCGTGGCGGGGGTGTCCCACCAGGGCTGCTTGTCCTCGTAGTTCTTGGACTCGAATTCGGCGAGGGAGCAGGAGGTGGTGCCCTCCTTGATGCAGCGCTCAGCTACTGCGAACTCGACCTTTCCTGCCGGGGCGCCGGCGAGGTTGCTGACGCGCAGACCGTAGAGGATCTGGGTGGGGTATCCGCCGCGGACGTAGCTCTGCGGAGTGCTGTATTTGCTGTTCTGGGCGTAGTGGTTGAGCTCCTGCTTCCAGTCGATGATCATGGCGTTGCCGTGGACGTCTTCGACGAAGTCGAGGTTCCATCGCCAGGCCTGCATGCAGGAGGAGGCTGCGTAGGTGGTCTGGTGGCAGGGCTCGCCGGTGTGGTTGCCATATACGGGCAAGGTGAAGGCCGAGTTGGTGACGGCACGGGTGCCGCTGCTGCCGTCGACGTCGTTGCGGCCGAAGTAGTAGCGGGTGCCGTCGCGGGTGGTGACCCGCCAGTATTCGCTGTCGTACTTGCCGGTCTGATTTGCCTTGGCTGTGCCGTCCTTGGCCAGGTATTCGACCTTGGCGCCGTCGTCGTTGGCCGGGACCCAGTTGCCTGTGGTGTCGTCGCGGACGAGTTCGGTGCTCGAGCCTCCCAGGGACAGGACGAGGTTGTCGCTGGCCCAGCACAGGTCCGACTTCTTCTTGTCGGTCGTGTTGTCGTTGTTGGGGCTGTTCTTCCGGTCGTCGGAGCAGGGCCGGTAGCGGCGCTCGACGAAGCCGGGGTGGTAGTCCCAGCCGTCGCCTATCCATGACGCCTGGGTGTTGGCGACCGACGTCTTGCCGTCGACAGCCTGGGAGGAGTAGGAGAAGGCGATCTTCGGCGCCGGGCCGGCCGGCGGTGGGGGAACTGCCAGGGGGTAGGTCCAGGAGAAGCCGCCGCCACTGCCGCCGGCGGTCCAGGAACCGGACGGGGAGAGCGAGGTCGCCTTGTAGCTGCCGCCCATGCCCGCGGCGGAGTCGGTGGCGGCCAGGACCATGGAACCGCCGCCGGCGTGTGTAGACAGCCCCTGGACCGGCGCTGTGGCCGGGTCGACGGTGGCCCGCACAGTCCCGGTCGAGGGGTCGTTGGTGCTGGGCACCTCCACTGCGGTGGTGCATTCCTCGAGCTCTGGTGTGGTGAGGAAGCACTCGGGAAGCTGCTTGAGCTCCAGGCGGGAGGCCCACTCGGTGCCGTAGAGGTCCTCGAAGGCGCCGTAATCCAGCTCGACATCGACCGGGGTGGATCCGGTCGCGGGGGGCGTGACGGTGATGAGTGCGCCGTCCACTCCTGCGGACTCGGTTGCCTCTCGCGCTTGGACGCCGACATCCCACGTACCGGAGGGCGCAGGAGGGATGGGGTCCTCAGCCGTCGGCGTCGCCTGACCGATCTTGACGGGAAGGTCCTCGATCTGGACGAGCTCATCGCCGGCCTGGTCGAGGCTGACCGATCCCGCGTCCTGCACTGGCGGCGTGACAGCGGTGGGGTTGTACTCGGCGGGGGGATCGGCAGGCGCCCCCGACCAGTTGGTCAGCTCCTCCGTCTTCGCCTCATCCGGCAGCGTCTGATCGGTCGTCTGGAGATCTGGCAGCTCGACGGAGTGGGTGGTGGGATCGACCGGGGGCAAGGCCCATGCCTGGGTCGGCAACATGGACAGAGCCAGCAGTGTGGAGATCACGACACCGGCGCGGCGGCGCGTGGCCCGTCCGGCGCGTCGGGAGCCGCTCTGCCGTGCAGCGAGCCCACTGCCCCGTGAGGGCAGGCGGAACGGACGTCCCTTGCTGGACGAAGACATGAGACCCCCACTTCCGCCGCCGATCGGGCCGAAGGAGCCGTCGCGCGGGGAAAACCGATGAATAACCAGCAGATTGTGCAGCCCATGGGCACGGAAAATCCACACGCGATTACCGCGCGTGGCATCTGTCACACAGGCATTCAGCGCCAATTGCGCACCAGGATCGTCAATCTAGAAGATTGACTGCCACATGACGATAGATCAGGTAAATGCATCATGAACCGCTTAAACGGCTGACTGCTTACTAGGTGGGGCAAAGGAGATTTCACTTTGCCCTGTATGGGCCCATTGCCCCCCGTTTGACCTGCGGCTTCCCCGCAGCGAAACGAGATCTCCTGCCGGGAACACGCTTCCCGGCAGGGGCTGGTTCCATTCCCACCTGTGAAGTCGAGCGGTGACGAAACCGTGAAGATGAGGCATGCTCTGCTGCGCACACGCGTGCGCGCAGCAGGAATTCCGCGGGTCGCCCTCACACCAGGCACCCGAGGGGGGAAAGGAACTCATGGACGCCTCTACATCACCGGAAACAGGTGCGGACCAGGCATCCGCATCCGAAGAGGCACCGGGGAACCTCACTGCCGCCGAGAACAGGGCGGCGCGCCGCCGGCGCCGCTACGCCGCCGTATCCGCGGTGCTGGCGGCCGCCGTCGCGCTGCCGCTGGCCGTCCACCTCACGCAGGGCAGTTCAGCGCCCGAGCGCCCCTCAGCGGAGCGCAGAAACCCGGCGGATGCGCTGAGCGCTACCGAGGCGCGGCAGGAGGCGAAGCGGACCGGGAAGGACGTGGAAGTCACCGCCGAGCGCACGGCGCATTCCACCGTGTGGGCCCAGCCCGACGGCCTGATGCGTATCCGGACTCACAGCGACACGATCCGCGCCAAGGTCGGCGGCGAGTGGAAGAAGATCGATACCAGCCTCAAGCGGGTGGACGGCGGCTACGCGCCCGTCGCCGTGAACGACCCGCTGCTGTTCAGCGCCGGCAGCCCCGGAACGACTCACAGCCAGAAGCGCGCATCACGGTCAGTGCACCGCCCCCATCTCCCCTCGGCCGTCACCGCCGACGATGGGCGCACCTGGACCGAACTCGTACGGCTCACCGTGGAAAGTCACGAGCTCGTCGTCAGCTGGCCCGGCCCGCTGCCCGCCCCCGTCGTCGACGGCCCGAGGGCCCTGTACGAGAACGTGCGCCCCGGGATCGACCTGCTCCTGACAGCCCGCGACAGCGGCTACTCCCACGTCCTGATCGTCCACACCGAGCAGGCTGCCAAGGACCCGCTGCTCGCCGACCTCGACTACCGCCTGACCTCCCCCACCCTGGCTTTCAAACTGAACGACCAGTCCAATGTCGTCACCGCGCTCGACAACAGCGGCAAGGAGTTGGCGACCTCTCCGACGCCCTACCTGTGGGACTCCGCGGGCACCGTCAGAGCCACGGTTGGCGAGGAGGCACCGGAGCTCGGCCCTGCGCTCGGTGACACCGCGCTGGCCCTGCCCGGTCTCGCCGGGCCCCAGCCCGGCAGTCACGACAGCGTTCTCGACGCCGACCTTGCCCCGGACGGCGTCCTCGACCTCGCTGTAGACACCAAGGCCCTCGCCGACCCCGACATGGTGTACCCGGTCTTCATCGACCCGTCGTTCAAGGGCCGCAAGAGGAACTGGACCCTGCTCTACCAGAAGTACGGCAGCTCGAGCTTCTACAACGGCCAGAACTTCAACGACGGCACCAACGAAGCACGTGTCGGCTACGAATCGGATACGAGCGGGCTGTCCCGCTCCGTGTTCACCTTCGAGGACACCGAACTGCTGAGGAACGCAACCGTCAAGGACTCGAGGCTCCAGATCCTGCAGACGTACTCTTGGGGCTGCTCGCCGCGTCAGTACAACGTCCATCTCACGCCCCAGATCTCCTCCGCCACGACCTTCAACAACTTCCCCCTCTCCGGCTGGGGCAGCCCCATCGGCAGCGAGACCAGCGGATGGGGCTACAAGTCCGGCTCGTGCCCCGACAAGTGGCGCGCGATCCCCATCGACTCCGCCGTCCAGAAAGCCGCCACGAACGGATGGCCCACCATCACCCTCGGCCTCAAGGCTGCGGACGAGGGCAGCACGGCAGCCTGGAAGAAGTTCATGGCCAACGGTGAGACCTCGCCGTACATCGAGACCACTTTCAACCACAGGCCCGATGAGCCCAAACAGTCGGAGATGGTGCTGATCCCCGGCAACCACGCCTGCGACCTCAGCGAGCCCTACATCTCCATGGGCAAGACCAACCTGACGTTCAAGGTCACCGGACGGGACCAGGACGAGGACCTGAAGTCCATCCACCTCAAGATCTGGCCCACCGGCGACATCGCGAACACCATCGTGGACAAGGAGTACGCACCGGCCAGCGACGGAGTCATCGCCCCCACCGTCTCATGGGGAGAATTCACTCACGGCAAGACCTACTCCTGGTCCGCCCGCACCATCGACTCCATGGGCTCCGCATCGATCTTCGGCCCCTCAGGCACCGGCCTGTACTGCCAGTTCACGGTCGACCACACCGCACCCAACAGCCCTGTCGTCACCTCCGTCGGAGACGTGTTCCCCCCGCCCGGCGATGACAAGAACCAGTGGAGCACTGTCGAGTTCGGGGCCAGCGGCGACTTCACGTTCCGCACCGACACCTACGACGGCGACGACAAGATCGTTTCGGACGCCAGCGTGAAGCAGTTCAAGTACGCCCTGAACACGACCAACCATGCCACCAACCCTCCCTTGCCGACCGTCCTGGGATACGCGGTCACCAAAATCCTCAAGCCGCCCATGGCTGGTCTCAACACCCTCTACGTCTGGGCCGTCGACTCGGCCGGCAACCACTCCCAGCCAGCGAAGTACGAGTTCTACGTCACCCCGCGCAAGACACTCGATCCGCCCGGCGACGTCACCGGCGACAGCGCGCCCGACCTCCTGGCCATCGACGCCACCGGCAACCTCCGCAGCTACCCCGCAGAGCCGGCCGGCAACGTCAATGTCCACATGCCAGGCGCCTACAACGCCCAAGGCCCCCTCGACGACGGCTACTGGACGGCCACAACCGGCAAGCCGCCGGTACTCCTCAGCCACGCGACAGACTGGTACCCCGGAGACGGAGTCAACGACCTCCTCGCCCGCATGCCGGACGGCAAGCTCTACCTGTACCCCGGCGACGGATTCGGCACCTTCAACACCGACGAACGCCTCGACATACTCCTGCCCGCAAGCGCCCCGAGCCCGACCACCCTCACCCAGCTCACCGTGACCGGCGACATCACCGGCGACGGGATGCCCGACGCCTTCGCCCGCGCCGGAGGACAGCTGTGGGCCTTCACCGGATACACCGGCGGCAGCTTCACCGACGCCCGACTGCTCGCAGGCAGCGGCTGGGACACCCGGGACATCATCACCGTCAGCGACTACACCAAGGACGGCATCGCCGACCTCGTCTTCCGCAGCGCGGAAGCCGAACGAGGCCTCCTGCTCCGTCACGGCAAGGCAGCCACAGGAGGCGGCGTCGACCTGAACTCGCTCGCCCTCGCCGCTAACTCAGGCACCGGCAGGGACGAGGTCTACGGAACCACCGGATGGAGCCGTACCAACATCCCGGTAATCCAGGGAACCCCCGACGCCAATAGCGACGGAATCCCCGACTTCTGGGCCGTCATGGCCAACGGCACCCTCCGCTTCTACGCCGGAGGCACCAGCTCCCACGGCACCCAGACCACCGTCGGCGAATCAGGCTGGACCACCCTCCTCACCCTCGGATAACGCACCAGCCTCCACCACCATCCCCCCGTTACCTTTTTCGTGGCTCCGCAATGGGGCCTCCGGCCTTCGGGTCCGGCATGACTTCCCCCCCTTGTTGTTCATGATCCGGGGGGGTGTCACCGGGTCCGGAGGCATCGACGGACCGCTGATGAGGGGCTTGAGCACCGGCTTCACCCGAGCCGGAAGACTCTCCGTAACGTGGATGTGGCAGCTCGGTGCCCAGGCAAGGCCGGACGAAAGCGTGATGGAGGGGCCTGCACGTGATCGACACCGGCGACATCGACGTCTTCCTCGGCCTAAACGTCGGCAAAGGCGAACACCACGCCACCGCCGTCACCCCGGCCGGCAAGAAGGCGTTCGACAAGCGCCTGCCCAACACCGAGCCCAAGCTCCGCGAACTCTTCGCGAAACTCCAGGCCAAGCGCGGGACAGTTCTGGTCGTGGTCGACCAACCGGCCTCGATCGGCGCCCTGCCACTCGCGGTCGCACGGGACATGGGCTGCCCGGTCGCTTATTTCCCGGGGCTGACGATGCGCCGGATCGCCGACCTCTACCCCCCGGTGAGGCCAAGACGGACGCGAAGGACGCGTCCATCTCCGCCGACGCCGCCCGGGCGATGCCGCACACGCTGAGGGCGATCGACGGCGAGGACGAGACGATCGCCGAGCTGGAGATGATCGTCGGCTTCCACGACGACCTGGCCGGCGAAGCCACCCGGGTCGCCAGCCGGCTCCACGGCCTGCTGACCCAGATCCACCCCTCACTGGAACGGGTTCTGGGACCGCGGTTGCAGCATCCGGCCGTCCTCACACTGCTGGAACGGTTCGGGTCCCCCGCCCAGATACGCAAGGCGGCCGTCGGCGGCTGGTCACCCTGCTGCGGCCGAAGGCGCCGAGGATGGCCGAGCGGCTGGTCGAGGAGAATCTTCGCCGCGCTGGACGAACAGACCGTGACGGTCCCAGGGACCGAGGCGGCCGCGCTGATCGTCCCGAGCCTTGCCGCCTCGCTGACGGCCGTCGTCGACCAGCGCAAGCTGCTGGCCGGGCGGATCGAGGAACTGCTGGAGGCACACCCTCTTTCGAAAGTCCTGACCTCGATGCCGGGAGTCGGCGTCAGGACCGGAGCCCGCATCCTGATCGAGGTCGGCGACGGAAGCACCTTCCCGACCGCCGGCCACCTGGCCGCTTACGCCGGTCTCGCCCCGGCGACCCGGAGCTCAGGCTCATCGATCCGAGGTGAACAGCCCTCCAGGAGAGGAAACTAGCAGCTCAAACGGGCCTTCTCTCCGCGTTCGCCGCCCTGGGCGACCCGGCATCACGCACCTACTACGACAAGAAGATCGCCCAGGGAAAGCACCACGCCCAGGCCCTGCTCTGCCTCGCCCGACGACGAGCCGACGTCCTCTTCGCCATGCTCCGCGACGGAACCTTCTACGAACCCCGGCCAGCCGTCCCGGGCAGCGGAGCCTAGGACGGAGTCCCGTCCCCTGCCGGAAAATGGGCAGCCACGTCATAGTTGGCGATCCGTCCCGCCAGCGCTCGCGGGCTCACGCCATGGCCGTTGGCCCGGTCAGGGTCGGCACCGGCTTCCAGCAGCAGCCGGATCGTCGCACCCTCGCCCTGCGAACAGAACACGGCCCTCCACAGCGGCGTACTGCCATGACCGTCGCAGCATCAACCGGCCCACCCGCAGCCAACAGGACCTCGATGGCTGATGGAGCCTGGGCCTGAGCCGCGAAATGCAGCGGTGTCCAGCCCGCATCGTCAGCTGCCTCCACGGCGGCGCCTCCGGCCAAGAGCACCCTCAGGCCATCCGCATCTCCATCGGCAGCCGCATAGTGCACCGCCGCCCGCCCCAACCGATCCCGATCCGTCATGCCGACCATCCTCACCCGGCTTGACCAAACAGATAGGGGCACCCCCCCTGTAACAGGCAGCACCCACCCACCTATTCGCAGACCACGAAGGAGGTACAGCGACGACGGATACAACGGCGGCAGAGGCGATCGTCCTCGAGCAGGCCGCGCCGCCCGTGGAGAAGGAACCGTCTTCAAGCCCACTCAGGTGGGCGATGTGAACGTCAACCCTGACGGCGCCGCTTCCACCAGGCGGCGGGGTGGCGGTGGACAGCTCGATGCCCTCGGCGGCCAACTGCTCCAGGGCGTAGGCGAGGAGGCCCTCGCCGGCGGCGGCACGCTCGCGGGCGGACGAGCGCAGCTGCAGTTTGGCCTGCCAGGCTCGGGAACGCGCCCACCGCGCCCTTGTTGCAGTGGGTCACCGTCGGCGCTGTAATGGGAATACATCGTGCACAGAACAATCCGGCCCGTTCAGCAGCCACATACCTCGCAGCCGCAACGAATCGCAGGAGACACGATGCCCACTCAATCCAATTGGCGCCGTTGCGAAAGATGCTTTGCACTCTTCTTCAACGGCCATCCCGGCCCTCCCGGAAAGTGCATCGATACACCACTCATAAACGGGGAGCACAAGCAGCACGTATTGGACATTCCAAAGACTACAACATGATTTATGACAGCATCGGGCCAGCGCTTGTTGTGCCCTATGAGCCGAATTGGCGGAACTGCCACAAGTGCCAAGCGATGTACTACGCAGGTCGCACCAGCCACGGCGTCTGCCCGGGCCCTTACACCGAAGGGGTCGGGTCAGGGCACTACGGGGGCGAGAGAGGGGACGGGACTTTCCCGCCGGGCACCTTCGACTTCTTCTTGCCGACCAAGGACTCGTTCACTGGCTATCGGGAGAGCGGCTGGCGCGTGTGCGGGAACTGCCTGGCCCTGGTTTATGACGGTGACTCCAAAAAGGGGCGCTGCCCTGCGGCAGAAAGCGGCAACCACGTCATCAGCAGCACATTCAACTTCGTCTTGCTTTACGGGGTGTGACCCTTGTCCTTGGAGCCGGGGCCCGAGGTGGCTAATTATGCGGTTGGCCGCGAACTTCGAGATTCCGAAAATTTCACGCGAGCGTCCCGGATTGTGTGACGAGTCAACATCGGCGCTACCCAGCAGTGCGGGGGGCGCATGCGGCCTGCTCCATCCCCGGGTGTTCACGGAGGAACCGAGCGAGAGCAGCCTCATTGACCGCCGCATCCATCACACACATCTCGACTGCCCCTGCTCAACATCGCCCGAACGGCTCGCGAGACCCTTGCTGGATCTGGGTCGAACGCAAAGCACCAGACCAGTGGCTGCCACCTTCCGCCCTCAGAGAGCGTTTGCGCTCGTCGGGATGACGTCGACGATCTCCAGGTACCTCTGCCTCCTGTACTGAAGGACCCGATCGTGATCCAGGGGTGCAACGACGCCGGAGTTGCCGGTCGGTTCGCTCTTGGCGAGGGCCCGCAAGGCCGCTTCGGCTTTCTCATGAGCCAGGTGGTAAGTCCGAGCGCGCTGCCCCGCCAGCTCCTCCAGAGCAGCCCAAGGGACTGACACCCCTCCTACGTCCGCTGTTTTGATGGCCCGAAGGAGTTCGGCCTTGGGACTCTGCAGCTCGAAGCCCCTCAGGATGTTCGTGTCCAAGATGATCAAGGTGGGGTGCTCCGTCTCCCTCGAATCCGAGTCGTACGGTCACACCCTCTCAAGTTCTGATCACCGAATGAGGGGCCTCAAGGCTACGACTCCCTCGGTCAGCACCTTGCCAGCACGAACACGTGCCGACCACGGTGTGCTCCGGGCCGGGATCATAGATCACGGCCTCGTAACCCTCGTCGGTGTTCAACTGGACCAGGTGCAACGGCTCTTCGTCGCCGGGCTTCGGGTCATCCGTCACCCAACCAGGGTTGGGCGCGCTGCTGACGCCCCATCCGGGAAAACCGGGGCATCGCGCGCGGAGCTTGCGGTACGTTGGTCTCTTCGCCGACGGGCGGAGTCCCGTAGGAGCACTCCATGGCCTCACATCCGCTCGGCCTTTTCCCCGCCCACGACGCGGATCGTCATGGCAAGGGCAAACAGAAGATGCACGGCCTCGCCTTGTACATCACCCACGTCTGGGAAGCCGCTGCGACGACCGACACATCCCTGTGCCGTGTTCACGGCATGGAGGTGGACACCGAGCGCATCGCCCTTGAGGTCGCCCTGGCGCTCGCTGCCATCCGCACCCTAGATCGAGACGTCATCTGTCTCAGCCAGACAGCCGCCGAACAGACCCGGTACCTCGACTTCCAGAAAGACGATCCGCAGGGACGCGCGGTCCGCGGCCTTCTGATCCTGCGCAACGCCGACACCCACGTGCCCGCCACAATCGAAGTCCCGGCGGACCGTGTTGTCGGCGGTGTCGGCCTCGGCTACCGCGTCATGCCCCGATGGCTCTCGTTCGACGATCTGCCGGACGCCATCCGCAACAACCCCAAGAACAACCCCGGCGCCGTCCAGGCATACAAGGACGCGGTCGGTGGCCAGCTCGTCATGGACACCCTCCTCGACGCCTTCGCCTTCATCGACCGATGCGACCCCACCTTGGCGCGCCGGGTCCGGGGAACTGACGACCTTGAGTACTTTCCGCTGCACGACTACACCACGCACGACTACGACCGGCTCCACCCCGATCAGCCCAGCCGGCCGCAGCTCGACGCTGAAATCCGCCGGCTCACCCAAGAGACCCCGCCCTACGGCACCGGCCGGGAGATTCTCCACAGCTTCAACCGCGACGGTCAGGAAGTCTACTGCGGGAGCACGATCCGCCACGACATCCGCACGGCCTTCGTCGAGCCAGGCATGCAAGTCACACGGGATATACGCGCTGGGTTTCCGTACTCCGTCATCACCGCCGACGGCACCCAGCACGACGTCACCGTCGACGAGGAAGGTCACCTGACTGCTGCCGGCTCGCCGCTCGCCGGCGTGCCGCTACAGACTCCACGCAACCACTGCCGCCCTGAGGTTTGCGAAGGCTGGTGGGAGCTGACAACCAGCGACGCCTCCCTGTACCGCCAGCAGCGGCACCTCCACGAGGCGATTCGCGACTTGTAGGGCTTCGGGTGCTGTCAGCGCCAAGGGTGAGAGGCGGGCGCCGGCCGTCGCGGGGTGGCTACGCGGCAACTTCTGCGTCGTCCACATCAGAGGCATCGACACACCTACGAGCCGCGTCTGGCTGCCACGCCGCCTCGGCAGCCAGGACCACGACGGTTCCACGGAAATTTCCTCGCGGCTTCCCTTCGCTCGATTCAGTGATGGCGCCACACCTGTTGCACCAGATAGCGTCAGAGACACCGGTGCTGAGCTGTGCTGACGCATCCATCACCGACCTGCGCCACACCATCAGTCTGAGAGAAGCCCCTGTGTCAGACGCACCAGGCTGAGGTCGCCGAGCTGCAGACGCCCAAGCGGCACGCCGAATCGGCGTGATGCCGCATGTCCGAGCTCCCGCCTGACCTGCCACGGCTCCGGACCCTGGAGCACTGGCTGGTGCTGTCGCTGGACCGGGTCCGTCGCCGGATCACCGAGCTGGAGACCCGCGAGCGAGTGATGAGGCCGGTCCGGACCCTGCCGGAACGGCCGGGCTGGGTGATGTCCTACCTCCGCGTGGGCGGACGCCCCGTCGCCGACAGCGTCCACATCGGCGACTGCGCGCTCGCCGGCCCGCAGAAACGGCCCCTCGGCCGGGAGCAGGCCCGGGAAGCGATGACCAGCGGCGGGATACGGGCCTGCGAGGTCTGCCGACCCGACTCCGACCTCGGCATCCTCGACTGACACCCGGCGCCCCGCGGCATCTAGACAGGCCGCGGGGCGCCGTCGGGCCGGGTCAGCGGCGAGGTCGGCATCGACAAGCCGCTGGCGCGCCCGGGCGGGCGGCCGAGGTCGAGTTCCCCCAGGGTTGTTCGGATCTTCGTCCAGAGGTTCCGGGCAGGCGGTACCGTGCCCGCCGTGGACATACCCGACTGGCTGGTCTGGCTCGCCCTCGTCCTGATCGCCTTCCAGGGCCTCAGCCTCGTGCCGGTCATTCGCCGGTACCGCAGCCCCGACCCCGCAGTGCGCTCCGCAGCGCGTCTCGACCTGCTGGATACCGTTGGCGGTCTACTGATCTTCGTCAGTCTGCTGATGAGTCTTGTGGTGGCGGAATTCTGGGTCTGGGTCGGCCTAGCCGGATTCGCGCTCGTGATCGCGGTGTACGCCGTGAAGGGCGTTCGCCTGCTCCGCGCCCGTCGGCACGGCCCCACAGCCTGATCCGAAGACACCCTCTACGCGGACTTCCTCAGCCGGGAAGTGGCCGCCTTCTTCACCACGGTCTTCTTAGCCGGGGGCCTCTTCGACCCGGTCTTCTTTGCCGCGGTGTTCTTGGGCCTCGGCATCCCGTGCACGGTCGCCTCGCCTCCGCTGGCCGGGCCTTCGCCGCGGCGCTCGCGCGCGTCCGCGACGGACTTCGCTGGCAACCGGGGTGAACGCCTGCGTGCCTGTCCACCGAACAGGGCCTAGCCTGCCTGGTCGAGCGTGACTTCGATGTCGACTGCGCGCTCACCGGCCCACAGGAACGGCCTCTCGGCCGGGAGCAGGCCCGCGAGGCGATGACCGGCGGCGGGATACGGGCTTGCGAAATCTGCCGACCCGACTCCGAGCTCGGCATCCTCGACTGAGCTCACAGCCTGGGCAGACGTGTGCGCCGGGCAAGGGGGCCTGCCCGGCGCACGATCCGTGGGGGGGGGCGGCCGCCCCTGCTGTTCGCCCTGGGGGAGCGGGGACGGCCGACGGTCAGGGGTTAGCGGCGGCGGTGCCGGTTCCAGGACTCGGTGTCGACGGTGTGGCCGTGGCGGTCCTTGAGGGTGGCCTTGTCGCAGTCGTTGTTCCAGACGTGGTTGCGGCGGTCCTGGTACAGGTCGGTGCGGGTGTCGCGGCCCTCGCAGGTGTGGATGCGGACGGTGGCGCGGCCGGCGAGGCGGTAGTCGTTGAAGCGGTAGCGGTGGCCGTCGTTGTCGCCCAGGGTCCAGCCGTCCAGGTTCACCGAGTGGCGGGTGGTGTTGGAGATCTCGATCCGCTCGCCGTTCAGCGACCGGTTGGACCGGTCGTCGCGTCCGGGGCTGTCGGCCTGGGACCTTGCTGATCTCCACCTTCGGGGCCCGCTGGCGGCGGTCGCCGTCGTGGGGGGGCGGCCGGCAGGGCGACGGCGGAGACGATCGCGCCGGCCGCGAGGGCAGTGGCGGCCATACGACGAGCGGTCGAAGAAGCAGACATATGTGATGTCCCCTCAAGGTCAGAGCAGCCGAGCTGGCCGCCGTCCCCAACGTCTCCGACGACGAACACGACCGGGACAAGGAGACACGCCGGGCCCCCTCCACCGTCCCGCGGGGCCGTGACGCGATCGATCTCGAGCCCTGGGGGCTCCCTACGTCGTGCAGGACGATCAGGAGGACCCGAAGCCGGCTCAGACCCGAGGGCCGCTGGTCTGCCGTGAGGAGGGCTTCGTCGTCTCGGCGGGCGTCCCGGGCACGGTGCTGATGCACGCGGAGGACGCCCCCGACCTTCAACCGCTGCCCAACTGGGAGAACAGCACCGGCTGCTGCGGGCCGACCGGCAACGAAGGACTCAACCGAGCCTGTCCCTGCGGCGCCGGCGTCGCAACGCTCGCGGCAGACTGCTTCGGGCCCCACGAACTGCGCCTCGACCCCGTCCGAACCTACGCGTTCTCGCATTAGGCCCGCGTAAACGGCCCATCCCGGAGCGCGACACGCCCGGGACGGCCTGTCACCCGGCCGCTTCACGACTACTTTCCGTCGCGAACGCACTTCGCGGACGAGTTCAGCGTCGAGTTGGGCTCGTTCGGATAAGCCTGCGCCCGCTGTTCCCTACTTCGCCCCGACCCAACTCAACGCGGTCGGCTGGTGGAGATCCGGGACAACCTCGTTGACCGCATCGCCGAGGCGGAAAGGGAGGGCTGGCTCGGCGAGATTGAAGGGCTCCGCGTCAGCCTGGACGGCGCCGAGTCAAAGATCAGCCAGATGGACACGCGCCTCGCGGCGGACTGGTGAACCTCGGCCTGCCCGCTCTGCGGATGGAACGACGACATGCAACCACGTAGGGCGCCCTACCAGCGTCTTGTCCAATTGCTGGAGCATCGGCAGCTCACTCAGCAGGCACTCCTCCTGAGCCCCGTCGGCATGTATGGGGGCTATCACCCCCGTCGCATCGACAGCCCCTCTCCGAGGCGGTGTGCAAGGTGGAGCAGGTCGGGCAGGTACAGCACACGTCCGTCGAATCCTGGGAGGGGGATATGGAGCGGCTTGGTCCAGCGGACGGGGATCGCATCCAGCCCGTAATACGCCCCCGCGAGGCCTCCGGTCACTGCGGCGACGGTGTCCGTGTCACCGCCTAGGTCGATCGCCGCGCGTATCGCGTCTTCGAAGCTATCGGTGGTGCGCAGGGCCCAGACGGCGGATCCCAGACCGGGCCAGACGGCACCGTTGAACTCGGTCGCCTCATCGGGGTGCCAGTCGGGCGCGAGGACGGTGTCGTAGCGGTCGCGGTGGTCGGAGTGAACTAGATCCAAGATGTCCGGGAGTGCCGCGAGGGGTCAGTGTCCTCGAACGTGACTCGAATGAGCTCATGGAAGATCGCGGTGCCTTCCCAGGCCGCGCGGTCCCCGTGGGTGAGGGCAGAGATACTGCGGGCCGCGTCCATGGTGGCCTCTTGGCCGGCAGCCGCGAAGTGGACTGCGGAGGTCGACGCGCGCATCAAGGAGCCGTTTCCCGCTGCTCGTTGGTTGACCTGGAAGTGGATCGCGGCGGCGAGGTCCCAGGGCATGCCGTTGGTCAGGACGTCTTCGGTCTGCAAGCCGATGTCCTTGGGCTGTGAGGCTGCCCACCGCTGGAAGCGGGCGAAAATGTCCGGCAGATCCAGTCCGCCCCGCTCCAGCAGCGACTCCGCGACCAGGACGGCCATCTGCGTGTCGTCGGTGGCCTCGCCGGGGTCCCAGCCACCGCCTCCGCACATCTCGCCACCGGCACCAGGAGCGGGAAACCGCGCGGAGAATGCGCCTTGGGGACCGAACTCGAACGGGCCGCCCAGAGCGTCACCCACCGCTGAGCCGACGACCGCGCCGGCGGCCCGCTGAATCCGCTTCATTCCCGCAGGTTATCTTCGTTACGCCGACGGCCGCACAGGCCCTTTCCTTGGTCTGGCTCCCGAACCAGATCGTCGCCCGCACAAGCGACGTGAAGGAGCTCTGAGCCCTGAAGGGGCCGACGACCGATCCTCCGGTGTCGGCCGCCTCCCATGGTTCAGAGAAGTGACCAGCCCAAAACTCACGGCTCCGGACCACATCGGCCGGCGGGCATGCGTACCTCCAGGCCCCCCCTTGCGGTCGGACACCCGGCTAAGCACGGCGCCGCTGTGATCGCATGCCCCGGATGCCATGCGTGGGGCTTGGTGCCCTGCAGGGTTCGGCGGCCGCGCCGCGTTTCGGGCTGGCTACTGGGCGGAGGGGCGATTCGGAGCAGTTGTTGGTGCGACCGCCGGCCTCGCCCAAGGCCGGGATGACTGCGACCTGGCGCGGGGGCGCGCGAGGCTTGCTGCGGTGCACGGGTGGGTGTGGGGGGACCATGGGTATGTGCGTAATGAACCAGGGCGTGGCCGGGGAGGGCCGACCGGACCTGCCGAGGACTTTGAGGGGGTTGATCAGAGGGCGCTCGGTGAGACTCTGGTGCAGGTCTGCGCGGCCGCGGGGGCGTCCATCGGCATGCTCTATTTGCCTGAGCCCGCCCGGCGTGTCCTGCATCTGGCGATGACCACCGGTCTGGCGCGTGAGTTCGCGCTGCCCTGGTCCCGAGTCGCTGTGGACGATTCCACCCCGGTGGCCGACGCGGTCCGCGAGAAGCGGTTCGTCTGGCTGGGCGGCCAGGAGGAGACGGCCCGGCGTTACCCGCGTCTCGGCCTCGTCCTGCCGTACGACTTCGCCCTCGCCGCCGCCCCGCTCGTCCCCGACCCGGCGCCCGAGGGGGCGGAGTCCATCGAGGCGGGTCTGGTCCTCCTGTGGCCCGGTTCCCACGCGCCCCACCTGACCGGCCTTGAACGCGAGGCCGTGGATTCGGCCTGCGGCCAGCTCGCGAACCATCTGCGCCGGGCCGCCGACGCAGGAAACCCAGTCCTTCCGCCGGCCTACCCGGTCATGCTGCGACCGCCTCCCCCTTCCACGCCCGGACCGGCGGAGGCGGCCGCTGCCATGGCCTTCATCCGCCGCCTGCCCGGTGGTAACTGTTCCCTCGACCTGAACGGCACGATCACCTTCATCACCGCCGAGGCGGCCGAGTTGCTGGGACAACCGGTCTCCCGGCTTCGGGGGACCATGCCTTGGGAAGCGCTGCCCTGGATGGACACCCCTGTGATCGAGGACCACTACCGGGCCGCGGCGATCAGCCGGCTGCCGCGTAGTTTCACCGCCGCCACCCCCGGGGGCCGCTACCTGCGCTTCGACCTCCACCCGGACGACACCGGGATCAGCGTCCGCATCACCCCTGTCATCTTCGACGAGCCCGTCCCGGCGCCCGCAGCGCCGGTGCCCACCCCTGAAGCGCCTTCGCCCAGCCGGGCCACCGCCCTCTACCAGCTCATGCACCTAGCGGCCGCCCTCACGGAGGCCGTCCATGCCCGTGACGTCGTCGACCAGGCGGCCGACCTGCTCGTCCCCGCGCTCGGCGCCCAGGCCCTGGCCCTCTTGGTGGCCGAGGAGCAGCGCCTGCGCATCGTCGGATTCCGCGGCTATACGGCCGAGCTCATGGCCCGCTACGACGGCATCCCGCTCAGCATCCACACGGCCAGCACCCATGGCCTGCGCACCGGCGAGCCGCTGTTCTTCGCGGACGCCGGCGAGCTCGCGGACGCCTTCCCGGCCGTCGTGATCGGCGACGGCATGGCGGCATGGGCCTTCCTGCCCCTCATCGCGTCCGGCCGGCCCATCGGCACCCTCATCCTGGCCTACGCCCGTCCCCGCCCGTTCGTCCCCGGCGAACGGGCGATCCTGACCTCCCTCGCCGGACTCATCGCCCAAGCCCTGGACCGCGCCCGCCTCTACGACTCCACCCACCAGCTCGCCCACAGCCTCCAGACCGGCCTGCTCCCGCACGCCCTGCCCGGCGTCCCGCACCTCGAAGTGGCCGCCCGCTACCTGCCGGCGGCACACGGGCTCGACATCGGCGGCGACTTCTACGACCTCATCCGGATCGACGACAACACCGTCGCAGCCGCCGTCGGCGACGTCCAAGGCCACAATGTGAACGCCGCCGCCCTCATGGGCCAGGTCCGCACAGCAGTCCACGCCAGCGCCGGAACACATCCGGCAGAGGTCCTCGCACGCACCAACCGACTCCTGACCGACCTCGAACCGGGACTGTTCACCAGCTGCGTGTACGCCCACATCGACCTCGCGGCCCGCACCGCCCACCTCGCCACGGCCGGCCACCCGCCCCCGCTCCTCCGCCACGCCCACCGCCCAGCGCAGACGCTGCACCTGCCGCCCGGACTGCTCCTCGGCATCGACCCGGACACCTCGTACACGGCCGTCGAGATCCCGTTCGAGCCCGGCACCTTGCTCACGCTGTACACCGACGGCTTGGTCGAAGTTCCCGGCGAGGACCTGGAGGACGGCATCGCGGCCGTCGCTGCCCGCATCACTGCGGCTCCGGAACACCACCCGGTGAACATGCTGGCGGACGACCTCGTCGGCCAGGCTCGCGGCGGAGCGCCCCGTACCGACGACATCGCCCTGCTCCTGCTGCGCTTCGCCCAAAAGGGACTGCATGCGTGACGGGGCCCGGAGCGATCCTTCTCGCGGGCTGCAGCTCGCCACCCAAGGCGGCTGACATCGGCGCCGAGCGGGACTGGAACATCAACTCCCGCCAGCAGTCCAACCTGTCCTCCGGCACGCAAGAGTGGCCGGGCCCGGCGCACCTAACGGCGGATCAGGCTGTGCGCCGTACAACGGTATTCCCTACGGTCGGTGTCGGCACCACTGGCAGGACGGTGCACCCGTGGGCCGGTCCGCGTTCCTTCGCACGTACGTGGACCGGCCGTGCCACACTCCCGACAGGGCCGGTGTGTCTCCCCCCGTCGCACCGGCTCATCCGGCCCGGCTTGGCCCCCGTCATGGCGGAGCCGTCGCACATCCCGTTGCCGTGCCCGAACTGGGGCCGTTTCAGAGGGTGCGCATGACGGCAACGGCCTTGCCGAGGATGACCGCGTCCTTGCCCGGGATCGGCTCGTAGGCGGGGTTGTGGGGCATCAGCCAGACCCGGCCGTCCTCGCGGCGCAGGCGTCTGACGGTGGCCTCGCCGTCGAGCATGGCGGCCATGATGTCACCGTGGTCAGCCGACTCGGCCTTCCTGACGGTGACGATGTCGCCGTCACAGATGGCAGCGTCGATCATGCTGTCGCCGGCCACCTGAAACCGACAAGTTCGCTGAATCTCGGAGGGCTCTGCCTGGGAACTTGTGGCGATCCTGCCTCTACGACGTGGAGCCTGACGTGGGTTCGCTCGCTACGCATGGGCCTGTTCACGAGTTGGTCTGAACTGGGTGAATCGCCGGCTCTGAAGATCACTTCTTGTTCGATTGAAGATCGTTTCTCAGTGGTGTGACACCTCCGCTCCGTATTGCATTGGAGTTCGTACAGGTGAGCGCGGCAGAGTGGCGGGGTGAGCGAACTGTGGGCACGCACCCTGACCTGGGCAGAAGTCGATCCGTCGCGACAACCGTTCGAGCTGGACGCGGATGCGGCGGAGGCATTGGCCGATCTTGTCGCACCCTTGCTGCTCAGCCCTGCGGCCGTCCAAGAGCACTGGTGGCGCTCGCTGGACCCCGTCACCGAGTTCCTGGTGAACCGGTACGGCCGGTGGGCCTGCGGTTGGAACTGGTCGGTGGGTGAGGGCGACACCGACGGCGGGGTCGTCGACGTGTGGTGCTGCGCCCGCCACTCCGTGACGACGGCGGACACGACCGCGCCGATGGCCGTCGCAGCCCTGGTTGAGTGGCGTGACTGGATCGAGGATTTGGCGGAGCGCTTCTCCGCATTGGCGCCGCCATCGCACTCAGCGGTGTCCCCGTCCTCTGTGGATCCCTGGTATTGGGAGCGCGCGTGCACGCGGCTGGTGACCGTGGTGGCCGACAGGACGCGGGCCGAGAGCGGCTGGTACGGGCACTGCAAGCAGGTCCTCGGATGGTTCCTCGCCTACAACGGCATCGACGACGAACGAGCCCGGAAGATCGTGGAAAGCGCAGTCGGCGGTCGATTCGGCAGCTGGATCGCACCGGACGTCGCAGTGGTCGACACGGTGAGTTCGCGGTTCGCCCGGACCGTGGACGGAATCCGATGACGTCCGGCCCGGGCCACGATAGGGACGCGCTCGCCGACTGGCTGCGCATTCGCCCACAGGTCTCGTGGCCGTGCTGGAGTGGCGCTCGCCCCGGCGCGGAAGCACCGGCATACGACGGCTTCCGGGACTTCTTCACCACTACACGCGGCAGCCGCGACGCCGAAGGGACCAGGCACATCCTGACCGCCCTCGACCTGGCCCTCGCCGACGCGGCACAGGGCAGACGGCTGAGCTTCGACCTCCTGGAGAACTGGCAGCAGACAGTCCTGCACCAACCTTCCGCCCCTTTCCGCACAGTGCCGGCCTTCGCGAAGGACGGGCGGGAGCGCTATGGCCTGCCACCCGACACTCCGGCGTGGTTCGAGAGCTGTTTGTCCGAGAGCACTCAACCGGACCTGCCCCTCCCCTCGCGTGCCGCCCGGACCTACCTCGACGTCCTGTTCTTCCATCCGTTCGAAGACGGCAACGCCCGCGCGGCCATGCTGGCACTGGCCTTCGTCCTTGCCCGCGAAGGCGCCCCACTCGACCAGGTACACCCACTGCAAGCCACCCGCTGGGCCGACGACGCCGACGGCGCAGCCGATCTTGCGGTGCTGCTCGGGATCCTGGTCACCGCGGCGGAGCGCCGCCTGTCCAGTGGAAGGCAGTCATGACCGAACGAGACGTCATTCTCAACGAACTCGCCCAGGGGCTGCGCCCGATGTCACAGGGCATCGAATGGTTCGACGGTCTCAGCCCGGAGGAGCAGTCCGAGACGTTGCTGTTTCTCCGCCATCACTGCGTCCAAGCTCGCGCCGTCATCGAGGATGGACCGGAGAGCATCCGCCGTGCCGGACTGCGCCTGACGCATACGCCTGCCGTTCTGATCACACGCGGCAGGATCGACCAGCAGCTGGGGAAGATCGCCAGCCTTGCCCCTCTCGACGAGCGCCGGAAGGCGTTCCGGCTGCTGATCGCGGTACTCGCGATCTCCGATGCACGGCGCCGCAAGCGCTACTGCTCCGACGGATGCGGTCACTGGTGGCACAGGCTGTCCGCCGTGAATCCCACCTGACCGATCAGACCGGGCGAGCCTCACGGGGCGATGGGGTCATTCCTCTTGTCCGGGTGTGCCGACAGGACGTAACGGGTGGCGGAGAGGTTGGACAGGCCAAAGAGCTCCATCAGCCGGACGGGGTCGGCGCTGTGGCGCGCCTCGTCGACGATTCGGTCCACGCGCAGGCGGCCCGCGGGCAGGCCGACTCGCTGGAAGAGCAACTGAACCACGCCAGCACTGATGGGCGGACCGGAATCGTCAACGGCGGTGTTCCGGGTGGCGAAGAAGTAGGGATTGGAGCTGTCGGGCCAGCGTTGGTGGCGCTGGAGCTCCCACGCTGTGGCCAGACGCAGGGTGAAGGCGTCGAGGTAGACGACGTGATCCATGCGTCCCACCCGGCGCAGGCGCAGCTGGCCCTTGCTGCGGTCGAGGTCGGTTCGCCGGAGGTGGGCGAGTTGCCCGGGGAGGAGGACGTAGATGGCCACGAGGGCGACCATGAGGCGGTCGCGCGGGTCGTCGAAGCGGTTCAGGAGACCGGCGATGCGGTCGGAGGGCAGCGCGGTGGGCACGGATCGGCTGCTGGTGAGAGAGACGTTCCTGGCCGGGTCTCGGAGGATGAGGCGTTCGCGTTTGAGGGCCCTGAAGAAGGAGCGCAGTGCCCGCGAGCCCGCAGCAACCACTGACACGCCGCGGGTCGGGGTGAAGCACCATCCCAGGAACGTCGTCCGGGTGGAAGATCAGAAGGCTGCCGTCGAAGTTGGTCGTGAAGGTCCCCAAAGCCATCCGCGGCGGAGCCACCTCGTGGCCCGGCGGCCGCTCGTCACCCCTCACTGGTTCTCCCGTGACCACTTCCCTGGTCACGGGCTGCTGACAGTTGGCACAGCGGAAGATGGTCATGCCGTCATTCTCTCGGGCTGCACGCGGCGCTATGAGGCCCGGATGCTAAGAACTCCTATCAGAATGCGTCGTTTGTAGCGCGGCTGGTTCCTCGCGGCTCGGCACCGAGGTGCCCTAGAGTCGCCGGGTGCGGCGAAGGACAGGACTGGCGATAGCTGGGGTTGCAGCCCCGGTCTGGGGCGAGTGGTTGAACTGGCGCTGGTCTCAATGTCTCGTGAGGGACAGCGGGGGCGCCTCCGAGGCCGTGGTGGTGTTGGGCTACCGGAATCCACAAGCGACGGCGAACCTGATCAACCGATGGCGAGTCCGTGCTGGAATCCGCTCATACGCCGATGGTGCGCATGAGACCTGCGTGATCTTCAGCGGCGGTGCGACCGGCAGCGGCACTGCGGAGGCCAACCTGATGGCTGACTACGCGAAGTCGGCACTTGGGTTCGATGGCATGGTGCTCCTCGAGGACCAAAGCGTGACAACGTGGGAAAACATCACGAACGTGATCCCGCTGCTTGAGGACGTGGGCCGCATCAAGATCGTCTCTCAACCAGCTCATGCGCTCAAGGCGCGAGCGTACTTGCGGCGGCAGCGGCCCGATCTTGCAGAGAGGCTGGTGCGCGCGGATGACTACCGCCCTGGCGAGTGGATGGTCGTCAAACCGCTGCTGGCTCTGTACGGACTTTGGACACTCCGCGGCCTCAAGGCCGACGAACGGAAGGTCTTGCTGTAGACGGTCGCTATCGCGTGGCTCACGCATGGTGGTTCTTGAGCCGACGCCAGCAGATGATGCTGCATTCCAGAGCGAGGAAGGCTTCGTGGATGTCGTCGCGGATTTCCCAGCGGATCCGCAGACGGTGGAACCAGTGCGGATGTGCGAAGGCGCCTTTCACGACCCAGCGTTGGGCGCCCAGGCCGGAGCCGTGCTCGGTGCCCCGGCGGGCGATCAGCGGTCTCACGCCGAGAGCCCGGACGAGACGGCGGTACTTGTCGTGGTCATAACCGCGGTCGGCCAGCAACACGTCCGGGCGGCGCCGGCCGCGCTTGCCTCGCACCGGCGGCACAGCCTTCAGGAGCGGGATCAGCTGGGTAACGTCGTTGCGGTTTCCGCCGGTGAGCGTGGCGGCGAGCGGGATGCCGGTGGCGTCTGTGAGCAGGTGGTGTTTGCTGCCCGCCCTGCCTCGGTCGACGGGGCTTCGTCCGGTCTTGGATCCCCCTTTTAACGCCCGGAAGTGAGAGCCGTCGACGGCCGCCCTGGAGAAGTCCAGGGCGTTCTCGCTGCGGAGCTCGGCGAGCAGGGTCTCGTGCAGCCGGAGCCACACACCGGCCTCGGTCCACTCGGCCAGCCGGCGCCAGCAGGTCATGCCCGAACCGAAGCCGAGTTCCTGCGGCAGGTGTTCCCAGACGATCCGGTGTGCAGAACGAACAGGATGCCCTGGAACACCAGCCGGTCCGGATGCCGCGTGCGCCCGGGGTATCGAGCCCGACGCCCCACCTTTGGTAGCAGCGGCTCGATCACCGCCCACAGCTCATCGTCGACCTCCCACGGCTTCGGCCGCGCCACCCCGCACCCCCGGATCGTCGGTCCTGGAGCGATCCAACCACCTCGAAGATCATTTTGTTAGGGGTTCTAAGGCAACTGCATTGGCCGGCGAAGGCCCCCGGGACCACCGGCCCCCGCCACTGATGCACCCCCATCGAGCAGCACGCCGCCCCGCAACGAGCGGTCCTGCCCACCGATTCGCAGACCACGGAGGTACACCGATGACGGACACCGCCACGAGGGCAGAGGCGACCGTCCCTGAGCAGGCCTCGCCTCCCGAGGAGAAGACGTGGCCGGAAGCGCTGGGCGCCAAGCGGCTGGCCGACATGCTCGCCGAGATCACCGGCGAGCCGGTCCGCGCGCTGGACGTCGAAGAGCTCGTCGAGCGGAAGGCACTGGTCGCCGCCGATGAGTACAAAGGGCTGGCCGATGTACTCCACGCAGGCCGCGCGCGAGGGCGACGTCGAACTGCTGCGCACGATCGTCGCCGAGCGGGTGGCGTGGTTCAAGGCGAGCCTGCCCCGGGACGAGGCGGCCGAGCGGATCGGCTGGCACTGGAGCGATATCGCCCGCATGGGTCGCGAGGGCCGAATCACCATCGGGCGTGCGGACCGGTAGTGGACCCGCTCCGCGGCGACCATGCCCGCCGCCTGCACACCGCACAAGACGGGCCCAGCCTCGTCTGCGGCGGATGCGGCGTTGAGGTAGCGACGAAGGAGTCCGATTGCTGGACCGACAACCTTGTGGCACTGTTTGCCGCCGCAGTGACTGATGGGCGTACGACAGACGCTGACATCTAAGACGTCGTCTCATTTGGGGCTGGAGAGAGCCCTTGACACGAGTAGGGCGAGCTGGCGCAGGCGCTCGTAGTACCGGGTTCCTGCGGGTTCGGTGATCTGAGGGATCACTCGGTCCAGGTCCTCGATGCAGCTTTGCAGGATGCGGGTGCGCTTCGGGTCCAGAACCCCGCCGTTGTTCAGCCACGTAAGAACACAGCCGGCGGTCTCCGCATCGAGCAGCACCATGTCTGTATCCCCGAACTCAGCACGTCGCAGGCTGGCGGGGAAAGGCGCACGGCGGTGTTCGTGCCAGAGACGGCCTGCATTCTGCACCTGCTCAGATGGTTCGCTCACCTGCATTATCTTGCCGCAGCCTTTGCGCAGGCCGATGGTCACGCCTTCAGGCGGCGATAGCAGATGAGAGTGCAGGCGATGGCGGTGAAGCCAGGAAGTGCTCGGCCTTGCGCTCGTAGCGGCGGTGCAGACGGCGGCAGCCGCCCAGCCAGGACATCGTGCGCTCGATCGTCCAGCGATGCCGGCCCAGCCGTGTGGAGGATTCGACGCCTCTGCGGGCGATACGGTGCCGGATGCCGCGCGAGCGGAGCCATCGGCGCAGGTGGTCGTAGTCGTATCCCTTGTCCGCGTGGAGCTTGGCGGGCCGCCGGCGTCGTGGGCCGCGACGCCAGCGGATCGGAGGGATGCCGCCCATCAGCGGCTCACCGAAGCCGCCCCGCCTCCCGCAGCAGCCCCTGCCCACACGCCCCGGAAGCCCAACAAATCGTGGCAGCAGTCGGTGCAGGAGTGGCAGGCCAAACACGGCGACCGCATCCCCGCCACCGACCGAGTCCGCACCCTGCACCCCTGCGACCAGCACTACCCGACATGGGGCACCCGGATTGTCACCACAGCCGGGGGGGGCGGCCAATGCCGGTTCTGCACAGAGGACCGAGAGACCCCCCTGGCCGCAGGACGGGTCGTCATCATGAAGCACGCCGGCCGCAACGCCGCCTTCATCGAGGCGGTGCCCCTCACGCACCCTGGCGACCGCATCGACGCACACCGGGCGCACGGCTGGCGCATGCACGCCGGCCTGCGCTGCGCCCGGCTGCTGGACGCCATCCGAATCGACCAGGCCGTCCTGTACCGGCTGAGCCACGACGAACTGCGCCCGTTCCTGTCGCCGGACCGGATGCCTCAGTACGGCTGCGACGACGCAACCGTGGACAGCACGTGGATGCCCGCGCCATCCCTCTGGGACCTGACCGAAACCGAAACCGCCCTGCTCCGCCTTGATACCGAGCGGGCCACCGAAGAAGCCTGGCAGGCCGCGGAACGGAACCGGGACACCAGCTGGACCAGGAACATGCCGACCTCCGCGCAGGAACGACGACGCACGAACAGGGACGACTACCTGGGGGCCGTTTCGGCCCAGCGCCCCGTGGTGGGAGGGCATGGTCTCCGCAGAGCAGGCAGCGATCCACACGGAGCTGGCCGCGCTTCGCAGCCTGCCGCGAACCCGGGCGGAATACATGCAACGCAAGGTCGCCGAACTGGGGCTGAAGGCCTGACTCGGGGCCATCGGCGTGGCGCCCGATGAGTCAAAGGACACAACCCCTGAGCCGGAACAGGCAAAGCGGGTCCGGTTGGTCGGCACGGCTTCTGATCGATTCGCCTGCTCGAACTGGCCTGCAGCCTCAGATGCCTGCCCCGCCTGCGAACCGCATCCCGAAGCGATCAGCTGGCTACCCTGAACCATCCCGGCCGCACCTCGGTCAGAAGCGGATGCAGTGACCGTACTGCCGCCCGGAGCTCCTGATCCGTGACGTCGAGAGGTTCCGGCAGGCTCAGCCCGTACCGGCGCAGCCGACAGAGGTCGAAGGCTTCGCTCCCGTCGGCTGCGAAGTCCACGTCGACTTCAGTGCCGTCGTCGCACACGAAAAGGCACCCCGCCCCATGCACCGTGTAGGAGTAGGTGCCGACGTGCCCGCGCCGGCTGATGATCCGGCGCGAACGGACCAAACCGAGGACATCCGCGAGCCGCTCGAGCGAGGGGATCGCCGCCCTCATCCCTCGTCAACCACGCTCATAGCCTGGACGTAACCGAGCACGAGCTCCCGTGCGGCCCCAACCCGTTCCATACGGCGTCATCCCCCAAGCCCGTGGCTGAAGGGATTGTTCCATGGACCGCCGGCGTCTCCGCAGGGCGGCATTTTGAAACGATCAGTTATTCGAAGTCAGGATGCCCTTCTCCCGGACTGGCCGCCCGCATGCCGTCACGTCACAGGTAGCGGATGGGTGGCCGTGTCTGCCCCGACTCCGGCTCAGCGGCCTCGTCCTCGGGTGCCTCGGTCTCCCGCGGTGGTTGGGGTAGGTTCTGGAAAGGCAACCACACTCGGTGCTTGGCGTCCGTGTCGCAGCACTCGTCGTAGTGGACGCCGACTTTGAAGTCGCTCGGCTTCACCGACTCGGGGAACGTGTTCTCGATGCGGCAGCTCATGACCAACCTGCCCCCGGGGCGGAAGTTGGTTCCGTCACTGTCGTCCTGCAGCTCCTCACAGCCGGAGTAGAACGCCCCGGTGGACAGCTCACACAGGCCGACCCCCTCGAGCGGGAGGCAGTCGGGGAACTTCGAGGGCTTGGCGAAGAAGCTGAATCCCCAGTTGTGACCCACCCATAGGCTGTTCGGGGCCGGAATCTCTGGGCGTCGGTCGTCTGTGACGGTCATCTCCACCGTCAGTGTCACGTGCACCTCGCCGGGCTTGTCGTACTGCACGCCGTCGCCGTTGACGTCCGTGGAGAACCCCCGCCAGGCGTACCCGTAGCGCCAGTCGTCAATGGTGACCGCGGTGAGCTTGGGTGTTGTCGGCTTCGGTGCAGGGGTGGCCTCGGGGGTGGGTGCGGCGGTGGTCGATGTCGGGCTGGAGCTGGGCGCGGCAGCAGGCTGGGTGACGGTGTCTGCGGGCTTCGCGTCAGCCTTTTCTGACGAGGTGGTGCACGCGGTGGTGGTGACGAGTAAGGCGACGGCCGCGAGGAAGCGGTGGCGCACGATGGCCCCCTGAACGTGAATCGTGTTGTACGGAGACTAGCGATCCCCCGTGGAGCCACGTCTGCGAACCGAGAACAAGGCACTTCCTTGCTCCGTGGCAATTCGCGGACGCTACAGCGTCCTCGAAGCTGGCGATGCCTGCGCCTGGATGTACCGGAGCTGGGCGAAGGGGCACCAGGCATCCCTTCGGCGACACGTGCGGAGACTCCAGCCTCGGCAACTAGGAGGGCAGCGGTGAGGCCTGCCGCCTCGCGCCCGCCGCAGAGCCGCGTCAACGGAATCCAGATGCCCAAGCGCCCGAGTCCTGCTTGCGTGACGACCTTGCAGGCTGGCGGTGGCGAAGGCCGCGCAAGCGCCGGGCAAGCGGTCTATGGCCTTCTGCTTCTCGGCCCCCGCAACCAGGAGTTCGTATCTCCGGGGAGCGGCGCACGGCGAGGAATGTTCGGCTGGTCAGTCCCAGTCGGACGCCTGCTGGTCGACTCGGCCGCCTGTGTGCGATGTGGGGCTGTAGCCCTTCGCGCCGTCGGGCAGTTCGGAGACACACGCCGACGAGCAGGCGCTGACCAGCAGAGGAAGCACGTCGGTGGCCACGCGGAGCGAGATCCACACCTGATGGAGTCCGCCCTGTGCGATCGGATGGTTGCAGATACTGCAGCGATGGATGGCGGCGGTGCCCCATCGCCGGGGATCCAGGTTCGCCAGATCGAGGTACGCGACGGAGTCCTGGGCAGGCTGAAGCCTCGGGAAGGGCGGCCGCAGCTTCTCGTTGCCGAACAACGCGCGCGTGCTCACTGTGCTGCGGGTCAGCTTCCGGCATCGGGTGATCTTGTAGGGAAACCAGTGCAGCCGGTAGGAGGTGTAGGGGGTGAACTCCTCCAGGCTGGTCATGGATCCGATCTCGGGCGGGATGCGGACCACGTTGCTGCCGTAGAGCACCAGGTGCTTGACCGCGGTCAGCCTGGCGATGCTCGGCGGCAGGGTGATGACCTGCCGTCGCTCTTCTGGGCTCAGCTCGGTGAGGGGACGGAACTCTTCGCGCCCGTCGGCAATGGCCTCATCGACCAGCTCCAGCAGGTGCTGCCAGCCTGGGGCGGAGGTGTCCTGTCGTTCGGTGTGGAACCCGACGCGGGCTCGCGGGTGCGGCCTGGACTGGTCGAAGCACGAGCACGCGTCCCGGCGGGGCCCCCGCCGCTCCGGGGCTGGATCTGATGTGTCGCCCCAGCGGTTCACGTAGAGCCTGGTTTCGTCCTCGTCCGTCATGGCACCAAGATACGGAGGTTGCTGTGGGCCGCGTCAGTGGCCACTTCCAACCTGACGGCGGTGGCGGTGTGTTGTAACTGAGCGCTTCGTTACCAACCGCGTCCGGACGAAGCCAGCCACGTTGGAATCAACTGGGCGATCGATCCCGATCATGACTGGATGACGGTTCAGGACGGGGAGGCGAGGCGGTATGGGGCTGGACTACAGCTATGAGATCTTCATGTCCCCTCGGAACGTTGCGAGGGCGCTCACCCAGCTGGCCGAGCTCGCCCCCCAAGGCCGCGAGACGCCACCGCTTCCGGTGACCCTGCCGGGCGGAGAGCAGTTGATCGTGCCGTTCACCTCGAAGTTCAAGAGCGAACCGGTCGACTGTTCGGCAGGCGGCTCGCTCGAACTGGACACCTCGATCGTCGTCGGCACCGACGACGCGGTGCGCGAGTTCTTCCTCCGCGATTCCGACAGGGTCGACGAGCAGGGACGGGTGTCGGTCGGGTACATCTACCTGACGGTCAGGTTCTCCCCCGCATGGCACCCGAACTTTGCGTCACTGCAGTTCACAGCCGCTACCTCGAGCATGAGCCGGATGTTCGTGCGGTCCGCGAGCGTCAGGAAGGTGTTCACCGACCTCACCGCCACTACCGGTGGTGTGTGCTGCCTCCTCGACACCGAGACCGACATCTTCGACATCTGCTGGCTCAATGGCGAGACGTTCAGTGGTGAGACCGTTCCCGGCACCCGTTTCTCGCGCTTCCAGGATCTCGTCGCCGCCTGGTGCGAGCCGGTGGAGTAGAACGGGGACGGCGCCCGCACGGGATACGGCGCACCTGCCTGGTCAACGCAGCCACCGAGACCATCGTCCAGCGCATCACCCAACGCGCGGAAGATGACGTCCACGGCGCAGCGCACGCCGATCACAGCTTTCTGGAGGACATCGCGGCGGGCGCATACGTCCCTGACGGCTTCGTCGATATCTCTCTCGACCTGCCTACCCTTGTCGTCGACACCTCCGACGGCTACACCCCAGGTATCAAAGAGATCACCGACTTCGCCCAGTCGCCGAAGAGGCAGTAGCCCCGAGAATTGAGGTGGCGGCGGCCGAATTCCAGAGGCGCTGCGTGCGCCACGGCAGGTGCCGCTTGCGCCGACGCCCCGACCGCAGAGTGGTCGAGGGCGCCGGAGGCGTGATCTGGCCGGGCGTCAGCGGGCCGCTGTCAGCTTGGCGTGGACCTTGTTGAGGTGCAAGTCGACGAGGGTAGGCGAGCCGAAGACGATCAGCAGCACGTTTCCGTCGCGGATCGCGGTCTGCTTACACCGTGTCCCACCCGCCGGTGGACAAGGTCAGCAGCTGGCTCCACGGCTCGTCTCCGAGTTGGGGCGCGCGGTCACCTCTTGCGTGGTCATGTCGATGACGGTTCCGCCGACGAGGACCTGGTACTCCGGGCAGCCGGTGTCGCGGTCATGTACCGGTGCGCCGCGGCGTCGCATCGCCTTGGCAGGCGTCGGTTCGTGCGGCGTCTGCGGGCTGAGAGATGATCTCCGGCACGCGGTCCGGCAACTCGTCGCTCAGATCGGGAAGGCCCAGGGGTCGTCGTCGTACGGTTCGGACTCTTCGGGATGAAGCATGCGACGAACGCAACGCAGCAGTCCTGGTTCACCGTTTCCGCCGGCGGCGGTCATCCACGGCAGGGCGTCCATAGCGTGCGCGCATTCGTCGGTGGCGAGCGTGTCACAAAGGTGGTTGAGCTCCTCGGGGATGGGTTCGTCCGTGAGGCAGAGCCAGCCGATCGCTGCGGCCAGGCGGGCTTCGGGGGTCTCTGTTCGGTCTTGCCACCGCTCGCGGAGCCTCGAGGTGGTTGGCGGGTGAGCGTGGGCCCGGGTGATCTCGGCGGCTGCCAGGAGCAGGGCGGCGCGGACCATGGTGTCGTGCTCCGTGGCGAGCCTTGTGTCGAAGGTGGTTCGGATCGTGTGGTCGGGGTCGGCGGCGGTAGCCAGAGCGTAGGCGGCGTCGATGCGGAGTCTTGGGTCAGTGTCGTCGAGAAGGGGCAGGAGCAGGTGTGCTTCGGTGGTGATCTCGGCTCGGGCGGCGGCCACCGACCAGCCTGCCGGGTAGCCGGTCACCTCGACGCCGTAGTCGTCGTAGTCGTCGGGGGCGTGGCGTCGGGGGTCGGTGCGGTGGAGGAGCAGTTCATCTCGGGAGGCGACGCCGAAGTGCTGGGCGCGGGCGGGGCTTGAGAGTACGTGGAGGGCGTCGGCACGGTGTGGGTGGTGGGCATCGGTGGCGATGGAGATCAGGAAGGGTACGGCGAGCGCGGCGGCAGCTCGGCTGTCGTTGGCGCACATGCCGACCAGCAGGCCCGTCGTAGGGGGAGCTGGGCTGTCGCCGGTGTGCAGCAGGTGAACGGCTTGACGGACATCGTGCCCGTGGGGGAAGTTTCCCCATGGGACGGCGTCGAGGAGGGAACCGTGCTTGGTCTCGGGATGGATGCCGGCTATCACCGCCCTCACATCGAACGCTCCTCCCACGAACGAGGCCAGCTCCGCTCCGTCCGCCAGCGCCTGGCACATCGCGAACGTCGGATCGGTTTGCCAATCCCCCACATCGCACCCCCACCATCGAACTATCAGAGACTGGATCATGCCTTCTTCGACCGCCCCCGCCGACCGATCGCCGGGTGTCCAGAGCGCCTCCCTGCATGTTCGAAACGCCGAAGTCCGCAGAGCACCCTGTCCTGACTGAGTGTTCTTGTCGAGCACGCAGGGGGATCTCCCTACCTGCCGACGGTGCTCCAGTCGGTGGGGGCGGGCGGTACCGAGCGGCCCGCGGCGTGCTCACGAAGACGCCGGGTCAGTTCCGGCAGGTCGTACGCCGGGAAACTCACCTGGAGCAGCTGGAGGCCAAACCGCGATGCCAGTTCCTCCTGGAACATTGCCACGTCCATCGGCTTGACGTTCACCTCCCATGCGTCTGGGGCTGCCCAGTGCGTCATACGGACGTAGAACGCGTCCCGCTGGCCGGCATTCGCCACAGCTGAGAGGAAGGCCAGGCCGCTGTCGACCGGAAGGTCGATGAGCGTCCATCCGCGCTTGGAATCCACCCATTCCTTCATGTGCGGCAGCTGCTGCGGCCAGTCCGCGTTGCTCTCGCCGACGTCCTGGCAGCAGGTGAGAGTGTCGAATCCGCACTCCCAGATCGCTTGGATTGCGGGTGCGAGCTGCTCGTCGATCTGTGCGTGCCGGTCGCCCACCCGGACGAGAACAGTGGGATGGGTGCCTTCGTAGGACGTCATCGAGCGAGCATACGAGCAAAGTACGACACCCTTCCGGGCAGGTGCTGCCGTGCGCCCCAGGGCCTACTGTCGAGCCGGGGCCTGCCGTGCGACGTCGGCCGATTGCGACGCTCGGTCGCAGGCCGCTGGCCGCCATGCCCCTTGTTCTCGCAGCCAGCGGATGGGGCCCGGGAGGGGCGCCCGAACTTCGGGCGTGGCTCCTTCACTCCGCCGATTCCACCATCGCAGGAGTGACCGCAGTCGGCGCTGTGTGCGTCGGCGCCACGACGACCGCCCTGTGGTCCGGGCCACCTCTTCGCATCACCGCTCACCTCTGACCGGGGGTCGCCACGAGGCTCCTCCCTCATCCAGGAAGGAACGGTGCTGTCCGTGACCAAGCGTGGCCTCAAGTCCACCACTGTCCCCTGCGGCGTCGGGGCAACTCCCGGAGCACGCGGTCACCGCGGTGGCCGAGAGCGAACGTCTCCTCGGCGAGCGCGAGCACCAGTGCGTCTAGATGCGGCATGAGGACATCGCGCGAGTGGCGAGCGCGCGTGGCTTCGGCGAGGTCTGTCAGACGCTCGGGCGCCCGGCCGACGTACCCACGGAAGCTGCGGGAAGCCTCCATGCGAAGGCTGTCGACTGAGCGCGGAAGGCCATCGAACGAGTGCCCCACGTGAGCGCCCTCGATCCCTGCGCCGGTGACGTCCGGGCCAGCACGCAGCGCGCCGCAGCTGATGGACCGCGTTCGCGGAAGCATCAAGCTTCCAGGAAGAGTTGTACGGGTGTCTGACCGCACGGGGCGATGGGTTGTTCGAGCTTGCGGACTCGGTGCGGTACGTGCCGGGTACAGTCCACTCGGCGGTCGAGCCGACGCTCCTGCTCGAGCACCGACGCGGGCAGGAGCGCTATGTACGACGACGTCAGCCTAGCCGGACCGACACCGACCGGCTGCGTTCGCTGCTGGTCGGTCTGTCACTGCCCTGGTCCCCTGCCGGGCGCCCGATCCTGGCCGTCGACAGCTCACGCGTTCGACTGTACGGGCGAGGCTGCGTCAGCTGCCCGCGCCCTGCGGGAGCGCCGTGAACGTGGCCTCGGTGAACTCCGTGACGTCGGTGAAACCGAGCCGCCGGTAGAGCTCCACAGCCGTCGCGTTGTCCGCCCGGACGTTCAGCCCGATGTGGTCGACGGTCTCGCCGAGCCGCCGGCACAGCGCGGCCACGCATGCTCCACCCGCACCCTGCCCACGCAGCTCGGGGTGGGTGGTCACGTTCCCGATGGCGGCGACGCGGTAGGCGGGCGAGTAGACGTGCACCCCCGCGACCGCGACCAGCCGCCCGTCCCGCCGGGCTCCCATGTACTGGCCGGTGTCCAGCATCCTGTCGTCGAACCAGTTGCCCGGATACGCCCGCGCGAACAGCTCCAGAAGCTCCGGCAGGTCGCCCCGGTCCAGCGGAGCGGGCTGCCAGGGGCCGTCCGGGTGGGCAGCGGTGGGTCCGGGATCGGTGAGGGACATCCGCAGCAGGACGCCGTGTCGCTGGACCTCGTACGCGGACTCCAGCACCTTGGCGGCCTCGCCGGTCAGATGGCCGAAGAAGCGACGGGGAAGCACGGGCAGCAGCGCGCCGGCCAGCTCCTCCAGCTCCGCCGCTGCCCCGGGACGCGAGAAGGCGAGCAGGGTGGGAATGTCGCCGACCGCGTAGAGGAGCGCGACCGGACCGCTCCGTGACACGGTGTACCAACTGGTGTGCGGCCACAGCAGATCGTCGAGGTCGCCGAGTTCCATCAGGTGCATCGCCGGATCCCGGTCGAAGCGGTCGGCCAGGACGGATCGGTCGTGAAGAGCGCGCAGGGTCACCCCAAGAGCGTACGGCGCCGCGCGCACGGCGACGGGAAGGGGTCTGGCGATCGATCGCACGGTCGGGACAACCGGTCCCCGCCGTTCACCCTCTCTCATGACGAACCCGAGGGAGGCTGCTTTGACGACCGGTATGACGAGCACGGGCCCGATGCGCCCGGGACAGGTCGAGGCCGCTTGGGCGGTCACGCTGGCAGCCGTCGCGACGGAGGTGCTGGTCTGGGCGCTGGGCGCCTTCGTGGTGCCGCCCACGGGCCTGGACGAGCTGACCGAGTACGCGGACGAGGGCGCGGCGATCGGTCAACTCGCCGTGTCGGCAGCGGTACTGGCCGGGCTGCTGGGCGGCTGGCTGGCCGTGGCGGTGCGCATGCGGGCCGGCCGCGGCTGGGCCCGCGCCGTCCTGACCGCCGTGGGTGCTCTGTGTCTGCTGTTCCGGGTGAACGACTTCGGGATGGAGGGTGTGGAGCCCGGGTGGTGGGCGGCGGTCAACTGTTTGCCCGACCTGCTGGCCGCGGCCGCCGTCGTCCCGATGTACCTCCCCCAGGCTCGCGCGTACTTTTCCGGTTCGTCCCAAGTCCGCCCGACGGCCTGCCCCCGGGTCGAGCTGTGCGGCCCTCCTGCCCGCGCTGTGCGGGCGGGGGTCTCCATGCACGCCGGCCGAGTCAAGACGGGGCGGTAGATCAGTACTGCGGTTCAGGAGGGGGGTGTGGGCCGGGTACCGGTTCGTGCTTCGTGCCGGTCGGGGGCGCTGTCGGCAGTGGTGGCATTCGCGGTCACCCACGAGGCCAGAAAGGCAAGGCAGTCGTGGCTGCTGTGCCGGGGGCGGCTGTCCAGACCACGAGTTCCTGGTCAGGATCGGTGGCGACGGCGAGTGTCTCCCAGTCGAGGGTGAGTTCGCCGACGAGCGGGTGACGGAGTGTTTTGACGCCCGTGGTCTGGGCGGCGACGTAATGGGCGGCCCACCACCTTCTGAAGTGGGGGTCCTTGATCGACAGCTCGCCGACCAGTTCGTTAGGCGCGGGTCATCAGGCTCCGTGCATGGCAGGGCGTTCGCCGAAGCCGGCTTCGCCGTCCTCGCTTTCGGCGCCGGGTTCCAGGCCGCCAGCAGTGGCGAGCCGCACCACCCCGAAGAGGCGACATGGCGTGTGGAGGACTTCCGCTGTGCCGCCGACTACCTCGTCACCCTCGACTACATCGACGAGGTTTCCACGCCGGGTCGCGAGAGCGCCGGGCGCAGGGCCTGGGGCGGGGTCGTTTCGGCGGCCATGATGTCGGAGAACACCAGCGCCCCGCCTGGCTTGAGACCCCGCGCAGCAGTACGGCGAGAGGCCTCCGCGATCGCCTCTTTTGGGTGGGTGTTGACGCCGATGTGGATGTCTTCACCGCCCCAGACCGCGTCGTAGAAGGCGTCGACGTCGCCGATGCCGTAGTAGAGGCGGGTGGACGCCTCATGGTCGGGAGCGGTGGTTGCGTCCCTGGGGTCATCGGTCACTGTCGGGTGCAGTCCCCACATCGGCCCCCGCAGATCGCCGCAAACCGGCCAACCACCCACCGGGCAACCGTCCGGCCGAAGTCCCGGCCGGTACTGCTACGACGGCCTACAGCGGTTCCCCGTCCCACAGCGAAGCCCCCGTGCGGGCGGTCAGCCGTCGAATGGCTGGCTGGACGCACGGTCTCAGCTCCCGGATGAGACCGGGCTGCCTGCTCCGGCAGGCCGGTCGTGATCAGCGCTGTCAGCTAGCGCCGGCACCGCCGCGATCCACTCACCGCAGCCGCATCCGGGCCTGGGGCACCTACCGATCAACAACTCAGCTGAAGGGAGGCGTTGTCCGCGTACGGGTTGTCCGCTCACGTGTTCGCCGATACGAGTGCTATGGCCGGAAGAGCTGCGCGGATCCGGTGATCTCCAGGAGTCGGGTCACGGCGGGGCTGGCGTGCGCGATGGTGAGGTTCCGGCGTTCGTCCAGGGCATGCAGACGGGCGCGCAGGAGCGTGTTGAGGCCCGTGGAGTCGCAGAAGGAAACCTGCGAGAGGTCGAGAACCACGTTGGTCCCGGGCCCATCGCAGGCGGTCACGACGTGGAGGAGGGCTGTTCTCAGCTCCGTGGCGGTGTCGAGGTCGATTTCTCCGCGGACCGTGACGAACGCACCCGCCTTGGTCGGGGTCACGGACACGTCCATTCGGCATTCACGGTCCGTGCGGGAGTCCGCCGGGCGTGCGGGGCCGGGGAGAAGCGTCATTTTCAACACCTCCGGAAGCTCGAGAGGGCCTGCATCGAGTGTCTTCTCTCGCTTGTCGCACGTCAACAGTTTCATGAAATGTACTTCGCACGTTGGGAGGGCCTGGAGCATCATGGACCCATGGCAGCAGGTGGAGATCACTCTGAATGGACCTTTCTCACCAATCACGCCCGCGTACTGCTGGCGATCTCCCGCGACCCGGGCGTCCGGCTGCGGGATGTCGCCGAGAGCTGTGGCGTGACCGAGCGCACCGTGCAGGCGATCGTCGCCGACCTGGAGGACTCCGGGTACCTCACGCGGGCCCGCAACGGGCGGCGCAACCGGTACACCCTGGTTTCCGGCGCCGCGTTCCGGCATCCCGCCGAAGCAGGGCAGGAGATCGCCGGCCTCCTCGAACTCCTCGCCGATCCGCAGCCCCGCATGCAGATCACACCGTAGCCACCGGGCCCAGCCCGGGGGCGGCCGATTCTCTCGACGTGGCACGGTCGCGCCTCGACCTGGGCGTGAAGCCAGTCATCGCCCGACGGGGAACCGAGCATGGATCCGGGCTCGGGACCGAACGCTGGGTGGTGGAACGCGCGTTTGCCCACCTGCACTGGTTCCGCCGGCTGCGGATCCGTTGGGAGATCCGCGACGACATTCACGAAGCGTTCTTGACCTTGGCCTGTGCGCTGATCTGCTGGCGCAGGCTCAGGCAGATCAGCGCCGCCACTCGTAGGCACCAGGCGAGGTCTGCACAACCTCCTGAGGCCAATTAGCGCGGACACGCCGCAGTCGTTCGTAGTGGTCGGCCGCCCATCCGTCGGCCAGACGCACCGGGACACGGACCGATGTCCCAGACGCGGCTACGTCTCCACCGCAACAACGACGATCCCGTCCTGGTCAGACGACTCGAGCCGGATCTCGGGGTTACGTCCGTCATCCATCCAGACGGCATCCCGCCCGGCGGCGACCTCGCCAAGGGCTTCGGACCAGCCGTCGAGGTCGTCCGGAGCCAGACACACCTCCAGGCATCCCTGGGCAAAACCGCTCGTGACGACGATCTCTGCATCGAGGAAGTCGTGCAGCGTCAGCACCCCGGGCATCGTGCGGCCAGAATCCGAACCACAAGGCTGCTGTCCTCGTCGGCCAGGCGGATGAGATCCCCGGCGCTGCTCTCGTCCATCCCGCTCCTCACACTCACATCGGCTGCCTCATGATGCCTGCACATCCGCAACCGACTTGTAGCGGGGGCATTGCGTTAGGAGTTCTTAGGGGCGAATGACGGTCTTTCCCACATGAGCCCTGGGTGCGAGTACCTCTTGTGCCTGTGCGGCTTGGGCCAGAGAGAAGGTCGCAGCGACAACCGGCTGGGCCCTCAGCCCGGAGCGCCAGGGAGACGTCCGAGTTCACGTCGTAGCCACCGAGCGCGCCGGCGATGACCCGCGCGGCGGCCTTCGCGCGAGAGCGGCAGACCTGAGGCGAGCAGCTCGCCTCCGGCGCTTCCTCACGGGTTCGGCGAGCGGCGCCCGCGTCGCGTGGCAAGCGCATGGCGACTGGCTGCCGCAGCGTATGTGCAAGGGCTCTGTCCGGCGTCACTGCCGGTCGGCGTGCGGCCCTCGCCCACGCATAGGGGCATGGACCGTAGACGACAGCCGCACGCTCACCAGGCCTCTGCCCACCCCTCCTGCTCACACACCTGAAGCTCTTCCCGCAATGCCGCGTGTCCTGCCACGCCTGAGGACAGTTGAGCACCTCATGAAGACTGCTGAGCCTGTCGACGGCGCACACCTCGACACCGACGGACCCCGCCTGCCCCTGCTTACCGCAACCGAAGTCCGCCAGACGATCGGCTACCTGAAGCGGCTGGGCACCCTTGACACCACCCATATCGGGTACGCCGCCGATCGGCTCGCCGACGAGCTCGCCGGGCGGCTCCCTTCGGACTAGCGGCAGAGCAGCCGCCCGGGATCCGCTCCCGTGGCACACCGGCCTGCGGGACTCCGGTACGCGAGTAGTGCACCGGTTCGAAAATGAGGCCGAGCACGAAGACCGCAGCCGAGAGGGTCGTGGCCGCCAAGAAGTCACGGCCAACCACGTGGAGCGGTATGCCGTGCCTGGGCTGATCGGGGTGGTGTCAAGCGGCCGTGATGCCGGAGAGTGTGCTCTGGAGTCGGCGGAGCGCCTCTTCGGCTTCCGTGTACTGCTGGGGTTCCGGCGTGACGGCACCGAAGGTGGAGCCGCCTTCGGCAGGTAGGGCGCGCCAGTGCAGGACCGGCGTGAACGTGGTGGCAGCTGCACCGAGGAACCAGGCCAGGCGTCCGTGTACGTGGGCGAGGGCGATGGCCAGGGCGGCGAGCGCTTCCCGCAGGTGTGCCAGCCGGTCGACCTCGGGCAGCATCTCCTGGGACTGTGCAGTACCGATGGCGGCTTGCAGTTCGGCGGCCGCCTTCTCAGCGACGGCACAGTCCTGGTGCGTCGGGACCCACACCCGCTCACGGATCAGCCGTTCGGCTTCCTCCGCGAGGTTCTCGATGACTTTCCCCATGTCCTCCACGCACGTCACTCTAGCGGTGGGTGCAGACAGATCTGGCAGGCGATCGCGGGACGAGCGGCTGCCTCTGGCAGCGTATTGAGCGGCCCACTGCCAGAACACCCGAGTATCCGCCCAGGTACGTCTGCTGGACTGGTGTTCACGGTGGGAGCGAGCGGCCTATGCCCGCCCATAGGGAGGACCGCGGACGCGGCCGCCCGCTCACCAGCGCCTCTGCCCGGCCATACCACCCGCACACATGCTGAAGGTGAAGGGTCGACACACCGTGCAGCCGGAAGCCGTCGGCCGGTTCGATCGGCGATCTGGGCGGTCTCCCGCCGCGCGCATCCGCTCCCCCGCTCCCTGGGTCCGAGCGGCTCGGAAGCCCGCTGGTCGGTCATGGTGTGGAACAGCCCCGGGGAACCGGTGACGTCGGGCCCACGCCGAGAGGGCGGAGTGCGGGCTTACGGGACGAGCCTTCTCAGACCAGCGGGCAGGCCGCCGCCGGGGGGAGCCTGCCCGGCCGTCACCACTCGGGGTGGACTTCGTGGCTGTCGTAGCGGGAACCCGCGGTGCTGATCCATGGCCTGAACCGACCGGGCCCGGAGTCCTCGTGCGCGTAGAGCACCGGTTCCTCCGTCTCATCGGTGACGATGACGGCTCCCTTCTTCTGCGCGCAGCGCAGGGCGTGTGTCCAGTGCCGACCACGATGGCCGGTGCGATAGTCGGGAATCTTGCATTGAGTCATCGGCTCTCACCGCCACACCCTGATGTCGCCTGCCCATACGGAAGGGATGGGCGTCCGACTGTGCCGAACATGCGGAAATACCCGATTTGTGTAAGTTTGAACCATAACTCTGGAGCTTCCTGGGCTGCGTCGGCCGGTCCGGTACTGGCCGTCCCGGCCGGCCCGTCCACAGCACACGGCACACGGCACACGGCACACGGAGAAGCGATGACCGCGAGCGCCACGGCCCTGCTCTACAGCAGCGACGCAGGTACCCGGGCACAGGTCCGCCTGGCGGCCGGCCGCAGGCCCGCATCCGACATTCCGCCCGTCGCGTTCGTCGACTGCGCGACCGTGCCCGCGGTCCTGCAGACACTGGGCACAAGCCGGATCGACGTCTGCGTGCTGGACGGCGAGGCGGTCCCCCTCGGGGGTATGGGTGTGTGCAGGCAGATCAAGAGCGAGATCTTCCAGTGCCCGCCGGTCCTGCTCCTGATCGGCCGGCCGCAGGACGCCTGGCTGGCTCGTTGGAGCCTCGCCGACGCCACGGTCACACTGCCCGTGGAGCCGGTGGAACTCGCCGCGGCTCTCGCCGCGTTGCTACGCGCACCGCACTAGAACCGCCCGCGAGGCCCCCTGCCGCCTGCCTGCCACCGCGACCATGATCACGGGGCGCGCACACGTCGGTTCAGCGCTGGGTGAGTGAAGTGAGCCCTGCCCATGGTCGCGTCGGGCAGCCATCGCCGCCGCCAGTTGGAGGATGGCCCCCACCGATCACCCTGCAGCCAGGAGATTCCATGCTGGAACGCAAGCAGACCAAGGGCCGCACTCACGTCACGTTCGTCCTGCCGGCCGACACGCCTCCCGGCCCGGTCAGCGTGGTGGGTGACTTCAACGACTGGCAGCCCGGCGCCCACACCCTGGCACCGCGCAAGGACGGGACGCGCGCGGTCACCGTGGCCCTGCCTGGCAACGGCGTGCACTCGTTCCGTTACCTGGCCGCAGGCGACTACTGGTTCAACGAAGAGCAGGCCGACAGCCACGACGGCACCAACAGTCGCCTGCACACCAGAGACGTGGGCGAGTGGCCGGGCACCGCTCGGTGCCGGGCCACTGGTCTGCCCGCCCGGGAGCACGGCGGCCCCCCACCCGAGCGACTACTTGCTCCGCCGCCCGGTACAGCGTTCCGCCGCTTGCCGGTCATGCCACGCCAGGCTCAGCCAACACGGAGCGCCGAGCACATCCGCTACCAACCGCCGCCGAGGTGGCCCCGTGCGCCTTGGGACCGGCACCGCGATCACTGCCCCCGCCGCTTTTCCGCTCCGCGAACGGACTTGAGAGGACAACGACCTCTGGTGGGATGGCGAGGATCGTGTCCCGCCTTTCCCGGCCGGTGAACGCCTCACTGCCCCGTCGGCATACACCGCCGCCGAGCAGCAGACTCCTCCGCGCGGTTTCCTCCCCATGAAACAGAGCCAAACGTACGAAACAGTCGGCGGGCCCTCGTCCCGGAGGCGCGCCGACTTTCAGGACCCTTCCGGGTGATCTCCCTGATGCGGGTGGCCGCCTGGACGCCTCGATCCGGGACGTCGAGAAGAACCCGCCGCCAGGCCGCGCCGCTGTCAGTTCCCGTCGCTATCGTTCACCCGTTCACGATCTTCAGGGAGGGGCAGGTCGATGGGTGCCAGTGGATGGGACTACGTCACCGAGTACGACGGAGACGTCAAGGCGGCCTTGGCTACATTGCAGGCGAGAGTGTTCCAGGAGGAATACGGCGACGACGGCCGATACCGAGACCTGGAAGACCTCTACGAGGACGAGGAATTCATGGGGACCGAGGGCACCCATACGATCCTCGACGTCGACAAGGTCGTTGCCACGGATGACCCGCCGACGCGCTCCGGTATCGCCGACTACGGCACCCTGCGCCCTCTGGCTCTCGACCGAGTGATGCACCACTTCGGCACAGACCGCCCCTCGGTCGAGCAGTACGAGGAACTCACCGCTGCTGCCAATGAGGCCGAGAGCCATGAGGAGCACGAGCAGAGCCTGCTCGGTGAGTGTCAGATGCGGTGGACCGGTTACTACATCGTCCTCTACTCCGGCGACAGGCCGACTCACCTGGGAATCTTCGGATTCTCAGGAGACTAGGACCGACTCGGCGGAGCCTTCGACTGCCCCTCGGTTCGGATCGATCCGGTCCACGAATGACATCGTCTGTAGTCGGCACCCTCGAGTCCCTCACCATCAGCCGCGCATCCGCACCGACACGTGCCCAGCGGCGCCCGCGGCCGGTGTCTACCTCTGCGTGGAGGATCCCGACGCCTACTACCAGCGTGCGGTCGAGGCGGGAGCCAGCGCCGTGTTCGCCCCTGAGGAAACGCCATGGGGAGCACGGCGCGCCCGCGTCCTCGATCTCGAAGGGCGTGAATGGACCTTCGGATCGTACGTTCCGGGCAGAGCGCCGTGAGCGACTCGACGGGGACGCGCCACACGCCGGCATCGGTGACGCCGTGAGGACGCTGGGGGGCCGCCGTCGGGCCCGCCGCCGTCATCGTGCACGGTGGGCAGTCCTCCGCTGGGCCTGGGGCCGCGCAGCCTCTGCGTCGGTCTGCGTGGTCAGAGCGGGTCGTGTCCCCAGTTCTTCAGCGAGTAGCGCCACAGGGTCTCCGTGATGTCGCCGCTGGGGCGCTGCCCGAGAACTCGAAACCCCTGACGCGTTCGTCACGGGCATCGTCGTGCCTTCTCACGAGGACGTGCCCCTCTTGCGCAGCGCGCCGGGCTTGTGCACGGCGGAGCGGCCCGACTTGTCGCTCTCCACCTCGTACTGCGGTTCCTCCGTCGAGGCGTCCACCGTGCGGCCGGCGGCCTCGGTCCGTTCGGTGATCTTGCGCTTCACCTTCCCCCTGACCGTCTCTCCGTGGCTCCTCCACGCGACCTTGTCGCCCCTGCTGACGTCCTTGTCCTTGGCCACGACTCTCTCCTCTGCGGTGGTGCTGGATGAACGGCTTCCCGGAGGGGTCACGGCTGGTCGCGTGCCTGCTCGGCTGCCTGGCGCGCGGCCGCTTGCTCCGTGGTGGCACGGGCGGTGCTGAGCCGGCCGCCGCTGTTCTCCAGGTGAGCGCGGACGAACCACTGGAAGAGCTCGAGCCCGCGCAGCTGCTCGATGAGCATGTCCTGGGTGACGGGGTCGGAGGACTCGGTGGCCTGCATGGCTGCCCGGTGGTCCTTGACGATCTCGGTGTAGACGAGGTCCAGTGCGCCCAGGTGCTCGATGGCTTCGGCTCGGCCGATCGAGTAGTCGTTCCAGGTCCGGTCGGCGACCAGGGCGCCCGGGGTGCCGTGCGGTTCGCCGCCCAGGGTGGAGATCCGTTCGGCGAGGTCGTCGGTCATGGCACGGACCTGGTCGACCTGTGGGTCGATCATCTCGTGCACGGCGATGAAGTGCGGTCCGACGACGTTCCAGTGGATGTGCTTGAGCGTGAGAGTGAGATCGTTCAGTGAGTGCAGTCTCATCTGAAGAAGCGCGATGACGCTGCTGCTGTCCTGGACGGTCATGCCGGGGACGGTGTAGTGGGGGGCGGATTCAGGGGACACGGACGTACCTTTCGCGACGAGTGATGTCTCGCCGCCACGCAACCATCCCCCTTGTTCGGCCGCCCGTCGAAAGCCGCCGTACAGCCCTGTCGCGACGGACCCCGCGGACGATGCGCGGTAGGCACGCTCATCACGGCGCGTGACGAGAACGGACGGTCCGATCCGCAGGGACGCGGCATGTTGGTTCGGGTACGCGCGACAGCCGGCAGACCGCCGTGCGCTCCTCGTCGATGGGCCACCGGAGTGAGTACGTCCCCGGACCGGCCCGTTCCGGGCAGAGATCAGCGCATCCGCATGAACGTCGTCGACAGAAGCACGGATGTGCATCTAGCCGGGAGCGAGAAGAGGTCGGGCATGCTTGGACTGTCGCCGACATCGGCCGAGAGGGCCGAACACGATGCTGATACTCCAACCGCGCGAAGCGTCGAAGCCGGGGCGGCCACCGTCCTCGACCGAGTTCTGAACGAGCGACTGCACCAGTCCCGCGCGGTCGATCCGGTCTTCGCCCGCGATGTGGCCGACCGTGTGGCGGCGCTGGTCACCCGCGGTGGAAAGCGGCTGCGCACCGCGTTCGCGTCGTGCGGCTGGCTCGCCGCGGGCGGCTCGGGCGACGACACGGCGGTCCTCCGCGTGGGGGCCGCCCTCGAACTGCTCCAGGCGTGCGCCCTCGTCCATGACGATGTGATGGACGGATCCCTGCGCCGCCGGGGTGCCCCCGCGATGCACGTCGAGATGGCCCGGAGGCACTGGGCGGCCGGCATGCACGGCTCCGCCGAGTCCTTCGGGACCTCTGCCGCCGTGCTCGCCGGTGATCTGGCGCTGGTGTGGGCGGATGATCTGCTGGCGGACACGGCGCTAGGGACGCCGCAGGGCGCGCGGCTGGTCGAGGAGTGGCGGGCGGTGCGCACCGAGATGGTGGCCGGTCAGTACCGCGACCTGCACGCTCAGGCGGCCCGTTCGTCCGGAGTCGAGGAGGCGCTTGCCATCGCGACCCTGAAGAGTGCCCTGTACACGGTGGCCCGTCCGCTCGCGCTGGGCGGGACGCTGGCGGGCGCCGACGAGGACGTACTGGACGCTTTGCGGGCGGCCGGTCGGTGCGCCGGGCTGGCGTTCCAGCTCCGTGACGACCTCCTCGGCGCCTTCGGTGACCCCGCTCTGACCGGCAAGCCGACAGGTGACGATCTTCGTTCGCGCAAGCTCACCTACCTCCTGGCGGTCGCGGTCGAACTTGCCGAGGCCGGCGGAGATTCACGGGCCGCGGCAGCCCTCGCTCCGGGCGCCGATACGAGGTCGGAACGGGCCGTGGAGCGTATGCGCACCGCCCTGGAGAGGTCGGGGGCACGGGCGGTGGTGGAGGCGAAGATCGGCGAACTGGCGGGCGTGAGTCTCCTGCACTTCGAGCGCACCGGCGCCCGCCCCGGCGTGCGGGACGAGTTCGCCGCGCTGGTCGCTCGGGCATCGGGCGTGGTGCCGCGGTGCGCGGAGGAGGTCGCGTGAGAACGGTGGTGGGGCCGACCGATCACGTCGTCGTGGTGGGCGCCGGTCTGTCGGGGCTGGCCTGTGCCCTGCACCTGCTGGGTGCCGGCCGCCGGGTCACCGTCGTGGAGCGCGAGTCCGGTCCGGGCGGTCGGGCCGGCCGTCTGGACCTGGGCGGATACCAGGTGGACACGGGTCCGACGGTGCTGACGATGCCTCATCTGGCCGACGAGGCGTTCGCGGCAGTCGGTGACAGTCTCTACCGTCACGTCGAACTGGTGGCCCTCCATCCGGCATACCGGGCGTGCTTCGCCGACGGTTCCTCGCTCGACGTGCACACCGACGGAGAAGCGATGGAGGCGGAGGTGCGACGGTTCGCCGGACCGGCGGAGGCGGCCGGCTACCGTGACCTGCGGACATGGCTGGAACGTCTGTACCAGGCGCAGATGCGCCGCTTCATCGACACCAACTTCGACAGTCCCTTCCAGCTGCTCAGCCCGGACCTGGCACGTCTGGCCTCGCTCGGCGGGTTCGGCCGACTGGACAGCAGGATCGGCCGCTTCCTCTCCGACGACCGCCTGCGCCGGGTCTTCTCCTTCCAGTCGCTGTACGCCGGTGTCGCCCCCGCTCGTGCCCTCGCGGCCTACGCCGTGATCGCCTATATGGACACCGTCGCAGGCGTCTGGTTCCCCAAGGGAGGGATGCACGCGATCCCGCGCGCACTGGCCGATGCCGCCGCGAACGCCGGCGCCGAGCTGCGCTGGACGTCCGAAGTGGGCTCGCTGGAGCGCTCGGCAGACCGGGTGCGGGCCGTTCGCCTGACGACGGGCGAGCGGATCCCGTGCGACGCGGTGGTGCTCACGTGTGAACTCCCCTCCGCCTACCGGCTGCTGGGACGTACACCGTGGCGCCCGTCAAGGACCCGGCACTCTCCGTCCGCGGTGGTCCTGCATGCCGGGACGGACCGCACCTGGCCCCAGCTCTCCCACCACACCCTCTCCTTCGGTGCCGCGTGGGAGCGCACCTTCGACGAACTGACCCGGTCGGGGCGGTTGATGAGCGATCCGTCCCTGCTGATCACGCGCCCGACCTCGCACGATGCGGCTCTCGCGCCGCCCGGCCGCCATCTGCATTACGTCCTGGCCCCGTGCCCGAACACCACGGTCGGCCCGTCGGCTGCCGCCTGGCGGGACCTCGGCCCGCTCTACCGCGACCGCCTGGTCGGCGAACTGGAGCGCCGGGGCCTGGACGGGTTCGCGGACAGCGTCCAGGAGGAGCTGCTGGTGACCCCATGCGACTGGACGGCGCAGGGGCACGCTGCGGGCAGTCCCTTCTCGGTCTCCCACACCTTCGTCCAGACCGGACCGTTCCGGCCGCGGAACCTCGTGCGCGGCGTGGAGAACGTGGTGCTGGCCGGTTGCGGAACCACTCCGGGCGTCGGCGTCCCCACCGTACTCATCAGCGGCAAGCTCGCCGCCGCGCGCGTGACAGGCGGTGCCGGCCGTCGGTACCTGACCGTGCCTCCGGCTTCGCCGCCCGTACTCGCCACCCCGACACAGGCAGGTGCTGATGACCCGTCGTGAACTCGAGGCGGCGGGGATCACCGATCCCGCGCTGCGCTCCGCATACGCCAGGTGCCGGCGGCTCAATGCCCGCCATGGCAGGACCTACTTTCTTGCCACCCGGCTGTTGCCGCTGGAACGCCGCTCGGCTGTTCATGCGCTGTACGGCTTCGCCCGCTGGGCCGACGACATCGTCGACGATCTCGACCGGTTCGAGGCACCCGCCGAGCGCGATCGTCTGCTCAGCCTTCTGGAGCACGACCTGGAACGGGGGCTGCGTACGCGCGAGGGAGACGAACCCGTGGTGCGGGCCGTTGCCGACACCGCCCACCGGTACGACATCGAGCACGCGCTCTTCGCCGACTTCCTGTCGTCGATGCGTGCCGACCTGAGCGTCACCGAGTACCCCACCTATGCCGCGCTGCAGGGCTATGTGCACGGTTCGGCCGCGGTGATCGGTCTGCAGATGCTGCCGGTACTCGGCACGGTCGTGCCCCGCGCGGACGCGGCCCCGCACGCGGCGGCACTGGGTGTGGCGTTCCAGCTCACCAACTTCTTGCGGGACGTGGGTGAGGACCTCGACCGCGGGCGCGTCTACCTGCCCGGTGACCTGCTGTCCGCCCATGGTGTGGACAGGTCCCTCCTGGAGTGGAGCCGTCGCACCGGGCGCGGCGATCCGCGGATCCGCAGGGCACTCGTCGCCGCGGAAGCGATGACGAGGGACGAGTACCGTGCGGCGGAACCGGGAATCGCCATGCTCGACCCGCGCGTACGCCCCTGTATCCGCACGGCTTTCACCCTCTACGGCGGCATTCTCGACGCGATCGCGGCGCAGGACTACAGCGTGCTGCATCGTCGTGCGGTGGTGTCCCGTGGGCGTCGTGCGGCAACCGCGGCGACCGGTGTGCTGCACGTGGTACGCGCCCGGTGGCAGGGGCGTTCCGCCGGAGACCCGCGGTCCGCGGCGGCGCCGGCTGCCGGCGAGCGGAAAGGGGCGGTGCGGTGAGGGAGCGAAGGGGCGGGGCACGTTGGACGCCTCCGTTGCGGCGTCGGCGTGGTGGCCCGGGCTGGGCGACACAGGAACCGACCTGGCGGCAGGCGCGGCCGGCGCTCATCAAGGCCGCGCTCAAGCGTGCGTCCGCCCGTCCGTCCGGCAACTGGTTCGTGGTCGGTGCCTCGCGGGAGATGGCCGCCGCGGGACGCCCATACGGCAGGACGGTCGGTGGCGTGGAGGTGGTGCTCTGGCGCTCGGACGCGGGCGTCCTGCACGCGGGTCAGGGAGTGTGTCCGCATCTGGGTGCTCCTCTGCGCGACAGCCGGGTGGTGTGCGGCACGCTCGTCTGCCACTGGCACGGCCTGGCTCTGAACGGTTCGCCGTTCGCGGGCTGGCAGCCGTTTCCCGTCCACGACGACGGAGTGCTTGTGTGGGTACGGATGGACGAGGTGGGTGGCGAGGAGCCCGCTGAGCGCCCGGTCGTGCCGGTGCGGCCCGCGACGGGCCGCGGGGTGGACGCCGTGTTCACCGTGGTCGGGCGGTGCGAACCGCAGGATGTGGTGGCCAACCGGCTCGATCCGTGGCACGGGTCCTGGTTTCATCCGTACTCGTTCGTGGACCTGGCGGTGGTACGTGAGCCGCAGGACGACGAGGACGACGCGTTCGTCGTCGACGTCTCCTTCCGGGTGGCGGGGCGTCTGGTGGTTCCGGTGCGGGCCGAGTTCACCGCGCCGGAGCCGCGCACGGTCGTCATGCGGATCACCGACGGTGAGGGAGCCTCGTCCGTCGTGGAGACGCACGCGACGCCGCTGACCTCTCTGGACGCCGAACGGCCGCGGACCGCCGTCGTCGAGGCGGTCGTCGCGGCGTCGGACCGGCAGGGCTTCGCGCTGGCCCGGAGCGCCGCCCCGGTGCTGCGCCCGCTCATGCGCCGTGCCGCGGCACGTCTGTGGCGCGACGATCTGGCCTATGCCGAGCGCCGCTGGCTGCTGCGCAGCACGGGGAGATTCCCCGGCTGACGCAAGGCCGCCGGCGGGCTGTCCGCCGCCGGCGGCCTTCGTGCGTCGATGGGCCGTCGCTCAGCCGGTCGGCCGGCGTCCCGCGATCGCCGCGAGTGCTCTGAGCACGGGTGAACGGCCCGTCCGGGGAACCGTCCACAGGGTCTGGCCCTTCACTCCCCAGTCGGCGAGGAGTGCGTTCGCCGCCAAAAAGCCGGTGGTGGCGGCCCGTTCCATGAGGGCGACGGGAAGGTCGCAGCGGATCGCGTCCCCGGCCAGCGTCAGCCACGGGTAGGGCGTCCGCACGGTGGGACGCAGTCGGTGTGTGCCGACGAGGAACAGCGGGCAGTCCGAACGCCATTCGTGCCGGGCGTCGACGACGCGTGCGTCGCGGGTCTCCGGATACACCTGGTGCAGCTGGTCGACGAGCATGCGCTGAGCCTTCTCCGGCTCCGCGGCGTCGTCCGCGGCGTAGGCGTGCAGCTCCACCACCGAGCCCCTGTTCCGCGCGGCCCAGCGGGCGGCCTCGCCCTCGTACCGTTCCAGGACGCTGATGTTGTCCAGTCCCGCGAAGCCGCTGGTCCCGAGGAAGGGCGGTCGGTCCGCGTGGACCGGGCGGTCCAGCCAGAGCCGGGAGACGAGGAAGGGGGGCGCTGTGCGCAGTCCGGCGATGCCGTCGCGCCAGGCGGAGGTGCCCAGGCCCGGTGATGCGGAGACGACGTGTCGCAGTCCCTCCGTGTCGAGGGCGAGGACCACGGCGTCGTGGTGGTCGGTTCCGGTGTCGGTGCGTACGTCCGCTCCGTCGTCGTCGCGTCGCGCGAGGACGTCATGGACGGGGGCACCGGTCCGGACGTGCACTCCGAGGCGCTGGAGGTAGTCGCCGAGCGGTTCCCAGAGCGCCTGGGGGAAGGGCTCGCTCGGCACGTCGAAGAGGAGGCCCTCCGCCGATCCGAGGAAGTAGATGTGGAACATGAGCAGAAGTTCGGCGGCGGACAGTTCGCGAGGGTCGGCGAAGAAGCTGCGCGTGAACACCTCGAACGCGAGGTGGTTCGCGGCTTCCGGGAAGCGCACGGTCCGCAGGAAGTCCGTGGCGGTGATCTCGTCGAAGCGCTCGTACACCTCGGGAACGCGGACGTCGAGGAGCGGCAGCGCCGCCCGGGCGTCCATCGCGGCGAGGTCCCGCCAGCCGAAGGTCGGACTCAGGGCGACGAATCCGAGTGCGCTGAACGGTGGTGTCCTGGGAACGCGCGCGAAACTGTCGGTCAGGCCGCCGCTGTGCCGCAAGGGGTAGTCGGGCAGAGGGGTGAGGCGTGCCAGGGAGGGATCGGTACGGCGCAGCAGTCCTCGCAGGTTGTAGTACTGGCGGAAGAAGGCGTGGAACCCGCGCGTCATCGTCGCCTGGGAGCCGTCCGCCAGTCTCGTGCTGTATCCGGAGAGCCGGCCGCCCAGTGAGCCGTTCTTCTCGTAGAGCGTCACGCGCGCACCGCGTTCGGCGAGCAGCGTCGCCGCGGCAAGGCCGGCGATTCCGCCGCCGACCACGGCGACCGACGGCTCGTCGCCTTCCGGGAACCTCGCTCTGCCGGGTACGGGCATGAGAATGTCGGCCTTGCGGTCACGCCCCCGCCGCGCGGCTCCCGGCTCGGCGCCGGTCACCGGTCGCGCTCCTCGGCCGTCGTCGCTCCGTTCCGGGCGAGGAAGGTGTGCACGATCCCCGTCTGCCATCCGGCGACGGGGGCGACACGCACTCCTGTGAAGCCGGCTCCTGTCAGACGTTCGGCGAATGCGGGGGCGGTGTCGAAGGCGAGGACGCTGCGCCAGAGATGGTCGTACAGGGGACGGTCGCCGGTGAGCGTGCCCGCCGGGATGACGATCCCCCGGCAGACGGCCGTCCACAGAGCGCGGTGCACCGGCGAGCCGCTGAGGCTGTACTCGTGGACCGCGAGACGTCCCCCGGGCCGCAGCAGGGTCCGCACGGTCTCGAGCACCGCGTCCGGGTCGGTGACGTTGCGGAAGAGGTACGCGGCGAACACCGCGTCGAAGGGGCCCTCGGCTTCCGCGGCGACGTCCTCGGCGGACAGGTGGAGGAAGCGCACGCGGGCGGACCAGGGCTTGCCCAGCGCGCGGCGCAGCATTCCGGCCGACGCGTCCACGGCGGTGACCCGCGCCTTGGGTGCCGCGTCGAGAAGGGCCCGGGTGGAGGCACCGGTTCCGCAGCCGAGATCGAGGATGTGCAGCCCCGCTCCCTCCCGGGGCAGGCGGAGCCGGCGCGCCGAGCGCAGCAGGTCGGCGCGGTATCCGGGGTTGAGGGCCGTCAGCCGGTCGTACGTACGGGACGCGTGGTCGAAGGCGCGTGAGAGGTCGTCGTCGCGCAGCAGTGTCATCAGGAGGTGTCTCCAGTCGGTGGGGTGGTGTGGGCACGACGGCGGAGGAAGGGCACTTCGACCGCGGTACGGAGCATCGGACCGACCGGTGTGCGCAGTCCGATGCCCCATTCCTCGCGGACCGAGGTCGCGCCGTCCAGGAAGCGCAGCAGCCGGGGCGTCGGCGTACGGCGGAAGAGATCGGTGAAGAAGGCGGGGCCGTCGATCCGTCCTGTGTCCAGCGCCCGCAACAGCACCGCGTCCATGGCGAGCGCTCGTCTCCCGTGCGGCGGGGGCAGCGTGTCGCGGTCGTCGCGCAGCGCCGTGGCGATGGCCCGGCTCTGACGCTGCACGGCTGCGAAGGTGTAACCGGTCGACGGGCGGGTCGCACCGCCCGCCGTCCCGATCCGGTACACGGCTCGCCCGATCCGGCCGGGAAAGCAGGCGTCGGTCATGGGGATGACTCCCTGTTCCGCCGTAACGACGGTGAACGCCCCCAGGCCCAGGATCTCGCGGGTGTAGAGGCCGAGCGCGGCCTCGTACGACGCGGTGGTCAAGGGCACGCGGGAGAATTCGGTGTACTCGACGAGTGCCCGATCGGCGGCCAGCGGCAGGACGTAGCCGAAGGCGAGCCCGTGACTCGGCTGCGGCACACGGAAGTCCATCAGGGTGGCGGCCGTGGGGTCGAACTCTTCGGTGGCTGTACGGACGAACCAGCCACGGAAATGCTGTAGCAACTGCGTCCGGGCAGGCGGCAGTGACGGCAGCGGCCGCGAGTCGAAGACCCGGCGAGCGCGCAGTGTCAGGGGGCGGCCTCCGGGCAGTGTGCACCGGACCTCCGCACCCCCGGGCACGTCGCGCACCTCGCTTGCCGTCGCTCGCAGTACGCGCCCGGCGGGCGAGCGCTCCAGGCAGGAGTGGACCATGCGCTCGAACGGCGTGGAACGCACCATGCGGTAGGTGAACGGGGTCGAGTCGACGGTCACGTCCCGGCCGTCGGGTCCGTGCACGCGCAGCCGTGACCAGGAGGCGCTGACGGCCTCGTCGAGGTCGGTGTCGTGCTGGCTCCAGTAGCACCACGTACGTTCGGCCGGGCGGAGCGGGCCGTCCGGCTGCTCGACGAGAGTCACGGATCCGGCACCCGTCCGAGCCAGGTGGTACGCCAGACTGAGTCCGGCCGCGCCACCGCCGAGGACGGCTACCTCGCAGGTGTCGGTGGAGGCAGGTGTCACCGGGCCCGCCGCTCGATGACGGGAATCCCGGCCGCGTCCGTGCGCAGGAGTTCGGCGCCGGCCACCAGCGCGTCCGCGACGGCGGCGGCCACCTGACGCGGGTCGCCGCCCCGGGGCAGCGGCGGGGCGGTACCGGCCACGGGACGGTCGGAGAAGCCGGTGTGCAGGTGGCCCGGCCGGATCTCGAGCACCCCGACGCCGACCGTCCGCGCCTCGCGGCGCACGGCGTCGAGCCAGGCGCGCAGTGCGGCCTTGGAGGCGCTGTAGTCGGCCATCCCCTTCTGCGGGCGCTCTGCCACCACGCCGGTGACCGCGGCGATCGCCGACCCGGGTTCCAGGACGTCGAGGGCGGCGCGGAAGAACGCGGCGGGGGCGAGGTGGTTGACGGCCATGAGGTGCTCCGCGACCTCGTCGCCGACCTCCCCGGCCGTGCCGAATGCCACCGCTCCGAAGGCGACGACCACGGCGTCCAGTCCTCCGAGCGCGGCCGACGCCTGCTCCACGGCCTTGGCGCACGACCCGGGGTCGTAGGCGTCGAACCGGGCAGTCGGGACGCCTGGATAGGCGTGTGCGGCAGCTGCCAGCCGACTCGGATCGCGTCCGGCGAGGGCGGCCCGAGCACCGCGGCCGACGATCTCCGCGGTGATGGCACCGCCCAGGGCGCCGGTGGCACCGGCCACCAGGACACGTGCGCCGCTCAGCTCCACACTTGGCTCCAGGGGTACGGGTCGGCAGGTCACGTACGGTCGATGGGCTCTTCGGGCGAGAGACCTCCCACGGATGCGGCTGCGCAAAACCGACGTACAGCCTGAGCTCATGCCTGGCGCCTGCGTGCGCCGCCGCCGCCGGCGCACGCTGCACCGATCCGGTCGCCGGTGACCCCCACACGCGTATCCGTGTGGACCGATACGCGTGGTGCAGCTCGAGCGAGTGCCGCGCCCACCGCTGGAGTCGGTGCGGCATTCAGTGATGTCGTGAGCGGTCCCTGCTTGCCCATCGGTGGTGCGACGCGACGTCCTCCGATGCAGCTGCTCAGTCACCGTGGCCAGGCCCGCCACTCCCGAAGCCGCCGCTGGAGATGCCGTGCCACTTGCGCCTCTCCTCGCTCGGCGGTTCTGGGTCGGTCTCGCCCGAGCTACTGAGGTTGTACGGCATCAGTCGATGCTCACCGTCGTTCGGCGGAACCTCCGAGGCTTTTCGGTATTCGCTCATCTCGCCGGGAAGGTGGTCCGACGCTGGCCGGTGCGGCTGCGTTTCGGGGTCCGGCGGCGGGAGCTCCCTGTTCTTGATCCGGATCCCCAGCATGAAGGCACCGATCAGTACCGCAACAACGACCAGCCCACCCAGGACTTGGGCCAGCCCTGACTGCCAGACGCCAGACGCAATGACCTGCTCTCCCAGAAGATGCACGTGCATGGGAATACCTCACTCGTGTTCGCCGGTTGCCCGGAGGCCGATTCGAGATGCCCACTACGTCATCCATTCCTTCGCCACGTGGGCCAACGGCGGATGCACCACTCGCGCTGGACGGAAATCCCGGACGGTGGCAGCCGTTGGGTCGGCACGAGAGGCCGGCGTGCGCGGCTGCGCTGCGCGGCATTGGGCCCGTGCCTGCCGCAACCGCGACGAGCACCGTATGGATGGGGTGTCGCGTGCGCTCTGATGGCCGGCTCTGCCGTGCCACGGGCAGGCCGTGCCGATCTCACTCCTCAACACTGGACCTGCCTGCCGACGAGCCGTCTCAAGGCCCACTGCGCCAGACCGGCGTAGGCCGCGAGGGCGAGAACGGGACCTTCGATGCGCAGGAAGGTGGCAGAGCCTGTCGGGAGCGGAGCGACCGCGTGGTGCAGCCGCAGACGTACCGGGCCTATGCGGACTCGCCACAGCCACCGCATCTGTGGCTCGTCGACGGATTCCACGACGAAATGCGCGATGGCGCCGAATCTCGCCACGACGTCTCCCCGCATGCCTGGCACGATCCGCTCACCCGCGACTCTCACCGCTCTGATCTGCGGCGACCACGCCGACCAGCGCGCGGGGAGGACATAGCAGGACCAGACCTCCTGAGCGGAAGCCGGCCCTGATGCCCGAAGCGTCAGCACTGCCATGGACGGGCGGCCCTCCCGGAGGGCCCGGCGGGTGCCGAAGGCGACTCAGCACGCGGTGAGCGCCTGGCCTGCCCCAGAGGCAGAGGCGCGGCTCGGCCCGGCGATCGGCGGACGACATGCGCCAGGGCTCTGGACTTGCTCACGCGATCTGCCCCTCTCGTCGACCGTGCCCGGCGGTGGGACCGCCGTCCCGCATCAGAGTCTCTCCACTGTCACGCATCATCCTGACCGCGCCACTCGGACCTCGCGCGCGACACACGCGTCGGGCGACTCTCTCCGCATGCGCGGTCCGGGCATGGCAGATCCTGCATCGTTGCGGCACGCTTTCCGCCCGGCGCGTGGCACCTCTCGGTCTGGGCCCGATCGGGCCCGTGCTGTCATCATCACGCTCACTGCACACCGGCGGCGGAGTAGCGCAGCCTGCCCGCCGAGTGTGGGCGCTCCCCGCGGCCACGGGTATGCCGAACGGGATCGTGCTGTTGGCGACGCCAGAGGGCTGGCGCCACAGCGTCCTCGCCGTGGACGGCGGCATGCTCTGCGGACGTCTAGACGTACCGATCAATACCCACCGCAAGACGCGCGGGCCGCGGCAGCGCGGATGGTGACGGAACTCGCGCGCGACTGCACACCGACATCGAGGTGAGCTGGGATCCTCCTCAGGAGCCCTGGGCATGGACCGGCAAAGCCACCCCTGCCGCCGGAACCGAACCCACCGCGTCGACACCTCAAGGTTAGTGGCAAGCTCAGCCGGTTTCGGTTCCCGGCCCCAGTCGGAGGCTGGGCTCACCGGGGGTCTACGGTGCGGGCATGGCTGTCCCCGAGATCATCCCCATCGCACATGAGCCGGACCATCGAACTGCCACCATCGGCCGGTTCAGCGAAGGCCAGTTTCTGGCTTCGGTCACCTATACACTCCCGGATGGGTTCGCGATGGGCGACGGCTGGGAGGAGCAACAGCGGCTCTTCGTCGTGCTGCACACGTTCGACCACGGCGGGCACCACCAGGATTCCGTCATCTGGTGCGCCGGTACTCGGGCAGAGCAGACGAAGCGTCCGCATGGCGAGCGTTCCGTGGTTGCCCGCGCAGAAGCCCGGCTGGCCGCCCTGGTAGACGACCTTCCCGAGCGTGAGTTCTGCGACATCGCGATCCAGCCGTTCCAGCTCACCGTTGACGGTGTGGTCTTCGGCCTCATCACCGAGTGCCACGCCGAGGACGAGGACGGCGAGGACGACTGGGCCGAGCTCTATCCAGATCGCTTGGGCTTCTCGGCTCCATGGAACGGCGAGTACGACACCTGATTGCGTTCTGGCAAACAGGCGGGAGGTTGAATCGGAACTCAGCGGGCTGGATGAGCAGGGCGGCCCAGCGCACCCTGCCCAGTCCGGAACCGTGTGCGACGCCGCGTCGGGCGATCAGCGGCTTGATGCCGCGCTTTCACAGCGGGCGGCGCTATTTGTCGAAGTCGTAGCCCCGGTCTCCATACAGACGCCGTAGCTCGCGGCGGGGGCGTCCCCGCAGACCCCGAACCGACGGGAAGGCGTCCAGCAGTGGCAAGCTGGGTGACGTCGTGTCGGTTTCCTCCGGTGAGCGCGACGGCGAGCGGGGCCCCCGTGGCGGTCGACGATCACCGCAGTACACGCAGGACGCCGGCGAGGGCTGTCCGCTGTCCTGTCGGGAGCACGCAGCCGCCCGGGGTAGCGGCGCCACCGTGCGGGAGCAGGCGGCAACAGCGGAGCTGCCACCTGCTCCACAAATCATCCAGAACAAGATCAGTGCGCACGCGGGAACCCCGTCGACCAAGATCGCAAAGAGCAAGACCCGCCGCTCAACTCATTCTGAACGAGCGGTGAAACAGGCCCTGGAAGGCGGGGCCAACGGGCCCCCCGTGACGTGGAACTCGTTCCCGCCGGTGTCGAGGAACTCGCCGGGTTTCCGGTTGGGATGCGTGACCTCCAGACGCAGCCTGTTCCGTGCCGCCTTCGGCGCCGCAGGCGGCCCCATCACCAGCGAGATCGTGTCGGTGGGGCTCCGCCGCAGCCGGACACCCCAATCATGGGACTCGACCGCGTGCCAGTCGGCCTGGGACTGCCAGAAGGCTGACTGCGCGTAGCGGTCCTCTTCGGTGACGTCGAGGCAGATGGCGACGAGGCCGGAGTCGGCGAGCACGCCGGGGTGACCGGGGCGCAGGACGCAGAACTCGTTTCCCTCCGGATCTGCCAGCACGTCCCACGGGACGTCCCCTTGGCCGATGTCGACTCGCATCGCTCCGATGGTGAGCAGGCGCGCCACCTCGGCCTGCCAGCCCGGGCCGCCTGCCAAGTCGAGGTGAAGCCGGTTCTTGTGCGCCGACTTCCGCTCCGTGGCCGGCTCGAACCGCAGCTGCAGCCCGCCGGTCCGGCCTTGTGTGGCGTGTTGCCAGAAGCGGTCCATGCGCGCGACGTCCAGCGCGTCGATCACGATCCCGGTCAGCATCCTGTTCCCCCAAGCCGTCGAATCTGTCGCCTGCTCATTGTGGCTGCCGCTGTCGGCGTCAGAGCGGGGGCCCCAGGTGGGGAAGACGCCGTTACCCGGGGTAGCGGTGGCGCCGTTCGGGACCGGGCGGCAACAGCAGGGCCAGCCCCTCCACAGGAGGTCAGGAACCAACTTGCCGAACACCCTTGGCACCTGATCGCCGAGCGCGAGATCAACAGCCCGTTTCCGCCTGGTGGAGTCGGGCAGTGGCAGCTCGGCCGAAGCGACGTGCGGGTCGGCCGACCCGCCGCCATGCGCGCTGCCGTCCTTGACGTGCGTCCTGGCCCTCTGCCAGGTGAACGGGGCCGGACCGGGACGGGAGGTACAACGGTGCGGCCAGGTTCCTCCCGCATACCCGTTCAATGCCAGCCGGTGTACCCGTCCGGGTTCGCAGGCCCGGTGTCCGCGCCTATGAGGCCGATCAGGAAGATGACCACCACGATCAGCGCGAGCGCCACCAGCCAGAAATTGTCCTCGAATCCCGAAGGGCCCGGCCTCGGCGGATGATCGTCACCCCTGCCCTCGGCGGCGCCGTCCTCGTCGCTCACCCCGCACCCCCTCCATCTTCATTCATGGCACCGCGCCAGACGGTCGGCGTCAAGCCTCGCGGTGCCCGGACTGTTCGAGAATCGGTTACCAGCGGCGGAGCTTCGCAGTCGGCTGCCGCTGCAAGCGCGCTCCACAGGCCCGGGCGAGCAATACTCAGAGTTGTGGCCGCGAGCAGGTCGTCCTGCGGCGGTGCCAGGGCAGCTTGAGCGTGATGGCGCGGAACAGTGACCACTCCCCCAAGGCGCTGAGGAACGGATGGTCGGTCGTGGCGCCGGTCATCGCCCGAGTCCACTTCTCATAGGCAGGACCCGGGTGGAGGCCGCCGCGCCGGCCCCACCCGGGGCCGGCGGGCACATCGGTGGACGACGGTGGGCTCGCAGGCCTTCGGAGTACACGGCCGGAGACCGAGCCGGTTCCGCAGGTTCTCATGTGCGCGAACGCGAGCCGTGTCAGCCGGCTGTCAGGCGCGATCGGCCGTTGTGGTCGCTCTTGTGTTGCGGAGCAGTACCACCGTCGCCAGGGCGATGACAGCCGCAGCAGTCAGGACCGTCAGAGCCTGTGCCCAGATGAGCCGGGAACCGAGGCTGCTGCTCAGCAGGTCCACGGTGCGCGCGCCGGCCAGGACGTGCAGTGCGATCAGCCCTGCCGCGACCGCTGCCGCAGCGGACCAGGCCCTCACGCTGTCCTGCACCACCAGCCATGCGCCGCCCAGGAGGCAGCAGGCGGTGATCAGGGCGGAGACCATCGCGGCGGTGCCGGCGGACTGCAGCCCCGGCACGCCGGTCGGCAGATGGACCAGGCCGCAGGCGAACAGCGCGATCGCCGCAGGCCAGCGCAGCCTTGAGTGCAGCGCGGAGGACGGAACGTGAGTTGCCGGCGCTGCCGTTGCCGGGTGGTCCGAGGGTGTGTTCGCCGGCTTCAGGACCCTGCGGATCCTTTCCGATACAGGCTCCGCCGCGGCCGCGGATTGCCGCGACGAGGGTTCGGAGCTCTGCCCCGGCGCGGACTGCGCTGACTCGGCGTCGGCGCCGCCCAGGGTCCGCCAACTGCTGCTGTCGGTTCCGATGATGTTCACGAGTTCGACGATGTCCTCGATCGGCCGGCCCACGGCCGCGGCGCGCAGTGTGGTCTTGGCCTGGTGCAGGTCGTAGCCCGCCTCGTTGAGCAGCACGACCAGTTGTCTTACCTCGTCCAGGGGCCGGGAGACCGCGGCGGCGCGGAGCGCCACGTCGGCGGGACATGACACTGCGGCCGAGTCCTTGAGCCGGGCCACCAACGCAGCGACCTCGGACACCGGACGCTCCGTCGCCGCCGTCCACAGCAGCGTGTGGAGTGCCTCCTCACCGTCCGGAGCCTCCGTTGCCGCCGCCCCCGGGACAGCCGGCTCCTCAGCCGCCCGCTCCTCAGCCGCCCGCTCCTCAGCCGCCGGCTTCGAGGCAGCAGACTCCGCGGCCGCCGCTTCCACGGTGCCGGACGGGCCGACGGCGAACGACGCCGCGAAGGGCGCCGGAGGAGAAGAGCTCCCTTGCGCGCCGGCGATGACCGCAGCCACCGGAGCAGTTCCGCCCGGCGGCACGGCAGCAGCCTCCAGTGCCGGCACGGTGGCGTCCGGAACAGCAGGCGACCGCGTGCTGCGAACCGGCCCGCGGTCGGGGAGAGAACTGGACTCTTGCTCTGAGCCGACGGCGCGGCGCTCCGTGTGGTCGCTCGCCGGAGTGCTGTCGAAGAAATCGGGGGCCATGCTGAACTCCATTCACAGCCACCCACGGCATCCGCCATGGCCGGCTCATGACGCGCTGAAAGCGCGTACCTCAACACCACTAGTACGCGGAACTTCACGCTGCGCCATCCGAGGAAACCTCACACTCGTCCAACCGGGCGAAAAACCTCCCGAACCCACGCCGCTGCCTGACGGCCACGCGGTGCGCGCGCCGTATGGCTAGTGAGGACGGAGGTCGTCGAGGGCGGTGACGCGCGAACCCGGCCGGGCAACGGTGAAGGCGTCGGTGGGCGCGCCTACCCTGAAGTCATGGCGACGGTGCGGGTCAACGGGTCGAGGATCGCGTACGACCGTGTGGGCGACGGGCCGCCCGTCGTGTTCTTGCATGGTGCGGCCGAGGACGCCCGCGTCTGGAGGCCGCAACTCGACGCGCTGGCGGACGCGTTCACGGTCGTGGCGTGGGACGAGCCCGGAGCCGGCCGTTCCTCCGACATCCCCCGGTCGTTCACCCTCGCGGACTACGCCCATTGTCTGGCCGGGGTCGTGGAGTCGCTGGGGCTCGGTCCGGCACATATCGCCGGCCTCTCCTGGGGCGGCACTGTCGCCCTGGAGTTCTACCGCCACCACGCGTACCTCGTGAAGACACTGATCCTCATCGACACCTATGCCGGCTGGAAGGGCTCGCTGCCCGCGGAGGAGGTGCGTGCCCGGGTCGAGGGCGCTCACCGGATGCTGTCCGCGCCGCACGGGGATTTCGATCCGACGCTCCCCGGACTGTTCGCCGGCGAGCCACCTGCCGAGTTCGTGCCGCTGCTGGACGCGATGGCCGCCGCCGCGCGCCCCGAGACCATGCGGACGCAGCTCTCTCTCATGGCACAGGCGGACCTGCGGGATCTCCTGCCCACCGTTTCGGTGCCCACTCTCCTGCTGTGGGGAGAGCAGGACGTCCGCTCACCACTGGCCGTCGCGCGGCAGCTTCAGCACGCGATCCCGGATGCGGGTCTGGTCGTGATCCCCGGCGCGGGGCACGTCAGCAACCTGGAACGGCCCGAGGAGTTCAACCGAGCCGTGCGCGACTTCTGCCACTCCCACTCCTGAACCGGCGCTGGATGCCACCCGAGCCCGCGGCTCGGTCTCGCTGCGCCCGCCGGGTGCTCTGAGTCAGAGCCCCGGCGACCTCCCTCGTCACGTACACCGCCGAGCTCGTCGAACGCCGGGATCAGGGCATCGACGTCTGACTGGGACAGCTCACCGACGCGCTCCTCAAGCTCCTCGGGGCGGCGGATCGACGCGGGGCAGCCGTCACCCGTCCCGCCACGCGCCCACGATCCAGAAGACCGCGAACCCCGTCCACAGGATCGCGAAGCCCCAGACCAGAAGAGGTCCGCCGAACAGCGCCATGGCACCGAGCCAGCCGAGCCCCAGAGCCAGGAAGGGCCAGCCGAAGTTGGGGAAGGCGAGGAGCCCCGAGAGCCGTCCGCTCACCATTGCCCACGCGCCCGCCGCCAGGATGAGAGTGCCCAGCGCGAGCCACCAGAGGACCCCGGTCTCCGAGGAGGGTGCGTAGGAATGGGTGCGGCCGCCCACCTCGAGCCCCACGACCTCACCACGCCACAAACGGACTTCGGCCCGGTCCCCCGCCTTGACGTCGTCGTACGTCTCCGACCCCACCGCCAACCAGGCGGAGCGGTCGGGCCACTCCACCTCGACGTCGTAGTACGTCGTGCACGTCGTACCGCCTCCGCCACCCCCGGTGGATACCCCACCGGTGACGGCCCCGCCCATGCTGCCGCCGGCGGTGGCCATGCCGCCGCCTCCGCCGATCGTCGTGATGCCGCCGCTCGTGCCCCCACTCGTGCCGTTGGAGGTGCAGCGCTCGCCCGTCCTGCGGTCGCGCACCGTGCCCGTCTCGCGCCGCACGCACGTCTCTCCGTCGCCTCCGTTCCCCTTGGCGCTCCCGGCTTCGCAGACCGGCGCGTCGCGGTACGTCATGGTCTGCCCGTACCCCTCGGCGACCTGCTGCCCGCAGAGAAAAACTCCCCATCCGGCCGCGAGGACGACCAGTCCGCGTAACCAGACGGGCATCCGCCCGCGATACCAACCCCGCCCGTACCCCGTTGTTTTCACCCAACCGTGATGCCCTTGGCACGCGCCCCCCATGCGCCGGCCCGTGGGTGTGGTCTCTACGGCTCGCCCGGCGCGGGCGACGGCTGCGGCGCGTCAGACGGTTCGCGGTGTCCAGGTCCTCGGCGACGGGGTGTCGGCCGCCGACTGGGGGACCTTCGCGCAGGAGGTGTAGCCCGACAGGAAGAGGGAGGTGGTCGAGTCGTTCCACGCCAGGTCGAACTGGTCACCGTTCGCCGGGTCCTGGACGCGGAATCCGAACTCGACGAAGTCCTTGCCGCGGCGGTTTCCGTCGTGGGTGAGGGTCCAGCCCGCCGAGGTGAACTCCTGGCGCAGGCGAGCCTCCGCGGCACGGGCGACGTCGGCTGTGATGTCTGCGACCGTCCAGCTGAGGTCGTAGGTGACGACGTCCGGCAGAGTCTTGTCGATGCTGAGCCCGCCCGCGTAGCAGCTGTGGCCGGGTACCACCTGGGCGGGCCTGACCGCCTCGTGGGGCGGCAGGGCCATGCCGTCGTACGCCCACTGCGCGCGGTCGGTCAGGCGCTGGGAGAGCGTTGTCGGATCGGCGGAGGGGTACTCCCGCTCCAGCACGGAGCAGCCCGTGGTCGTCAGGGCGGCGAGCAGCAGGGCCGGGAGCACGGCGATCTTCCTCATGGGTTCGACCGTACGAACGAGACGTCTCCTGCGGCATGAGTACGTGTACTCAATCCCGCAGGAAGGGATCGGGGGGAATGGCCCGGCGCGCCACCATCCCCCCGCCGGCCCGACCCTCGGGCAAACCTCGGTGGTGGTGCACGGAGCTTCCGTAGTTAAGGTCGTCTCCCCATCGCTTTTGACCGCAAGGGAGCAGACTGTGCGCAGTGTCGTCGTAACGCCGGAGGGCGATCGCATCCGTTGGGTCGAGCTGCCCGGGCAGGAGCCTCCCCGCGTCTACGTACACGGGTTGGGCGCAACGTCGCCCGCCTACTTCACGGAAGTCGCGGTCCATCCTCTGCTGGCCGGTCGCCGGTCTCTGCTGGTCGACCTGCTGGGTCATGGCATCAGCGACCGCCCGACGGGCTTCGACTACACGCTGGAATCGCATGCCGATGCGCTTGCCACTGCGCTGACCAGCTCGGGCGTAGCCGGTGCCGAGCTGATCGCGCACAGCATGGGCGGCTCAGTGGCCATCGTCCTGGCCGCCCGCCACCCCCACTTGGTCTCTCGGCTGGTCCTGGTCGACGCCAACCTCGACCCGATCCCGCCTACGCCCGCCGCGGCAGGCAGCAGCGGCATCGCCTCGTACTCCGAGCGGGAGTTCGTGGCCGGCGGATGGAAAGAGGTCCGCGACCGGGTCGGTGCGCACTGGTGGTCCACGATGCGCCTCGCCGGCCGTGAGGCACTGCATCGCAGCGCGGTCCACCTCACCCGCGGCACCGTCCCCACCATGCGTGAGCTCTTGCTGGAGCTGAAGATCCCCCGCACCTACCTGCTCCCCGCGGCCGACGGCGCGCTCCCGGGCTCTGAAGCCCTTGTCGAAGCCGGGGTGTCCATCGTTGCGATACCGGACTGCGGACACGTCATCATGCTGGACAACCCGGAAGGCTTCGTGAGTGCCACCGCGGCGGCTCTCATGGACCGAGAGCAGGATCAACACTCCTGAGGGTGGTCGCGGAAGCCAACGGATGCCCCCACAGCTGACGCTGAACCGCACCATCGTCGGTGAAAGCGTGGCGCCGCTCAGTGCACGGTCCAGGTGGTCTTGCCACCCCCGACCCACCGGACCTCGGCCGGGTCATCGAGATCATGGATGGTGAGCCCCGCCTCCGCGGCGATCACCAGCACGTCCGTCATCGACGTAGCCCGGCCGGCAAGCTCCCCGTCGAGTTCGACCACGCGGAACGGCGGGTTGCCAGGTACGACGCCCAGCACGGTGATGCGGGCCGGCGATGGGGAGTCTGCGGTCATAGGGAGACCGTTGCACGCCGTGACGGCAACGGGCACGGCGACACGAGCCGTAGGGGCGACATCCGGGTCGGTTTCGTACCCGCCTCGTTCGTCGCCAACAGATGGCAGTCCCACCGTGCTGAGCCGACCCGGGCGTCGTACGACTCCAGCGCCCTCTGCGCGCCGTGGTGTTGCGGCGTCCTCGCGGCAGGCGTCACGACACGACGGGCGCACTCTCCTGGACGGGGTCCTTGGCGGCCCGGTCGTCCGGGTCGTTGTCCGGCGCGGCGGCACGCAGCGCCGCTTCGACCCGGCGGTTGGTGGTCATGGACGCGGTGACGGCCGTCATCGCCAGGAGGAGGGCCCCGGCGGCGTAGAGCGGGGTACGGATGTCGTAGCTGGTCGCCAGCCAGCCGCCGAGGAAGGCCCCGAGGGGAGCGGCACACATGGCCAGCATCCGGGAGGTGGAGGCGACCCGGCCCATGAGGTGGGCGGGGACGATCGCCTGCCGGAGTGAGGGTGCGAGCACCATCGTGGCGCCCATGCCGGCCCCGCAGACGGCGAGCGCCAGCCCGGCCACGTAAGGGTTCGGGGCAGCGGCCAGGCTCAGGATGGCGCATCCTTCGACTGCGGCTGTGCAGGTCAGTGCGGTTCCGGTGCCGAGGCGTCGGCCAAGGTAGGAGGCGATGCCCGCACCGAGCAGACCGCCGGTGGCCTCCGCCGTGAGGAGCAGCCCGAAGCCGTAGGTGTCGATGCCCAGGTGGTCGTGGGCGAAGAGGGCGAGGACGGTCTCGACGGCGAGGAAGGAGATGTTCCCGACCGCCGGGCGGAGGGCGAGCCCGAGCAGCAGGCGGTCCCGGAAGACGTACGAGGCCCCGGCGCGCGCCTGGCGGAGCAGCGACTCACGGGCTTCACGCTCGGGCGGGGGTACGGCGGGAAGCGACCGTACGAGCAGTGCGGACAGCATGAACGACACCGCGTCGGCCAGCAGCGGAACCGCGCGTCCGAGGGCGAGCAGCGCACTGCCGGCGGGCGGACCGGCGAAGCCGGACATGGCGGTCTGGGCGCCGCGAAGGCGGGAGTTGGCGCGCTCCAGGAGCGCGGGGTCACGGCCGAGCAGGTCGGGGAGGTAAGCCGTGGCGGCGGTGTCGAAGAAGAGTCCGCCGAGGCCGAGCAGGAAGGCGACGACCGCGAGCAGCGGAATGCTCAGCATGTCGACCGCCGCCGCCACCGCGGGTATCACGAGCAGCACCGCGCGTGCCGCGTCCACGACCCACATCGTGCGCCGGCGGTCCCAGCGATCCACCAGCGCACCGCCGAGCACCCCGAAGAGCAGCCACGGCAGCGTCCCGGCGGCCGTGACGACGGCGAGCGCCATCGGATCCCGCGTCAGCGTCAGCGCGATCAGCGGCAGCGCGGCGTGCGACACCCCGTCACCGAGCGAGGACACCGTCTGCGCGGTCCACAGCCGTCCGAATCCGGTCGGCAACTTCTGGGCATCTGAGGTCACTTGGAGTCTCCTTCGGCCTGGCCGCGGGGCGCCGGGTGGAACAGTGCGAAGACGAGTGACGCGTCCGGCAGCGACGGGTCGGACAGCTCGCGGTACTCGTCCGCCAGTGCCTGCAGCCGCGCGCCCAGCTCCGCGAACTGCTCCTCGGTGAGCCGCAGGTGCGCCATCCGTACGTGCCGCTCGCCATCCGCCGGTGACGCCTCCAGGTCCGCCACGGCATGCCGCATCAGCAGATCCGGTCCTCCCTCGCCCGGATCGGGCAGCACGATCGACCGCGCGGCCATCGCGTAGTACCGCTCGGTGACACCCCGCACCTTCCGCGTCCGTACCACCTTCACCAGACCGGCCCGCTCCAGCAGCCGCACGTGGTAGCTGGAACTCCCCTTCGCAAGGCCCACTCGTTCGGCGATCTGCGTGATCGTCGCGGGCTCGAAGCGGAGTACGGCCATGATCCGGTGGCGCGTGAGGTTGGAGACGGCGCGCAGCTGCTCGTCCGTGGTGACGTGGAACGTCTCGGGAAGATCATCGGTGGGCATACGAGTAATGGTCAACGATTCTTGACCATTCGGCAAGGGCTTTTCGCGCGGACTTTCGGAGACCGAGGTTGTTCACCATGCTCAGGCCCGGCGACCGGGACCACGGTCCGGGCAGGCGGCTACCGAAGCCGGTGTTCGACGGCGGACCGCCGCGTGCGTACGGTCATGCCTCCGAGGCGGGAGCGTGGTCGGAGGCGGGAGGTGTGGCGACGACGCGTTCGGCCCAGAGGGTCTTGCCCCGCCCCAAGGGCCTCACGCCCCAGCGCTCGGTGAGCTGGGCGGTGATGAAGAGGCCCCGACCGTTCTCTTCCGTGTCCAGGGCGCGGCGGAGATGGGGACTGGCGCTGCTGTCGTCGGTGACTTCGCACACGAGGGTGGTGTCGCCGTCGCGGATGAGGCGCAACTGGATCGGACCCTTGGCGTAGCGCACGGAGTTGGTGACCAGTTCGCTGACGACGAGCGCCGTGTCGTCGATGACGTCCTGGGCAAGTCCCCATTCCGCGAGTTGCTCGGCGGCTCGCCTGCGGGCCTGACCAGCGCTCTCGGGGGCATTGACGAAGGTCCAGGCTTTGGTCTGGGAATCGCCCAGAGTCCGTGTACGGGCCAGCAACAGATAGGCGTCGCGCGGGGGTTGTTGCGGGGCGAGGGCGTCGGCGCACGCGTCGCACGCGGCTTGCAACGACGGCCGGGGCTCGGCGAACTGCTCGCTCACCAGGCTCAGCGGCGTCGTTCCGGGAGCGGACCCGGCAAGCAGGGCGGTGTTGTAGATCAGCAACGTGGTGCCCTCGGGCAGGGCGCGTTCGGTGAGCGCGTACTGCCCACGCCCTTGGCCCAGTGGTGACCCTGCCGCGACGTCGAACACTTCGACGTCGCCGCCCGGATGCACCAGGAACGGCGAGGGGTGTCCCGCGCTCGCTGCGGCGCACAGCCGCGTGACCGGGTCGTAGACGAGGCAGAGGCAGGTGGCGGGCGGAGCCGCTCCGGCATCGGACGCAGCCACGCCCTCGGGAGTGGTGGGGCGGCTGGCGAGGTCGTGCAGGCGTTGCAGGATCTCGTCCGGCGGCAGGTCGAGATCGGCGAGCACCTCGATGGCAGCCCGGACCTCGCTCATCACTCCTGGGCTGGACGTCCCGGAAATGGTGTCCCCGGCGACAAGCGCGACCCTGGACCCGGACAGGGGGATGGCGTCGTACCAGCCGCCGCCTGTGCCGGCCGGCAGGTGGGTGCGGGCGAGTTCGACAGACGCGCCCACGGAAGCCTTCGTGTGGGCGAACCCACCGGACAGGATGCGGGCGGCCGAGCGCTCGCGGCTGTAGAGCCGGGCGTTGTCCAGGCATTGGCCGGCGTGGGCGGTGAGCTGCTGCGCGAGCTTCAGATCCCGGCGGTCGAACGGGGTCGGATCCTGCCACCTGTAGAAGCAGGCCAGACCGAGTACCACGCCCCGTGTCCGGATGGGGACCAGAAGCATCGAGTGCGTTCCCGCACTCAGGATCCGGGCGTCGCGTCCACGCGCGAGATCGATCCACGGGGCGTCCGGGCGAAGTTGTCGGATCAGCTTGGGAGCCAGGGTGTCCAGGACCGTGCGGTGGGGCGTTCCGAGCGGGTACACGTCGACCTCGCCGACGACGGGGACGCCCTGCTGGTCCGGTCCGGCGACCGAGCGGAATCCGGCGCGTCGGACGCTCTGATTCCGATCGAGTGCGTCAGCTGTCGGAGCCCGGCCGCGGAGGACCTCGTCGTAGACATCGACGGTCACGGTGTCGGCCAGGGCCGGGGAGGCGACCTCGCAGAACTCGGCAGCCGTACGGAAGACGTCGAGCGTGGTGCCGATCCGTGCGGCCGCCTCGTTCAGAAGCCGCACCTCCGCTTCCGCCCGCATCCGGGCGGTCACGTCGGTCACCGCGGCTGCCAGCCCCAGCACGGTGCCGTCGGCCCGCTGCAGGCGGAACACGGACACCGAGGCGACGGCCTCGACCGGCGGGTCGGCCCCGTCGCGGGCCCGGATGCTCAGTTCGATCTCAGGAGTGCCTGTTTCCAGTACACGGTGAGCCGCCCGTTCCACGGTTGCCGGATCGGTGACGTCGAGGGTCCGCAGGATCTCGGGAAGCGTACGGCCGAGCAGCCGGTCGACCGGGAACTGCCGCATCAGCCGAGCGGATGTGTTCACCCGTACCAGGCGCAGGTCTCGGTCGTAGACGTGGAGGCCCATGGGCGACTGGGAGAACAGCGCGTCCAGGACGGCGTCCCCCATTTCCTCGGGCACCGACCGGCTGTCCGGATGATCCTCACGAACCACTGCAAACGTCCGTTCGACAAGACGATGGACTGCGTGCCTCTCATGCAACGCCCACCACGCCGAGTCGGCCACCGCAGCGGATGGGGCGGGTGACGCGCGCCGGTCCGATCCGCGGCCATGAGGCCGAGGTGGAGCACGGCGCCGCCTCCGCCGCTTCCCCGGGGAGGACGGTGGTGGGGACGACAGTGGTCTCGCACGGGTGCCGACGGGTGGGCCGGTCGGAGCAGCCGAGATGGCCGGGCACGCCGTCGCGAGGAACGGTAGCCGCAGCGGCCGCAACATCGCCGCCGCTCCGCGCATGTCCGAGGAGGGCCCATGCCCGCTCGCAACACCGTCCTGAGAAGCCTGCACGACATCGGTCTGGCCGCCTGGTTCGGCGGATCCCTCATGGGCGCGGTCGGCCTCAACGGCGCGGCCAGAGCCCAGAGCGGGGGCGACTGGGAACTCGGTGGGCGAATCGCGAGTTCGGGCTGGTCGAAGTGGGCGCCGGTCGGTGCGGCCGCGATCGGGGTGCACATGGTAGGCGCCGGCGGACTGCTCGCCGTGAACGCGGCACGGGTCGTCACCCAGCAGGGAGTGGCCGCGTCCACGATCGCCAAGACCGCGCTGACCGGCGCCGCGCTCGCGGCCACGGCCTACACGCGCATGCTCGGCAAGAAGATCGAGTACGTCACCTCGGAGACCACACCGGACGCCGAGAAGGCGCGGCAGCATCCTGCGGAGACGAAGAAGGCCGAGCAGCACCTCGAGGTCATGCAGTGGGTGGTGCCGGCGCTGACAGGCGGCCTGCTCGTCCTCAACGCCGTCCACGGCGAACAGCAACGGCCCACCCAGCAGCTGTACGCCCTGTGGAAGCGCTACCGTCGGATCGCCCCCTACCTGCCCCGTCCTGACCGCTGGCCCCTCCCCCGCTGACCTGTCAGCGGGACGGGCACCTCAACCGTCCCTCAGGCCGGACAGCAGCCTCTTCACCTGGCGATGTCTACGACGTGCTCCAGGACCTGAGGTGATCTGCGATGTCGTAGGAGTCGAGGCGCAGCCGCCGGATCTCGTGGATCAGGTCTCGCCATGGCTCGAAGGAGGTGTCCACCTGGTGGCCGGAGGCCTCCAGGTAGGCGATGGCCAGCCCGTATCCGTACAACTCGTTACGGGCGGGGAGGGGGCGCAGCAGGACACACTCCTCCAGGAAGACCGCGGCACGCCAGAAGGCGTCGGGGTCGGCCTGGTCGAGGCGCGGCGTGTTCACACGGTGACGGGTGGCCATACCGACGAGCACGGAGAGATCGTTGACCGTCAGGTCCTTGCGGAGGATTTCTTCCTGCCGCTCGAGAAGCCATCGGTGATCAATCAGCAGGTCCACGGCTTCAGGCCGCCCGCGGAGTCTCGCGCTTGGCCGTGGGCGGAAGGCCGCCGAACTCGGCGTCGAACCGGTCCATGATCCCAGGGGCGCCGATGGCGCGGCGGAAGGCGGCGGTGGCGCTCTCCTGGAGCAACTCCTGCTCCTTCTCCGCGGCGACCTGCGCGAGGTAGTCCTTCATGGACAGACCGGCGCCGTCGGCCAAGGCCTTCAACCGGTCCCGTGTCGTGTCGTCGATCTTGACGGTGGTGTCTGCCATGCCACCAGTATGCCGCGCGGTATACGCAACCGGCTACCCATTCGAGGAGATGCTCCCGCCGCTCCTTCCCGGCGCGATTCTCCGATGGCTCTGGCGCCTACTCGCCGGCCCGCGCGACGAGAAGTGGCTGGAAGAAGCCTGTCTGCTCGGGCGTCCGCCACTCCGCGTGGACGAACCCGGCCTCGGCGACGAGGGTGGACAGCCGGTCCTGGCCAAGTGCCCAGTAGGTGGTTCGTCGTACACGGACGTGCCACTCTCCGCCGGCCGGGAGGAGCTGGAAGTGTTCCAGGTCGTAGTGCTCCCCGTCGTCATGCCAGTGCCAGAGCTGGAAGGTGACGGTCCGGTCTTCGTGGCCGGCCCGACCTGTGGCCCCGTGGACCTGCGGTGCCGTCGAAGCGGGGCGGTCACGCAGCAGGTCGTCGTAGGGGCGCGTGCTGATCAGCAGGGTGCCCGCGGGACGCATCACGCGGCGCATCTCGGCAAGGGCGGCGCACACGTCGTCTACCGTCAACAGATGGGGCAGTGAGTTGTCCGCGCAGACCACGGCATCGAATCGAGCATCGGCAAAAGGAAGACGGCGCATGTCGGCGGCGACCGTGCCAAGTTCCAGGCCTCGCGCGGCTGCCTCCCGGGAGGCCCGGGCGGCAGCGCGGGGACTGATGTCGCCGCCCGTCACCTGGTGCCCGCGCAGCGCCAGACCGATGGCCTGCGTGCCGATCCCGCAAGAGCAGTCGAGCACCTGTGCCCGATCCGGTCCGATCAGGGCATCCAGGGCTTCCCCCTGGCGTCGGATGCTCGCATCCCAGTCCGCGTAGATCAGGTGGTAGTCGTCGGCCAAACCGTCGTAGAAGCGGGTCACAGAATCTTCCGGCACGACCGAAGACTAGGTCCCATTCCAACAACGGCCGAGGTGCCGACCGCAGACAGTCCCCTGATCCTCCTTCACCGAGTGCTGGTCGGGCGTCGTGTCACGGACGTTCTCCTGTGGAGAGGTGGAAGAGTCGAGTCCGACGTACGGTCGGCCGGCCGATCCGCGCCCGGCGGCGGTCGATCCTCCTCGACGCCACGACCCGAACGGGAGCCCGCCGATGCGCCTCTACGCTCAGACACCAGCACGCCGGAACCGTCAGGTGCTCGCGGACCTGATCGCCGTACTTCTGATCGTCGCTGCGGTGTGGGGCGCCCTCACCGTCCGCGAAACGATCATGCTTCTGGCCGAGCCGGGGCGAAAGGTCGAAAGCTCGGGCGACAGCCTGGCCATGGAACTCGGCAACGCCGGTGATGCGGCGTCGAACGTGCCGTTCGTCGGGGGCCTCTTGCAGAAGCCGCTGCAGTCCGCGGCCGACGCCAGCACCGGGTTCGCCGACGCCGGAGAATCGCTCCAGCAGACGGTCGGCCGCGTGGCAACCTTCACCGCAACGGCTCTGATCGTCATTCCCGTGGCCTTCGTACTACTGGTGTGGCTCCCGCCACGTCTGCTCTGGATCCGGCGCAGCGCGACCATTCGCCGCCTCCTCGATTCCCCTGGAGGCGCCGATCTGCTCGCCTTGCGTGCCCTCACCGGCCCACCCGGCGATCTCGTCGCACTCCCGGCCCCTCAGGGCGGCTTCGCCGACGCCTGGCGTCAGGGGGACCGGGACGTCATCGCCGACCTCTGCGCGATCACACTCAGGCGGGCCGGCCTGCGGCCCTGACAGGCGGTTTCGGATGGGGGGCGGTCAGAGAGCGCCGAGCGGTCACCACGCCTGGCCGATCGGGTGGAAGCCCGCTTCCGGCATCAGGCGCGCGATGGAGAAGGGTTCGAACTCCGGGTCCGTCAGGACGCGGTGGACGAACTCGGAGGTGGACATGCTCACCTCGTGCCAGGAGTACGGGTCGCCCTGGGTGACGATCGGCCAGGTCGACGGGTCCTCGTCCGCCGAGGCCAGCCAGAAGTAGCTGCAGTCCATCTCCGCGAAGGCCCAGGGAATCAGGCCTCGTCGACCGGGCCGGTACACCTGGTAGGGCTTGAGGACAGGATCGGCCCCTTCCTCGGGACTGGTGTCGAGATGTGTGCGCCAGACGTGGGTCAGGTCGAACTGGCGCGTGGCGTCGACGCTCAGGACCCTCATGAACTCCGAGAACTCCCCGATGCCGAATGTCTCGGCGAGCTCCTTGTAGTCCGCCGGCAGGGCGGTGCCGAGGTCGTCCTCCATGCTGTTCCAGGGGATTTCCAGCCGAAGCGGCTCCCAGTTCGTGGTCTGGGCGATGCGCTCGACCCACATTACTTCCACACTCCGATCGAAGAATCTGAAGACACTGGTTCCCGGGGCGGCGACCACTCGACCGACCGTACCGGCAGCCCCGACCCGGTCGGCGCTGAGCGCATCCGAACTGCCCCGGGCAGACGAAGGACAGCACAGAGCCCCCACCTTCTGCACGTCGGCGGAGGTGGGGGCTCGTGACATGCGGACCTGCTCATCGACGTTTGTCGGTACGGGTCGCCGGCGATCGCTGCCAGTCAAGTCCTACGCCCGAAGCCCGGGCGATCGCACCCAGGTGCGCGCCTGTGTTGCCGACGTACCAGATCGACCGGTCTTCTCGCGGCCATGCGTAAGCAGGGACGCCGGCGTCCAGGAGGCCCTCCAGGCGCGGCTCATCAAGCGCGTGTGCCGAGAACTCGTACAGCGCCGGCAGACGTGGCGCGATCATGCCGTAGTCCAGCATTCGGGCCAGGGCGTGCTCGTCGAGGATCGTCTCCTCCGTCGGCAGTGTCAGTGGATACTCGGATGGAAACGATCTGCCGAGGTCGAGGAAGAGCTTGACCGTCCGATGGCGCGGATCGACCAGCCGTGGCCCCAGCCTGGCCAGGCGCCCAAGAGCCAGTTGCGGCTTCACCAGCATCGCGTGCGTGAAGAGCACACGGAGCAGCGCCACGTTCATCATGAAGCGCTCCACCTGGAGTTCGGCATCAGCGAGGTCCTCGTGCCTCAGGTACCCCGAGACGATGCTGGCATTGTGGGCGCGGTACCAGTGAGCCGGCGACGGTGCCCGGACGAATTCCATCCAGTACTCGACGCTCCGAGTACTTGCGCTGGTGCCACGCGTGGTCGACAGAATGCCCGCCTCCACCTTGTCTCTCAGGAGTCCCTCGTTGACGGATCGCCACCAGGGGCTGCCTGGGCGGTCTGCGGATTCCGACGCCAGCACACCGCGGGCAGCGGTCCATCGAAGAAAGCTGAGCTCAGCGCGGCCATACCGGCGGACCGGCCCGGAGGCGGTCGTATAGAACTCCTGAGCCAATGCGATGCGCCCGGTCGCGTCGTCCCGTACCTGTGCGACCCGTTGATCTGCTCGAGCGGCTGCATCCATCGGGGCGGTCCAATCAGATCCGAGTCTGGGAGCCTCTCCGCGCCATGACGACGTCCTACTGCCGGTGAGGCCCGCACGGGTACAGGGCGACCGTACTTTTTGGGGCACGGGAAGGTGACACGGCGCGCGCCGGTGGGCGCGTCCTGCCCGACGGGCATCGCCGAGCACCGCCGACCTGTGGGGAGGTAATGCCCGAAATGACTTCATTTCCGTGGAGGGGTATGTTCGTGGCGTTCGGCGACTCGGGTCGCTTCCCTTCTGTGTGAACCCTGCGAAAGACACCGCATCGCGCAACTGGGCGGAGGATCAGCCGTGGGAACGGTCACGACCAACGACGGCACCAGCATCTACTTCAAGGACTGGGGTCCCCGGGACGCCCAGCCGATCGTGTTCCACCACGGTTGGCCCCTCAGCGGGGACGACTGGGACAACCAGATGCTGTTCTTCCTCGACCGGGGCTACCGCGTCATCGCTCACGACCGGCGAGGCCACGGGCGCTCGTCGCAGAGCGCGACCGGGCACGAGATGGACACGTACGCGGCCGACGTTGCCGTGCTGACCGACGCACTCAACCTGCGGGACGCCGTTCACATCGGCCACTCGACGGGCGGCGGCGAAGTGGCACGTTACGTCGCCCGCGCCGCTCCAGGGCGCGTCGCCAAGGCGGTCCTCGTCGGCGCGGTGCCTCCGATCATGGTGAAGACGCCCGCCAACCCGGGGGGCCTGCCCATCGAGGTCTTCGACGGGTTCCGGGCCTCTCTCGTGGCCAATCGCGCGCAGTTCTACATCGACGTTCCCACAGGGCCGTTCTTCGGCTTCAACCGGCCCGGCGCGGAGGTCTCGCAGGGGCTGATCGACAACTGGTGGCGGCAGGGCATGCAGGGTGCGGCCAACGCCCACTACCACTGCATCAAGGCGTTCTCGGAGACCGACTTCACCGAGGACCTGAAGCAGATCGACGTACCGGTCCTGGTCGCGCACGGTACCGACGACCAGATCGTGCCCTACGACGACTCCGCTCCCCTGGCGGCCGAGCTGCTGCGGCACGGACAGCTGAAGTCCTATGAGGGTCTCCCCCACGGGATGCTGGCCACGCATCCGCACGTCCTCAACCCCGACCTCCTCGCGTTCGTGACGGGGTAGGCCAGGGGCCTCCTCCCTCGGGCGAGTTCAGCCTTCTATCTCGTAGGTCTGCGGCGCTGTCCCCTGGCCGGGTGAGGACGGTCGGGGGGCCGTCAGGTGCTCGTACGTGCCGGTGATGCGGAGGATGCGTTCCAGCATCGGGCCGGGGTGGTCCAGGTAGAGGTCCATGCCTTCCCGCTGCGTCCAGCGGTGGATCTGCAGCAGCGCGGACAGCCCCGTGGAGTCGACCATGTCCAGCCTTCGGCAGTCCAGCCGCAGGGTACGGAGGTCCTCGTGGGCCCACAGTTCCCCGCCCACCAGGGCGAGGACCTCCTCGCTGTTCTCGTAGCCGAGGTCTCCGACCAGGGCCAGGCACAGGGTGTGCGGGGCGGTGGCCGGCTGGAGGACGACGGGCTCTGCGTCAGGGAAGGCGGTCAAGGGATTCTTCCTGGCGTGAAGGGGTCAGGAACAGGATGCGAGCGCGGTGCGCCCGGCGTCGAGGAGGCGGCGCGACCGGGGGAAGTCCTTCAGGCGTTCCTCCAGCAGGTCCAGGCACGGTGGCAGGGAGTGGGCGGGGACTCCGCGCGCGGTGAGGATCTCCGCGGTCCAGGCCAGGAAGCCGGTGAAGCAGTCGGCGTCGTCCACATAGAGAGCGGCCGCCAGGAAATCGACGATGTGCGCGATGTCCTCGGCGGTGCGCTCGCGCTGGGCGTCGTCGTAGTCGCGCATCGCCGGGAAGCGCTGCTCGAGGCCCTCCAGCGTCCCGCTCACCAGGCTCCGGGCGGACTGGGTCACCATGGTGTACTCCTGGTCGCCCAGGTGCGGAAGGTCGTCGATGGCCTGGTGGGGCGGCCGTGGCGGTGGCAACGGAGCGGAGGCGAGCCGATCGGCGGCGGCGCGCGCCTCGGGCTCCCAGGCGTCCGCGCCCAGCAGGCGGGCGTACCGCCCGTCCACGCCGAAGGCGAGGCCTCCGACCATCACGGGTACGCCGGCGGCCTGGCAGGCCGAGATCGCCGCGTGCGCGAGGGGCAGCCGCACGGACAGCGCGGCCGACAGGCACACCGCCGCAGGGCCGGTGCGGTGGACATGACTGATGAGATGCGCGGTGGGGACCTGGGCACCGAGGTAGTCCACCTGCCAGCCGCGCAGCCGCAGCGTCTCGGCGAGGAGGCGGGCCGGCAGGGCGTGCCATTCCTTGTCCACGCAGGCGACCGTCAGCCGGCCGCGGGAAGGCCCGCTGCTGTGGGTCGTCAGGACGGCGATGACGCGGTCGTTGATGGCGGTCGCGGCATGCTCTTCGGCAACGCTCATACGGTCGGCGGCCCACTCGATGCCGACCTTGTGCTGGACGGCGCCGATGACCTCCAGAAGGACCCTCTCCGGTTCCAGCCCGGCCGCGACCGCGCCGGTGACGACGGCGACGGCCGCGTGCTCGTCGGCCGTTCGGACCGCCGACCACAGCTTGTCGGCCCACTGCTCGGACCGCTCGTCGCCGTGCGAAGACGCGAGGCGGGCGCCGATGCGGTGACGGCCGCGCGCGTCGTCGCGGCCCTGGGTGGGAATGATCGTCATGGGGTGAACCTGCCACTGGTCGTCCCGTCCACGGCGCTGAGGTGCGCGCCGCGGGGCGCGGTGATGGCCACGACGGCGATGTCGTCGTGGACGCCGTCGCCGATCCACTCGGAGACGAGCATCTGCACGTGCTCGACGACGGCTTCGGCAGGCAGGCCCGCGCACCCGGCCAGAGCGCGCCGGAGCCGTTCCTCGCCGAACTGGGCGTCGCCCAGCGGGCCGCCCCTCGCCTCGGTGACGCCGTCGGTGTACAGCAGGCACGTCTCGCCCGGTGCGAGCCGTACCTCGGCGGTGCGCGAGATGATCTCCGGCAGGACGCCGATCAGGGTGCCACCGGTGTCGGGCACCTGGACGGTTCCGTCCCCCCGCACGACAAGGGGCGGGCAGTGTCCGGCGGAGGTCAGCCGGAGCACGACCTCCTGCTGTTGCCGGCGGGCCGAGGCCAGTACCAGCGTCACGAAGCGGGTGTGGTGACTGTTGAGCAGGGCGTTGTTCATCAGCCGCAGCATGCGCGCGTGATCGGCGCCCAGCGGGAGGAGCGCCTGCAGGGTGTTGCGGATCTTTCCGGTGAGCACCGCGGCTTCGAGCCCCTTGCCCGCCACGTCGCCGAGGACGGCGAGGGTCTCGGGGCAGTCCTCGCTGGGAGGGTGCAGGTCGTAGAAGTCGCCGCCGATCCGTTCGCTGTCACCGCTGGCCCGGTACCCTCCGGCGAACTCCACGCCCTCCAACTGGCGCAAGGTGGGCGGGAGGAGTTCGCGCATGAGGGTGTCGGTGATCGTGTTCTGCTCGGCGTACAGCCGGGCCGCCGACATGGCCGCTCCGGCGCGGGCGGCGTAGAGGCCGGCGAGTTCCTCCTCCGACTCGGTGAAGGCGCTCTGCTGCTTCCTGCGCAGCAACACCAGCGCCCCCGCCGGGACTCCATGGCCGGGCAGCGGGGTGATCGCCACCGAGCCGACCTCGCCGAACCCCGGCGGGATCAGCCAGGCGGGCGCCGAGGCGGGGTCGATCCAGCGTGACGGTGCGGGTGGAAAGCCTCGCAACGCCTCCGACAGACCCGGCAGGGCATGCGCGGCATTGGGGAGGGTCTGGTGGGACACGCGCCCCTCGTGGTCGCAGACGACCACCGGCAGCTTCCGTGCGGTGCTCGGGGCGATGACGAAGGCGGCGTCGGCGAGATGCTCCGCGGCCAGGCGGGCGGTGACCTCCATGCACCGCTTCAGGTTCAGCGACGCCAGGAGCCTGCTGGAGGCCTCGGTGAGGAAGCGGGTGCGCTCGCGCTCGGCTTCCAGCTCCTTGAGGACCGAACGGTAGGCGGTCTGCTCCACCAGCCACCACGCCGTGTCACCACTGGGCAGGGCGGTGGGGTGGGCCGAGAAGAAGCGGTCTCCGACCGAGCCGCTCACGTCGGTGACGCCGGGGACGCCGTGCGCGGCGGCGAGCCAGCCGGGGGGTGGCACGGAGCGCTTGGCGCGGGCCTTCGGGAGGAGGGCGACAGCCGCGTCATTGAAGTCCACGACGCGCCCGGCCTTGTCGATCACCATGACCGGGTAAGGAGCCGCGAGGGCGCCCACCACACTGCTGGCGGCTCCCGCTCGGGGACGCTGGGCGAAACTGGTCATGGAACCCTGGGCCTTGCGGACGGGCCCTCACCTACCTCTCACACCACGATGTGGAAACTCTTGCTGATCGGCAACGATCCCTCACCTGCCGTCCGAACCGCAACACGGCCCCCGAGGCCGGGTCTCCCGCACGCACCCTGCCGCTGAGCTGTGACTTCCGCCGGTTCCTGGATCGGCTGCCTGCCTGACACGCGCCGTGAACGGCCTCGAACCTTCACGCCACGGTCACATCACCTGAACCGCGCGTCCGCACAACGGGAGGAGCGGCGCGTCGAGCGGGGCAGGTGGGCAGGGCGGGCTCGTGAATCCCGTCCTCGGTGTGCCGCACATCACGCTTCTTGGCCCCGGAGTCTCCCGCCGCACGGCGTGGGCGCACGGGATCGCGACGTACCTGACCAGGCGGCCTGCCCAAGCCCGTCCCGCGGAGGTCGTGGGCCGCGCACGCCCTGGGACTCGTGCCACCAGGCGGATCCCGCACCCGCTGCCCCAGGGCCGTCGGCCGGCGGGAGCTGCTCCGAGTGGCCCCTCGTGGGTCGCCGTCGCGGCGCCGGTGGTCTGCGATGAGTCCGAAGAACGTGTCGGCGTCACGACCGAGTGCGGCACGACGGCGTGCGGCACGACGGCGTGCTTCGAGCCACGGCAATCCCAGCCTCAAGGACGGTTCTGCGTGTACGAGAACGGCGACGGGCCCGATCGCGACCATCAGCGCCCCGACGGTGTCACCGACGCCACGGTGGAGGCGCTCGGATCCCTGTCGAAGGCCCTGGAGACGACCGAGCGGGCCCGCGGCCACCTCTACGCCTTCCACCAGCTGACCGGACGCTCCGACCTGGAGCTGGACCGGGCGGTGACGTTGCTGCGCGAGTCGGGCCACGACCGGTGGGCCGACCGCGTGGAGCGGGAGATCCTGGGCCGGAACGTCATCCCCGGGCACTGGACCTTTCAGATCGTCGAGGAGTACAACCGCACCTACTACGAGCCGTTCAGAGAGGTGGAGCGTCAGGCGCTCGCCGACCTGGTCGACGGCAGGGACCATCTGTACGAGGCGGAGATGAAGGAGGCTCGCCGCACCGCCGGACACCCGGACCACACGGCGCGCGACGACAGCCCCGGCCCTTGAGGGGGCACTGGCCGGCGGCCCCGGCACTATCGCGGCACCATGCGTGTTCGGCTCGCGCGCTCTCCCGGGCGCTGACACATCGCCCGGCGCAGCTCGCGCGACCAGCAGGGCGCCCGGCCTGGAACATCAGGCCGGGCGCCCTTTCGTCCAGGCGTGCGCTTCAGGACGTGGAGGTGCTGCTCGCGGCGGGTGTGCCGGCCAGGATCGTCTCCTCCACCGCTTCGTACCGCATGCGCTGGTCCGCCGGGTCGCGTTCGAAGAGCACCGTGCCGAGCCAGCCCGCGAGGAAGCCGAGCGGGGCCGACAGGATGCCCGAGGTGGTGAACGGGAACCAGTTGAAGTCCTCGTCCGGGAAGATCGCCTGGGGCGATCCGGACACCAGGTTGCTGCCGGTCATGAGGATGCAAGCGGAGGCGCTGCCCACGATGAGCGTGCAGAGCAGTCCCGTACGGGAGTAGCGGCGCCAGAAGAGGCTGTAGATGAGGGCCGGTGCGACCGCGGACGCGCCGATGCAGAACGACAGGGTGAGCAGTGCCTGAAGGTTCAGATGCCGTGCACCGGCGGCGATCGCGATCGCCACGAGCCCGACGCCCGCCGCGGCGGTCCGTGCCATGGCCATCTCTGCGGAAGGCTTCAGTTGTGCCTTGCGGCGCAGCCCGTGCGTGATGAGGTCGTGGGCCAGGGTGTTGGCGCACGCCAGGGTGATCCCGGCGACCGAGGCCAGCAGGGTGAGGAAGATGGCTGTCGCGACGGCCGTGAACAGCAGCGTCTCGACGGTCGTCTGGTCCGTGCCCATGACGGCCTGGCTGACCATGAGGAACGCCGTCTTGCCCTGCGGGTCGCCGGCGACGATCCCCTGGTGGCCGACGATCGCCGCCGCGCCGAAGCCGATGACGGCGATCAGCAGACAGGTCACGACGACGGTCGACACGGCCCAGGACATCGAGCGCCGCACGGCAGCCGCGCTGCGCGCGGTGAACATGCGCATGGTGATCTGCGGCAGCACCGCGGCGCCGAGCACGACCGTCAACTGGGTACTGATCATGTCGAGTTCGTTGCCGCCGAACTGCAGGCCGGAGGCGAGGTAGGCGTCTCCCGCCCCGCTGCCGAGCTTGGCGGCGTCCAGCAGGGAGGACGGGCTGAAGTCGAAGCGGTGGAGGATGAGCGCGGCGATCGCGAGGGACGCGCCGAGCAGGACGACGGTCTTGACGATCTGGATGAAGGCGGTGCCCTTCATGCCGCCGATCGCCGCGTACGCGATCATCAACAGGCCCAGGAACACGATCGCCCCGGTCTTGAAGCCGTCGGAGTCGAAGCCGAGGACGACGGAGAGGAGATCGCCGGCGCCCGCGAGCTGGAAGACCACCAGCGGCAGTAGTGCGGTCAGGGTGACCGCGGCCGTGGTGATCCGCACGGCGGGGCCGGGGAGACGCCGGGTGAGGACGTCGCCGATCGTGAACCGCCCGGCGTTGCGCAGCGGTTCGGCGAGCAGGAACATCATCAGGACCAGCGACAGCACGGTGCTCAGGGCGAGCGTGACGCCGTCGTAGCCGACGAGGGCGATGATGCCGATGGTGCCGAGAACGGTGCCGGCGGAGATGTAGTCGCCGGCGATCGCGAGGCCGCTCTGGACGGGAGACAGCGAGCGGTAGCCGGTGTAGAACTCGCCGAGGTCGTCACGGTCGGGTCCGGTCATCACGCACAGCAGCAGCGTGACGGTGATGACCGCGATGAACGCCATCAGCGACATGGTCTGGGCCTCGGAGCTGAAGCTGGTCATGCGCGCGCACCTCCGGTGGGCTGCTGCCACTCGGGACGTCCGGGGCGGCTCTGGCGTTCCGGACGGGGCTCGGCCGCCGCGGCCGCGTGCTCGGCGCGTTCGCGGATCGCCGCGGCGAGCGGGTCGACGCGCTTGCGCGCGATCCGCTCGTACAGCGCGATCGCAGCCAGCGCGACGGGCAGCTGGAGGAGCCCCAGGACCAGACCGGTGGTGAGACCACCGGTGATGGTGCCGGTCATCAGCGAGGGGGCGTAGCCGGACAGGAAGAGGAAGATGACGAAGTAGCCGAGCGCGGTGAAGGTGGCGACGCGGCGGAGCCTGCGGTAGGCCGCTCCGAGCCGGCGCACATCAGCTCGATCGTCGGTGGCGACGGGCGGTCGCGGCTGCGGGGACGCGCCCCAGGGCTGCTGCGTGGATTCCCTGCCCTGCGGCGAGGAGTCCCACGCTCGCGAGGACGAGTCCCGGGCCGCCTGTGGGTCGGTGTCCCAGGACGGCGACCCACCCTCCCAGGACTGCGACGCCGCCTCTTGGCGGTGCCGCCCGGCATTCCGGTGCTGCGGTAGGGGCGGTGGGCCGGGGAAAGACTGGTGGTACGACATCGATCTTGCTCCTTGCCGCCCCGGGGGACGGGCGGGTGGCGCCGGTGGTCCGCGTACGTTACTCATGGGTATAGCCCTTGCGTAAGAGGTTTCCGACCGCTCGGTATGTCGGTTCGGTGACGATCCTGTGTGCGCGGCGACGGAACCCGCGGTAACCCCCGTCGTGGATCTTCCCGCAGGTCACGGGTGGGTCTCGTGCCACCCCTGGGTCCGGGCGGGCCGCTCTGCACGACCGGTCCGGCGAGTGCGCGTGGCGGGCCGGCGAGTGCGCGTGGCGGGCCGGCGATGTGGTCGGGGGATGCCCTTGGCCGCCCCCGGCCCCGATCGGCCCGGCCAGGTGGTGCTTGGAGCCGGGGCGGGCGCGGTCGACGGGCGGGAGGCCGGCCTGCTCCGGCCGCGCGCCCTGAGCGCCCGTCCGCCGGTCGTTCCGGGAAGGCCCTCGGCGCAGAGGTGTGATCTGCCTGGATGGTGGTCGGCTCTCAACTTGGCGCGCTGGGCGCGATCCTGCGGGAGGCCGGATTTCAGGTGGAGGCGCCGAACGACCGTCTCGTGGTGACAGCCGGGTCGTGAGGCGCCTGGACGCGGCCGGCAGGAGGAGGCGGGGTGGCCATCGGCGTCCGACATGTGCCACGCTGCCAGGACACCAGCCTGGTCTGGTAGGAGACCCCGACCGCTCCTGAAAGCCCCCACGCGGGCGCAGAGGCGGTTCGGGTTTGTCTTGCTTGGCTGTGCGTGACCCCACGTCACGCTCCTGGCACCCCGTACCGGGGTGCGTTGGGCTCGACCCCTGGAAGTGAGGGGCGACCAATGAACGAACTCACCGTGACCACCCGGCAGAACACCGACGCCACGGTCATCACCGTGTCGGGTGAGATAGACCTCGCATCCTGCCCCGCCCTTGAGCGTGTCATTCACCTCACCCCGGCCGACGGGGCACCGCTGCGACTGGACATGTCCGAGGTGACCTTCATGGACTCCTCCGGCCTGAATCTGCTGCTCCGGCTTCACCGGCGCCTGCAGAGCGAGGGAAGCCCGCTCGTTCTGACCGGCCTGCAGGACCGGGTCCTGCGGGTCCTGGAGATGACCGGCGCCAACGCCGTGCTCCTCCCCGACCAGCCCGAGGCCCCCCTGCCTCGTCCGCGTTCCGCGCCACGAGCCTGATACGGCGGGGTGCGTGGGCGTGCCTCCGGGCACGGCCACGCTCCGCGGCGGCTCCCCTGCCTGGCCCTGGTCGTTCAGACAGTCGGGCGGGTGGTGCCGGGCAGACAGCTGACGGCCGGGTTGAAGGTGGCGAACTGCCCACGGGGGTTCTTCTTCCACAGCCACAGATGCAGGGCGTAGTGCACGGGCTGACCGGGAAAGTTGCCGCGCTTGGGCCCCTTGAACGGCGTGCCGAACATGCTCGGCCGGTCGTCGTCCGTGGCCAGGTCCTGGTCACGGTCGAAGACGAGCCACTCGACGCCGACGAGACGCTTGCCCCCCTTGCCGTCGTCCTCGTAGAGGAGTGCGGTGGGCTTCGCGGGGTCGGTCGAATTGTCGTAGGCATGGTTGAAGTGCGGGTAACCCAGCGCTCCCGAACCACCCGCCGCGTCGGACACGCAGTACCGGTCGGGTCTGTACCCGGCCCGCACGCCCTCGTCGTGCCGCAGGAAGGGAGCGGTGGCGCGGTACGCCGCGGCCTTGTCGGCCACCGCCGTCCCAGCCTCCGGCTCGGCGACAGCTGGGGCGGACGTCACCGCAAGCACGACTCCGGTGGTCAGTGCGGCCAGAGCGGACAGACGGACCATGTGAGGACTCCTCAGGTGCGACGAACACGGACGCGCCAGAACCCTCCCCCGTACCTGAATACCCGTCACGCACGAGACTCCGAACGGACCACCACCGTTCAGCCCACACCGGCACCCGCCGAGCACGGTTCGCGCTCGGCATCTCGGCGACCGCCGGCAGCGCCGGACGGAACCGGCTTCCCACGTCGAACGGCGTCCTGCGCCAGTGCGCCGACGCGTGCGGCGGCGACGAGCCCGCCGGTCCCGAACCATGCGGCAGAAGCAGCCGCAGACACCTTCGGCACCTTCGCCGACACCCCAGGGCCGACAGCCCGACACCCCGGGACCGACAGCGAAGCCAGTCACACGTCGCCCAGGAACCCGGGGTCGGACGGCCCCATCTGCCGGGCGAAGTCCGCCGCGACTCCGAGCACCTCGCGCATCGGCACAGGCCGCCGGCTCGTGGCCGCGAGATCGGCGTGAGCTTCCTCGGACCACAGGAAGGGGTAGACGGAAAGGCCATGCCCCAAGGCCAGGGCCTCGGCCTCCTCACGCCACCCGGGCCAGCGCACTCCGTCGTAGAAGGTCTCCAGCCTGCCCGAGAGCAGCCAGGAGACCCACCCCGAGTGACCCATCTCCATCGCCTCCCACGCCAGAGTGTCGGGAGCGAAGTACGTCATCTGGCCAGGTGTCCCGGGGCGGCCCGCGGCCGCGGGATCGCCACCGTTCAACGCGAACACCCCTCCGACGACGTCGTGGCCGACGACAAGACCGGTCGCGGGATACCACCCAGGATCGAAGACTGTGGGGAAACGGTTGACCTGCGCCAGACTCGGGAGTCGACCTTCCCCCCTCGTACCCCCGCCGAACACGCGCACCCACCCGTTGTCCACGAGCAGTCCGCCCGTGTTCAACGCCAGCGCACCCAGTACCGATCCCGCGCTGACCTGCATCTGCAGGAGGCAGCGACGGCCCTCTTCGATGTCTCCGGACAACACTCGAACCGGCACGGCGCTCGACTTCAGAATCCCCTGAAGTTCCGGCCACACCGGGGCGTCCACATCGACCAGCTGATCGATCTCTCGCATCGGAAGATGGTCGCACCTCCCTCTCGGGATCGCCTCATGAGGCGCATGTCCAGGTTTCCTGCATCCGCGATGTGTGCCGCCGGGGAAGAGCTGGAGAAGAGGGTGATGGCACATGGACCAGGTCCAGCGACGGCTCAGGCCGGCCGAATCGGTCTGGGAGTACCCCAGACCGCCCCGTACGGTTCCCGATACACGTCGGATCGTCGTTCGCCACGGCGGAGTCGTCCTCGCCGACTCGCGCCAGTGCGTACGCGTCCTCGAGACGAGTCATCCGCCGGTCTTCTACGTACCGCGGCAGCACGTTCGCATGGACCTGCTGGCGCCATCGGCCAGGGTCACGCACTGCGAGTGGAAGGGCCTGGCCTCCTACTGGACCTGGACGGCTCCCGGGACGATTGTCGCGGACGTGGCGTGGAGCTACGAGGCGCCCGACCCCGCCTACGCCGTGCTCGCGGGTCACGTGGCCTTCTATCCCGGTCGCGTCGACAGCTGCACTGTCGACGGCGAACAGGTGCTGCCACAGCCTGGTGACTTCTACGGAGGGTGGATCACCGGGGAGATAACCGGCCCCTTCAAAGGCCCCCCTGGCAGCGCCGGCTGGTGACCCTGCGCCGAGAGCCCCCAGCCCCCCGAAACCGTACGGGGCCGTCACGAGGAACAAGATCCGGAAGTCGGGAGAACACCATGTCGACACCCAACATCCGCCCCGGCGAGACGCCGCCCGCAGAAGGATCCACGGCGGAAGCGCACCAGGAACGCCCCGACGGCGGCCTGTGGGAACACCCGAGAGTCCTGCTCACCGCCATCGTGCTGGGCGCCCTGATCGTGGCGGCCTTCTTCATCGCGAGGATCGCCGGCTGGTGAGCACCGTATCCGTCGAATCGGCACCGGCCACCCCTTCGTACCCACGCCGCGCATCCGCTTCGCGCCCCGCACCCGAATCAGCGACGAGGAACCGATCGAGACGGATCATGGCGAAGACACGAGCAAACGACGGCACCGAACCACCCCGGCGATCGGCCCTGGACGTCGGCCGCGGGGCGTCGGCGAGCGCGAGGAGACATGCGGACCGGGCAGGCTCGGTCCTGGTACCCGCGGAAGGCTGGCAAGTCGCTCCCGACGGCGGACGGACGCACCCGACGCCGTGCCCGCACCTCGACGACGAGACTCCACCCCCGCTACGCCTCCCCGTCACCGGCTGCGCGGAATGCCTGGCGGCGGACCGGGACGACTGGGTCCACCTCCGCGTCTGCCTGCGGTGCGGACACAATGGCTGCTGCGACAGCTCCCCCGGCGCCCACGCTCATCAGCACGCCTCTCACACCGGGCACCCGATCGCGGCCGCGGCCGAAGGGTCCTGGGCGTGGTGCTACGCCGACGAGCTCTTTCTGACACCCGCCTTCCCCACAGCCACTGCGGAGAGCGGAGGCGACAGCAACTGACGCACGGCCGCGGCCGACACACGGCACGAGCAGGGATCGAGAGCGGCCCCCTACGGGGGGAGGGACAGTCATCGGGCGCCCCGCACACTGGGATTCCGGACACGACCTAGGGGGTCGGCGACTTCGCGCACAGGTGCGGGCGGGCCAGGAGCAGGCCCGTGGCGGTCAGGACGATGCCGATGTACACCGGCGCGAGGTGGAGGAAGTCCGTGTAGTGGATCGCGCCGTGGACGAGGACGGCGGGCAGGAAGCCGAAGGCCGCCGCCGTGGCCAGGGACCAGAACACCCATGCCTCGCCCCGCCCCCAGCCCCATGCGCTGAGCAGCGTGATGGCCGCGGCCGCGGCCATCAGCGCGCCGCCGAAGCCCGCCCGGTCGTGGGCGACGAACGGGACGAGCCGGGGGTTCACTGCTTCCAGCGCCTGCGTGTCGGTGCCCAGGAAGACCAGGTCGCTCGGCACGAACACGCCGGTCAGGCCGACCAGCGAGATGACCGCGCCGCCGACGAACAGGCCCGCCCCCGTGACGATGAGCAGGAGTTGACCCACCAGGGCCCGCCGCCGCTCTCGCTCCGGGCCTTCGGGCATCCGGTGCCAGCGCGGGGTGCGCGGCGCCCGGCGGACCGCGGCCACGAACATCGGGAAGAGCACGAGCGTGGTGGCCGTGTGGAGCGGTTCCACGAAGCCGGTCGCGAGGAAGTAGAAGAGAGTGGGGAAGCCGATGGCTCCGGAGAGCAGGTACGCCTCACGGGCCCATGCCCTGCCGCGTCTGATCCCGCCCACGGCGAGGCCGGTGTAGAGGGCGCCGATCGACACCATCGTGCCGGCCATGGTGATCCGGTCGTGCTGGAGGAAGTGCACAAGGTGGTGGTTGGCGGCGTGCAGCTCGTCCAGGGTCATGCCGAGGTAGTCGCGGTCGTACCAGAGCAGTACGGGCCCGAGCGTGATCGCCGCCGCGCCGAGTCCGGCGCCCGTCATGCCGAGCCCGACGAGCAGGCCCCACACCCAGGCGGGCCACCGGCGGGGGTCGAGGCCGACGTCCCGTAGCCCGGCGGCGGGCGCGGTGGGGGTGGCGGCCTCGGTGACCCGGGCGAACCAGCCGGGTCCGGCCTCGACGAGCACACCCGGCCGGGCGAGAACGACCGCGTCCTGGTCGTCGAGCGCGGCGGCCGCGGCGCCGACCGACGGGTCCGACACCCGCACGGTCCGGGGCTCGTCGTCGCGCGTGAAGCCGTCGACGTGGGCGGCGAGGGCGGCTTCGGTCTCCGGGTCCGCGGTTCGGACGACCACCGGTATCGAGCGGCCGGCGGCGGCAGCGCGAACGGTCTCGACGTCCTCTGCCGCGACCGGCGCCACCTCGACGACACCGGCCCCGAGCGGGGCCATGGCCCGGACGGTCTCGTGGGCGAGCGCGGGCGGGACGGATATGCCCAGGCGCACGGCCACGGGAACGCCGGCCAGCTCACCGGCGAGCCGCTCCGGGGGGTGCCGGTGTCCGAAGCCTCGGGCGATCAGCCGCGCGCCGGCGGGGCGGGAGCCGATCGCGGCGAGCAGCCTCAGCGCGGTGCGCTGCGAACGGCGCGTGCCGACGACACGGGCGGCGGCGCCGCGCAGGGGGTGATAGGTCCAGTCCGGCATCAGGGGGTCTCGTCATCCGTCGCGGTCGGGGTCGCGGGGGCTCCGGGCGGGGTCCAGCCCAGCACCGGTGTCATGGAACGCAGAGTCGCCCGCTCCGGCGTGAGCCGGGCGGCGACGTCGCGCAGGAACGCGGCCGGCGGCCACGCCAGCTGCCCGATCGCGCCGAGCCGTGCGGAGCGGCGCGCGACCGCCTGGGTACGGGGGCGGCGCAGCCGGTCGTACGAGCGGAGTGCGGCGGTCACGTCCGCGGTGGTGTCGAGGCAGGCGGCGAGCGTGACCGCGTCCTCCAGGGCCTGGCAGGCGCCTTGGCCGAGGTTGGGGGTCATGGCGTGGGCGGCGTCGCCGAGGAGCGCGACCGGGCCGCGTACGAAGGTCGGCATCGGCGGGAGTTCGTACAGGTCGTGTCGGAGCACGGCGTCGGCGGGGACGGCGGACAGGAGGGCGGGGATCGGTTCCGGCCAGGATCCGAACCGGCGCAGCAGCTCGGCGTGCTCGGTGGTGGCGAAGGTGGTTCCGGGCGGGAGGGACGCGGTCGCGAAGCAGTACATCCGGCCGCCGGGCAGGGAGGTGTAGCCGAACCGTTCGCCGCGTCCCCAGGTCGCGGCTCCCTCGGCGGGTGGCTGGGCGAGAGGCTCGGTGACCATGCGCCAGGCGGTGTAGCCGACGTACCGGGGGTCGGGCGCGTCGGGCCACAGGGCCCGGCGGACCGCGCTGCGCAGCCCGTCGGCGCCGACGACGAGGTCGGCCCGACAGGCTCCCCCGCTGTGCTCGACGACGAGGCCGTGGCCGTCGTCGCGGACGCCGGTCACGTCGGTGCCGGGCCGCAGGCACTCCGGCGGCAGGGCCTCGGTGAGCGCCCGCAGCAGCTCAGCGCGGTGCAGGACCACGAGGGGATGCCCGAAGCGGCGCACGAGTTCGGCGGTCTCGGTTCGCGAGAGCGGCCGTCCCCTGCGGTCGCGGACGCCGCCCGCGGTCTCGACCGCGCCGAGAGAGCGCACGGTGCCGGCCAGGCCGAGCGTGTCGAGCGCGCGCAGCGCGTTGGGCCACAGGGAGATCCCGGCGCCGATCTCCGTGAACCGAGGAGCGCGTTCGAGGACTTGGACGCGCCACCCGCGCCGGTGCAGGGCGATCGCGGCCGTGAGGCCCCCGATCCCGCCGCCGACGACGGTCGCGGCGCGCTGCGGCATGGTTCCTCGCTCAGGTTCTGGGCTCCGCCGCGAGGGCGCGTGCGGTGGGTGGGGACGGGACGCGGCGCAGGTGGGAGGGCTGAGCGGCGACCCATAGCAACATGTCACCCCACCCCTGTCAACGTCAGGAAGCTCGCGGGTCGAGGCCTTCGCCCGGGACGCGGCGGGGGCGGTTGATCGGCACTGACCTTTGTCGCAAGCGGATCGCGAGGGGGGCGGCTCCCTGTGAGGCATCGCCCCCTGGCACCGCGCTCCGCCTGAGCAGCGCGGGCTGGTGGACTTCGCTGCTCGGGCCGCGGACCATACTGGTCGTCGAGCCCCGATCACCCACTGGACGGTTCCATGGCCAAGAGCACCTCCTCATCGACCACTGCCCCCGAAACCGTATGGCTCGGGCGGGGGCGTCACGTCGGGCCCGAAGCCGAGCGTGACGTCCGACGCAACCTGCTCGCTCTCAAGGCGGCCAGAGTGATCGACGACTTCGTCGACCTCGACCCCGTCGAGGCCGCCCGCTCGACCGACCTGTTCCCCCGGGACGAGTCCGCCGACCCCGGCCCCTCGGCCCGCCGCGTGTTCGAAGCACGTTGGCGCGTGGCAGGTGGCGTCACGGTGCGCGCCCAAATGACCACCTACGAGCCGGAGTCCCGCCGTCCCGGCAACGAGAGCGAGGTCGCCTGGGTGCTGGCCGCCGAGGCGGAGACGGCGTGGCAGGCGAGCTGGCCCTCACCCGCCACCGTGTTCTGGCCCGACAGCGACCAGGTCGCCTGGGATCACGACCGAGTGCCGGGCGGGCGTCTGCGGACGGTCAACCACCTTCCCAAGGACGACGGCGAGCTGCGGCGGCTGCTGCGGGACTGCAGCCGGCAGAGCTGGTTCATCCATGTCGTGGTGCACGAGGCGATGACGCCGGACGCGCTGGGTCGGCGGCCGGTCACGACGTTCCTGCCGCCGAGCATCAAGCACCGGGTGATCGAGCACCGGGCCACGCCGGAGCAGGCACTGATCGCCGACTTCGCGATGAAGCGCGAGCTGGGTGTGGGGCTTCCGCGCGGAGGGGCTGTCGTCCTGCCCTCCACACCGCAGACCCCGGGCTACGACGCCGAACGCTTCACCGTGGGCGACGTCTTCCTCGACGGCACCGAACCGACCGAACTCCTCCGAAAGATCACGGAGTTCGCCGCACTGCCACGGCCGCTTCCGGACGGCGCCGAGCAGGCCCTCACGCGACTGCGCCAAGGCTGGCACCTGCTCACTCCTGACGAGGAACTCGTCCACGCACGGGCCATGGTCACGCGGTACGCCGAGGCGCTCAAGGCCATGACGGCGTCCTGCGACCTGTACCGCGAGGCTGCCGAGTCGGCCCACGCCGCGCTCGCCGAAGCCACCAGCGGCAGCAACGCACTCAGGACACTCGCACCGCCTGCCGCCGAGCAGGACACCTCACCGCTGAAATCCCTCACCAAGAGCCTCGGCATCTTCCGCAGAACCGACCGCTGACAGCCCCAGGTGGAGATCCAGCGTGGTGTTACGGCTGGAGCATGGTCCGCGGTACGCAGCCCACTGCCGGCGGCGTACCGGGGACCACGACAACCCCGCCCGCCCCTCCTCGGCCGAGTCCGGCCGTCGAGCGGCTCAGTTGTCCGGGGTCAGCTTCCGATTGGTTCCTGATCGGCTGATGTCCAGGTCGAGGAGCGCGGTCAGAGCCGTGCCGCTGTTCCAGAAGCCGAGAAGGTCGACGTCGACGAGTACCAGGTCATGGCGGGCGGCGAAGGACCTGGCCTGCTTGGTGAACTTGCACGAGGCGACGAAGAGCGGGATGTCCGCCTGGTGTTCGCTGCGCGCGGTTCCGTTGAACCTCTGGAGGTCCGGGCTGCCGACGGTGCGGTGTTTCGCGTAGCGTTTGCACTGCACCACGATCTTCCGGCCGTCCGGCAGCCGGCCCATCACGTCAGCCCCCAGATCGTTCGCGCCGCCTACCCGGCGGACCTCGGTGCAGCCGTCCCGGCGGCACAGGTCCGCCACGTACTGCTCGAACGCGCGGTCATCCATGCCCCAGACCGATTCCATCGACCGAACGGCCTGCACCCGCGCCTGCTCGGCCAGCCGGACCTTTTCGGCCGCGGCCTCACGCCTCCCGGCACGCACCAGAACCGCGACCAGGCATCCCGCCCCCAGGACGGCTGACGCCACCAGCACCATCGTGCCCGTACCCATGCTCTGCCCCTCCCCGGCGTCACTGTCACGCAGCTAGCTCCCCACCCGGGCCGCGCTCTATCCCGACGAGGAGGAATCTGGCGCGGACGCGCAGAGGGGGCGCCTTCTCAGTCCGGGCAGAAGGTGGTGAACAAGTGCCTCAGGAGGGCGCGGGTCCGGGTTCCGGCTGCGGCCCGGCAGGTCGACGGACTCCTACGCGTCCGCCCGCCGGGCTGTGACCAGCAGGTACTCCCAGTCCATGGCGCCGTCGACGAAGTGCTGCGAGGCCAGTTCGACGAGGGCGTCGTCGAGAGCGGCCACCCGCTCGGGGTCATCGGAGATGAAGCGGTACGTGGCGATGGTCGGTCCGTAGCAGGCCTTGAAGAAGTCCCGGAACTCCTCCGGTCGCGCGAACCGGTCGACTCGCAGTGCCTGCCGGCGAGCCTCCACGTCCGTCACGCGATCCCCGAGCAGGGAGCTCACGTGGTCCGGGTTGCCCCAGAGCGGCGGCGGCTGGGCTCCGGGCGGGGGTGGCGGCGCGTACGGGCGCATCGTGGCGAACATCTGCCCGATGAACCCCTCCGGGGTCCAGTTGATCAGGCCGATGGTGCCGCCCGGGCGGCAGACCCGGACCAGTTCGTCTGCCGCCTCCTGGTGGTGCGGGGCGAACATCACGCCGACGCAGGACATGACCGTGCCGAACTCGCCGTCCGCGAACGGCAGAGCCTCGGCGTCGGCCTCGCGCCACTCCAGCCGCGCATCGCGCTCCGCTGCGAGATCGCGCCCGATGTCCAGGAGCTCCGGGGTGAGGTCCGAGGCGATGACATCGGCGCCGAGAAGGGCGGCGGGGATGGCCGCGTTCCCGGAGCCCGCCGCGACATCGAGGACACGGTCGCCCTGCCGGATGCCGCACTCCCGTACCAGCACGTCCCCGAGCTCGGAGATGACCTGCGTCGCCACGGCGGGATAGTCGCCCAGGGCCCACATCGCCCGGTGCTTCGCCTTCAGGGACTGGGGGGCGGCATGCTCGTTGCTCATGTCCGTCATCCCTACCCTGCCGCGGCCCGAGGGGACGGGGCCAATCGGGTGACGCGCAGAGGCGTTCACTGCCGTACGGGCGCTGTGGCGGCCGTCGGAGTACGTGCTCCGACGGCGTCGTCCCAGCTGACCTTCAGGACCGTCGGGCCGCGGTGAGGGTCTCTCCGTACGAGCGTGGCGTCAGTGCCGCAGCAGGGCGCAGACGAAGTCCTCCTGGACGGCGCGGACCTTGGCCAGCAGTTCCGGCTTCATGCTCTTGCTGGTCTGCGTGTTGATCGAGAACGTGAGGGAGCGTCGGCCGTCCGCGGTGGCGGCCGCGAACTGGGTGTAGCCGGGGAAGTTGCCGGTGTGGCCGTACACCGTGCCGCAGCGCGTCGTATAGCGGAAGATGGCCAGTCCGCCGGCGTTGACGCCGGGACCGGCGGGCTCCGAGGCCGCACCCGGGATGAAGGTCCGCTGCTCGTCCCTGGTCTCCTTCGAAAGGAAACCGTGTCCGCCGGCCCAGGCACGGATGAAGGTGTTCAGGTCCTTCGGCGTCGAGACGATCCCGCCGGACGCCCAGACACCCGACGCGCTGAGGAACTCGCTGATGTCCTCCGGCGGGGCGGGCGGCGTCACGTCGTACCCGTGCAGGTACGGCTCGGGCAGCCGGTAGCCCTGGGGCAGGCTGGTCTGCCACAGGCCGAGGGGCCGGTACACGAGCCGTTCGAGCAGCCGCTCGTACCGCTGCCCCGTCACCGCCTCGGCCATCAACGCCACGGCGATGTTGTCGGAGTTCGAGTACTCGTACCGCGATCCCGGCTCGAACCGCAGGCCCTCGCCGGCGACGAATTCGAGCAGGCGACGGGAGTCGAAGTGGTGCCGGGGGTCTTCCTGCAGGATCTCGAGGAACGCCGGCGCCGTCGTGTAGTCGGGCAGCCCACTGGTGTGGTTGAGCAGCTGGCGGAGCGTCACCTGATGCCAAGCGGTGGGCAGCGACGGCAGGCGCCGGCCGATCGTGTCGTCGAGGCTCAGCCTGTCCCTGTCCACCAGGCGCAGGGCGACCGCTCCGCTGAAGGCCTTGGCCACGCTCGCGATCCGCATGTGGTCGGTGATACGGGGCGGGCGGCCCGTCGTCGTGTCGGCGACGCCCGCACGGTAGACCGCCGTCCGGTCGCCCTGCCGCATCAGCGCGATCGCTCCGGGCGGCCCTCCGGCCGTACGGACGAGATCGTTCAGCTGCTGCTGCAGCGCCCTGTCCGGGGACGGCGGCGTGGCCGTGGCCTGTGCGGGCTGGACCAGGGCGGCGAGCACCGCGGACGCGGCCAGGCCGGCGGCGGACAGACGCAGGGATGCGCGCGAACGGGAACGGACTGCAGAGCGTGCCGACACGAGGGCTCCTTCGCGGGGACACCGGGCGGGGTCCACCCGGTTCAGAGGGTCCGCCCCAGCATCGGACGCGCGGTCGGTATGTGCCTGCCCCGTGCTCCATGCGGCCTAGCCTCCGGTCAGCGGGGGCCCTTCGAGGGCCCCCGCCGCGGCGACCTCGTCGAGCGCGCTCGCGCACCGTACGCGGGAACGGGGGCAGCCGACGCCGCCCCGTTCGGCTGGGTGCGAGCGCCGGTCGAAGTACGTCGGTACTGCGCGTCCGGCCGTCGGCATCGCATCCGCACCCCATCGCGGTGAGCGCACCGATTCGCACACCGAGCCTGACCCGCCCCGCCCGTCGCATGCCGGGCAGTGCGACGGAGCCCTGGCCCGATGGATCGCCTCCCAGCCACTCCACAGCCGGTCGGGCTGGGTGGTGTCCAGTCGGCCGTGCTGGCCGTGCTCGGCGTGCTGGGCGGTGAACGTGCCGGAGCCGCCCTGCTCAGACGATTCCACACGCCGTCCGGCGGCACCGAAATCGGGTGGCGTGCGACAGGGCCGCGATGCCAAGCTCTCCTCAACGAAGGGGCGTAGCTCAGCCAGGCCAGAGCAGCGGACTCCAAACCCGCGCGCCGCAGGTTCAAATCCTGTCGCCCCTGCCACTGCACGTCGGCCCAGGCGATCCCCCGTCGGCTCGTGGGTGCGCGGCGGACTGATCACGCTTGGGCGGGCGTTGTTCGCGTGGTCAGCGCTGCGGCGAGGAGAGGGAGTCCGCAGGCGGCCACGAGCAGCCATCCGGTGCGGGAGGCTTCGGCCAGTACCGTCGGGGCGACCCCCGCGACCAGGCCACCTGCGAGCGCGATGCCGACCGCCGAGCCGACCTGGCGCGCGGTGGACGTGATCGCCCCGGCCAGCCCGGCCTGGGAGCGCGGTAGGCCGCTCACGGCGGTGTTGGTCAGGGGAGCGTTGGCGAAGCCGAAACCTGCGCCGATGAGGAGATAGGCCGTCAGGAGAAGCCACAGGTCCGTCTCCTGGTCCAGGTTCACCAGGCAGAGACCGCCGGCCACGGTGAAGCCGCCTGCGAGGAGCAGCGGGATCCGGGGCCCATGGCGCGCCACCAGAACGCCGGACCAGGGAGCGCACAGAGTCGCGCCGAGGGTCATGGGCAGGGTCGCGAGGCCCGACGCGAGCGGCGTCCAGCCTCGGGCCTGCTGGAGGTAGAGCGTCGTGAGGAGGAGGCTGATGCTCAGCGCGACGAACACGGACACGGCGCCCAGGACGGCGGCTGTGAAGGCCGGCCGTCGGAAGAGCCCGAGATCCATCAGCGGTTCGGGCATGCGGTTCTCGACCCTGACGAAGGCCGCTACGGCGAGCACGATCAGGACGTAACACGTCAGGGCGGCGGGCGAGGCCCAGCCGATGCGTGGGCCTTCGATGAGCAGGCCGACGCCGAGGAACAGCGCGGCGGTCAGCAGGAGCTGGCCGGGCAGGTCGAACCGCCTGGAACGCTCGCCGCGGGACTCCGGCACGAAAACCGCGACGAGGACGAGGGCTGCGACGACCACCGGGACGTTGATCCAGAACACCGACCGCCAGCCGAACGACACGATGAGCGCCCCGCCGGTGACGGGACCCGCCGCCATGCTGAGCCCGAAGACCGCTGCCCATACCCCGATCGCCCGCGCGCGCTCGCGGGCGTCCGGCATCGCGTTCACGACGATCGCCAGCGCCACGGGGCTCAGCATCGAGGCGCCGATTCCCTGGACGGCACGGGCTGCGACGAGCACCCCGAGCGACGGTGCGAAGGCACACGCGAGAGAGGCCAGGCCGAAGACGACCAGGCCGAAGCGGAAGACCCTGCGTCGGCCGAAGCGGTCGGCCAGTGCACCGGACACCATGAGGAGGCTGGCGAGGACGAGCGTGTAGGCGTCCACAATCCACTGCAGACCATGGGTCCCGACGCCCAGGCCGCGTCCGATGTCCGGCAGCCCGACATTGACGATCGTCGTGTCGACCCCGACGAGAAACATGCTCAGCGCGCACACGGCGAGCACGGTCCAACGTCTCCGCGCGCTCAGTGCGTGTCGTGCGTGTGGTGCGGAAGCCAGGGATGTCGTCGCGCTCATGGGTACCCCCTCCTGCTCCGGGCCGCCTGCCGGCCGAAGTCGTCTGCCGCCCATGCTCGGCTCGATGGGCGCCAATCGGCGAAATGGTTTGCGGATATCGCAAACTCGGGATCGACTGGGGCGTACACGCTCTGGCCTGTCACTGGCCTGGCTGACCGCGCCGGTCTGGCCGGGCCGACCGACCACGTTCGAGTGGTCCGTCGCCTACTGCTTCCTCTGGGCGCCGACCGGCGAGCTGATGGAAGGCGACACGATCACGGCGTGGGAGAAGGTGGGCGCCGACCCGGGCAGCCGCGACGACAACCAGGTCACGTTCACGTTCGACAACCGGAACTACGAGTTCGCCGGCGCTTCCTCCGGTGACACTCCCCTGGGCTCCCTCGGCATCGACGTCCTGCCCACCGTGCCGGAGAACACCGCCTCGGTCGGTATCGGCATGAACGGCTCCGCCGTCTGTGCCGTGCAGGCGGATTCCACCGCGGGCACTCTGCTGTTCACACCAGACCTCCAGTACTGGATCACTGCCGGCACGTTCCACACCGGCCAGGTCCTCGACGTCGAAGAGATCACCGAAGACGCCGAGCTGGCCTTCGCCGATACGCACTCGCTGACGGCCACACTCGACGCCGCCGACGGGTGGACCGTACCGGCCTGAGCCGACGGCGACCGTCAGATCCGGAGCAGTGAGCGGCGTAGGAGCAGCGGCACGGTTTGCCCTTGAGTGGCCGTGCGGCCCACGTCCGTTCGTGACAGGGCGGCCAAGGCAGGCTGCCCGGCTGAAGAAAATCCGCTACTGCTCCGGCACCCGCAGACCTAGCCTCGCGGTGTGCTCCAATTCGCCCTGGCAGTATCCGTGTTCACCGTCGCCACCGCCGCGTACGGGGCCATCGGGCTGCGGTGGCGGCGTCGGTCCCGGATCCGGCGCGAGATCCTCTCGACGGTCGCCGCCCTGGAGCTCGAGCCGTACCACGCCGCTGCGATGGTGTCCCGGGCAACCGAGGCGGCGGCAGCCGAGCTGCTGCTCGGCGGGTATGTCGACATCGACGGAGAAGGCGCGGCTCTCCTGACCGAGGCGGGGCGCGACCCCGGCCGGGCACCCGCCCACCGGCTGCCCGCCGCCCTGCTGGAGGCAGTACGCCGGCACGATCCCGAGCCGGTGTCCTTCGGATGGATCGACTGGTGCGACGAGGAGTACCCGTCCCTGCGCATCGCGTACCGGGACGAGCATGACGCCCTGCTGCCCCGCATCCCCCGTATGCCGGACGGCGAGGGGCGGGCCGGTGCCGGCCTGTTGCGCCTGCGCGGGTGTGGTCGCGCTGGTCAGCTTCTGGTGCCTGGCGGGCGTGTTGCTGGTGACGGAACTCCCGCACGGAGTCCTGGAATGGGCCGCCGCGGCGGTCGCCGCCGCGGGCCTCGCGGCGCTCTGGTTCGCCGACGATGCCCACAAGGCCGCCCGGGCCCGCACGGCGTTGCACGACCCTCTGGGCGACCGGGCCCGTGCCGCGTCGCATCCGGCCCTCGCGGCGCTGGACGAGCAGCAGCGGTCGCACGTTCTGCGGAGCATCGGCGACCACAGCAGGTGGCGGGGCGCCGACCGAGAGCTCCAGGAGAGCGGTGAAGACGACGCCGGCTGGACGGACGACGACTGGTGGATGGACGCGTACCACTACCGGGCTTGCGACGACGAGGACGATGGCGATGGCGATGACGCGACAGCCAGGCCCGAAGGCGAAGTCGACGACGAGACTCGTTCACGAGGGAAGCCGTGGATCCTCTGAGAACGCGGCTCGTCCCCTCTACAGCTCGAATTCGAGGTGCTGGACGTCGAGCATGCGGACCTCTTCCAGGGATCCGGCCCGGCGGCCGCCGTCCTGGAAGTAGACCTCCTTGAGGGCTTCCGCCGCGATCTCCCGGAGCTGGTCCTCGGTGGCGCCCTGCTCCTGGGCGTCGAAGAGGCGAGCGGCGTGGTGGGGCGGGAGAGCGACGGTCAGGTGGCGGATCCGGTCCTGGTCCGTGGAGCCGATCGGCGCGGTGTAGCCGAGGCGGGCGCGCGTGTCGATGACGATGCCGTCGGTCGTCGCCGCCCTCTTCCGCGCCTTGGCGCGGATCTGCGGCTGCCACCGCTTCTGCACCTCGCTGTCCATCGCGGCGGCGAGATGCGGGCGAGGTCTCCTGATCTGGTCCTTCACGTATCGCTCGACCGTGCGCTGAGTGATTCCGAGCAGCTCGGAGACGGCTTTCGTGCTGCCTTTGTGCTGCCTCACCAAGTACCGCATCTGCGCGCCGGCGCTCTTGGGCGCCGGGCGGGTGAACGTCTTCCGCACCGCGGCGTCCAGGCCGTCCCCGAACAGGCTCATCGCCCTCTCCTACTCTCCGCTGTCGACGTCGGTGACGGAGCCGTCCTTGATGTAGCGGGCGAGGTTGAGTTCCGGGGCGTCGAACCGCTCGCGGACCTCCTCACCCCACAGGACGTCCTGGGTTCCCTCGTGCTTGACCAGACCGGGGTTGATGCCGAGCTTGAAGCCGCCCGGCAGCGCCTTGCCCTCCCGGTACGGAAGGAAGTCCAGCGGCGAGGGCCCGTCGGCCGCGTAGACGACGCAGTCGGAGAGAACCGCGACCGGGTACTGCCCCGTGTACGACGCGTGCTTGACGATCTTCCGGTGCAGGTTGATCCGGGTGCGGGAGATGACCGCCGCGCGGATGTCCGGCCGCCAGGTGGGGCGGGAGAGGGCGCGCCACGGCTCGCCCGGCCGCCAGCCCTCCCCGCGCGGGCGTTCCCGCAGCTTCCCCAGGCCGCCCTTCACCGTGGCCTTGATCGCCGATACGACGACGGCCAGCTCGGGGTCGCGGCGCCTGTACTCCTCCATCGCCGTGAGGAAGTCCTGCGGCGACAGATCGGCGTCGACGCCGAGGTCGGCCATCGTGGCGAGGTAGGCGTCGCGCAGGCGGTTGTACCAGCGGTCCAGATAGCGGCCGTTGTCATACCGGACCCAGGCTTCCAGTGGACGCGCCTCGTAGCCGAGTTCGACCGCGTACGCGACGGTCGGCGTGGCGTACCAGGCCGGGCCCTCGGGGCGCTCGCCCTTCGGTGTGAAGGGACTGGGCAGCAGGCTGCCGTCCAGGTCGGCCCAGTCCTTGCCCACCTTCACCCGGGACAGGTCGACGTGCGACAGGTCCACGAGCCAGCTCCCGGGGAGCTTCGGGTCGAACTGCGGGGCCTTGACGTGCGTCGGCGCTCCGAGGCCGACGTTCAGTCCGTTGGCGCCCGCGGCGAAGGCCATGTTCACGTCGATGCCGACCAGGTGGCGGCGCAGGCATTCGGCGTCGGTGAGAGGGCGGGCCCAGTCGTACGCCTCCTCGAACAGCTTCTCCGCCGGGCCGCGGACGTGGAATCGCGGCAGGTCCTTGAGCAGCGGGTGGCCGTCCGGGGCCTCGCACGGCGCGCAGTCCACCGGGTCCTTCCCCAGCGATCCGGGGTTGTGCTCGGAGTGCCGCTTGCCGTCGGCGTCCTGTTCGGAGGCGCGGGTCGGCGGGTGCAGTGCGGTCATCAGCTCCAGGCCGGTCACGGCGGTGGAACCGCGGGGCGTCATCACCCTGGCCGCGTACACGCCCAGGAGCCGGGCGAGTTCCGCGGGGGGCAGCTGCCCGGCCTCGCCCCAGTGCCGGGCGTCCAGCGCGTTCCACGACGGGATGCACAACTGGACGCAGGCCCGCTCCGAGCCGACGGCCGGGCGGTAGATCCGCGCCCACGGCCCGAACCCACGCTTGGTCAGCTTCCACTCCGCACGGACCAGCTGCTTGATGACCTTGTGGTCTTCCGGCAGCCGTCCGGCATGCCGCTCCTCGTCGGTGAGGGCGGCCGGCAGACCGTAGCGCTCGAGCGCGGCCTCGGTGAGCACGAGCAGCGGATCGGCCGGCTTGCCAGGGCCTGAGAGCTTCGGCTGCCCGAGCCTCGCCTCGGCGAGGGTCCAGTCCAGCAGAGAGGAGAGACTCTTCGCGGGCACGTCCAGTACCAGGCCGCCGGGGCAGTACGCCAGCACCTGCCCGGACTCGTCGGTGTCGACCACCGCGAGCGGACCGTTGGCGAACCGCGGGTCGGCGCCCGGCTCCGGGGTGGCCGCCTGGGCCGCCTTGTGACCGCCGGGACGGCGGGCGGCCGACGTGCTCCTGGCGGTCCGTGCCGGACGCGGCACGGTCTGCTCGGCCACGGCGGCCGGAGCGGACGGGGCGACCGGAGTTGTCGGAGCGGTCGGGGCGGCCGGAGTCCGGCCTGCGGACTCGGTCGCTCGCTGCGCCGAGCTCGCCGGGCCGGTGAAGGCCACTACCGACTCCGCGCCTCCTTGCTCCGCACCTTCCGGCTCCGCCGCGTCGGCCTCGGGCGGCATGAGGTGGGAGTCGAGCGGAAACTGGGCTGACCAGCCGTCAAGGAGTCGTTGATAGGCCTGGCGGCGAGGGGGGCGTGGTTCGGCGCGGCCGGCCTCCCAGTTCTTCACCGTCTGCGCCGTGGTCTGCAGCACCTGCGCGAGCCGGGCCTGGGTGATCCCGGCGGCTTCGCGCAGGCGAGCGCGCTCGGCGGGCCCGGGCAGCTCGGGCTCTCCGGCGAGCAGCGCGTCCACCGCTGCGAACAGCTCATCCTCTGTCGGCATCCTTCACCTCCAGGACGAACGTTAGCGCAGCAGCCTCCCAGTTTTGCACCCTACCTGTTCCTCGGATTTATCCTCCGATTATCAGCACAGGCCGGGATGGGGTGAGGGAACCGGTTCGAGCATGCCCAGCCGGAGCGAGGCTCTCGTCAGTGCGACGCGCGTTACGAACCAGGGGGGAGCAGCTCGCGAGTGAGGGTGAAGGCCGCCGTGGCGCTGGACAGGAGAGCGTTGATCCGTCCGAGGATGCGGGCCGTCCTGTCGGTGCCCTGGACTTCGAGGGCCGAGGACAGGTCTTCGGCGTACTCCCGCGCCCGCACCGCCTCATCGGTCGTCGCGTCGCCCGCGTCCGTGCGCAGAGCATCGATCAGCTGCTGGTGTGGCACGTCAGGCACATGTACGCGGGCGAGGCCTGCGGACGGCCCATCCGTCGCCGGTGCCTCCGCATCCATGGCCGAGGGCGCGCTCCCCACCTCCGCCGCACACCAGTCGTCAGGCGTCGAGGAAGAAGTCCCGGACGTCCGCGGCCAGCAGCTCGGGTACCTCCATCGCGGCGAAGTGGCCGCCTCGGTCGAACTCCGACCAGTGGTCGATGTCGTACAGCCGTTCGGCGAGCGGTCGCACCGACTGCGTGATGTCGTGCGCGAACACCGCCACCCCTACCGGCACCGGGCACCGTTCGATCCGACGGGCGGCCTCGTAGGTGAGCCGCGCCGAGGAAGCCGCGGTGGCAGTCAGCCAGTACAGCGATATGTCGGTGAGCATCCGCTCGTCGCTGATCGGCGTGCGCGGGTCGGTCCACTGGGCGAAGCGCTCGGCGATCCAGACCAGCTGCCCCACGGGTGAGTCGGTCAGGGCGTAGCCGATGGTCTGGGGCGTCAGGGCCTGCAGCGCCTGGTACGGCGGACGGTTGGCCATCAGCTGTTTGACCTTGGCCAGTCGGGCTTCGTCCGATCCGGACAGCTCGACGCCGGCATCAGGATCCGGCCGGGTCGGCAGGTAGTTGACGTGCACCGCGACGACTCGCTCGGGAGCCACCGCGCCGAGCGCCAAGGAGATGCCCGCGCCGAAGTCACCGCCCTGCGCGCCGTACCGCTCATAGCCGAGGCGGCGCATCAACTCGGCCCAGGCCCGAGCGACACGGACGATGTCCCAGCCTCGCTCGTGGGTCGGCCCGGAGAAACCGAAGCCAGGGATGGACGGAATCACGAGGTGGAAGTCGCGGGACAGCGGCCCGATCACATCGAGGAACTCCAGGAACGAGCCGGGCCAGCCGTGGGTGAGGACCAGCGCGAGCGCGTCCGGGTTCGAGGAACGGACGTGGACGAAGTGGATGTTCTGGCCGTCGATCTCGGTGGTGAAGTGCGGAAGCCGGTTGAGCTCGGCTTCATGGGCACGCCAGTCGTAACCGGAGCGCCAGTACTCGGCCAGCTCCTTGAGTCGGGCCAGGGGGAAGCCGTAGTCCCACCCGGCTTCGGCCACCTCGTTGGGCCAGCGGGTGCGAGCGAGGCGGTCGTTGAGGTCGTCGAGGTGGGCCTGGGGGATGTCGATGCGGAACGGCTTGATCACGGTCTTCCCTCCCGAATTCATTCGAACCACGAACGTTCGTGACACCAACAAAGCTAGACCGTTAGTGTCACTAACGCAAGAGGTGCGACGGTGTTCTCGCGGCCGCGGCCGGCTCCGGTGAGGGCCGACGCGGCTGCCGCACCTCAACAGGGCTGTTGCGTATCCGCTTTGAGGCAGCGGGGTGGAGGACAGCGGACGGGATCGAGGCCTCCCTCGACTCTCGCCGTCCTGTTTCGAGGTTGGTCACGCATACGTTCGGACGCGGGGGGCACGCGAACGTCAGCCATCGACGGCTGCTGGAGCACCACTCCAGGGCGGTCATCCAGGCCTCACAGGCGGGAACATGAGCGCAACTGACGACGAGAAGAAGAAGACGTCCGGAAAGCTCGACATCGCCACGGCCATGCGCCGTGCCTCCGCGCAGCTTTCGGAGCTGCTGCAGTGCGAACCCGGATCCGTCTCCGCGGTCAAAGCCACGGAAGACGGGTGGGCGGCCGAGGTGGAGGTCGTCGAGCTGGAGAAGGTGCCGGACACGATGAGCGTCATGGCCTCGTACCGCGTGGCCCTCGACACGGAGGGACAGCTCGTCGCGTACGAGCGCACACGGCGTTACGCCCGGGGCCAGATCGACCGTCGCTGACGGCGGTGGCGCGCGCCGGCCGTGCCGGGGCGGGCCACCGTGCCGGCCGGCGTCGACAGGCACAGAAGCCGACAAGCGCAGAAGCCGGCTGCGCAGAAGCCACAGGCACAGGCACAGCAGAAGCCAAGGCACAGCAGTCGACAGGCGCTGAACCGGAAGGAGTTCACTGTGACACTCGTCCAACAGAGCAATGCCACGAGCGGCGGAAGCGGCTCGGGAAATCTCTACGATGTGCTGGAGCTCATCCTCGACCGAGGGCTCGTGATCGACGCGTTCGTCCGCGTCTCCCTGGTCGGGATCGAGATCCTCAAGATCGACGTCCGCGTGGTCGTGGCCAGCGTGGACACGTACCTCCGCTTCGCCGAGGCGTGCAACCGGCTCGACCTCGAGTCCGGGCGGAAGGCGCCCACGCAGCTCACCGACATCGTCGGCGACATGACCGAGAGCGGCGCCAAGGGCAAGTCGAAGGGCGCGCTGACCGGCGCCGTGGAGGCGTTCACCGATTCCCTCCAGGGCAAGCGCGAGGAGTCCGAGGAAGAGCCCCGCAAGCGGCCGGCACGCAAGTCCGCCTCCAGCCGCACGTCCACCGCCCGACGGGAGGAGTAGCAAGTGCCCACCTACATCTACGCCATCACCGGCGCCGATCACCCACTGCGCCTGGACGGGCTCCAGGGCGTGGGCGACCCACCGACTCCGCTGCGGACGGTCGCCGCGGGTGACGTCGCCGCGGTCGTCAGCGACGCCCCCGAGGGACTGCGGGCCAAGCGACGCGACGTGCTGGCGCACGAGGCGGTCCTGGAGACCCTGATGACGGACGGAGCGACGCTGCCGATGCGATTCGGCCTGCTCGGCCCGGACGACGAGCAGGTCGGCGCCGCACTGAAGCGTGACAGCGACGCCTACACCGCCAGGCTTGCCGAACTCGCCGGCCACGTCGAGTTCAACCTCAAGGCTGCCCGCGACGAGCAGGACCTGCTGCTGGAGATCGTGGCGGAGTCCGATCAGATCAGGGAGCTCAACGAACGTACGCGGTCGGGCTCAGCGGGGCAGGACGACCGGATCGCCCTCGGGGAGCTCGTCGCCGCCCAGGTCGCCGAACGCAACAACGCACAGGCGGAGAAGACGCTGGAGCGGCTGCTGCCCTCCGCGGCCCGCGCCTCGCGCGCCGAGCCCGGTGCCAGCCTCTTCCTCAACGTCTCGTTCCTTGTTCCGGCCACCGCCACGGACGCGTTCGTCCGCACCGTACGGGAAGAGGCCGACCGGCAGGGCGAGGCCTGCACCTTCACGCTGACCGGGCCGCTGCCGCCGTACAGCTTCGTATGACGCGGGCCCGGCACCGGCCGGCAGCAGCAGGTTCGAGCGACGCGGGGAAGGAGACGGAGCCATGGGACTGCTCACCGGACTTCTGACCCTGCCGCTCGCACCGGTGCGCGGCACCGCGTGGGTGGTCGACCAGGTGTTGCTGGCCGCGGAACGGGAGTACTACGACCCCGAGCCCGTACGAGCAGCGCTGGCGGCACTCGTGGACGACCTGGCGAACGGGCGGGTGGACGCCGAGGAGTTCGACCGGCGCGAAGACGCGCTTCTGGACCGGCTCGACGAGATCGAGGCGTACCGAATGGGGACGGAGAACGGTTCATGACCGAGCACAGTGACATTGCGAGGCAGAACGAGGTGTACCGGTGATACCGAAGAATGCCACGACGGCAGCCGCGCTGGTCGGCGGCTACCTCCTGGGGCGGACGAGGAAGGCCAAGATGGCCATCGGGGTGGGGATGTTCCTCGCCGGGCGCAGACTGGACCTCGACCCCCGACGGATCGGGAAACTCCTGGCCGCCTCGCCTATGGCGGGGGCTCTGAGCGAGCAGGTTCGCAGAGAGCTGTTCGAGGCCACGAAGTCGGCAGCGACGCAGGCCCTCACCAAGCGCGCCTCGGGCCTCGCCGACTCCTTGCAGGAGCGCACGCGGGCGCTCGGCCGTGACGACACCGACGACGACCGCGAGGACCTCGACGGCCGCGAGACCGGGGACGCCGCCGATGACGCGGACGTCGGCGATGACGAGGCCGAGGGCGAGGGTGATCAGGAGTCCGCGCGGCCGGCGGCCTCGGCCAAGAGCACCACGAAGCGCACCGCCAAGAGCACGGCGAAGAGCGCCACGAAGAGCGCCGCGAAGAAGAGCCCCAGCCGATCGGCCTCCCGAAGCAGTTCCTCCGGCGGCAGCCCTCGCAAGGCGACAACCGCCCGCAAGCGTGCGAGTGCCCCCAGGAAGGCGACGGCGTCCCGCACGCGGAAGAGCAGGAGTGACAGCGATGAGTGACTCGGCGCTCAGCAGGATCAAGAACGACTTGGCGGAGAACCCTGCCACCGACAGACTGAAGGAAGAGCTGCGGCTCTATCTGACGGCACGCGCCGAGGACGCGGTCACCCGGCTCGGGCAGCACCTCGGCGACAGCGTGGCCCGGCTGGCCGAGCCCGGAGCCGCGAAGAGCAGCCTCGGCAAGGGGCTTGCCAAGGGAGGGAAAGCTCTCGGCGAGGGCAAGTCCCCCGCGCGGGCAGCCCTCGCCGCCGGAACCTCCGCGTTCAAGGAGACCGTGAAGGACAAGACCCGGAGTCTCTTCGGCGGTGGTCGGAAGTCAGGCGGAGGCGCGGCGAAGAGCGTGACCATCGTCGAGGACATCGATGTCGGCGTCCCCGTACGCGAGGCGTACGACCAGTGGACGCAGTTCCAGGAGTTCAGCACCTTCGCCAAGGGTGTCGTCAGCGTCGAGACGGCGGACGACACGACCACCAACTGGAAGGTGAAGGTCGCGAAGTCGACCCGCAGTTGGCAGGCGAACGTCACCGAGCAGATCCCCGACAAGCGGATCACCTGGACCACGGAGGGCGCGAAGGGGACGGTCCGGGGAGCGGTGACCTTCCACCGCATCACCGACGACCTCACCCGTGTCCTGCTCGTACTGGAGTACTTCCCCAAGGGGCTGTTCGAGAAGACGGGGAACATCTGGCGCGCTCAGGGCAGGCGCGCCCGGCTGGATCTGAAGCTCTACCGCAAGTTCCTGATGCTGCGCGGAGAGGCCACCGACGGCTGGCGGGGCGAGGTCCGCGACGGCGAGGTCGTGGTCAGCCATGAGGAAGCGGTCGAGGAGGAGAACCGAGCCGACGGTGAGGCGGAGGACTTCGCGGACGAGGAGTCGGAGGAGGACCTCGACCCCGAGGAGTACGACGAGCCCCTCGGCGAGGAGGAACTCGACGAGGCCGACGAGGACGGCGCAGAGGTCGAGGACGAGGCCGGGGCTGACCCGGACGACGAGGCCGACGGGTACGGCGAGGACGAACCGGCCGGAGAGGCCGACGTGGACGACCGGGACTCCGAGTTCGACGACGCCGACGCCGACACCGACGCCGACGCCGAGTACGAACCGGCCGACGACGCCGAAGAGGCCGAGGCCGGCCGGGCGCGCAGGTCGGGGCGCCGCACCCGCCGTCGTGCCTCCGTCGGCGGCTGACGAGAGCACAGCACACCCAGAGAACAGAGGTCTCCAACGTGTCCGAATCATTCGCGGGACGCCTACCGGCATCACCGCATGCCGCGTCGCCGAGCAGCCGCCAGGGCTCGTCCGCGAACCTCGCGGACATCCTGGAACGCGTGCTCGACAAGGGCATCGTGATCGCGGGCGACATCCAGATCAACCTCCTCGACATCGAGCTGCTGACCATCAAGCTGCGGTTGTTGGTCGCGTCGGTCGACAAGGCGAAGGAGATGGGCATCGACTGGTGGGAGCACGATCCCTCCCTCTCCTCCCGGGCACGCCCGCCCCGCCATGTCGACGGCGGTGGCCGGTCCGGTGGGATCGACAGCGGCAGCCGGGAGGAACTCCTGGCCGACGAGAACGAGCGCCTGCGCGCCGAACTCGTACGGCTGCGCGCCGAGGCCCTACCGGACGGACACGAACGGGAACCGGCGGCGGATGCCCGCCAGGGGACTGAGGAGGCGCGGTGAGCGACCGTGATCTGAACCGCGACGTGGTCCCCTCCCCCACCCCGGGGGTGCAAGGCCTCCCCGGGTCGGAGGGAATGTCCGCCTCTCCCCCGATGGCGTACGTGTACGGCGTCGGCCGGGACGACGGCAGGCTCTCCGCCCTCGTCCGTACGGTGAGTGGAATCGACGGCCATCACGTGGAGCTCGTCCCGGCGGAAGGCCTGGTCGCCCTGGTGTCCTCCGTACCGGCCGAGGTCTTCGACGACGCGGCGCTACGGCGGCAGCTGGAGGATCTCGGGAGGCTGGAGGAGATCGCCCGGGCCCACCACGACGTGGTCGACGCCGCGTTCACACGGGCGGCGGTCCTTCCCTTCCGGCTCGCCACGGTCTGTCCCGACGAGGACCGGGTGACCGGCATGCTGGTCGATCACCGTGACCGGTTCGCCGAGATGCTGACGTGCTTCGACGGTCACGTCGAGCTGGGCGTGAAGGTCCACGCCGACCCGAAGGCGGTCGCGTCGACCCCGCAGGCTGCTTCTCAGGAGTCGGTCGGGGCTCGTACGGCGAGCCCGGGCCGGGCGTATCTGCAACAGCGAAGGCAGCGACGGCGTAACACCGAGAACCTCTTCCATGCCGCCGGCGCGGTCGTGGACGACGTCACGCGTGTGGCCCAGCAGGTCGCGAGGGCCACGGTGATGCACCGCCCTCAGGAGGGCGGACTGTCGGGACGGCTCGGGGTCAACATCGCCAACCACGCCTACTTGGTGCCGGCCGGCGCCGAGACGCGTTTCCGTGACGAGGTGCAGGCGGCGGCGCGCCCGGTCCCGGGCGTGCGGGTGGAGGTGACCGGTCCGTGGGCTCCGTACTCGTTCTCGGCTCCCGCCACCGTCGCCACGGACGTGGCCGTGGACGGCGACGGGGACAGGGCCGAAGCCGGGGCCAGGGAGGGAGACGGGGTGGACAGGCGATGAGTACGCCCTTCTTCGTGGACGACGGCTCGCACGAGCCGGTCGAGCGCCTCTCCGGTCCTCCGGTCGCGCTCATCGACCTGTTGGACCGCCTGTTGACCGGGGGTGCGGTCCTGACCGGAGACCTCGTGCTCTCCATCGCCGACGTGGACCTCGTCCACATCAATCTGCGCGCGGTCATCAGGTCGATCACGGGCGACGAGCCGGCTCCATGGACCCGAGGAACGACCAGTGCCGATGCCCCTCGCGGGGACCACGCCGTCGAGTCGAAGAGGTGACCGCCATGGAGAGTACGACGAGGGACGCGCGGGACAGCGCAGTCGCGCAACGGCTGTCCGTCGACCCCGACACCGTGGAACGCGACCTCATCAAACTCGTCCTGACCATCGTCGAGTTGTTGCGTCAGCTGATGGAACGCACCGCCGTCCACCGCGTCGATCAGGGCGACCTCGGCGCGGACGAGGAAGAACGCATCGGCATGACGCTGATGATCCTGCACGAGCGTATGGAAGAACTGTGCGAGCGCTACGGACTGTCCATGGACGATCTGAACCTGGACCTGGGCCCGTTGGGGTCGCTCCTCCCCAGCGACTCCCTCGGCCGGTGATCCGGCCTCGCACAGCGCCCCGGTGAGGCGATCCCCGTTTCACCGCCGAAAGTCAGGCAAGGAGGAATGCCATGAGTACATCGAACGGAAGTGCCAAGGGAACCGGTAGCACGACGGCGCGCAAGTCGCCCGCCAAGCGGGCCACCTCGACCGCCAAGAGCGCCCAGTCGAAGGCCACCGCCGCGGCGAGCGAAGCGGAGACCGCGGCCCGCGACGCGGAGCAGTCCGCGTCGACAGCTGTCCGCTCCGCGGGCGAAGCGACGAAGACCGCCGGCCGTGCGGTCGCGAGCGGTCTGCAGATGGGCCAGCAGGCGGTGACGGCGAATGCCGCGAAGGCGGCGACCGCGGCCACCGCGGCCTGGACCGTCGTGAAGAACAGGAAGGTGATAGCCGCGGGTGCGGCGGCGGGCATCGTCGGCATCGCCGGCGCCGCGTTCGCGGTCGGCCGTTCCACGGCCAAGCCGGCCGTCGGCCCCCTGACCCGGCTCGCCGGCGGACGGATCTGACCGCACCTGGGTCTGCATCTGCATGTGCGGCTGCTGCCTACGCCGAACGCCTCCCGGTCCGCTCCGTCTTCTCGGAGCGGACCGGCGTCGTTCACAGCGTGTCCCCCGCTTGGGGGGCGGCGTGCTCCCGCTCGGGGCAGCAGGCGATCGGCCCGCCCGGCGCCGTACGTGTCACCGTACGAGTCAGCGAGAGTCGGCGCCGGCATCGCACGGACCGGTCAAGCGGTAGTACGCCGCGACGTCCTCTCGGTACTGCCGGTCGGCGAGGTGCTGGTCGGCGAGGAACTGCGGGGCGTCCCTGACCTGGTCCTTGGTGAGGGACAGGTGGAGGGTGCGGGTCGCCGGGTCGACCGCGGCGACCGCCCCGGCGGGGATGAGCAGCTTGCCGAAGATCCACGTGCCGGCGTCCACGACCAGGTAGGCGTCGCCGGCCTCGTCGCAATGCTTGTCCACCGAACCGATCGGACCGTCGGTCGCTTCTACGCTCCAATCGGTCAGGTCGGTCCCCGGTAGATGGCCACATACCGTGCTGTAGGTCCACGGGTTTTCCGTCATGGTGGCGTCCTCCTCCGTTTCTCGGTGGCGCCTTCCCCTGTTGTCGGAGCCCACACAGCGGCCGCGGTGTCGACGTCCGTCGGGCGGGGCGGTGCACGGGTTACGCAGGGCTGTGCACGCATGGCATGCGGCGGAGCGGTAACGCGACGGTCATGAAAGGCACTGAGAGTTCCGAGCGCGGTGACAGGCGCCTCGACGTAGGTCCTGACGAGCAGGTGGGTCCTGGCGGCATGGGTCCTGGCGGCATGGGTCCTGACGAGCAGGTGCGCCCGGGCAGCGTGGGCCGAGACAAGCCGGTGGGCCCTGACGAGCGTGTCGAAGAGCGTGCTCCCGACAGCCCCGTCGACCTGCCTCGGCGGTCCTGGACGGCAGTGCTGCGCGGCACGCTGGAGGAGTTCAGGGACGACGAACTGCTCGATCGAGCCGCGAGTCTCACGTACTACGGAATTCTGTCGCTGTTCCCGGCTCTCCTGGTGCTCGTGTCCTTCCTCGGTATCGCGGGCGAGTCGGCCATCCGCCATGTGCTGGACACCGTGGACACGCTGGCGCCGGGTGCCGCGCGCGACGTGCTCGGTGAAGCCGTGGGGCAGCTCCGGGGCAACGGCGGGGCCGGCTCTCTCCTCGCCGTCGTGGGTCTGATCCTCGCGCTCTGGTCCGCTTCCGGATACGTCGCCGCGTTCATACGCGTCGCGAACGCCGTCTACGACGTCCCGGAGGGGCGCCCGCTGTGGAAGATCCTCCCGCTGCGCCTGGTTCTGACGGTCTCGCTCATGCTCCTGGCAGGCGTGAGCGCCCTGATCGTGGTCGTCACCGGCGAGCTGGCCCGGCATGCGGGCGCCGCTCTCGGCATCGGCGACACGGTCATGACGGTGTGGTCGGTCGTGAAGTGGCCGGTCCTGGTCGTCCTCGTCGCGGTCATGATGGCGCTGCTGTACTGGGCGGCGCCGAACGCCAAGGGCCGTGGATTCAGGTGGGTGAGCCTGGGCAGTTTCCTCGCGCTGGCGCTCTGGATGCTCGCGTCCGGGGGATTCGCCTTCTACGCCGCGCACTTCGGCTCGTTCAACAGGGTCTACGGCACCCTGGCGGGCGTCATCGTCTTCCTGATGTGGCTCTGGATCACCAACCTCGCCCTCCTGCTCGGCCTGGAGTTCGACGCCGAGGTTGCGCGTCAGCGGGCCATCGCCGGCGGACATCCTGAGGACGAGGAGCTGTACATCGAGCCGAGGGACACCCGGAAGTGGTCGGATGTGGACCGTCGCCGCCTGGAGTGAGTACGTCGCTGTCACGGGCCTGGCGGTCCAGGAACCCGATCAGCCGTGTCTCGGATCGTGAACTCGGCCGGTCAGGCGGCGTGGGTGCGCCCGGCCGGGTCTCGCCAGGCGAGTGAATGCGGCACCGGGCTCAGCGTGGCCCTCATGTGGGGCCCTCAGGAGCGGGGAGGCTTGATTGTCACACCTGACCTTGGAGGAACGCATGGCCCACAGCTTCACAGTCGGGGACCGGGTGACCACACAGGACCTGGGGCAGACCGCAGGCTCGACGCCGGTCCGCCTCGCCGACCTGCCGGTCGGCAGAATCACCGCGCTGTCCGGCGACACCGCCACCGTCGACTGGTACGACGGCGAGAAGGTCGACGCGACCACGGCGGTACCCGTCTCCCAGCTGCACCTCGTCACGGAATAGAGGCTCGGGCGGACGCCGGGCGCGTGGATCGCCGACGCCGAAAAGGGGCATGGGCCCGGCGAGCGATTCGACCGGACTGCGGATGACGTAGGTGCCGTAGCGCCAGGTGCGGGTCTGTCGCATACCACGGCCGGACCTGGGCAGCCGCAGGGCGATCGAGGTGAACGTCGTGAGAACCACGTACGAGGAACATACGGACCGCCGGGCCGAGGCATCTCCGCAAGCCCACGTCGTGCATGTGACTGGTGAGCTGGACATGCATCACGCGGACGAGGTCCGAACGACACTGTTCACGGAAATCGCTCAGGCCCCACCCCGGGCCGACGTTGTCCTCGATCTCAGGCATTCGTCGTTCTGCGACTCCTCGGGCCTCAACGTGCTCTTGGACGCCCGCCGCCATGCCATGGCGTTCGGTCACACTCTCCGGCTCGGGGCGCCCTGCCATCAGCTGTTGCGCCTGCTGGAAACGACCGACACGGCGGGGATGTTCGTGGTGGGACCCATCGCGTAGGACGCGCGCACCGGCCGTAGGCGGGCGTGAGGGCTCGCAGTGCGCTCAAAACACGTTGGCCGGTCTGCCCACGAACTGCAACGATGCCCTCCGAATCGCCATCGGAGGGCATTTGTTCGTTTTCTTGTGTGCGGGATGCGGCGCCGAGCTGAGCGCCCCGTTGTCCCGGGTCGCCCTGCCGGCGCACGCTCATCAGACGTACGGGAACGGGCTTCAGCTCCCGGTCCTCATGAAGCCGGGCACGTTCGCCGAGGATCCTGAACCCTGGGGGCCGCCGTGGCGGCGATGGGAGGAGATCCCTCCAGGCGAGGCGGTGGCCCGCGGCATCTACGCACCGGTTCGTGCGCTCTCCTACGGTGCCCCCGGTTCGATCGTCATCGCACCCGGCGACGCCCGCGGCACCGTGTTGATTCCGGAGAGGGCCGGCGGCAACTGCTGCGGGCTCGACGGCACAGACGGCCCCAACATGGCCTGCGAGGCGTGTGGCATGCCGGTGGCGAGCAGGATCGACGACTGCTCACTCTGGCAGGCGGTATGGCTGGCGCCCCATGCCGTGCGCCGCCATCTGGTCGACAGCGGGGACTCCGTGCCCCTCAGCTGGGCAGAGCTGTTGAAGGAAGAGAAGCCCACGCCGTCGTTCGAGCCGATCGCCACGTGGGGGCCCCAGACCGGCACGGACCACTTCTGGTCGTGGAGCCCGCAGTGGGAGGCCGCGGTCGGCCGGGCACTTGCTCACCTGTTGGCAGCCTCGGAAGGGCGGCCGGTGACCGTCCCCGACGGTCTGAGCAAGAAAGTGTTCCAACGCACGCTCGATGCCCTGCTGCCCTCGGGCCCGCGGACACGGCGCGCCGTTCTGGCCGGACCAGGCCTGCCTGCACCCGACGCTGACGCTGACATCGCCCTCGTACCGGCCCATCCGCAGACCGGACAGACGTGGACCCCGGGCGCCCCGGCGACTGCGGCATACCCCGTGCCTCTGCCGTTCGGGGTGTGGCTGTCGCTGGCTTTCCCGAAGCCTCACCTTCCGCTTCCTGCGTCGGGCGGCATGCCCGCCGGCGTCCTGCGCGACGACCCGCCCGCACCACGTCCCCAGCACGTGTTCCGGCCCGATGAGAGCGTCCTCCGCCACACCCTGGTTCGACTCCCGGACGTCCGTAGTCCGTGGTTGCGAGAGATCCTCGAACACCTCGAGCACACGCGCGTCAGCCTCTTCTAGACCGTTCCGGACTGCGGAGCCTCCCGGCCCTCCATGAGCCAGGTGAATGGCTACCAAGCCGAATCGGGGCTGCCGTCCGACGTCGGACCCACGCAGGCTGACGGGTGCCGGATCGAGGCTCTCGTGTTCAAGCTGTTCGTCGCGCCATGGCCCCGTGGCACGGAAGAACGAGTCACGCAGCCATCGCTGCCCCTGCCCGTGACGGCTTCGTTGCCACGACGCTGGTCCTGGCCGAGCGGGCAGGCATCGAGGTGACCTAGCCGTCAGCAGGCTTCGACGAGACGGCGGCCGCAGGGACCTTCAGGTGCCGGCGGGCACGCTTCCCTCTGGTCGAACGACGACAGCCACCCTCCTGCGCCACACAATGAACTACCCGTCCAGTAAGCCCTCTTCCCCATTATCGTCACCACGACGATATAGGCTATTGTCGTCCCCTGGACTAAGCGGTGAACGAGAGCGCCAGCTCGAGGAGCAGATCATCGGCAGCGCAAGCGCAGGGAGTAGCTGGGTCTAGTGACGTCGCGAGTCCAACCTGACTGGTGGAACAGGATCGTCGACTGCTTCGCAGGGGTCGCCTGCGGCACCGAGGCCATCGCACCACTGGAGAGACTTCAGGACTGGATCCTGTGGGAACTTCAGCATGGAGAGACGGCCCTGGACTCGCTGGGCGCCTTGGCACTACTCCCGCCCCTACCGTTGGCGGAAGAGTCCGGTCACACCGGGTTATACGATGAGGTGGCGAACGTGAAGAACTATGGGGGACTCAGATGACCGGCATGCTCTGGCTCGACATTGTCATCGGATTCTTTATCCTGGGCCTGCTCGTGTGGCTGTCCCCGTTCCTTCTGGGACTCAGCGTCCTCGGACTGGTCATCTCGATCGCTACGTGGACGCCATGGGGAATGCTGGTTTCCTTTATCGCGTGCTTGATCTCGGGAGCCATGGTGGCGCTTCGCGAACCAGAAAGGATCTACGTCATCATCAGGCGCTGAGTCCCGGACGGCACGGCACGGCTCCGCCCTGCCCGCGTTCCCCGCCCCGGCGCGGGCGTAGGCGCTATGTGGTGCCGACCTACCGCTCGGTTGTCTCCTGCACAACATGCATCAGGATCTGATGCACCGCGTGGAAAATCCGCCGACCGCATCCTCTCTGGCCGAACCCGCGTGCACCGATCCGAGACACCGTGGGGCGGCGGCACGCAGCCGCCATCGAGAAAGGCGTCGAGGCTGACGCTTTGGGCCTGTTGCGGCACGCGGCCTCGGTCGAGCGAAGTTGGTTCCGCTCAGTCATGAACGCCGAGGAAATCAGGCCTCCTTGGCCGGGCGAGGTCGATGACAGTCCGCCGAGTTCCACTTCGACGAGGCGCTCCAGGCCTGACACAAGGAGGGCGCCCGCGCCCGTGCCGTCACGCCCCTTCAACTCTCTTGACGACGCCGTCTGCTCTCGCACGTCACAGCGGCCATGCCGGCTAAGGGAAACGACCGACGGAGTCGTCGTCGGGTAGAAGGAAGCGCAGCTGCGGGCAGCGAACCACACTGTGTCGCGAAGTACAGGTCCGATGCGGCGGGGCCGGCCATGCAGCTTGCGCCCTGTGGACAGTCCGGTGCTGGTTGCTGCCTACTCGTGCACGAACTTGACTCTGCGCCGGCGCAGCTCGCGGCCAGGAGTCCGGCCGCTGCGGGCAGCATCGAACTCAGCCGCTCTGTTCGTTGAGCGTGCTGGTACGGCTGGTCCTTTCGGGCAACTTCCCCAGCTGACGCGACGGCCTCGGTCATCACTCAGCGTGCCGACAGCGCATAGCCTTGATCACGACCGACCGGTCGCCATTCTCGAGCTGCGAGGACAGGTCCGCTCATGCGCATCGATCTGACGGGACGTACCGCGCTGGTCACCGGATCCACTCAGGGGATCGGTGCCGCCATTGCCACCGGGCTGGCCCGCGCCGGGGCGCGCGTGGGAGTGAACGGGCGGACGCGCGAGCGGGTGGAGCGGGCCGTCGCCGGCGTGCGGCGCGAGGCGACGGGCGCGGCGCCGGTGGCGGTCGTCGCCGATGTCACGACCGAGGAGGGCGCCCGTCTTGTCGGCGACGTGCTGCCCGAGGTGGACATCCTGGTGAACAGTCTCGGCATCTTCGGACCGGCCGAACCCTTGGAGATCAGTGACGAGGAGTGGCGCCGGTACTTCGAGGTGAACGTGCTGTCGGCGGTACGGCTGATCCGTCAGTACCTGCCCGGTATGAGCGAGCGCGGGTGGGGCCGGATCCAGAACATCGCCAGTGACTCGGCGGTCGTCGTCCCCGCCGAGATGATCCACTACGGCATGTCCAAGACCGCGCTGCTGTCCGTCACGCGCGGTTTCGCCAAGCAGGCGGCCGGGACAGGTGTCACCGTCAACTCGGTGATCGCCGGGCCCACCCACACGGGCGGTGTGGAGGACTTCGTGTACGAGCTCGTCGACCGTGACCTGCCGTGGGACGAAGCTCAGCGGGCGTTCATGCGGGAGCACAGGCCGCAGTCGCTGGTGCAGAGGCTCATCGAACCCGAGGAGATCGCCCACATGGTCGTCTACCTCGCTTCCGACCAGGCTTCGGCGACGACCGGCGGCGCACTGCGCGTGGACGGCGGATACGTGGACTCGATTCTGCCGTAGCCGCGACGGTTCGACCTGGGGCCGGGCCGAAGCACGGGGCGACCCGCCGGATACCGGTCGCACGCCTGCAACCGGTAGCGTGACCTCTCCCTTGCCCGGGGCGCGTTGACCGAAAGGCAGTACCTGATCGTGACGGACCGGCTTGACCAGCAGACTCTCCAGCAGATCTACGCACGCGGAGGCTCCGACGCCGTGAAGCGTGCGCTGGAGGACTACGCCGCCGTCGCAGGCGACGAGGAGCTGGACGCCGCCGTCGAGCTGGCGTGTGAGGTGATCGCCGCGGAGACGGCGCGCATCACGGCGGTGGCGGATCAGCGTGAGGCCCGGATCGCGGAGCTCGAAGCAGAGGCTCGGGCGCTCCAGGAGGAGATCGACGCCTCCTCCCGGCCGGGGCCGGCCTGACCGACCTTCGAGCGCGGCTCGGCGCTCCCCTCCATGCCGGGGGTGAGACCCGTACTGCCGTGAGCGGGCCGTGCCCGCGGAAGGCGCGTTCTCGTCTCGGCCGTCGTCCACGAGCGGGAGCACGGCAGCTCGTAGGCTCGGGCCTCGTCATGGAGGAGCCGCGTACCTAGCGCATCCGCGTCTCGCCCCCGCCGGGCCCCGCCGGCCCCCCCCACCGAGCCCCGACGAGCCCCCGATCAACACCCAGCCCCAGGTCCGGGCGGGTGTACGCGTCTCCGGGCGGGGCATGCGACGTACCCGTCGTCGTTCCCGGCTGCCGGTTCTTCGCCGGACCGGCAGAGTGGACCTGGTTCCGGCGTCACCCGGACGGGTCCGTCGGTGCGTTGGCGGGGCGCCGGTGCGGGAAGGCTGGCGTGATGACGGTGCGGAGGCCTGGCGGCCAGTGAGGTGGGGACGATGGCAGTGGGGGCGAGTGGTGCCGACGCCTCGGGGCGTGCGGCCCCGTGGTGGGCCCGAGGGGCCGTGGTGGCCGTCGTGGCGGCGGTCGTCGTGCTGCTCCTGGGGTTCGACGGCGGGGGGCTCCTGATCGTCGTGAGCGGTCTCGCCGCGCTGATCGTGTCGGCCGCGGGCATCTGGTGGACGCTGGCCCACCGCGGACCGCGGCGGTGGCTCGGCGTCGTGCTGATGGTCGGCGCGCCCGTGGGTCTGGTCGTGCTGTACGTACGGGGCGGGCTGTGGGTGACCGCGCTCATCGCGGTCGGTCTGTGGAGCGTGGCGGCGGCCTGTGCGCGGACGGCTCTGCGGCGGCCGCACGCCCGTCATGTCATGCGGGCGGAGCCCCGGCGGCCTCCCCGGAAGCCCGTGATCCTGATGAACCCCGCCTCGGGTGGCGGCAAGGTCGAGCGGTTCGAGCTCGTCGAGAAGGCCGAGCGGCTCGGCGCCCGAGTGGTGCTGCTGGAGCCGTCCGGACGCTTCGACGTCACGGCGCTGGCCCGCGAGGCCGTTTCCGAGGGGGCGGATCTGCTCGGAGTCGCGGGCGGCGACGGCACGCAGGCCCAGGTCGCGGCGGTCGCCGCCGAGCACGACGTGGCGTTCCTGGTGATCCCCGCGGGCACGCGCAACCATTTCGCCATGGACCTCGGTCTCGACCGCAACGATCCGTCCCTGGCGCTGGAGGCGCTGACGGACGGCGAGGAGGTCCGCGTCGATCTCGGCAGCGTGGACGGCCGGCCGTTCGTGAACACCGTGTCGTTCGGGGTGTACGCGGGGGTCGTGGAGCGCCCCGAGTACCGCGACGCCAAGGCGGAGACAGCTCTGGACGTCATGCCCGACCTGCTGCACGAGTCCGGCCCGCGCCTGGATGCCACCGCCGACAAGGAGCGTCTGACCTCCCAGCAGGCCATCCTGGTCAGCAACAACGCGTACGCCCGGCCCGATCCCCTGGCGGGCGGTCGCCGGCCGCGCCTGGACCACGGGACGCTGGGAGTCATCGGGCTCCGCGTGGAGAGCGCGGCGCAGGCGGCGGACGTCGCGCTGCGAGGCTCGCAGTCCGACAGTCTGAACGTCCTGACCGCCCACCGCGTCGAGGTCACCTGTGACGTCGAGACCACCATTCCCGTCGCCGTCGACGGCGAAGCGATCACGCTGCCCGTGCCGGTGACGTGCACCGTCCGCCGTCGGGCGCTCCGGGTGCGTGTGCCGCGCGGTCGCCCCGGCGCGCCCCCGGTCTCGCCTCCCGTCGACTGGCGCCGCGTCCTCTCGCTGGCCTTCCGGGGAGGCGAGAGACGTCACTGAGCGGGATCGGGAACGGAGGGGCGGAGCCATCGACGAGAGCAGAGGGTGATGAGGGAAGCACACGAGCAGGAAGTGGCACGAGCCGAGAAGGCCCGCCGTGCGGGGCGGCGGTTCACGGACGGCGTGACCGCTGTCATCGCCGATCTCCGGGCGATCGACGGCGCGGTCTACGCCGCCGTCGCCGCGACACCCACGCCGACCCTGGACCCGCGCCTGCGGCGGCTGTCTGCCGCGGCCGACCATTCCAAGATCTCTTTCGGTATCGCCGCCGCGCTCGCCCTGGTCCCCGGCCGGCCGCGGCGCGCCGCCGTCCTCGGTGTCGGAGCGGTGGCCGTGGCCTCCGCCACGGCGAATCTCCTCGGCAAGCGGCTCGTACGGCGGTCCCGCCCCGACCGCGAGGCGGCCAGGGTCGTCATCGACCGGCACGTCCCCATGCCGACCTCGGCCTCCTTCCCGTCCGGGCACACGGCCTCCGCAGTGGCCTTCGCGGCTGCCGTCGGCTACGTCCTGCCCCCCGCAGCCCTGCCCCTCACGGCCCTCGCCTGCGCCGTCGGCTACTCCCGCGTCCACACGGGAGTCCACTATCCGGGCGACGTCCTGGCGGGCGGCGTGCTCGGGGCCACGACGGCCACGACCGTGCTGACCCTGGCCCTCTCCCGGCGCGACACTCTCAGGTTCAGGAGGTGACTTTGCATGATCATGCGAGATTATGCATACTCTTCCTATGTCTAAGGTCCTCACCTCCCTTCCTTCCGGCGAGCGCGTCGGAATCGCCTTCTCGGGCGGGCTCGACACGTCGGTCGCCGTCGCGTGGATGCGTGACAAGGGCGCCGTCCCGTGCACGTACACCGCCGACATCGGGCAGTACGACGAGCCCGACATCGCCTCCGTGCCCGGCCGCGCCAAGACCTACGGCGCCGAGATCGCCCGGCTGGTCGACTGCCGTGCGGCGCTGGTCGAGGAGGGTCTGGCCGCGCTCACCTGCGGGGCGTTCCACATCCGCTCCGGTGGTCGGGCCTACTTCAACACCACGCCGCTCGGCCGCGCCGTCACGGGCACTCTCCTCGTGCGGGCGATGCTCGAGGACGACGTGCAGATCTGGGGCGACGGCTCGACCTTCAAGGGCAACGACATCGAGCGGTTCTACCGGTACGGGCTGCTCGCCAACCCGCACCTGCGGATCTACAAGCCGTGGCTCGACGCGGACTTCGTGACCGAGCTCGGTGGCCGTACGGAGATGTCCGAGTGGCTGCTGGCCCACGGCCTGCCCTACCGGGACAGCACCGAGAAGGCGTACTCGACGGACGCCAACATCTGGGGCGCCACCCACGAGGCGAAGATCCTGGAGCACCTCGACACCGGTGTGGAGACCGTGGAGCCCATCATGGGCGTCCGGTTCTGGGACCCGTCGGTGGAGATCGCCGCCGAGGACGTGACGATCGGGTTCGACCAGGGCCGGCCGGTGTCGATCAACGGCAAGGAGTTCTCCTCCCCCGTCAGCCTGGTCATGGAGGCCAACGCCATCGGCGGCCGCCACGGCATGGGCATGTCCGACCAGATCGAGAACCGGATCATCGAGGCCAAGAGCCGCGGCATCTACGAAGCGCCCGGCATGGCCCTGCTGCACGCGGCGTACGAACGCCTCGTCAACGCCATCCACAACGAGGACACCCTCGCGCAGTACCACAACGAGGGCAGGCGGCTCGGCCGGTTGATGTACGAGGGCCGCTGGCTCGACCCGCAGGCGCTGATGATCCGCGAGTCGCTGCAGCGGTGGGTCGGCGCGGCGGTCACCGGTGAGGTCACCCTGCGGCTGCGGCGAGGCGAGGACTACTCGATCCTCGACACCACGGGCCCTGCCTTCAGCTACCACCCGGACAAGCTGTCCATGGAGCGCACCGAGGACTCCGCGTTCGGTCCGGTGGACCGGATCGGCCAGCTCACCATGCGCAACCTCGACATCGCCGACTCGCGCGCCAAGCTGGAGCAGTACGCCGGTCTCGGCCTGATCGGCACCGCCAACCCGGCCATCGGCGCGGCCCAGGCGGCCGCGACCGGTCTGATCGGCACGATGCCGCAGGGCGGCGCCGAGGCCATCGCCTCGCGCGGTGAGGTGTCCGGCATCGAGGAGCTGCTGGACCGGGCCGCGATGGAGTCCGGCACCGACTGACCGGTCCGGTCCGTCCTCTCCCCGGAGTCGGCAGCACCGTACGAGGCCGTCCCGGCGCCGATGGGCGCCGGGACGGCCTCGCCGCGTCTACGCCTCCTTGCGGCGACGCGTGAGGAGCAGGCGCAGACGGCGGCGCGGGGGCTGGTCGGGGAGCCAGCCGAAGGCGAGTGAGCTGCCGACGAGGCCGAGGAGCAGCCCGATGAAGAACCCGCCGAGATTCGAGGTGACCCAGGTCGCGAGCGAGGCCAGGACCGCGACGACCGAGTAGAAGAGGCGCTGGCGTGGGTTGAGCACGATCAGCGCCCCGCACACGATCATGATGACCGGCAGGACGTAGCCGACGAGACTGTCCGCCCCGGCCGCGAGGATCACGGAGATGCTCGCCTGCTGGGTGAGGAGGATCTCCCCACCACCGAGGATGATCATGACCCCGGGCCCGAAGGGCCGGCGGTGGCGCCATCGGCCGAAGGCGCGCCATGGGTGCCTGCCGGCGCCCTCCGAGGGGCCTGTGGCCGCCGGGCCGGCCGATGACGCCGGTGCCATCGTCAGCAGCCCTCGGACGCGAAGCTCATGTGCAGGTCGGGCAGAGTGAAGCGGGTGGCGGTGGTGGCGTAGTTGGTCTGGTGCACGTCGGTGATGGTGACGGTGTCGGCCTGCTGACCGAAGACGCCGAGCGGTCCCTTGACGGGTGGCTTGTCGAAGGTGCTGGCGTCGCCGCCGATCTCGATGTTGTCGAAGGCGGCGAGCTTGCCGGAGATCTCGGTGGAGTCCGTGGTCAGACCGGTCGCCTTGACCGGCGTGCCCCGGTTGCCCGCCGTGATGCGCAGATGGGTGCCGCCGAGTTCCACGCTCTGGCAGAGGTTGGTGAGTTCGGCCTGGCGGATGGCGGTGACGATGACCAGCACCTGGCCACCGGTGTCACCGGCGTTCGGGCTGCCTTCGGGCATGGTGTCCAGGGCCCCGAACTGGCCGAAGCCGGTGCCCTTGAGGGTGTCGGCCTTCACCGTGAACGGCATGCCGGAGATGGCGAACTGGGCGGCGAGGGCCCCCTGGGCCGTCAGTACGACGAGGGTCGCGGCGATCGCACAGGCGGGGGCCGCCATGAGGGCGGAGCGCCGGAAACGGACGCGGCCGCGTCGCCGTACCTCCTCGGCCGGGGATAAGGAGGGTGCGGGGGTGGGCTCTTCGGGCAGGGCGGGGCCTTCGGACATGGCCATGAGGTGCTCCTGACAATGGCGAGGGAACAGACCTGGTGGCGGTGGTGTCCTGGCGCGGACGGTCCCCCGACCCGCCCGGGTCTTCCTCACGTCTCGTGCACGGAGGCGGCCGCGTGGCAGGGAACCGCCTGGACCGTAAGCCCGTCGTTACCGCCCAGTCAACTACCGTGCAGTAGAAAGGTGTCGGTGGTGCGTGAGGTGCGGGACGTCACGCACAGGAGCCCACATCAGCCCCACTGGACGCACCGGACGCACCGGACGCATTGGTCGCACCGGACGCACCGGACGCACCAGCGCCGTCGTTCCCCGTGAAGGGTGCGACCACAACGTGCACCAGCGTGTCCAGCAGACGCGGCAGCTGCCCGGTGCGGTCCTGGTCGACCGCGCGGTGCACCGCCGCGTGGACGGCCCCCACGACCGTGTCCACCAGCTCCGCCCGCTCCACCCCCGGCGGCGCGGGCGGAGCGTCGACGAAGAACCGGCGGAAACTGGCCAGAAGTTCGGCCCGCGCACGGCGCCCGGCGGGCCCCGCCGACTCGATCTCGACGACCATCCGCGCGAAGGCCGGGGTCTGCGACAGCAGCGCCAGCATCGTACGGAGTCCTGCCCGCACCGCCGCCGGCCAGGAGGCCGCGCCGCCCGCCTCCTCGTACGGCCTCTGCATGGCCCGTACGACCATCTGCGTACCACTCCGGTACGCGGCGAGTACCGCGTCCTCCTTGCCCGTGAACAGGGCGTAGAACACGGGCCGGGTCACTCCGGCGGCCCGGCAGATGTCGCTGATCCGGGCACCGGCGTACCCGTGCGCCGCCACCATCCGGGCCACCCCGTCGAGCAGCCTCTCGCGCTGCCTCGACGCCACCTGTTCCGGCGTCAGACGCCGGGGGCCCGGGCGCAGGGAGCGTTCCGGGTCGCGGCCCGTACGCGCGCCGGGCAGGGCCTGCCACTCCTCGGTCGGACGAGCACCCTTCACCGGCCACATCCCCCCAGGGCTGTTGACGTCACATACTCGACAGGTTTACAACCCTGATGGGTTTTCCTCTCGTTGTGCGGTCGGCGGTCCGGTCCCCCGGGGACGCGGACCCGCCCGGCACCGCACACCGGACAGCACCGCACACAGCACCGTGTATCACGCTCTCGTCGCGTCCCGCGACATCGTCGGGCCGATCCGTGGCGCCGGATCGGCCCGACAAGAGACGCCACTCGCTCTGCCTGTCCCCTTCGAGCCGCGCTCTTCCCCCGCCACCGGCCACCGCCGGCCACCCACGCGTGCCCGCACCGGGTGATGTCCCCTCATCCCTGGGCAGAGCCGGGTTCCACCACCGCCATCCCCTCGCCACCCTGGTACGAAAGGACCCCCACCATGAACAAGCGTGCCTTCTTAGCCTCCGCCGGAGCGGCCGTCGCCGCCGTGCTGGCCGTCACCCAGCCGGCCGGTGCGGCCGGCACGGTGCTGACGACCGGCAGTGCGAGCGGCCCGTCGGTCGCGGTCGGCGACGTCCTCGCCGCCTCGCTCGCCTCCGGCACCACCGCCAAGATCGCCACCACGTCGGGCGGAAGCACCGGCATCACCTGCAACGCCTCCGCCTTCAGCGCCACCGTGACCAGCAACCCCGCCGCGCCCGGGACCGCGACCGAGACGCTGACGTCCCACACGCTGAGCACCTGCACGACCAACATCTTCGGGGCGACCGGCGTGCAGAGCATCACGGTCAACAACCTGCCCTACACCACGGCTGTCACGTCCGGCGGGTCGCTCACCGTGACCGCGGGCAGCACCGGTCCCATCCAGACCACGCTGAAGATCAACACGATCCTGGGTCTGACGACCTGCGTGTACCGGGCGACGACTCTGACGGCGACCCCGTCGAACGCCGACAACTCGCTCGCCTTCTCCAACCAGCTCTTCACCAAGGCCACCGGGCCCGGCACCTGCCCCGCGAACGGCTACTTCACGGCCAAGTACGGACCGGTGCAGGACAGCACCCAGGCCGGCGCCCCCGTCTTCGTCAACTGACTCCGGCGCCACTCGCCCCGGGTCCGTCCGGGAGCGCACGCGACGCGCTCCCGGACGGAAGGCGGGCGACGGTCCACTTGGCCTGCGTGGAGAGGGCGCTGAGCGCCTTCACCGACCGCTCGGCGATGGTGGCGAGCAGGCGCCTGGCGTCTCCCAGCGTCGTCCGGGCGAGTTCTGTGTGACCCGCCTCCGCCGCGGCGAGGGTCAGTTCGAGGTGCTGCTCCGTGACCAGCCGGCCGAGCCCGAGGCGACGGCCCTCGGGGAACTCGTCCAGCGCCGTCCGCGCCTTCTCCAGGGCGCGGGCGGCGGCCGGAAGGTCGCCCTTGTGGCGTTCGAGGCGGGCGAGGACGGAGGCCTCCGAGGCCCGGTCCCGCGGTGAGTCCTGGAGGGAGAGGAGGTCGGCCTGACCACGTGCCGCCTGGGCATGGTCGCCGAGGTGCTCCAGGGCACGGCTCAGCCGGCGGAGCCGGTCCGCGTCCGGGCCGGTGTCGTCCAGCATGCGGATCAGGGCGACCCGTGCGTTCTCGATCCGTCCCTGCCGGTGTGCGAGGTCGATCCAGGTGAAGTCGTCCTCAGGACGTCGGCCCCCCTCGGCACGCGCCCACTCGACGGCCTCCGCGATGTCGGTGATCTGGCCGGCCGTTGCCGCGCGCAGCAGCGGAACGTCGGCCTCCCGCCCGTACGAGGCGACCAGCGTCGCGGCCAGCCACCGCTCCTCGAACCGCTCGGAACGCTCTGTCCGGTCCGCGTTCTCCTGCTCCAGGAGCAGGCGCAGGTGCGGCAGATCGCCCTCGTGACGGTCTGAGCCGGCCGCGCGCAGAACCCCCGCGCGCAGAACCGGATCCGCGGCCACCTCCTCCCGTACGGCGAGATCACCGGAGCGCATCCGTTCCAGCGCCGCCCGCCCCGGGGCGAGGACGATGTCCCGCAGCGGCTGCCGGTAGCGCTCCTCCAGCTGGTACGCGCACAGCTCGTAGGAGTTGAGCAGCAGGTGATCGGGCTCGGTTCGCCTCGTTGCCGCCTCGGACAGGGCGTGGAGTTCGGTGAGCGGCCGGTCGGGAAGTCCCAGGCCGGCGATCAACGCCCTTCTCTGCGCGTCGATCTCGGGGGCGGACTCCTCATAGGTGTTGGTGTCTCCCTCCCGTACGGCGGCCAGCAGACCTTCCTCGTCCAGGTCGGCGGAGACGTCCTCGCACCACCAGGGCAGCCGGACAAGGATCTCGAGGGCCTCGCTCACGGAGTCGGCGAGCAGTGAGGCGTACCCGTCGGAGGAGGCGTGAAGGACGGCCCTGCCGCCGCAGAGGAAGTACGTGCCGCCGGTGTCGTCTCCCGCGATCGGCTCCAGCGAGGCGCCGGACGCCAGATGGACGTCTTCCACGTGGTACGCCCGCTGGATGTCGAAGTTGAAGGGGTAGGCCGCCAGTTCGGCCAGGTCGGGGCGGGTACGCAGCAGTTCCAGTACGCGGTCGGTCATGGGCGTTCACCCTAGAGGGCCCCCGGGGCGACATCCCGCGGGGCCCCGGGGGGCGACTGCCCCAGGCCCCCGGGGCCCGGAACGGACTCGTACGTCGCTAGGTCAGGCGCCACTTCTGGTTGGCCGCTCCCGTGCAGGCCCAGATCTGGGCTCGCGTGCCGTTCGCCGTGGAGTGGTCCGAGGCGTCCAGGCACTTGCCGGAGGCCACGTTCACGAGGTCCGAGGAGGCGGTTTCGTGGCGCCAGTTCTGGGCGCCCGTGCCGTTGCAGGTGTACAACTGGACCTTGGCCCCGTCCGACGTGGCACCCGCGGTCACGTCCAGGCACTTGCCCAGCGCCCTTACCGTGCCGTCGGGGTGGACGGTCCAGTGCTGGGCCGCCGTGCCGTTGCAGTCCCAGAGCTGGACGGGCGTACCGTCCGCGTCGGCACCGCCCGCGACGTCGAGGCACTTGCCCCCGAGGCCGACGAGACCCTGCGTCGCGCTCTGCGTGCCTGCCCAGGTGAAGGTGGCGGACGTCTTGCCGGGGAGCGTGTACGTGTAGTGCTGCGCGCCCCAGTTGACGGTGACGGGCCGCGCAGTGGTGGAGTCGTTGTACGCGATGAGGGCCTTCGAGCCGTCGGTGTTGCGCCAGGCGACGTTGGGGACGGTCGGGCTGGCGGTGGAGGCGATGCGCTGGGCTCCGGGCCGTACGAACTTCGTGAGGTGGCCCATCGTGTAGTACTCGATCGTGTAGTCGACCTGGCCGTGCCGGGCGTCGCCGTTGTGGACGGTGACCAGGCCGTCGCAGGTGCCGCAGCCGCCGTTGTGCGGGCCGCGGTTCTGGTCGACCGCGAGGGACCACTTGGTCACCGACTTCGCCCAGTTGCGGGTGTAGTCGATGATGTTCGTCATGTCCTCACGCTGCTGGTTCTCGATCCAGGTGCCGCCCGAGTGCTCGGTCTGGAAGGCGTCCAGCTGCGGGTAGCGGTCGTGGATCTCGGTCTGCTTGGCGACGTTCCCGCCGTAGCCGTGCCAGGCGACACCGCCGAAGTTCGGGTGGCTGCGCACGGCGGGGTCGTCGACGGTCTGGGCGGCGTACGCCTCGTAGGTGTCCCAGTTCCAGTCGTGGGCGAGGACCTTGGTGGGCAGGCCCGCGTTCCGGAGCTTGGGCAGCAGCTCGCTCTTGGTGAAGTACGCGAGACCGGAGGCGTTCCAGCTCATCGAGGGATAGCCGGAGCAGCAGGTCGGTTCGTTCTGGGCGGTGACGTAGTCGACCGGGGCGCCCTGGTCGCGCCAGCCCTGGAGGTACTTCACGAAGTAGTCGGCGTACGTTCCGTAGTTCTCGGCCTTGAGCCAGCCGCCGTTCAGCTGACCGCTGTCCTTCATCCAGGCGGGGGCGGTCCAGGGCGAGGCGACGACGGAGAGCGCCGGATTGAGCTGCTTGGCCTGTTTGGTGAGCGGCAGGACGTCCTGGAGGTCGTGGGCGAGGGAGAAGCGCGCGAGGGTGGGGTCGGTCTGACCGGCCGGCAGGTCGTCGTACGTGTAGCCGAAGCGGGCCAGGTCGGAGCCGCCCATCGGATTGCGCACGAAGGAGAGGCCGATGCCGTCGGTCGGCGAGAAGAGCTTCCTCATCGTCGCGTCCCGGGTGGCCTGGGACAGCGCGCCGGAACCCTTCATCAGCCAGGCGGCGGTGTCGGTGAAGGAGGCGCCGCCCCCGGAGAACGTCTGGTAGCGGGTGCTCTCGTCGACGGTGAGCGTGGTGCCGCCCCCGCCGTTTCCGGCCTGGAGGGTGATCGGGGTCTGCTGCTGCAGTCCGCGGGTGACATGGCGGCCGCCGGCGTCGTCGGTGGTGGTCAGCCAGACGTTCACCTGCTCGGCGGCGGCCTGCGCGGGGGCGGCGGAGAGGCCGCCGAGGGCGGTGAGTCCGGAGGCGGCGAGTGCGCCGACGAGGAGGGTTCTCATCAAGCGGCGGGGGGCCTGTGGCCCGTGGGTCGGACGGAGCATGTCGGTGCCCTTCTCGGCAGGGTGTGGGGGAGGTCCGAGAATCCGGTCGCGGGTCGAGCCGGTGCGCGCCGGGTCCGCATCGACTCGGCGCGGCGTCAGGTCGCGTCCGAGTCGAGTCGAGAGTGAACTGGGCGTCGGGGCGGTCGTCAAGGTGTCACGCATTCAAATCCTGAACACAGGGCCGGAGTTGTGGCGCCACCGAGTAGTTCGGGGCGTTCAGGGCGTGAACTCTTGACGACAGGACGAGGGGGCGGTTGACTCGCCGCACCGCGCCGGAACCGGTTCCGGAAGCGGTTCCGACACCGATGTCAGTCGCTCTACGCGGAGGCTCCCGATGCGTGTCACGATCGCCGATGTCGCACGTCGGGCGGGTGTCAGCAAGACGACGGTCTCCCGGGTCCTGAACACCAGGGCCGAGGTCGACTCCGCCACGGCCGCCCGTGTTCGTGAAGTGATCGATGTACTGGGCTATGTACCCAGCTCGGGGGCGGTGGGCCTGGCACGCGGCAACAGCCGCACGATCGGCATGCTGACGCCCTCGCTCACCTGGCCGTGGATGGGCGAGGTGCTCCAAGGGGTCGTCGACACCGTCGAGGCCGCCGGATACGGCCTGTTGCTCTTCACCTGCAACAGGGGCGCCGACTCCGTCAGCCACTTCGCCGGCCAGGTCTCGGCGAGGGCGTTCGACGGGCTTCTCGTCGTCGAGCCGGAGGGCACCCTCGACACGATCACGGCGATGCACCGGCGCGGACTGCCCGTCGTGCTCATCGACGACCGCGGCCATCACCCCGCGTTCCCCTCGGTCGCCACCACGAACCGGGCCGGGGGCGCGACCGCGGCGCACCATCTCCGCGCCTCGGGCCGTACCCGCCCGCTCGTCGTCACCGGCCGTCGCGACTTCGGTTGCGTACGCGACCGGCTGGACGGGTTCCGAGACGTCCTGCCCGCCGAACTGGTCGTCGAGGGCGAGTTCACCGAGGACACGGGCGTCCGCGCGGTTCGGCGGGCGCTGGCCGAGGGCTGGGACTTCGACTGCGTCTTCGCGCACAACGACCTCATCGCTGCGGGCGTCCTGGGGGCTCTGCGGGAGGCCGGGCGGAGCGTCCCCGACGACGTCGCCGTCGTCGGCTTCGACGACATCCCCATGGCCCGGCACACCGAACCTGCGCTGACGACGGTCCGCCAGCCCATGCGCCGGATGGGCGAGACGGCCGCCGCGATGCTTCTCGCCGGCCTCGCGGGCGAACCGATGCCCCGCGAGCCGGTCGTCCTGCCCACCGAACTCGTGGTCCGGCGCTCCGCGCCCACGCCCACAACCGCTCCCCCGCCCGGATGAGCCGGGCGCGGGCCCCCGCGTCCAGCCGGGCCGCGACCGGACCGGCTCCGACCGTCCCCGTAGGTCCGACGCATGGGTCCCTGCCCGCGTCCGATCCGCCCTCGAGCGCCCCCGATCCGGTACGTCCCGGCCCCGGCGTCCCGGCCCCCTGGCCTGCCCCAGTCCCCGTACGTCCCAGTCCCGTACAAGGAGCCGCAATGCCACGATCCACGGCGGTGATCGCCGTCACCGCTCTGCTCGGCACTCTGCTCACCGGAGCCCTGCCGAGCGCCGCCGCCGACGAGCCGCCGCCCCCGCCTGTGGCCGTCGACCGGTTCGAAGGGGAGATCCCCTTCGCCAACCCGCCCGCGGAGGGCCTCTTCACCTGGGGCAGTGACGCCGACGACCCGCCGAAGCTGCGGATCGCCGAGCGGGCGGACGCCCCGGAGGGCTCCAAGGTCCTCGAAGGCGACTACGACATCAGCGGCTGGGGCGGGTTCACCCACGACTTCGCCTTCGACAAGCCCGCCCACGACTGGACCGCCTCCAAGGGCATCCGCTTCTGGTGGTACGGCCAGAACACTGCTCCGCTGCCGCCCGGATCGGGCAAGCGCATCCACTTCGAGCTCAAGGACGGCGGGGCCAACGGCGAGGCGTCCGAGCTGTGGACCACCTCGTTCACGGACGACTGGGAGGGCTGGCACCTCGTCGAGATCCCGTTCTCCGACTTCCAGTACCGCGCCGACTACCAGCCGGTGGGCGGAATCGACCAGGTCCTCGGGCTCGACAGGATGTGGGGGTACGCCCTCACGCTGCCGCCCGGCTCCCCCGGCACGTTCGCCCTGGACGGCGTGGAGCTCTACGGCAAGGCCGAACCGGCCCTGAACACGAAGGTCGTCACCGAGGCCATCGTCCATCCGGTGGGCGAGGGCGGTACCGCCCAGGTGAAGGTCTCCGTCGGCACGACGGGCTCCACCCCGCTCGCCGAGCCGGTCACCGTCGCGTACGCGACCGAAGGTGGCAGCGCACGGCCCGGCGCCGACTACACGCCGGTCACCGGCACCCTCACCTTCCCGGCCGGCACGGCCTCCGGCGCTTCCCGCTCGATCGCCGTGGTCACGAAGAAGGACCGGTCCGCGGAGTCGGCCGAGACGATCCCGCTCACGCTGAGCGTGACGGGCGCCAAGGCCCCCGCGGAGAACCCGCTCGTCGTCGTGGACGCCCATGGTCTGCCGTACCTGGATCCGAAGCTTCCGGTGAAGAAGCGGGTCGCCGATCTGCTGGGGCGGATGTCGCTCGCGGAGAAGGCCGGTCAGATGACACAGGCCGAGCGGAACGCGCTGCGGTCGCCGGGCGACATCGCCTCCTACGACCTCGGCTCGCTGCTCTCGGGCGGCGGGTCGGTGCCCTCGCCCAACACGCCTGCCGCGTGGGCGAAGATGATCGACTCGTACCAGCTGCGCGCGCAGGCGACCCGCTTCCAGATCCCGCTGATCTACGGCGTGGACGCGGTGCACGGGCACAACAACGTCGTGGGTTCGACGATCATGCCGCACAACATCGGCATCGGCGCGTCGCGCGACCCGAAGATCGCCGAGCGGACGGGCGCCGTGACGGCGAAGGAGGTCCGGGCCACGGGCATCCCGTGGGACTTCGCACCCTGCCTGTGTGTCACGCGCGACGAGCGCTGGGGCCGGTCCTACGAGGCGTACGGCGAGGACCCCGCCCTGGTGACCGCCATGGAGACCGTGATCAACGGGATGCAGGGCGCGCCTGACGGCCGGGACCTGGACCGGAACGACAAGGTGCTGACCAGCGCGAAGCACTTCGTGGGCGACGGCGGAACCGAGTTCGGGTCCTCGACCACCGGCTCGTACACCATCGACCAGGGCGTCACGAAGGTCACCCGGGAGGAGCTGGAGGCGGTGCATCTCGCGCCGTTCGCCGAGGCGGTGAAGCGCGGGGCGGGCACGGTCATGCCCTCGTACTCCTCGCTCGACGTCCTGGGCGACGACCTGGGGCCGGTGAAGATGCACGCCAACGCGGAGATGATCAACGGTGTCCTGAAGGAGCGGATGGGCTTCGAGGGGTTCGTGATCAGCGACTGGCAGGCCATCGACCAGATCCCGGGCGACTACCCGAGCGACGTACGGACATCGGTCAACGCCGGGCTGGACATGATCATGGTGCCGACGAACTACCAGGACTTCACGCGGACGCTCAAGGAGGAGGTGGCGGCGGGTCGCGTCGGACAGGCGCGCATCGACGACGCGGTGGCGCGGATCCTCACGCAGAAGTTCAGGCTGGGCCTCTTCGAGCAGCCCTACGCCGACACCTCCCACCTCGGGGAGATCGGTTCCACCGGGCACCGTACGGTGGCGCGGGAGGCCGTCGCCAAGTCCCAGGTGCTGCTGAAGAACGCGGGCGGGGTGCTGCCGCTCAAGAAGTCGCAGAAGGTGTACGTCGCCGGCTCCAACGCCGACGACATCGGCAACCAGGCGGGTGGCTGGACGATCAGCTGGCAGGGTGCGCCTGGGCGGACGACTCCCGGTACGACGATCCTCGAAGGGATGCGGAAGGCGGCGCCCGACGCGGAGATCGCGTACTCCAAGGACGCCTCGGCCGCCACGGACGGCTATGACGTCGGCGTGGTCGTCGTCGGCGAGACACCGTACGCGGAGGGGTTCGGTGACGTCGGCAATGGTCACGACCTCGAACTGACCGCCGCCGACAAGGCGGCCGTCGACAAGGTCTGCGCCGCGATGGCGTGCGCCGTCCTGGTGGTCTCCGGCCGCCCGCAGCTCATCGGTGACCGGCTCGGCGCGATCGACGCCCTGGTCGCCTCGTGGCTGCCGGGCACGGAGGGCGACGGAGTCGCGGACGTCCTCTACGGTGCGCGTCCGTTCACCGGGCAGCTCCCGGTCACCTGGCCGAAGTCCGAGGCGCAGCTGCCGGTCAACGTCGGCGACACCGCGTACGATCCGCAGTTCCCGTACGGCTGGGGGCTGACCACGCTCACGGCGGCTCCGGAAGGTGGGGACTCGGCTCTCCGGGCCATCGGCGTGGCCGCGAAGGTGCTCCAGGCGACGGGCCACGGGACCTCGGCGGAAGGCAGGGTCCTGCTGGGCAAGGCACGGTCGATCGTCCAGCGGGAGATCGGGGAGAACGTCACGGAGGCGACGGCGAAGCCGTTCGCCGAGGCGGACCACCTGCTCCTGACGGGTGATCTGACGGGTGCGGTGGCGAAGCTGAGGGCGGCGTACAAGGCGGCCGGCTGAGTCGTCGGCCGAAGGGGGGGTGGGCGCAGTCGTCGCGGGCTGCACCCACCCCCTTCTTTGCTGCCCGGCGGCTCGGTCACGCGAGGACGGACGGCGCGACCCCGACCGGCCACGGTGCGACGGAGAGGCCGTCGGCTTCGCGCCGGACCTCCACGATGCCGGTGCCGTTGAAGTGGGCGGGGACGACCAGTTCCCTTTCGGCGGCGGCCCGTTCGAGGATGCGTCGGCGGCTCTTGACGGCTTCGTCCGGGTCCAGGCAGAAGCAGCTGTTGCAGGACGGCCTGAGGATCTGTACCGGACTGTGCAGGAGGTCGCCGACGAAGACCGCGCGGTCGCCGCCGGAGTCGAGCCGCAGCACGGCGGAGCCGGGAGTGTGGCCGGGTGCGGATTCCAGGGTCAGGTGCTCGTCGATGCGGTGGGTGCCCTCCCACAGCACGGCCTGGCCGCTGCGGTGCACGGGCGCGACGCTGTCGTCGTACACGAGCCGGTCGTCGGGGTGCCGACCGGCTCCCCCGAGGTTGTCCGGGCCGAAGTGGACGTCGTCGGCGGCCGGGACGAGGTAGCGCGCGCGGGGGAAGGTCGGGACCCACTCCCCCGCGGCGTCGGTGGTGTTCCAGCCGACGTGGTCGGCGTGGATGTGGGTGTTGACGACGATGTCGACGTCCTCGGGCCGGATGCCGGCGCGTGCCAGGCCGCCGAGGAAGTCGCCCTGCCAGTGGTGGAACTGGGGCGAGCCGGGCCGCTCGCGCCCGTTGCCGACTCCGGTGTCGATCAGGACGGTCCGCCCGGCGCTGCGGAGGACCCAGGTCTGCAGCGCCATCACGGCGTTGTCGCGCTCCGGGTCCCAGTGGTCAGGGGCGAGCCACTCCGCGTTGTCGCGCCACACCTCGGCCCCGGAATCGGGGACCAGGCCTCGGGCCGGGGCGAACGCGCCTCGCCATTCGACGAGCCGGACGACCTCGACGTCTCCCAGCATCATGCGTTGCGGGCTCTGCGTGGTGTTCATGTCCACGACCATAGGGACGCCTGAGTGAGGCTCTCAATGCGCGCACTGCTCCTGTGCATACGAGTGCGTCTCACCGGTGACGCCAGGGATAGTGGCCGTCATGGATGTGGTGAGCGACGCGATCTCGGCGGTACGCACGGGGCAGGCGGTGTCCGAGCGGGTTCGGGTGGGCGGGAGTTGGTGCGCACGGTTCGCTCCGTACGACGGCGCGGGCTTCCATGTGGTGCTGGAGGGCGGCTGCTGGCTGCTGCCCGACGGCGGCCCGCCGGTCTCCCTCGGGGTGGGGGACGCGGTCCTGCTGCCCCACGGTACGGGGCATGTGATCGCCGACTCCCCCGCCGACGCGGCGACCGTCGCACGGGCCATGCCGTTCGAGCGCTGGACGGGTGGCCCGCCTGGGCCACGCCGGCTGGCCCGGCCGGTGCCGGGAGGCGTGGAGCTGCTGTGCGGCAAGTACCGCCTCGACCACAGCCGGGTCCACCCGCTCCTGGCGGAACTGCCCACCGTGGTCCATCTGCCGAACCGGGTGGGGGACCATCCCGAACTGAGGGCCGCCATCGGCCTGCTGGGCGGCGAGCTGACCGCCGGGCGCCCCGGCTCCGGTGTCGCCGTCCCGAGCCTCGTCGACCTCCTGCTCGTCTACATGATCCGGGCCTGGGTGGACCGGGGCGACGGCGGCGCGTGGTCGGCGGCCCTGGGAGACCCCGTGACCGCCGCCGCGCTGCGTGCGCTGCACGCCGACCCGGCCGCCGCGTGGACCAACGAACGGCTGGCCGCGGAAGCGGGGGTCTCGCGCCCCACGCTGGCGCGGCGCTTCGCCTCCCTGGTGGGCAGGCCGCCGATGGCGTACCTCACCTGGTGGCGACTGACCCTGGCGGCCGCCGCGTTGCGCGACACCGGGGACTCCCTGACCGCGATCGCCCGCCGGGTCGGCTACGGAACCCCGTACGCGCTCTCGCACGCCTTCAGCCGCGAGTTCGGAACGACGCCGGGGCGGTATCGGGCACGGGCGGTCAGCGGCGACGGCCACGGCCACGGCCACGGACCGGGGAACACGGAGGCGGGCGGCGAGGATACGGAAGGTGCAGGACCCGTGCGCGAGGGAGGAGTTGTGCGTTAACCGCGTGTGAACGAGGAATTTCCTACCGGCCGGTAGACATGGCGTCGCGCAAGCGTGAATCTAGTCGCGAACATGCCAAACCGTCGTGTTCGTCCAGGCGCGTCCCCCGGACGTGCCTTCGTCCACAGGAGATCCCCCACATGCATCGCCACACCCTCCGCGCCAGAACGGCCCTGTCCGCCGCCGCAGCCGTCGGCATCCTGGTCGCGTCCCCGGCCACCGCCATGGCCGCGCCCGCGGCTTCCGTGCCCGCGGCGGCTCCCGCCGCCGTGACCGCGGCGTCCACGGGCGGCATCGCCGACCTCGCCGGTGTCGACTACGGCACCTGGCGGCGCGACGTCAGGGCGGTCGTCGACCAGGCCCGGCCGTACATCGAGCAGCGCAGCTCGAACGCCGGTGGTGAGAAGCAGGCGATCGTCCTCGACATCGACAACACGTCGCTGGAGACGGACTTCCACTTCTTCCTGCACCTGCCGACGCCGGCCGTGCAGGACGTCCGCGACCTCGCGCAGTACGCGCACTCCCGCGGCGTGGCCGTCTTCTTCGTCACCGCGCGCCCCGGCATCATCCACGCGCTGACCCAGTACAACCTGAAGGCCGTGGGCTACCCCGTGGCCGGGCTCTACGTGCGCAGCCTGCCCGACCTCTTCGACGAGGTCAGCACCTACAAGACGGCCAAGCGCGCCGAGATCGAGGCGCGGGGCTACACGATCATCGCGAACATCGGCAACCGGCCCACCGACTTCGTCGGCGGTCACGCCGAGCGGACGTTCAAGCTCCCGGACTACGACGGCAAGCTCTCCTGACGCCCCCGCGTCCCCGGACCCGCCCGTGTCACAGGGCCGGTCCGGGGACGCACGTCTGTCGTACCGGCCGCCGCCCGGCGCGGACCGGTGCGGGCATGCGCGCGCCGTCCAGCAGGCTGTCAGCAGGTCGCGCGGACGTAGCCGTCCGCGCCCGCGGGGCGGACGTCGGTGTCCCGCTGCACGATGGAGAGGGTGCCGCCCCAGCGTGCGCACGCCCGGGAAAGGCCCTTCGGCTCGTACTCGATGACCAGCACGCGGTTGTCGAAGGCGGTCGCGTACGGTGCGCACTCGTCGTACCGGCCGCACTCCTCGGCGACCGCGAAGTCGAAGCCGATGTCCCGCCCCCGCGGCGCGAGTTCGGCGGCGTTCTTCTGTCCGATCGCCAGTCCGGCCGCATGGGCACGCCCGACGAGCAGCCGGGCGAAGGCGAGGTCGTGCTCGGCTGTGAGACGGCCCTGGGAGCGTTCGTACGAGTCGAGGTTGTCGGCCTCGACCGCCTGGTACCCGGCGGTGGCGCAGCCGTCGATCCACGCGCCGACGATGGCGGCGAGACGCTCGCGCTTGGCGGGGGTGGAGATGTCGAAGAGGGCCTCGTCCCAGTCCTGGTCGACGACCAGTTCGCCCGAGGAGCTCCGGAGGAGCAGGTCGGGGTGATGATCCTGCCACCACTCGGTGGCGTCCGGCTGGGCCTGGAAAGCGTTGACGTAGCAGATGTTGTAGAGCCCGTCGGCCGGCTTCGCCGTGCGGTCACGGGAGACCGCTCCGACTCCGGGGGGCGGCGGGTAGGGCCCCCCGATCTGGTAGTCGAACCCGACGTGGGGCTCGGGCGGGACGACCGCGCCGGGGGACGAGGACGGCGGCGCCGGCGGGGCGGAGTCGCCGTCCCCTCCGTCGCCGGACGAGGCGCATCCGACCGCCGTGGCGGCGAGCACGCCGGCCAGGGTCAGGGCCGACAGCGCGCTGCGGAGGGGACGGGATGCGCGGGCGATCACGGTGCGGGGCTCCTGGTCGTCGATTCCTCGGGGCGGCGCACGGCCGCCAGCGATCCTCTACCGTACGTGCGCGATCCCAGCCGGCCCGCATCGGACCAGCGGACACCCGGAGAACGGGCCGACAACATGTGAGCGTGCGTCAGGCATCCACGGACGTACCTGAACGCCAGGCAGGGGACGTGGTCACGACGCCTCGGCCGCAGCCTTGATGCGGCGGCCGAACGCGTCGGCGTCCTTGCGGGCCGCGCCGAGCGCGAGGCCGACGAGGAGCTTGCCGAGTCCGTGGCCCTCCAGGACGTTGAAGATCCTGACCCGGGTTCCGCCGTTCGGGAGTGGTTCGAGGTCGTAGCCGCCCTGGGCGGCCGTGACGATGTTCTTCGAGATCTCGGCCCAGCGGAGCCGGTGCGGTGCGTCGAACTCGGTGATGCGGAACTCGCGCGCCGTCTTCATCCCGGCGTCCTTCACCGTGCTGCGGAAGACGGTGCCCACGGCCGTCGGCGTGTCGGGGACGCGCTCGATCCTCTGCACCCGGGGGCTGAACTTCGGGTCGTTACGGCCGTCGGCGAGGAAGGCGAAGACCTCGTCGATGGGACGGTTCACGTCCGTCGTCGCCTCGAACTGTCCGGACATGAGCCCACTCCCTGGTGTGTTCGCCGTCTGTCGGCGAGCGTAAGTGAGGGGGTCACGCGCCGCACCCCCGGAGCGGCCGGACGGTCAGCGAGTCGTCCACCGGACGCGCGGCGGGCGCACCGCGGCACAGAGCGGCGTGCCGCAGGCGTCAGTCAGGCCGAGCCGTGCTTCGGCGGAGCCGTGCTCCACGGCCTGGGCGGGGAGGTCGTCGAGGAAGAGCTTGGCCCGGCGGAACATCGTGAACGCTCCCCCTGGCGGTACCTCGCCCCAGCTGAGGTAGAGGAAGCGGGCGCCGCGCCGACCCTGGACGTAGGGCCCGCGGAAGTCTCGTGTCCCGTCCGGCGCGAGCAGCGTCTCGACCGTGAACTCCCACACCGCTTCGGCGGCGTCCGCGGGCACCGCGCCTTCCGGCTCGCGCCCGCGCTGCACCGCGACGTGCACGTCCTGGTGGTCTCCGCAGGTCCGTCCCGGCAGGTCGCTGCCGACGATGCGCAGGGTGAGCGCCGTCCTGTCGCTCACTGCGCCTCCACCTCGCCGCCGCCCTGTGGTGTCCTCACCGGCTCTCGACCTCCCGCGCACATCGTAGGACGCGGGAGGTCGCGCGCTGCGGGGGTGTGGGGCTGCCCGGACTCAGCGGGCAATGGGGGCGGGGAGGTGTACCCACTCCTCGCCACTCTTAACTTATAGCGCACAGGGGGGCTTGCGGCAAGGCCCCGGTGGTGCCGCACAATCGCCCATCTAAGCCAGCCACCTGCGGACATAGGAGATTCACCCAGTGCGTGTGACCGCCCTGCCCCACAGTGCGTTCGACCTTCCCGGCCACCTCTCCGCCAAGGCCGTCCCGGCGCTGATCGGCCGTGACGAGCAGCACTTCGTGGCGATCGCGGAGAGCCTGGAGCAGACGATCGCCGAACTGTCCGAGCGCCTCGACGCCACGCGTAAGGCCCCCGGCGGCGTCGGTCGCGAGGCGATGGACCGGGACGCGGAGATCCACCGGCTGAGCAACCGCCTGCGCACCCTGCGCCGCTTCGGCCTCGACCTGTGCCTCGGGCACGTCGTCGCCGCCGACGACCCGGAGCCCGTGTACATCGGACGGCTCGGCCTCACCGACAGCGAGGGGCGCCGGCTGCTGCTCGACTGGCGCTCCCCCGCGGCCGCGCCGTTCTTCGCGGCCACGCACGCCGACCCGATGGGTCTGACGAGCCGTCGCAGGTACCGCTGGACCCGCGGCCGTATCAGCGACTACTGGGACGAGGTGTTCACGGCCGACGGGCTCGAAGGGCACGCCGCGCTCGACGACCAGTCCGCCTTCATCGCCAGCCTGGGCGCCACGCGGTCGCCCCGGATGCGCGACGTGCTGGCCACCATCCAGGCCGACCAGGACGCCATCATCCGAGCGGGATCCCGCGGCGCGCTCGTCGTCGACGGCGGCCCCGGCACGGGGAAGACGGTCGTCGCCCTGCACCGCACCGCGCATCTCCTCTACTCCGACCCCCGTCTCGGCCACCGCCGCGGCGGCGTGCTGTTCGTCGGGCCCCACCAGCCCTACCTGTCCTACGTGGAGGACGTACTGCCCAGTCTCGGCGAGGAGGGCGTGCAGACCTGCACCGTGCGCGACCTCGTCGCTGAGGGCGCCCGGGCGTCGGCCGAGAGCGACCCCGAGGTGGCTCGTCTGAAGTCGTCCGCGGACATGGTGAGGGCGATCGAGAAGGCCGTCGCGTTCTACGAGGAGCCGCCCCGCGAGGGCATGAACGTCACGACCGACTGGGCCGACCTCTGGCTGAGCGCCGACGACTGGACCGAGGCGTTCGCCGCACCGGAGCCGGGTACCCCGCACAACGAGGCGCGTGACCTGATCTGGGAGGAGCTGACCACGATCCTGCTGGGCAAGTTCGACGGCGACGTCGCACCCGAGGTGTTCCAGAGATCGCTCCGCAACGACCAGGAACTGGCCGACACGCTCTATGGCGCGTGGCCGCTGCTCGAACCGACCGACCTCGTCGGGGATCTCTGGTCGGTCCCCGCCTACCTGCGCATGTGCGCCCCGTGGCTGGGTCCCGACGACGTGCGGAAGCTGCGGCGGGCGGACGCGCAGGCCTGGACGGTGTCCGACCTGCCGTTGCTGGACGCGGCGCGGCAGCGGCTCGGGGACCCGGAGGCGGCACGGCGCAAGCGGCAGCACCAGGCCGCCGTCGCCGCCGAGCGCGAGCGGATGGCCCGGGTGATCGACGAGATCATCACGACCGCCGACATCGACCAGGCCGGCGACGAGAGCGAGGGCGCGGTGCGGATGCTGCGCGGGAAGGACCTCCAGGACAGCCTGATCGACGAGACCGCGCTGCCGGGCACCGACCGGGACCTGCTCGTGGGTCCGTTCGCGCACATCGTCGTGGACGAGGCCCAGGAACTGACCGACGCGGAGTGGCAGATGCTGCTCCAGCGCTGCCCTTCCCGGAGCTTCACCATCGTCGGCGACCGTGCGCAGGCCCGGCACGGGTTCACGGAGTCGTGGGAGGAGCGGCTGGAGCGGATCGGATTCGACCGGATCGAGGTGGCCTCGCTGGGCATCAACTACCGCACCCCCGAGGAGGTCATGGCGGAGGCGGAGCCGGCGATCCGGGCGGCGCTTCCGGACGCCAACGTGCCGGCCTCCGTCCGCAGCAGCGGCGTGCCCGTCGGCCACGGCTCCGTCGCGGACCGCGACGCGATCCTCGACGAGTGGCTGTCCGGACATGCCGAGGGGACCGCCTGCGTCATCGGCGACCCCGCGTTCCGTGAGACGTCCCGTGTCCGCTCGCTGACGCCCGAACTGTCGAAGGGTCTCGAGTTCGACCTGGTCGTCCTGGTCGACCCGGAGGCGTTCGGCACGGGTGTCGAGGGAGCGGTCGACCGCTACGTCGCGATGACCCGGGCGACGCAGCGGCTTGTCGTCCTGACGGGCTCCTGACCCGGGAGTGACGGACGAGGGCGCCGGTCCCGGGGTGTGCGGGGCCGGTGCCCTGCCGTCCTGGCAGCACTGCCTCTGGCCTGCGCGGATTCCCGCGTGATCCCTCGCACAGACCGACCGGTAGGCGTGCGGGCGCGTGCTAGCGTCCGCGAGCGTGACATCCGCTCCCGGCGGGCCCGGGCCCGCATCTCCGACGGGTCCGGCCGGCCCCTGCCCGTACGGTGGCGGGACCGGCTCCGCGCCCGCGCCGAGTCCGCTGCGCGACCTGGTCGGTCCCGCCGACCGGATCGGGCTGCTCGACCTGTTCGGCGAGGAGTTCGTCGCCAATCCGTACCCCTGGCTGGACGCGCTGCGCACCGAGGCACCGGTCCATCACGACGCCGCCACCGGTCTGTGGCTGGTCAGCCGGTACGAGGACATCCGCCGGGTGCTGCTCGATCCGGAGGCGTTCCGGCCGGACAACGCTCAGCACGCGGTCACTCCACTGGCCGTTCCGGCGCTGCGGCTCCTCGCCCGCGCGGGATTCCGGCTGCGGCCCGCCCTGGCCAACAACGCGACCGAGAGCCACGCCGGGCTGCGGCGCGTGGTGACGCGGTTCTTCAACGCCCAGCGGGTCGCCGCGGCGGTGCCGGTGATCGAGCGGGTGGCCGGCGAACTCCTCGACGGCGTACGGGCGGAGCTCGACGCGCGGGGTTCCGGCGACCTCTTCGGCACCTTCGCGCACACCCTGCCCTGCCGGGTCATGATGGAGCTCCTGGGGATCGACGGTCTGGACCCTGTGACGCTGGTGCGCTGGAGCGACGCCTCGCTGGAGCTCTTCTACGGTCGGCCGACTCCGGAGCGGCAGGTCGAACTCGCGGCGCTCGTCGGCGAGTTCCACCAGTGGCTGACATCGGTCGTCGTCGACCGGAAGGCGGCGCCGGACAGCTTCGTGGGGGCGCTCGCCCGCCACCGTCTGCCCGACGGCGAGGCGGTGGACGTGCATACGGCGGTCGGCGCCTGCTTCTTCGTCTTCATCGCCGGGCAGTCCACGACCGGCCAGCTCATCGCGACGGTCCTGCGCAGCGCGCTCGCCGAACCCGGCCTGTGGCAGCGAGTGGCACACGAGGAGGGGCTTGCCGAGGCGTGGGTCGAGGAGGTGCTGCGCCGGGAGCCGCCCGTGACGACCTGGCGCCGGGTGACGGCGGCGCCGGTGGAGCTGGGCGGCGTACGGCTCGACGCCGGCGCCGAGTTGCTGCTGATGCTCATGGGCAGCGGTTCCGACACCGAGGTCTTCGACGCCCCGGACCGGCTGCTCCCCTCGCGGGCCAACGTCCGCCACCATCTGTCGTTCGGGGCGGGCCGCCACCGCTGCCCGGGCGCCTCCCTGGCCCGTACGGAGGCGGCGGTGGCCCTCAAGGCGGCGGCCGGCCGTCTCCCCGGCCTCCGGCTCACCCCGGGTGCGCCGCCTCCGCCCGTCCTGGACCTGCTCTCGTTCCGCGCACCGCTGGAGGTGCGGGTGAGTGACGCCCTGGCCGCCGGAGTCTGAGGCGCTCGGACACCGGGCGCGGCGGTCAGGCGCGGCGGTCAGGCGCGGCGGTCAGGTGCGGCGTCAGGCGGGCAGCCGTGCGCAGCGGCGGCAGGCGCGGGCCGAGGAGGCCGTGAGGGCGTGGGAGGCCGCGGCGAGGCCGCACGCCAGGGCGATCAGGGGCCACTGCGCGGTCATGAAGGACGCGACGGCCAGCGAGAGGGCGGCGAGCGCCATGGACACCGTGGCCGTGGTGCCCGTCCACGCGACCAGGAGCGGGAGGCGCTCCGGGGTGGGCAGGCGGCGGGCGAGTGTGCCTGTGGCCGCCAGGGCGCTCGCGGCGAGGAGGGCGGCGGCGCCCGCGACGACGGCCAGCAGTTGAGCCGTTCGGGGCAGCAGCCCGTCCTGACCTGTCCCCGTGGTGACGAGGGTGTACCAGCAGGCGAGGAGCAGCGGGGCCACGAGAACGACGGAGCGCGCCGTGTGGCGGGCCTGGGCGATCGTCAGTTCGCGCTGGCAGGCGGGGGCGAGTTCGGCGGGCGTCCCGAACTCCCGTACCGCCTCGCGGACCGCTTCCCCGTAGGGCGTTCCCTCGCGGGTGTACGCCTCCGTGGCGTCCGCCAGCCCGCCGCGCACCTCCTCGACGAGGCGCTCCGCGATGCGGCGCGGACCGTGGAGCGCGCCGCGCAGCTCCGTGGCGTATGCGTCGATCGGGTCCGGGGAGCCGACGGTGTGGGTGGGGTCGATAGCGTCGGTGGGATTGGTGGGATCGGTGCGGTCCGCCACGTCCCTGCGCGCCCTCATGTCGCGGGCCTGGGCGGGGCGGCGGGGTTGAGGACCGAGCCGATCGCCGTCGTGAACTCGTGCCAGGCCGCCCGCTCCCCCGCGAGCGCTCCGCGCCCGGCGTCGGTGAGTTCGTAGCAGCGTCGCCGGCGTTCGCCGGTCGCGTCCCAGCTGCTGCTCAGCAGACCGATGCGCTCCAGCCGGTTGAGCGCCGGATAGATCGTGCCCGTGCGCAGGTCGAGCACGCCTCCGCTGCGCTGCTGGACCGCCGTGATGATCGCGTACCCGTGCAGCGGCCCCGGCTCCAGTACGGCCAGCAGCAGTCCGTCGAGGTGCCCTCGCACCGCATCAGCCCTCATAGGTAGGCAGCCTACTCAATGAAGCAGTAGACATGCTATCTATTGGCAGCCAACATATAGCGCATCGGCTGGAGGGGCCCGCAGTGACCAAGCTGCTGCTGTCCATACACGTACTCGCGGCGATTCTGGTGGTCGGGCCGATCACCGTCGCCGCCTCGCTCTTCCCCCGCTACGCGCGGCAGACCTCCTCGGTCGCCGCGCTGCTGCACCGGATCTGCCGGGGTTACGCCGTCGCCGGCGTCGCCGTCCCGGTCTTCGGCATCGCCACGGCGATCCAGCTCGGCGTCCTCACCGACGCCTGGCTGCTCACCTCGCTGGCGCTGACCGCGATCGCCGCCGCCGTCCTGATCCTCGCGATCCTCCCCGGCCAGCGGCGCGTGCTGGACGGGGCCGAGACCGCCGGAGGCGCCGACGACTCGGCCTCGCGCGCGACGGCGGCGCGGCTGGCCATGCTCACGGGCGTCTTCAACGTGCTGTGGGCGGTCGTCGTGGTCCTCATGATCGTCCGGCCCGGCTCGACGACGGGGGCGTGACGACCGTGCGCGTCCTTCGTATCGCCGCCGCCGCGGAGGCGGCCTCCCTGGTCGCCCTGCTGGCCAACCTGCTCACGGCGCACGCGCCCGCGGTCTCATCCCTGATCGGACCGCTGCACGGGACCGTTTACCTGGTCACGATCGCGGCGGCCTGGCCGGCTCCCGGCGCCGCCTCGTCGGGCGCCCGATGGCTCGCCGTCATCCCGGGGGTCGGCGGACTGCTCGCGCTCCGCCGGCTCCGGGGCAGCCGCCCAGACACCCGGAAGCCCGCAGGCTGATCGCCGACCGGTACGCCGGGCATGGCTCCACGACTCGGCGCCAGGCGCCGGGTCGTGGAGCCCGGTGGCCGACTTCAGGCCGGCTTGCGCCATACGGAGATGTGCTTCGGGGAGTCCTGGACGAACGGCGCCCCGTCCCAGTCCGCGACGCGGCGCTCCAGCTCCAGCCCGGCGATCCGTGCCATCAGGTCGAGCTCCGCCGGCCAGGCGTACCGGTGCCGGGAGTCGCCACGACGGTAGTGGCCGTCGTCGCCGTCGCGGGTGAAGTGGTGCGAGACGAGAATCTGCTCGACCAGGTCGAAGGTGTCGAAGCCCAGATGCCGCTCGGAGACGTCGAACGGCACCGCGACCTGTCCGGGCGGCAGGAACCGCAGCGGCGGCACGCCCAGCTCGATGACGAATCGGCCGCCGGGCTCCAGATGACGTGCGGCGTTGCGGAAGCACTCGACCTGCTCGTCCTGCGTGAGCAGATTCGTGATGGTGTTGTAGACGAGATAGACCAGGGCGAACTCGCCCGGGACGACCGTGGTGGCCATGTCCCCGATGGTGACCGGGAGTGCGCTCTCGTCGGCCTTGCGCCGCAGCACCGCCGCCATGTGCTCGGAGAGTTCGATGCCCACGACCCGCACGCCGCGTTCCCGGAGCGGGACGCCGACTCGTCCGGTTCCGATGGCGAACTCCAGTGCCCGGCCGTCTCCGGCGAGCTCGGCGAGAAAGGCGAGGGTCGGCCCGAGAACGGCGGCCGAGGACATCTCGGCCTCCTCGGCGTCGTAGCGGTCGGCGGTCGCACGGGTCCACAGTTCACTGCTCGTCACGAGCGGCCACTCTGCCGGGTTCCGAGGGGCGCTGTCGACGCGTTATCGCCGCCAGGAGTTCCCCGGCCGGGCATGGTGTTGGCTGGCTTGCGACACCATGCCCCCCGTCCGTACGAGGAGTCGACATGTCCCCCGCCGACCAGCCGCCCCAGCGCAACGCCCAGCCCCCGACCGCCCAGGCCTCGCTCGGCGCCGGTGTCGTGGTGACCGACGAAGCCGGGCGGGTTCTGCTGGGGCTGCATCCCAGCGGGGCGTGGGAGCTGCCCGGCGGGAAGGTGGATCCGGGCGAGTCCATCGAGTCGGCGGCGGTCCGTGAACTCGCCGAGGAGACCACGCTCGTGGCCGACCCGGCCGACGTCGAGGTCATCGGGATCCTGCTGGACTCGCTGACCTCGACGGAGCTCACCCGGCTGACGGCGGTGGCAGTCGTACGGGCCTTCAGCGGCACCCCTGCCGTGGCGGAGCCGGACAAGATCCTGCGCTGGGAGTGGACCGCGCTCGACCGCCTCCCCGAGCCGCTGTTCACGCCCTCCGCCCAGGCACTCAGGACGTGGCGCCCCGAACTGCCCATCGACGAGGGGCCGTTCCACCGCTACCGCGTGATGCCGGGCCGCTGACGGATCACACCTCGGCGATCAGCGCGTACCGTTCGTCGTCCACCCGCTTCCCCCAGAGGTCGTCGTCCGCGACTCCGTCGAGGGGTTCGACGCGGAGGCGGGCGACGAGCGGGCGGACGGCCGCGGCCAGGCCCTCGGCGCGGATGCCGCCGTGCCATGGCAGGGCCTCGGCACCCGTGACGTACGGGACGCCGCTCTGCCCCGACTCCCGCCAGCGCCCCTCGACGAGGACCAGCGTGCCGCCCGGCCGCATACGGCTCACCCAGGCGCGCAGTGCGGCCTCGGGGTCGGGCAGGGTCCACAGCAGGTGCCGGGACAGCACGGCGTCGAACCGCTCGCCCCCGGTCGGCGGCGCCATCGCGTCACCGGACAGGAACCGGCCTTCGAGGCCGGCCGCCGCGAACTTGGCCCGCGCCTGTTCCACCATCCTCGGCGCCAGGTCGACGCCCGTCACCCGGTGGCCTGCCGAAGCGAGGAGCAGCGAGAGGGACCCCGTCCCGCAGCCGATGTCGAGGACGCCGGCCGGTGCGGGCGGCATCCAGGTCTCGAGACGCCGCGCCCAGGCCGCGCGGGTGCGGTCGGCGCGCAGTCCGTGGTCGGGTTCGTCGTCGAAGCTCGGGGCGGCGGAGTCCCAGTAGGCGGCGATGGCCTCGGTACGGTAGGTCATCCGACGATCTTGCCAGCGGGCACTGACAGCCGGGCCCGGGTCCCCGTCCGCGTACAGCGGGACCGCCCGCCGAACCTAGTCGCCAAATTGAATAGGTACGGTGTTGAATACCTTCGACGCGTGCCGCTGAGGGCACGCCGCCGCACGGAGGAGCAAGAGGCCCATGCACACCGGCCCGTACACGCGTTATGTCGCCCTGGGCGACAGTCAGACCGAAGGCCTCGGGGACGGCGACGACACCTCCGGCCTCCGTGGCTGCGCCGATCGGCTCGCGGAGCTGATGGCGGCGAGCAGCCCCGGACTGACCTACGCCAATCTGGCCGTACGGGGCCGCCTCGCGGGTCAGGTCCACGCCGAACAGCTCGGTCCGGCGCTGGCGCTGCGGCCCGACGTGGCCACCGTGGTCGCGGGGATGAACGACCTCCTCCGGCCACGGTTCGACGCGGACGAGGTGGTCGGTCATCTGGAGGCGATGTTCGCCCGGCTCACGGCCCAGGGCGCGCGGGTGGCGACGGTGACGTTCCCGGACACGGGGCGGGTGATCCCGCTCGCCCGGCCGCTCGCCTCGCGCGTCCTCGCGCTCAACGAGCGCATCCGCGAGGCGGCGTCGCGGCACGGCGTCGCGGTCGCCGAGACCTTCCACCATCCGGTGGTGACGGACTCCCGGCTGTGGAGCGCCGACCGGCTGCACGCGAGTCCGCTCGGCCATGAGCGGATCGCCGCGGCGGTCGCCCACGCCCTCGGGGTTCCCGGCAGCGACGACGCCTGGACCCGTCCGCTGCCCGAGCTCCCGGGCCCCGCGCCGTCCGTCCCGCGCAGGGCGCTCGACGAGGCGCGTTGGGTCGCGGGCTTCCTCGGCCCGTGGCTCGGAAGGCGGCTGCGCGGCCGCTCCTCGGGGGAGGGCCGCACGGCGAAGCGTCCCGAGCTGGTGCCGGTCCTGGCCGGGTGAGGTACGGCCCGGGCCGTGCCGCTCACTCGGCGCGGGACGACGTCAGGAGTCCGAGCGGTCGGCCTTCGCCGCCTTCTCGGCCTGCTTCTCCTTGATGCGGACGGCTTCCTTGCGGACCTCGGCCTGCGTGGCGCGCTCCTTCTGGAGCCACTCGGGGTCGTCCGCCTTCAGCGCCTCGATCTGCTCGGTGGTGAGGGCCTCGGTGATGCCGCCACGGGCGAGTCCGGAGATGGAGATGCCGAGCTTCGCCGCGATCACCGGACGCGGGTGGGGGCCGTTGCGCCGGAGCTCGCGGAGCCACTCGGGCGGATCGGTCTGCAGGGCGTTCAGCTCGGTGCGCGAGACGACACCCTCCCGGAAGTCGGCGGGGGTGGCCTCGAGGTACACACCCAGCTTCTTCGCCGCGGTCGCGGGCTTCATCGTCTGGGCGGTCTGGTGCGACGTCATGGTGTCAAGGGTATCGAGCGTGTGAGCTACCTCTGACCACGACCGGTAACCTGGCGGGGTGACTGGCCAGGAAGAACCCTCCTCGTTCCGGCTCGCGTACGTACCGGGAGTGACGCCCACGAAGTGGGTGCGGGTCTGGAACGAGCGCCTGCCGGACGTCCCGCTGACCCTCGTCCAGGTGCCGGCCGCCGAGGCGGACGAGCTGCTGCGGACCGGCGGTGCCGACGCCGGGCTCGTGCGCATGCCGGTCGACCGTACGGAGCTCAGCGCGATTCCCCTGTACGCCGAGACGACCGTGGTCGTGGTTCCGAAGGACCATGTGGTGGCGGCGGTCGAGGAGGTGTCGCCGGAGGAGCTGGCGGACGAGATCGTGCTGCACCCGCTCGACGACACCCTCGACTGGGACCGTCCGCCGGGGCGGCCGGCGATCGAGCGCCCGGCGACGACGGCCGACGCGATCGAGCTGGTCGCGGCGGGTGTGGGTCTGCTCGTGGTCCCGCAGTCGCTCGCGCGCCTCCACCATCGCAAGGACCTCACCTACCGGCCGCTGTCGGACACCCCCGAGTCGCGGGTCGCGCTCTCCTGGCCGCAGGCGGAGCCGACGCCGGACCTGGTGGAGGAGTTCATCGGAATCGTTCGCGGGCGGACGGTCAACAGCACCCGGGGGCGCGCCGCGACGCCGCCGCAGCCGAAGGCCAAGGCGAAGGCCAAGCGTCCGGAGAAGAGCGGCAGGCCGGCCGACAAGAGCCCCCGGGCCGGTTCCGGCGGTGCGAAGGGCGCCAAGGGTTCGAAGAGCGTGAAGCGCGGAAGCGGCAAGCCCCGCCGCAGGCCGTAGCGGCCCGTCGCGCCTCGCCGGAGGGAGCATCCCTGCGTTCCGGTGATGGACAGCGGAACGCGGCGGGTGATCTTCTGACGGGATGACCGACGACACGCACGCGTACGCCCGGCGGAACGTCCTGCGGGGCGCCGCCATCGGCACGGCCTTACCGTTTCTGCCGACCGCGGCCCATGCCCGCACCCCCTCCCCCGCCACCGCCGCTCGGCATCGCGCCGAGACCTCCGCGCACGGCTCGGCCTCGCTTCGGTGGCTGGGCACGTCCGGCTGGCGGATCGACACCGGCGGGCGGACGGTGCTCTTCGACCCGTATCTCACCCGCTTCAGGACCGGCCTCTTCGACGGGCACTTCGACCCGGCCACGCGGATCGCGGCGACCGATCCCACGCTCGTACGGGAGTACGCCGGTCGCCCGGAGCTGATTCTCGTCAGCCACTCCCACTGGGACCACGTCGCCGACGTCCCCTACCTCGCGAAGACCACCGGGGCCCGAGTGGTGGGAACCGAGACGACCTTCCATCTGCTGGTGGCCTTCGGCGTGGACCCGCTCCAGATCTCCGTGGTCAAGGGCGGTGAGGTGCTCGACTTCGGCGGCGGCCTCACCGTGGAGGTGGTGGCGAGCCTCCACAGCCGCAACAAGAAGCACTCCTACTTCGCGCCGGGCACGCTCACGGCGCCGCCCGCCGCCGCTCCGGCGACCATCTCCGACCTGCCCGAGGGCGACACGCTCGCCTTCCAGGTCACGGCCGGCTCCGACGGGCCCGCCGTGTTCCTGATGGGCGCGAGCGACTTCGCCGAGCGGGCGGCCGAGGGGCTGCGGCCCGACGTGGCGACGGTCGCGGTCCCCTCCAGCACTGCGACCCACCGGTACGTCCCCCGGCTGCTGCGCGCCCTGGGATTCCCGCCGGTCGTGGTCCCGGTCCACTGGGACAACTTCGAGACGCCGCTGCGCGGGCCCGTGGTACCCGACCCGACGATGGACCTGTCCGGGCTGATCGGCCAGGTCCACCGTGAGTCGCCCGCGAGCCGTGTCGTCGTTCCCGACTACCGGACCGTGTACGGCGGTGACATGCGACCCCGTCGCTGACACACCGTCGCCCCCGGCGGGTGGCCGGGGGCGACGACGGTCGGCGTACGTGCGCGTGCGGGTCAGGTCACACGGGGATCACCAGGCGACCGGCAGACGTTCGGGGATGCGCTTCATGAAGCGGGTTCGCCAGACGAGCTGGTCGAGCGGCACCGCGAGGTGCAGGTCGGGCATCCGGTCGAGCAGGATCTCCAGGGCGATCTCGGTGTGCCGCTTGCCGAGCGCGGTGGCCGGGCAGTAGTGACCGCCGCCGCCGAAGGAGAGGTGGGTTCCGGCGTTCGGCCGGTCGATGTCCACCGTGTGCGGGTCGGGGAAGACCGCCGGATCGGTGTTGGCGGCCTCCACGAGGACGAGGAGGAGTTCCCCCTTCCGTACGTCGACGTCTCCGAGTGTGACGTCCTCCAGGGCGAGGCGCGGAAGGCCGTCGGCGATGGAGAGGTTGACCCGGAGCAGCTCGTCGACGGCGGCGGGGATCTTCTCCGGCTCCTTGCGGAGCCGCTCCCATACGTCGGGGTTCTGGAGCAGGGAGAAGAGGGCCATGGTGAGGAAGCCCATGGTGGAGATCACGCCCGCGCCGAAGAAGGTGACGCCGACCGTGGCGAGCATCTCGTCGGTCAGATGGGCGTAGTCGGGGTTCCCGCGCAGGGCGGCGAGCTCGGCCATGAGGCCGGTGGTCGCCGGGTCGTCGAGGCGCTCGACCATATAGGCGATGTCGCGGTCCCAGTTGAGCCGGGCGCCGGTGACGGGGCAGGCCGAGTTCATGAACGCGATGTCCAGGCTGGCGGCGAGGCGCGGTGCGTCGGACTCGGGTATGCCGAGGATCCTGCAGTGCAGGTGTTCCGCGTACGGGCTGGTGAACCGGGAGCGGAGGTCCACCGGCGGTCCGTACGCGAGGAGTTCGTCGACGAGCTCGGAGGCGTGGCGGCGCATCCAGGCGGTGAGGCCGTCGTTCTTGGGGTTGATGGCCTTGAGAACGGCCTTGCGGAGCCCCGCGCCGGTGATGTTCCCCATGTTGTTGACCACCTCGGGCGGGATGGTCAGCGCGTACTGCCGGGGCACTCCGGAGGCGGAGGTGTCCTTGAGCGAGAACCTCGGGTCTTCGAGGACCTGCTTGCAGAGCGCGTAGGAGGAAACCAGCCATGCCTCGTCGCCGGCGATCGTACGGACCCGCTTGACCGGCTCGGCGCGCAGGGACTCGATCTCCGGCGGCAGGCGGTCGCCCCGGGCGGAGAACGGAAAGTCGATCAGCGTGTCAGTGGTCATCGTGGTCTCCGGGGATCGCGGTGACGATGGCGTGGCCCTGGTTGCGGGAGGCACGCAGCCCGGAGCCCCGTGAGTAGAGGAGCTCGGCCATCGGCAGGAGCTGGTGGTAGCAGTTGAGGGAGGACGGGACACCGAGGATCGCGGGGGTGTCCAGAAAGAGCGGGGCCTCGGCGCAGATGTACTGGAGACAGACCTCGCGCTGGCGGGCGGTGGGTGTCTGTCCCTCGAGGACCTTGGAGGAGAGGAAGGCCGAGACGAGCAGGTCGCACGTGGCGAGGAACTCGGCGTCGGTGGCGAGCAGGTCGTCCAGGTGTTTGCGCAGGTGCCGGTAGGCGGGGATGTCGAGGAGCGCCGACATGGGGCGCCCTCGGAGCCGTTCGCCGCCGGGGTCGGTGGCGGCGACGGCGTTGTTGACCTTGGCGCGTACGCCGCGGAGGTTCTTGACCGTCTTGCGGCGGGCCTCGTCCGGCGGGTAGCCGAGGGCCTCGAACATGTCGTCGACGTGCAGGTCGGTGTAGATGAGGTCGACCTGCTCGAAGTTGCGGAGTCCCCAGGCGGCGAGGTCGGCCACCCGCTGGGCGGAGAAGTAGCCGTTGCCCGGGGAGATGCCGATGACCGCGTGGGCGCCTTCGGTGTGGATCACTTGGCAGTGCTGCGTGTACGGCTGGACCTTGAAGCTGTCGGTCGCTGTCGTCAAGTGAAGAGATGTCCTTCGTCACCGCTAGTCCCGTGGGGGCCGTGTGCCCCTGGTGTGGCGGCGACGGCATGAAGTTACCGGTGATCTCCGGAGAGTGACGATTCTGATCGAGACGTGACCTGAAGTCGTCTGTACATGGCGGAAAATGGCGCAAAGCCCCGCCTTGGATCGGCGCATTCCGGCCAAAAATTTCGTAGGGTCCGCCGACCTGTCCGGCCTCGCCCTGGGGCGAGGCCGACCGGACGAGCCGTCACGCGGAGCCGGTGGGGACCCGGTTGAAGACCCGCCCGCCGAGGTCGATGCCGGCACTCGATGCTGGTCACGCCGTGGCTCGCGAAGGTCTCGCGGCCGTCCGCCTCCCAAGAGCGCGCACCGCGCCCAGGCCGAGCGGTTCTCCTGATCGGGTGTCGTCGTTCTCGATGACCACGACGATGCCCGGCCGCCCTGCCAGCCTGCGGCCCGCACGCTGACGGGCGCCGACAGCGGCTGCCGGCGCCCGTCAGGACTCGGCTCAGCGGCCGATCTCGGCGGCCGGCCCCATGACGATGACCGGCTCCTTGGCCGGGTCGAGGGCGCGCAGGAGCTCGCGCATGACGTCCGCGGTCAGGGAGATGCAGGCCTGGGTGGGGCCGCCGTGGTCGACGTGGACCCAGACACCTCCGCCGCGGTCCTCGCCGAGCGGCCGTTCCCGGTTCAGGGGCGTCGTGCCGGGGACCCGGTTGTAGTCGATGGCGACGACGTAGTCGAACGAGCCCTCCAGGGGTTCGCCGAGGAAGCCGGTGCCCGGGGAGACGAACTGCTCGTCCTGGTCGTACGGCAGCTTCGAGCCGGGGTCGGGCAGACGGCCGCCCGCGTCTCCGAGCCGGAACACTCCGATCGGGGTGCGCAGATCGCCGGCCCAGTGGTCGTCCGTCCAGCCGCGCAGGGCGTTGTGGGCGGGCCAGGGGCCGCCCTTGCGCTGCCAGCGCCCTGCGGTGTCCCGTTCGTAGAGCACGGCCGTGGCCTTGCTGGTGTCCAGGGAACCGCCCGTGACGACGAACGCCTGCTTCGTACCGTCCGGGATCTGCGTCAGCATCGTCGGACCGACGCCGGGCGGGCCCGTGGGGGCCTTCGGCTCGGCCACGGCGGTCCCGGGCGCGCCGAGGGCGCCGGGGGCGCCAGGCGCGCCGGGGGCGGCCGCCGGTGTCCCGGGGGACTCGGCCGCCCCGGGCGACCGGGGCGTGGTGGCCGGCCCCGCGTTCTTGGACGCGGCGCGCGCTCCGGGCGTCGCGGTCGGAGCGGGTTCTTCCGCCGACACCTTCATGTAGCCGATGACCGCGAGTGTCGCGCAGATCGCGGCGGCCACCACGCGCGGGCCGGTGCGGACGTTCCTGACAGGCATGGGGCAGCATCCTCCGACGCTGGGGACGGCAATACCGCGATGCCTACCCGATCCGTGTCCGCGCCTGTCGGATGAACGGCGTACTCACCCGACCGGGGCAGAGCGGACGGCGTGCCACGGTCCGCCCGGACCTGAACGCCCGTCAGGAGAGTGCGCCGCCCCGGAGGTCCCGTGTCAGGCGGTGGCGGCGGGGGTCTCGTCGAGCTCCCAGGCGTGGCGCTTGAAGTCACGGACGAAGTCGGGGTGGTCCTCCCAGTTGCGGGCGACGCGGCGCAGGACGTCCCAGTTGTGCTCCAGGGCCTGGTCGATGATGTGACGGAGCGCCGGATCGGCCTCCGCCCGCTGGTCGGCGAGGCCCTTGACCGCCGCGGCCGCCTTCACCGTGCCGAGGAGGGCCCGCAGCGCGCGCGAGGTGTCGTCCATGCCGAAGCCGTGGTCGCTGCCGTTCTCGGGGTCGAACAGCGGCCGCAGGCGGTCCTCGATGAACGCGGTGATCCGCTCGAAGTGCTGGACGTCCATCGGGTTCTCCCTGTCCTGCCGTCGTCCCCTCGAGGGAGCGGCCTGTCGCGTGCTTCCGTGGTCCGCGCGGCGGTGCGTCCGCGCCCGCCGATTATCCCGTCTCCGCTACGGGAGTGACGGCGGGGCCGTCCGTACGCCGTCCCAGAGCGCGTACGCGGGTGTGGCGCCCTCGGTGCGGTCGACGGGCACGTCCCAGACGTGGACGGTGGGTGGGACGGTGCCGGCCGACGCGGGTGTGAGCGGGGCCCAGCCCGGGTCTCCGGTGGCGGCGAACGCGGTCCAGGCGTGGACCATCCGCCGGGAGAGGGCCCGGTCGGCGGCGTCGGCGGGACCGCCGGTCAGGAAGTCGACGCCGGTCGCGTCCAGGGTGCCCAGGGCGAAGGGCACGTCGGCGGCGTGCCAGGCGCGCACCGGGCCTCCGTCGGGGCGGATACGGCGCCGGTCGAAGCGGGACAGGAAGGTGCGGCCCGCCCCGGTCCGGGCGTGGGCCTCGGCGAGGCGGACGGTGGGTACGGAGAAGACCGCGTCGCCCGCGAGGGCCAGGAAGACGTCGAGTACCGGAGCGTCGGGCATGAGGGCGCGGTAGGCGGTGACGAGGGCCGGGGGAAGGCCGTAGTCGGCGGCGAACCGGGCGAGGCCCTCGCCGGTGGTGACCGTCGGCATGCTGCCGACCTGGTGCATCAGCCAGTACTCCTCGGTGGCGTGGCAGACGAGGAGGTCGACCGGGTGGGCCGCGCCGTCGGGGGCCCGGGCCTCGACCGGGTCCCGGGTCAGCAGCTCGCCGTCGAGGACGGGGCCGTAGAGCACGGTGTCGTAGTGCAGGTACCCCGACGCGGGATCGCCGGCGTACCGCGCCACCACGCGGTCCGAGGCTTCGACGAGCGCCTGCGGGGACGCGGCGAGCAGGCCGTCGGCCGTGGGGGCGACGCCCGCTGCGTGGGCCACCTCGCGGGCCAGGCGCTCGGCGAGCTCCGGCGGGAAGAAGGCGTCGGGGACGCTGTGGGCGATGGCGCGACAAAAGAGCCCGTCGGCCCGTCCGCTGCTCATCAGACAGGCGATCGAGCCGCCGCCCGCGGACTGCCCTGCCACCGTGACGTTGTCCGGGTCGCCGCCGAAGGAGGCGATGTTGTCGCGCACCCACTCCAGTGCGGCGATCTGGTCGAGCAGTCCGCGGTTGTCGGGGAAGCCGGGCACGTGCCCGAAGCCTTCGAAGCCGAGCCGGTAGTTGCAGGTCACCACGACCGTCCCGGCGCGGGCCAGGGCGGAGCCGTCGTAGTCCGGCTGGGCGGAGGAACCGAAGGTGTAGGCGCCGCCGTGGATCCAGAACAGGACGGGCAGCGGGCCCGAAGTCCCGCCCGAAGTCCCGTCCGGAGCCCAGATGTTGAGTGTGAGGATGTCTTCGTCGCCCGGGCGCCAGACCGGGGAGCCTGGCAGTTCCGCCGACTGCGGGGCGACCGCGCCGAACCGGGTGCAGTCCCGTACCTCGTCCCAGGCCTCCGCGGGCCTCGGCGCTCGGAATCGCCCGGCGCCGAACGGCGGTGCGGCGTACGGGACGCCCAGGGTGGTCCGCAGTCCGTCGGCGACCGTGCCGCGCACAGGTCCTCGCTTCGTGTCGACGGTGTGGTCGGCGGTCCCCGCACGCACAGGTGGCTCTCCCTCTCGACGCCGTCGGCCTCTCCGCACGGCAGCCCACGCTGACACGCGGCCCGGGAGCCGGACAAGCGATTAAAGATCTTGGGCGAGGCCCTGCGGGGTGTGCACAGCGGTGCCGTCCCCTTCCAGCGGCTGTTCGGCCCAGATGACCTTGCCCTCGGCCGTGTAGCGGGTCCCCCAGCGCCGCGTGAACTGCGAGATCAGGAACAGCCCCCGGCCTCCTTCGTCGGTGGTGCGCGCGTGGCGCAGGTGCGGCGAGGTGCTGCTGGCGTCGAAGACCTCGCAGATCAGGGTGCGTTCGAGGATCAGCCGGAGCCGGATGGGGCCGGTGGCGTGGCGGATGGCGTTGGTGACGAGTTCGCTGACGACGAGCTCGGTGGTGAACGCGAGCTCGTCCAGGCCCCAGGCGGCGAGCTGTCGGGCGGCCATCACCCGCGCGCGGGCGACGACGGCCGGGTCGGCCGGCAGGTCCCAGACGGCGACCTGACCGGCCGCCAGACCGCGCGTCCTGACGAGGAGGAGGGCGGCGTCGTCGGTGTACGGCCTGCTGGGCGCCAGCTCGTCGACGATGGCGCGGCAGAGTTCGTCGAGCGGCAGGTCGCGGGATTCCAGGACGCGGCGCAGCCCCTCCTTGCCCGCCCTCGGCGCGGCGATGATCCCGTCGGTGTAGAAGGCCAGCACGCTGCCCTCCGCCAGCGGCAGCTCGACGGACTCGAAGGGCAGTCCACCGACGCCGAGCGCGGGTCCGGGCGGGAGCACGGGGAAGGTGACCGTGCCGTCGGGCGCCAGGACGGCGGGCGCGAGGTGGCCCGCGCTCGCGAGGTCGCAGCGCAGGCTGACCGGATCGTAGACGGCGTAGATGCAGCTCGCGCCGACGCCCGCGGGGGTGGCCGCGCCGCCGAGCTCGCCTTCGGCGCCCTCCCGGGTGACCTGGAGGACGAGGTCGTCGAGGTGGGCCAGGAGTTCCTCGGGCGAGAGGTCCAGATCGGCGAGTGTCCGTACGGCGGTACGGAGCTGGCCCATCGTGGCGGCCGCCTCGATCCCGTGGCCGACGACCTCGCCGACGACGAGGGCGACCCTGGCTCCCGACAGGGGGATGACGTCGAACCAGTCGCCGCCGAGGCCGGACAGTTCGTCGGCCGGCCGGTAGAAGGAGGCCGCGTCGACGGCCTCCTGCGCGGGAACGCCGTGCGGCAGCAGGCTGCGCTGGAGCACGAGGGCCGCTGCGCGCTCGCGGGTGTAGCGGCGGGCGTTGTCCAGGCAGACGGCCGCGCGCGCCACGAGCTCCTCGGCGAGCCGCAGGTCGTCCTCGTCGAACGCCTCGTCCTGCCGGGCGCGGAAGAAGGTGGCCATGCCCAGGGTGACGCCCCGGGCGAGGATCGGCACGACGATCGCCGTGTGCGGTTCGGGCTCGGCGGCCGCCGATGCCGCCATGGGCCCGGCGCCCGTGGGTGCGACGCCAGCGGGTTCGGTGCCCGCCGGCGCGGCGCCGGTGGTCTCGGCGCCGGTGGTCTCGCCGTCGGCGGGCGATTCCGCGTCCGGCGGCTCCTCGGCCGGGGGCAGGGGCACGGGGAGGGCCGCGTCCCGTGTCGCGGCGTCCAGCCGGGCGGCGCGCCACGAACGGCCGTGGGCCAGGGAGCGGATCTGGGGCGACGACGGCAGGTACCCGCACGGCTCCCCCGGCTCGACCATGACCCGGATCCCGCCGGGGACGGTCTGCGCACCGGCGCGCATGAGCTGTACGGACGTGGCACCGCCCGTGGGTCCCGGAGCGGGCTCCGCGCCCCGGACGACGGTGTCCAGCAGGTCGACGGCGACGAAGTCCGCCAGGCCGGGCACCGCCACGTCGGCCAGGTCCTGGGCGGTGCCGACCACGTCCAGGCTGCGGCCGATGCGCTCGCTGGCCAGGGCCATCAGGGCGAGGCGCAGTCGGGCACGGTATCGGTCGGTGATGTCGACGACCGCGTAACAGACGCCGATGACGCGGCCGTTGTCGTCGTCCAGCCGGACGAAGGACATGGCGTGGGCATGGTCCCTGCCGGGATGGGAACGGGGGCGGCCCACGTGCTCGTAGCCGAGGACGGGCTCACCGGTCGCGAGGACCTGGCGCATCTTGGATTCCACGAGGTCGGCGTTCATCCCGGGCTGGATCTCCGCGAACCGCCTGCCGCGCCGTTCCTCGACCGTGCCGCCGCCGAACTGCTCGAGGGCGGTGTTCGACCACACGCACCGCAGTTCGGTGTCGACCAGACAGAGTCCGACGGGCATCCGGGTGACCATCCGCTCCAGGAGCGCGGGACCCATGGTCCACTGCCGGGACGGGGCCGCTCCCACGGCGACGACGAGCCAACGGGCCGCGCCCGCCTCGCCCGGCAACGGGAGCACCGTGACGTCCACGGCGATCGTTCGGCCGTCCTGGTGACGCGCGAGCAGGACCCCGGACCAGCCGCCGTCGCGCGCCGAGGCTTCCAGGATGCCGGGGAGCCGGGCCGCCTCGTCCACCGCGAGCAGCGCGCCGACGCGCCGTCCGCTCAGCTCCGCCGCGGGGTAGCCCAGCAGCTTCTCGGCCGCGTACGGGCGGCCGACGACAGCTCCGTCCTCGTCGAAGAGGATGACGACGGAGTCGGCGACGCCGAACACCGCCTCGTGCGCGGTGCTGTCTGTGCCCTCAGGTCTCCCCACGGCCGTCGGCTCCGTTTCTCCACACCCCGCCCTGTTTTTCCCTTCTACCACACTATGGCCAGTATTCGACTGTCAGGTCAGGTTCCGTCGTCACCTCTTCGGCGGACGGACCGGGTTTCCGATCGGCCCGAGGGGTTAGTCAGCACTCAAGGACCGACGATCCGGGAGGCGGGCAAGCGTGACTCGACCGAAGATTCTCGTGGTGGGCGCAGGGTTCGCCGGGATCGCCTGTGTGCGGCGCCTGGAACGGCGGCTGACCAGCCGCGAGGCGCAGATCTCGCTGCTGTCCCCCTTCTCGTACCAGCTCTACCTGCCCCTCCTCCCCCAGGTGGCCTCGGGTGTGCTGACCCCGCAGTCGGTCGCCCTGTCGCTGCGGCGCAGCGAGCGGCACCGCACGCGGATCATCCCCGGCGGCGCGATCGGCGTGGACACCAAGGCCAAGGTCTGCGTCGTACGGACGATCACGGGTGAACTCGTCGACGAGCACTACGACCATCTGGTCCTCGCGCCCGGCAGTGTGACCCGCACGTTCGACATCCCGGGTCTGGGTGAGCACGCGCGGGGCATGAAGACGCTCTCCGAGGCCGTCTACCTCCGCGACCATGTCATCGCCCAGCTCGATCTGGCCGACGCCGGGCACGACGAGGCGGAGCGGGCGGCCCGGCTCTGTTTCGTGGTGGTGGGCGGGGGTTACGCGGGAACGGAGACGGCCGCCTGTCTGCAGCGGCTGACCCACAGCGCCGTCAAGCGCTACCCGCGCATCGACCCGAAGCTCATCAAGTGGCATCTGGTGGACCTCGCGCCCAAGCTCATGCCCGAGCTGGGCGACAAGCTGGGCAAGGCGGCGCTGGACATCCTTCGGCGGCGCGGGATCGAGGTCTCGCTCGGGGTCTCGGTCGCCTCCGTGGACGCCGAGGCCGTGACGCTGACCGACGGGCGGGTGCTGCCCAGTCGGACCCTGATCTGGACGGCGGGCGTGGCCGCCAGTCCGCTGATCGCCACGCTCGGCGCCGAGACCGACCGGGGCCGGCTGGTGGTCGGCGCCGACATGGTCGTGCCCGGCGTGGACGGTGTGTACGGCCTCGGCGACGCCGCGGCCGTACCGGACCTGGCCAAGAAGGAGAAGGGCGCCGTCTGCCCGCCGACGGCCCAGCACGCCATGCGGCAGGGCAAGCACGTCGCCGACAACGTCGTCGCCGCCCTGCGCGGTGAGCAGATGTACCCGTACCACCACCGGGATCTCGGCCTGGTGGTCGACCTGGGCGGCCGGGACGCCGTGTCCAAGCCCCTCGGCGTCGAACTGCACGGCGCCCCCGCGCAGGCGGTGGCCCGGGCGTACCACTGGTCGGCGCTGCGGACCAATGTCGCCAAGACGCGGGTGATGACGAACTGGCTGCTCAACGCCGTGGCCGGGGACGACTTCGTCCGTACGGGATTCCTCGCGTCCCGGTCCGGCACGCTCGCCGACTTCGAGTACACGGACGCCTACCTGACTCCGGAGCAGGTGCGGGCCCACACGGCCGCCCTGAACGCCCGGGTCTGACGGGGCCCGCTCCAGGGGGGCCACGGGGTCCGGGGGCGGCGCGCCCGGGTGTCAGAGCCAGCCGTTGCGGCGGAAGCTGCGGTGGAGGACGAAACAGGCGACGACCATGATCCCGACGACGAGCGGATAGCCGTAGGTCCAGCCCAGTTCGGGCATGTGCTCGAAGTTCATGCCGTACACCCCGCAGACCATCGTGGGGACGGCGATGATCGCCGCCCACGCCGTGATCTTGCGCATGTCCTCGTTCTGAGCGACGGTCACCTGCGCCAGATGGGCCTGGAGGATCGAGTCGAGGAGCGCGTCGAAGGACGTGATCTGCTCGGTGATCCGGGAGAGATGGTCGGCGACGTCCCGGAAGTACGGCTTTATCTCCGCCGAGACCAGCGGCAGCGGAGCCGCGGCCAGGGCCTGCAGCGGGCGGTCGAGCGGGGCCACGGCCCGCTTGAGTTCGAGGAGTTCCCGCTTCAGCTGGTAGACACGGCCGGCGTCGCCGCGTGACGCCTGCTCGCTGAAGACGGCCGTCTCGACCGCGTCTATGTCGTTCTGCACGGCGTCGGCGACGGCGAGGTAGTCGTCCACGACGTGGTCGGCGATGGCGTGCAGAACGGCCGCGGGGCCCTTGGCCAGCTGTTCGGCGTCCGCCTCCAGCGCCTCCCGCAGCGGGCCGAGCGAACCGTGCCGCCCGTGCCGGACCGTGATGACGAAGTCCGGCCCGGCGAAGACCATGAGTTCGCCGGTGTCGACGACCTCGCTGGTGGCGGTGAGCTCCTCGTGCTCCACGTAGCGGACGGTCTTGAAGACGGCGAAGAGCGTGTCGTCGTACCGTTCCAGCTTGGGCCGCTGGTGCGCGTGCACGGCGTCCTCGGCGGCGAGCGGATGCAGGCCGAACAGCTCGGCGAGCCCGGCGAACTCCTCGACGGACGGCTCGTGCAGCCCGATCCACACGAACCCGTCACCGGACTTGCGGACCCGTCGTACCGCCTCGTCGGCGGGACAGGCTCCGCGCTGCCGGGCCCCGTCCTCGTACAGCACACAGTTGACGACCGAGCTGCCCAGCGGCGAGCGTGCCGGATGGCTCAGGTCCACGGTCCGGCGGTAGGCACGGCGGACGGTGCGCCTCAGGTTGCGGATTATCGGCACGTCGGGCTCCTCGGGGACGATCAGCGGACAGTGTGCCACCGACGGACCGTGGGCGGGACTCCTGACAAATGTCACATCTTCCTGTGAACAAGATCCTCCCGGGGGTGGAGAGGGGGCCCGGGGGCGGCGACAAGGATGGAATCACCGCACTCGCCGAGGAAAGCAGGACCTCCATGTCTTCGTCCCCCAGTGCCCGCCTCACGGCGGTCGCCACGGCCGCTCTGATCACCCTCTCCGTCTCGGTGTTACCCGCGCAGACCGCCGTGGCGGCGCAGCCCGGCTCCGCCGCCGCTGCCTCCGCCGCGGTGACACCGGCAGGTCGCGGCCCTCTCGACCGCGCGGCCCTGCGCGGCTCGCTCGACGCCTTCCACAAGGCCGGGATGTACGGCGCCTATTCGGCGGTCCGTGACGGCTCGGCCCAGTGGCGGGGAGCCACCGGCTTCGCCGACGTCGACACGCGCAGGCCCACCGGGTCGAACTTCGAGCACCGGGTCGGCAGCGTCACCAAGTCGTTCACGGCCGTCGCCGTGCTCCAGCAGGCCGGGGCGGGGCGCATCGACCTCGACGCGCCCGTCGGCCGGTACGTTCCGGATCTGGTGCCCGGCGAACGCGGCCGCCAGGTGACCGTGCGGATGCTGCTCAACCACACCAGCGGGATCGCCGACTACGTCCTGCCCGCGTTCCCCGGCGTCCTCGAGAACCCCGGCAAAGCCCTCGACGAGAACCGCCTCCGCCGCATCGCCCCCGAGGAGCTCGTCCGCCTGGGTCTCGCGGCGCCGCCCGTGGCGGAGCGCGGTACGCATTCGTACTCCAACACCAACTACATCCTCGCCGGGCTGCTCCTGGAGCGGGTGACCGGCGAGAAGGCCGAGGCGTACATCGCCCGGAACGTCATACGGAAGGCCGGGCTGCGCCACACGTACTTCCCGAGCTCCCCGTCGCTCAAGGGACCGCACGCCCGGATGTACGAGTCGTTCTTCGGCCTGATCGACCCGCCGCGCGACTACAGCGCCTACGACATGTCGTGGGCCGGCACGGCCGGCGCCCTCGTCTCGACGACGAGCGACCTCAACGACTTCTACCGCGCGCTGCTCGGCGGCAAGTTGCTCGGCGCGGCGGAGCTGCGCGCGATGAAGACCACCGTCCCCGCGTACGAGACGCCGCCGGGCGAGGAGCCGCGGATGCGGTACGGCCTCGGCATCTCCACCCTGCAGATGCGCGGCGGCTGGTACTGGGGCCACGACGGCGGCGTGTTCGGCGCGGGCACGTGGGCCCTGTCCACGGAGGACGGCCGTCGTCAGGTCGCCATCGGCTACAACCTGATGAAGTACCAGCGCTTCGACGAGCAGGGTCGACCGCTGCCGGATCCGATCACGGACGCGCTGTACGCGCATGTCGACGGGGCCCTCGCCGGTACCCCCGCGCCCGCGCGCGGCGCGACGGCGGGACTGGGCACGCGGACGCTGCCGTCGGGGCTGCCGATCGGCCCGGACGCGCTCCACCAGGCGTCCCTGCGGTAGGCGTCCACGGGGCGGGCCGCCCGGAGTGCTCTCAGTTCGGGAACCCCGCTGCGACGGGGTCGGCGGCATGCGCCATCATCACCGGTCATGAGAGCTCTTGTCGGCATCGAACTGCCGGGCTTCCGACTCGTCGAGCCCGATGTCTGGGTCAGCGACGCGGGTGATGTGCTGTCGCTGCACTTCTTCGCACTGCGTCCGGACCTTCCCGCGTCCCTGGACGACGGCCCGTCGCTGCGCGCCGCGCTGACCCGCTTGACCGCGGACGCCGGCGGCGGGCTGATCGAGGCCTCGGTGAAGTCGCTGGGCGGGCTGCCCGCGCTGCGGCAGATACTCAAGCTGCCGATGCCGGGGCAGGCCCATGGGCAGGTCTTCATCGGCAGTTTCACCGTCCCGAGGGCGGAGTGCAGCACGGTGGTGAAGATCCAGGCGCCGGAGCGCGGGACGACGGGGATGCGCGAGGCGATGGTGATGGCGCAGGTCGGTCCGGACGCCTACTTCCGGGCCCATCCCTACGCCCCGGAGGTCCAGGGCGGGCTGCCGTTCCACGCCGCGGACCACGCCCGGTACGACGCCGAGTTCCCGGACCACCCGCTGACCCGGGTCCGAAGCGTGCTCGGCGCGCTGGCCGAGGCCGTCGGCGTGGCACCCGAGTTCGCGGCGCTGCCCCCGTTCGCGGGCTGAGTGGCGTAGGGAAGGACCGCTCGCGCCTCCCGGGGGTCTAGGGCGTGTTGCGAACGAGCGCCGTCCGCCCGAAGGGCGGGCCCCGCGGCGTCTGGTGCGTGCGATCGCAAGGCGGAGGGTCGTCCTCGTACCGGGTGTACTCGGACGATCCCGACAACGCAGCGAGCGTGCGTGCCAGGCGTCGCGGGGCAGGCGGGACTTTCGCAACACGCCCTAGCTCTCCTGGGAGGCGGCCGTGCGTCGGGGGGTCGTGTGGAGCGTCGCCGCCAGGGTGGCGAGCCAGGCGAGGGCCGCGGTCCACAGCAGGATCTGCCCGAGGGTGTCGAGCCAGCCGACGGCCGCCGCCGTCGACGTGGAGAGGCAGGCGACCGCCGTCATGCCCATCGGGAAGACGGTGGCCCAGCGCCGTACGTCATAGGTCAGGCGGGGCCGGAGCAGCTCGGCCGCGAACAGCACCGCGTACCAGACGAGGTCGACGACCAGCAGGAACAGGGTGGTGCTCCGCAGGGAGGTGTGGGTCACGCCGGTCCACACGCCCGTCGCGAGGAGCTTGGAGCCCGCCAGTGCGGAGATGGCCATGGCCCCGCCGGCCACCCACTGGTCACCGGCGCCCGCGACGACCTGCCCGAAGTCGAAGCGGACCAGGGCGGCGAGGTAGAGCAGCAGGCCGAGCAGGAAGAAGGCCAGGGACGTGTAGCCGAGCCAGTCGCCCGCCCAGGGTGTGAGGGTGGCGCCGAGGACCGCGAGCGCCTCGGTGGCCACGCAGATCAGGAAGACACCGCCCGGCATGCCGCTCCGCAGGTGGGTGAGGACCGCTGTGAGCAGTACCGCCCACAGCACGGCCGATCCGGCGAGGAGCACCGCGGCCAGGTGGGTCCAGCCGAGGAGGGCGACGCGCACTCCGAGCACGGTCGTGGCGGCGACGGCGGTCAGCGCGGGCGGGGTGTCGGCTTCGGCGAACCAGCGGCGACGGCTGTGCAGCAGCCGGGTGCCGAAGTCGAAGGCGAGCAGCACCCACAGTGCGCCCGCGACGCCGAGCATCAGCCGGGAGACGGTCTCCAGGCCCGTCAGATGGAAGCCGACCGAGATGATGCCGGTGGCCATCACCGCCGCTCCCGCGGCGGGCGGCAGCTCGGCCCACCGGCGGGCAGTGCGCTCGTTCATGATCCCCATCGCACCGGCTCTCCACCGTGTCCGCCACTCGGGGGCTCCGATCAGTCCTGGTAGTCCGGGCAGGTCCGGTCCAGGAGGCGGAGCATCGCCGCCCATGCCAGGCCGTACGCGTCGTCGTCCTCGAAGTCGGAGGTCGCCTCGCCGGTGAGCTGCCGGGCCGTGTACGCGCAGACCTCGGCGTCGGGGACGACCAGGGGGACGCCGCTCGACTGTGCGGCGATCTGGATCTCGCAGGCGCGCTCCAGGTAGTACATGCGCAGGAACGCCTGGGCCGCGCTCTCCCCCACCGTCAGCAGGCCGTGGTTGCGCAGGACGAGGGCGGGGTGGGTGCCGATGTCGGCGACGAGGCGGCGCTGCTCGTCGAGGTTGAGGGCGACTCCCTCGTAGTCGTGGTAGCCGACGCGGTCGTAGAACTCCATCGACATCTGGTTGAGCGGGAGCAGTCCGCCTTCCTGTGCGGCGACGGCGCAGCCGGCCTTGGTGTGGGTGTGCAGGACGCAGTGCGCGTCCTGCCGGGCCGCGTGGATCGCGCTGTGGATGACGAAGCCCGCCGGGTTGACCGGGTGGGGGGTCGGCTCGACGGGGTTGCCGTCGAGGTCGATCCTCACCAGGTTGGACGCGGTGATCTCCTCGAAGAGCAGCCCGTACGGGTTGATGAGGAAGTGGTGGTCGGGGCCTGGCAGCCGCAGGGAGATGTGGGTGAAGATCAGGTCGGTCATCCTGAAGTGGGCCACGAGCCGGTAGACGGCGGCGAGTTCGCGGCGAAGCCGGAGCTCTTCGGCGGTCCTCGTCTGCGGGGCGTGCGGCGCTGCGGTGGTCATGCGAGGACTCCTTCGAGGGCGGTGGCGGTGGGGTCGACGACCGCTGTCCGCGGGCGGCCGGTGCGGTGCCAGGCGATGACGTTCTCGGCGGGTCCGCACACGTACGCGCGGCGCGAGGTGTCGGACAGGAAGGCGCTGTGCGGCGACAGCTGGATGCGCGGGTGGCGGCGCAGCGGGTCGTCCGCCGGGGGCGGTTCGACCGGGAAGACGTCGAGTGCCGCGCCGGCCAGGTGGCCCCGGTCCAGGGCGTCCGACAGGGCGGCCGGGTCGACGAGTTCGCCGCGCGCGACGTTGACGAGGAAGCCGCCGGGGCGCATCCGCGTGAGCAGCGCATCGTCGACGAGGCCTCGGGTGGCCGGGGTGAGCGGGACGTGCAGGGAGAGGACGTCGACGGCCGCGGCCAGGTCGCCGAGGCCGTCGTGACGTGCGATGCCGGCCGGCCAGTGGGCGGGGTCGGCGTGCGGGTCGTAGGCGGCGACGCGTCCGAAGACCGGTGCCGCGAGGGCCGCGAAGGAGCGTGCGATCCTGCCGAGGCCGACGAGCCCGAGGGTCAGTTCGCTCGCCCGGCGCGGGAGTCGGCCGTCCGCCGCGAACTCCGTGTTCCAGCCGCCGGAGCGGACGACGGCGTCGGCCTGGGGGAGCCGTCGGACGAGGGAGAGCGTGGAGGCGAGCGCGTGGACGGCGACGTCCTCGGTGGCGGCGCCGGGCAGGTTCGCGACCCACACCCCGCGCCGCCGTGCCTCGGCCGTGTCGACCATGTCGTACCCCGCGGACATGGTGGCGATGATGCGCAGTCCCGGGAGCCGGTCGAGGAGCGCGGCGTCGATCCGCGCGTAGCCGACGATCAGGGCGACCGCGCCCCTGGCCGCGTGCGCGAGGGCTGCTGGGTCCCGCGTTCCGGCGACGCGTGCCTCGAACCCGGCCTCGGCGAGCAGCCGGACGCCGGGCTCGGGGTCCAGGTCGTCGGTGTCGGTGAAAACGGCGACGGGCTGATTCACCCGGCCCCCTCTCGATCGTACTGCTGATTCGTCGGTCGATGTCGAGATGAACTTACGTTTCATCTGCACGACTGTCCACCAACGAACGACACGGTTGCGCGTGACCCGTGTCACGAACGGATCCGCATCGCGGAGCGGTGCCCGAGAATGGCGGTCGGACCCGGGGCCGCCGCCCCGTGGCCGCCGAGCCGAGGAGATCACCGGGTGGAGCTGGATTCCGTCGACCTGGCCGTCGTACGCGCGCTGCAGAAGGACGGACGCCTCGCGTACGAGACGCTGGCCCAGCACGTCGGCCTGTCCCGGCCCGCGACCCGGGCGCGGGTGCAGCGCCTGCTGGAGTCGGGAGCCGTCCGGGTCGTGGCGGTCGTCCATCCCTCCGTCCGCGGGCTGACCGCGTCCGCGCACCTCTCGATCGACGTCGACGGCGCGGCGGAGCCGGTGGCGCGGGCCGTCGCCGAACTTCCCGAGGCCCCCTTCGTCAGCCTGACGGCCGGGCAGCGGGCGATCATGACGGAGTTGCGCACCGAGGGTTTCGAGGCACTGGAACGGAGCATCGAGCGCGTACGTTCCGTGCCCGGTGTCGCGGTGGTCGACCCGCTGATCGGCACCCGTCACCTCAAGGACCCTTATCTGCTGGCGGACGAGCCGGCCGTGTCGGATCTGGACGACACCGACCTGCGGATCCTCGACGCCCTCGAACAGGACGGCCGGCTCCCCTTCGCCGACCTCGCCGAACGCGTGGGCCTCTCCCCCGGGGCCACCCGCGCCCGCACGCTGCGCCTCCTGGACGGTGGCGTGGTGAGGGTGCTGGCCCTGGTCCGCCCCGAGGTCCTGGGCCTGGGGTACGCGTGCGGGTTCGCGGTGCGGGTCGAGGGCGCGCGGGGCCCCGTGGCGCGGGCGCTGGCCGCCTGGGAGGAGGTCACCTTCCTCTCTGCCTGCCTGGGACGCGCGGAGCTGGTCGGCACGGTCACGGCGGGCTCCCTGGGGTCCGTACGGGCGGCACTCGACGCGATGCGGGATCTGCCGGGCGTACGGAGCGTCGAGAGCTGGCTCCATCTGGAACTGGTCAAGGAGCGGTACGACCTCGGCGCACCGGCGGAGTAGGCCCACCGAGCGGGGCACCGGGAGGCGGGGAATCATGCCCCTATGAACGAGAAGCCGGTTGTCGTCGGCGTGGACGGGTCCGAGCACAGCCACCTGGCCCTCGAATGGGCCCTGAGCGTGGCGCAGCGGCTCGACGCTCCCCTGGTCGTCGCCCATGTGCGCTCCGACGCGCTGCAGCTGGGCAGCGCCCGGATCGCCTCGCTCGGCGAGACGGCCGAGATTCCGGACGCCGTTCTCGACGGTGTCCGCGCCTGGGTGGAGGAGCAGGGCCCGCGGGTGCCGGTGCGGTTCGACTCGCTCGACGGCTCCGTGTCGGACGCCCTGCTGGACGCGGCCAGGACCGCGCGGTTCCTGGTGACCGGATCGCGTGGACGGGGCGGCTTCGCGAGTCTGCTGCTCGGCTCCTCCGGCCGGACCCTGGCCGCCTCCGCACCCTGTCCCGTCGTCGTGGTGCCGCACGAGGCGCGGACCGTGTCGCTGGAGGGCGACGGCGAGTCGGGCCGGGTCCTGGTGGGGCTGCACCCGGAGGAGACCGGCGACGAGGTCGTGGACTTCGCCTTCCACGCCGCCCAACAGCGCGGCGTGGCCCTCGAAGTGGTGACCGCCTACCGCTTGCCGCCGTCGCCGATCATGCTGGTCGGCCCGCCGGCGCCCGCGCTGCAGATGCCGCCGCCCGTGCCCGTGGACGAGACCCCCGAGCTGGTCAGGGAGACCGTGAACCTCCAGGAGGACCGGCTGCGGCCGTTCACCGAGCGGTACAGGGACGTCGAGGTCGTGCCCGTCGTCGTACCGGCGGACGCGGCGGGTCGGCTCGTCGAAGGGTCGCGGCGCGCCGCCCTCGTCGTCGTGGGCCGGCACCGCAGGCACCGGGTCGCGACGCTCCTCATGGGCTCGGTCGCGCACGCGGTGCTGCACCACGCCCACTGCCCGGTCGCGATCGTCCCGCCCCACGGGCCCACGTCGACGTGAGAAGGGCCGGCCGGCGGCAGCGGCCGAACCGTCATGGCAGGGTCCAGAACTGTCGCGTGATCAGGTAGAAGACGGCCACCCAGAAGACGGTGACGACGGCGACGATGCCGAGGCCGATGCGGTTGGTCCTCTTCCGCGGCTCCTCCGGTGGGGGTCTCAGCCACCGTTTGAGCAGCGGGTTCACGTAGTACGGCATCGTGAAGAAGGTCATGATGAAGCTCGACAGCAGGTTGCCCACGAGCAGTCCCAGCCAGAGCGGCCACCGCAGCGGCGACAGGGCGAGCGTGAGGAGCACGACGGTCGGGTACAGGCCGACCCAGACGGCGATGGCGGTCTTGGCCTCCGAGGGCGGGGGCGCTTCCTTGCCGTTCTCCTCGAAGGCGAACCAACTGCCGAACGAGTTGTCGATCGTACGGAGCTTGAAGTCGTCGAACCTGGCTCCCTCGGCCAGCATGCCCCGCCGCTTCCTGGACGTCAGCCAGGCGTCGAGGTGCTCGGCGTTGTCGTAGCGGTACAGCGTGGTCCACTCGTCCTGGACGCCCTCGATCGGCCGGAAGAGCTCGGTCCCGCGGAAGCCTTCGAACCGGCTCTCCTCCTGGCTCATGCGCTTCTGCCAGTCGAGGAAGTCGTCGATCTGGTGCGGGGCGACGCGGTGGGTCACGACCACGGTCACGAGGGCGTCCGTCGGCTTCGCGCCGCCGCTGATGACCTGCTGGGTCGCGGGGCCGTCGAAGTACCGCTCGCCGGAGTCGAGGAGACTCTGCCGGGTCGCGCTGTTCATCCACGCCTGCAGGTGGGCCACCGAGTCGAAGCGGTAGACGACGACCCAGTCGGGTTGCAGGTCGGTCGGAGGGGAGACCTCGGCGCCCAGGTATCCGGCGTACCGTGCGGCCGCGGTGTTGACGCCCTCCTGCCACCGCTCGTACTCCCGGTGCATGCCCGGCCGGACCCTGCGGCCGATGATGACCGTCGCGGCGGCGTCGGCGGGCGCCGCCGTGTCCGGGTGCTTCTCGGTGGTCATCGGCCCGTGCCCGTCCACGCGTGCCTGCTCCGGGCCAGCCGGCCGTAGATCCGTTCCGGTGTCAGGGGGAGTTCCCGGTAGCGGACGCCGGTCGCGTCGTGGAGCGCGTTCGCCAGCGCCGGGGCCACCGGGTTGATGCAGCACTCCGCCATGCCCTTGGACCGCATGGGCCCCACGGAGTCCGTGGAGGGCACCAGGAGCACTTCGGTGCGGGGGACGTCGGCGAAGGCGGGGATCCGGTAGTTGCGGAAACTCGGGTTGACCATGACACCGTCGGCGTCGACCCGGTGGTTCTCCGTCAGCGCGAATCCGATGCCCTGGGCGACCCCTCCGTCCACCTGTCCCCGGACCTGCTCGGGGTTGATCACCACACCGGCGTCGGTCGCCTGGACGCTGTGCAGGACACGGATCTCGCCCGTGACCGGATGGACGGCGACACGGAAGCCCTGTGTGTTGGAGACGACGCTCCGGGGCGAGCCGTACGCCTTGCGGGCGGCGGTGAACCGGATGCCGCGGGAGCGGGCGAGGGCGACGAGTTCGGCCAGCGGGACGCGGGTGTCCCCGCAGACGACGTCCTCGTCGTCCATCGTGCACATCACGACGTGGACGCCCGCGTGGGCGGCGGCGAACTCCAGGATGCGGTCGCGCACCGCGTTCGCCACCCGGAGCACCGCGTTGCCCGCCACGAAGAGTCCGGCGCTGGCGAAGGCTCCGGTGTCGAATCCGGTGCGGTCGGTGTCGGACTGTACGAGACGGATCCGCGACGGCACCGTGCGCAGCTGGGTGGCGGCGATCTGGACGTGCGCGGTCGAGGTGCCCTCGCCGAACTCGACGGTGCCGACGGCGAGTTCGTAGACCAGGTCGTCGCCGAGGGTCAGCCAGGCCTCGGAGATGTGCTCGGTCGGGGGCGCGGTCTCGTGCAGCGAGCTCGCCACGCCGACGCCGACGAGCCACTCCGGGCCGGGCGCCGGCCGGTCGGCCGCACGGGCGAGGGAGCCCGCCACCAGGTCGACGCACTTGGCGAGGCCGTCCTCGTTGAACATCACGTCGTCGGGGCCGTCGTGCATCGCGACGAGCGGATCGCCGGGCCGCACGATGTTGCGGCGGCGCAGGGCGAGGGGGTCCATGTGCAGGGCGAGGGCGAGTTCGTCCATCGCCGACTCCACGGCGAAGACCGGCTGCGTCATGCCGTACCCGCGCAGCGCGCCGCTCGGGACGGTGTTGGTGTAGACGGAGTAGGCGTCGTACCTCTTGTTGGGGCAGCGGTAGATCATCACGGCGGCCCCGCCCGCGTGGAGCGTCTCGCCGCCGTGGTTGCCGTAGGCGCCCGTGTTGGACACGTTGCGGACCTGGAACGCGGTGAGGGTGCCGTCGGCCTTCGCGCCGAGCCTGACCGTCAGCTTCATCGGATGGCGGGGCGAGGCCGTGGTGAACTCCTCCTCCCGCGTGTACTCGAAGGAGACGGGCCGCCCGGTGTCCAGCGCGGCGAGCGCGGCCAGGTCCTCGGAGATGACCTCCTGCTTGCCGCCGAACCCGCCGCCGACGCGTTTGCAGAAGACACGGAGCTGGTCCGGGCGCAGCGCGAACAGGTACTCCAGCTTGGCCTTGGCGATCGACGGGGACTGCGAACTGGTGCGGACGTTCAGCCGGCCGTCCTCCATCCAGGCGATCGAGCCGTGGGTCTCCAGGTGCGCGTGCTGCACGCGCGGTGAGACGTAGGTGCCTTCGTGGATGAAGTCGGCCGCGGCGAAGCCGGCGTCGACGTCCCCGATGTGCGTGTGGATCTCCAGCAGGAGGTTGCGGTCGGGATCGCAGACGAACGGGTCTTCCGATCCGTGCAGTTGGGGTGCTCCGTCGGCCATGGCCCCCTCCGGGTCGAAGACCGCCGGCAGTACCTCGTACTCCACGGCGAGAAGACGGCAGCCCTCCTCCGCCGCCCGTACGGTGTCGGCCACCACCGCGGCGACGCGCTGGCCGACGAAGCGGACCGTGTCGTCGAGGATGTACGTGTCGTCCGGATCGACGAGGTGGTCGGTGTGGATCGCCGTGGTGAACCGCCTGCGCGGCACGTCCTCCCAGGTGTAGACGCCGCGCACGCCGGGGACGGCGAGCGCGGCGGTCCTGTCGACCGAGAGGATCCGGGCGTGCGCGTGCGGCGAGTGGAGCACCTTGAGGTGCAGCATGCCCTCCATGCGGACGTCCATCGTGAACTCGGCGCGGCCGGTCACGACGTCCTCGGCCGCCGGCGCGGCCACGCTCGCCCCCACGGCCTTGCCCGGTTCGGCCTCCTGGACGGCGGAGCGGCCCCGCACGGCGTCCTCGATCGCCCGGTAGCCGGTGCAGCGGCAGAGGTTGCCCTTGAGCGCTCGCGGAAGGTCGGCCTTCTGTTCATCGGTGAACGCGGCCGAGGTCATGATCATCCCCGCAGTGCAGAAGCCGCACTGGAAGCCCGGCGCGTCGCGGAAGCGGCGTTGCGCGGGATGCAGGTCGCCCGGGGTGCCGAGACCCTCGATCGTGGTCACCTCGTGGCCCTCCGCGCGGAAGGCGGGGGTGACGCAGCTGTGGACCGGAGCGCCGTCCAGCCACACCGTGCACGCGCCGCAGTCGCCCGCGTCGCAGCCCTTCTTGACGCCGAAGTGACCCAGCTCCCGCAGGTAGGTGCGCAGACACTGGCCGGGACGCGGTTCCGCGTCGAAACTCCTGCCGTTCACGAGGTAGGTCATGCCGGGTCCTCTGCCATGAGTTCGCGGCGGATCTCTTCGGCGAAGTGCCGGGTGAGGTGGCGACGGTGGTCGGGAGTCCCGTTGGGGTCGGCGAACCAGACGTCGGCGGGGACGGCGTCGACGCTCCGTCGCAGGGTCCGGGCGTCGGGCATCCGGTCGAAGGCGAACCGTACCGGCCGGGTGGTGCCGGCGGTGACGGTGAGCATGAGGTCGCTCGTGCCGGGTGTGCGCGTCCCGATCAGGAACACGGTGGAGCGGCCGAGGCGGGTCAGCGTGAAGCGGCGGTGGGCGGCCCGCTTGCGCAGGGCACGCGCCGGGATGCGCACGCGGCGCAGGATCTCGCCCGGAGCCAGGATGTTGCGGTGGTCCCCGGTGACGAAGTCCAGCGCGTCGACGGTGCGTACGGAACCGTCGGTGGCCCACAGTTCGTAGCGGGCTTCGAGGGCGACCGCCAGCGTGATCATCGGGCCGGCGGGCAGGGACAGACAGATGTTCCCTCCCACGGTCGCCGCGTTCCAGATCTTGAACGAGGAGAGGAACGCCTCGCAGGCCGTGGCGAGGAGTGTCCCGGCTGCCCAGTCGCCGGGCGGCACGAAGGCGTGGAGGTCGCGGATCGTGCAGGTGGCCCCGATCTCCAGTCCGGTGTCGCCCGGCACGAGGGGTGCCCACGGCAGCGCCGCGAGGTCGACCAGGCGGCGCAGGTCCGGCTGTTCGACGGAGTACAGCCATGTCCCGCCCGCGAGCCAGGCGTCGCCCTCGCGCCAGTCCGCGCCCGGCCGTTCGTCCGGCAGCCGGACGACTTCGGTGACGGTGTTCAGATCCACGGGGAGACACCTGCCCCTGCGCGCGGGGAACGTGCCCCGTCCAACGCATCGGGATCACCTGGAGACGGCCGCGCCCACGTCGTGGGAGACAGGACCGCCGGACACGGCAGTTCCCTTCCAGCGTAGCGAGGGCGGTCCGTCCGCGCGCGGCCGGAACAGGCCGTCGCGGGTCGGTCGCGAGTCAGGTGAGGAGGCTCGGGGCCGCCCGGTCCAGGACGGTGGCGATCCGGTTCCAGGTCGCCTCGTCACGGGTCACCGGCTCCAGCGTCTCCCCCCGTCCCGTGCCCCATGCCGTGGCGAGCGCGACGGGGTCCTCGCGGGTCGCGGCGGAGGCCGCGAGCGCGGCCGCGCCGAGCGCGACGAGTTCGGTCGCGGCGGGGACGGTCACGGGGCGGCCGGAGAGACGGCGGATCGTGTCCCTCCAGGCCCGCCCCTGGGCCCCGCCGCCGATCAGGCGCAGCGGGCGGTCCCGTACCGCCCCGTCCGAGGGGTCGAGGCCGCAGGCGGCGAGGAGGTCGTCGAGGGCGCGCAGCACGGTGAACGCGGCGCCCTCGTAGGCCGCGCCGAGGATCGCGCGCGGTGTGGTGGTGTGGCGCAGTCCGGTGACGAGGCCGGTGGCGTGCGGAAGGTCGGGGGTGCGCTCGCCGTCGAGGTACGGCAGGACGACGACGCCGTCGCCGGGCGCGGTGTCCTCGCGGTCGAGGCCGAGCAGTCCCGCGAACCGGTCCACGGCCAGGCTGCAGTTGAGGGTGCAGCCGAGGGGGAGGTACGTGCCGTCGGCCGCGGCGAATCCGGCGAGTCCGGCGGCGGCCGGGCGGTTCCGGGTGGCGGCGAAGACGGTGCCCGAGGTGCCGAGGCTCACGACGGGATGGTCCAGGAGCCCCGCGCCGCCGAGGCCCAGACCGACGGCCGCCGCCATGTTGTCTCCCGTACCGGCGGCGACGGCGACGCCGGGCGGCAGTCCGAGCGCGCGGGCCGCGGCCGGCGTGAGCGTGCCGACACGGGCGGCACCGCTCGGGGCGACGACGGGCAGCAGGGCTTCGTCGAGACCGAGGAGGGCCAGGATCGCGGGGTCGTAGGCGCCGGCCGCTGTGTCGTACCAGCAGGTGCCCGAGGCGTCCCCGGGGTCCGTGGCGGCGACTCCGGAGAGGCGCTCCGTCAGGAAGTCGTGAGGGAGCCTGACGGCGGCCGTGGAGGCGGCGACGGCGGGTTCGTGGGCGCGTAGCCACTGCCACGTGGTGGCGGTCATCGAGGCGACCGGCACCGAGCCGGTCCGGGCGAGCCAGCCGTCCGGACCGCCGAGCGCGGCGGTGAGTTCGACGGCCTGGGGTGCGGAGCGGGTGTCGTTCCAGAGCAGGGCGGGGCGCAGTGGGCGGCCCGCCGCGTCGAGAACCACGAGGCCGTGCTGCTGGCCCGCGACGGCGATGCCGGTCACGGCGGAGGAGGGCGTCCCCGCGTCGGTGAGGGCCTCGGCGACGGCGTCGCGCAGTGCCGACCACCACTGCTCGGGGTCGCTCTCGCGGGCTCCGTCCTCCCCCGTGACCGTGTGCGCGGCCCGGCCGGTTCCGCGTACGGCGCCGGTCTGCGCGTCGACGACGAGCGCCTTGGCCGACTGTGTGGAGCTGTCCACGCCGATCACGACCGGGGGCGTCGGGCGCGTCGCCGTCATAGGTCTCACCTTCGTCGTCCACTCTGGCGCCGGGTCGCGCCGTACCGTATTAGTTATCTCAGAAAACAAATAGATGGGCCAGGTCGCGCCGCGCCCTTCCTGTCACCCGAGAACGGCAACAAAAGGGACAGACCATGACGGAACTCATCTCCCCCGCACCCACCTCCCCCGCACGCTTCTCCCCCACACCCGTGGACCGGTTCACCTTCGGCCTGTGGACGGTCGGCTGGCAGGGCCGCGACCCCTTCGGCGAGGCCACCCGCCCCGCGCTCGACCCCGTGGAGTCGGTGGAACGGCTCGCCGCACTGGGGGCGTACGGCGTCACGTTCCACGACGACGACCTGATCCCCTTCGGGGCCGCGGACGCGGAGCGCGAGGCCGTGATCAAACGCTTCCGGGCAGCGCTCGAACGCACCGGCCTGAAGGTGCCGATGGCCACGACCAACCTCTTCACCCACCCCGTCTTCAAGGACGGCGGCTTCACCGCCAACGACCGGGACGTGCGGCGGTACGCCCTGCGCAAGTCGATCCGCAACATCGATCTGGCCGTCGAGCTCGGCGCCACGACGTACGTCGCCTGGGGCGGCCGCGAGGGCGCGGAATCGGGCGCGGCGAAGGACGTCCGGGTGGCGCTCGACCGGATGAAGGAGGCCTTCGACCTGCTCGGCCAGTACGTCACCGAGCAGGGCTACGAGCTGCGGTTCGCGATCGAACCCAAGCCGAACGAGCCGCGCGGCGACATCCTCCTGCCGACGATCGGCCACGCCCTGGCCTTCATCGAGCGCCTGGAACGGCCCGAACTGGTGGGAGTGAACCCCGAGACGGGCCACGAGCAGATGGCGGGGCTCAACTTCCCGCACGGCATCGCCCAGGCACTGTGGGCCGGGAAGCTCTTCCACATCGACCTCAACGGCCAGTCGGGCATCAAGTACGACCAGGACTTCCGCTTCGGCGCGGGGGATCTGCGCCAGGCGTTCTGGCTGGTGGACCTGCTGGAGACCGGAGGGTACGAGGGGCCGCGGCACTTCGACTTCAAGCCCGTGCGCACGGACGGCTTCGACGGGGTCTGGGAGTCCGCGAGGAACTGCATGCGCAACTATCTGATCCTGAAGGAGCGCGCGGCCGCCTTCCGCGCCGACCCCGAGGTCCAGGAGGCCCTGGCCGCCTCCCGACTGCCCGAGCTCGCCGAGCCCACGGCCCCCGACGGCCTCGCCGGCCTCCTCGCGGACGCCGGCGCGTTCGAGGCGTTCGACGTGACGGCGGCGGCCGAGCGCTCCATGGCGTTCGAGCGCCTGGACCAGCTGGCGCTCGAACACCTGCTGGCGGTCCGCTGACCGCCCCGCCTCCCACCCTTCACCACGACGGGCGCCCGGACCACGGACCGGGCGCCCGTCGCCGTGCACCCCGGACGGGACGGCAAGCGCTTTCCATCAATCCTGCGCGAAGCATTGACGAAGCATCAGCATCCCCTTAGCTTCATCGGCGTTGCACTTCGTACGTCATATATGAGACGCGATACACGAGATCTGAGAGTGCGTCATGACCTTCGCCCCCAGTCCCATCCCCTCCCGCACCCAGTACGTCCTGGAGGCGATCAAACACGACATCCTGACCGGCGGCCTCAGCCCCGGCCAGGCACTCGTGGAGACCGAACTGGCCGCCCGTTTCGGGGTGTCGAAGACCCCGGTGCGCGAGGCCCTCAAGACCCTCGCCGGCAGCGGTCTCGTGGTGATGAGCCAGTACAAGGGTGTGACGGTACGGATGGTGGACGCCGACATGGCCCGTGAGGTCTACGACGTACGGCTGCTGCTCGAACCCGAGGCCGTGCGCCGTACCGTCGACGCCGGCGCGCCCCTCGACGAGGCGCGGGCCGCGCTCGGCCGGGCCGAGGCCGCCGACGACCCGGCCGAACGCTCCCTGGCCAACCGGGACTTCCACCGCGCCCTCTATCTGCCCTGCGGCAACCCGCTGCTCGGCCGGATGCTGGACGAGGTCCGCGACCAGGCCGCCCTGGTCTCCACCGTGGCCTGGGCCGCGACGCCCTCCTGGGAGCGCGAGGCGGCCGAGCACGAGGAGATCCTGCGGCTCGCGCTGGCCGGCGACTCGGCCGGCGCCGGTCTCGCCCTGCACGACCACATCGCCTCGTTCGTCGAGCGCGCCTTTCCCGAGGACGGTGAGTGACCGGGTGACCAGGAACTTCCAGGCCGAGAGGGCCGCGCTCGCCGATGTGGTGGCGATCCCGGTGACTCCGTTCGCCGAGGACGGCTCGGTCGACATCGACGCCCACCGCGCGCTGGTGCGCAGGATGCTCGACGCGGGCATCCGCACCCTCACGCCGAACGGCAACACCGGCGAGTTCTACGCCCTCACGCCCGAGGAGCGCCGCCTGGTCACCGAGGTGACGATCGAGGAGGCGGCCGACCGGGCCGCCATGCTGGTCGGCGTCGGCCACGACGTGCCGACCGCGGTCGCGGCCGCGCGGCACGCCCGCGACGCCGGAGCCGGCATGCTGATGATCCATCAGCCGGTCCATCCGTACGTCTCCGACGGCGGCTGGGTCGACTACCACCGGGCGATCGCCGAGGCCGTTCCGGAGCTCGGCATCGTGCCGTACATCCGGAACGCGCTGCTCGGCGGCGAACGGCTCGCGGAGCTCGGCGCGGCCTGCCCGAACGTCATCGGTGTGAAGTACGCGGTCCCGGACGCGTCGCGCTTCGCCGGCTTCGCCCGTGACGCAGGTCTCGACCGCTTCGTCTGGGTGGCCGGGCTCGCCGAGCCGTACGCACCGTCGTACTTCGCGAGCGGGGCGACCGGCTTCACCTCGGGTCTGGTCAACGTGGCACCCTCGGTGTCGCTGGAGATGCTCACCGCCCTGCGGGTCGGCGACTATCCCGCGGCGATGAAGGTGTGGGAGCAGATCCGCCGCTTCGAGGAACTGCGCGCGGTCAACGCAAGCGCGGACAACGTCACCGTCGTCAAGGAGGCGCTGGCCGCTCTGGGCCTCTGCCGCCGGGACATCCGGCCCCCGAGCCGCGAGCTTCCCGAGCGGAGCAGGGCCGAGGTCGCGGCGATAGCCGCGGGGTGGCAGGCATGAGCGCCGGCGCCGACCTCCGGGACCAGAGCCCGCGGGCCCCGCGCGGCGCCGGGGAGCTGCGCAGTCATCGCTGGTACGGAAGCGGAGGACTGCGCTCGTTCAGCCATCGGGCCCGCACCCGGCAGCTCGGCTATCTGCCCGAGGAGCACCTGGGCAAGCCGGTCGTCGCCATCCTCAACACCTGGTCCGACATCAACCCCTGCCACGTCCATCTGCGCGACCGCGCGCAGGCGGTGAAGCGCGGGGTGTGGCAGGCCGGCGGGTTCCCGCTGGAGTTCCCGGTCTCCACGCTCTCGGAGACGTTCCAGAAGCCGACGCCGATGCTCTACCGCAACCTCCTGGCGATGGAGACGGAGGAGCTGCTGCGCTCCTACCCCGTGGACGGGGCCGTCCTGATGGGCGGCTGCGACAAGTCGACCCCGGCGCTGCTGATGGGCGCGGCCACCGTGGACCTTCCGACGGTGTTCGTCCCCGCGGGTCCGATGCTCCCGGGGCACTGGCGGGGCGAGACCCTCGGCTCCGGTACGGACATGTGGAAGTACTGGGACGACCGGCGGGCCGGTCTGATCGGCGACGGCGAGCTGGCCGAGCTGGAGAACGGGCTGGCCCGCTCCCCGGGCCACTGCATGACGATGGGCACGGCCTCCACCCTCACCGCCGCGGCCGAGACGCTGGGCGTGACGCTGCCGGGCGCCTCCTCCATCCCCGCCGTGGACTCCGGTCACGACCGGATGGCGGCGGCCTCGGGGATGCGGATCGTCGAGCTCGTCCGGCAGGACCTGCGGCTCTCGCGGATCCTCACCCGCGCGGCGTACGAGGACGCGGTCGCCGCCGTCCTGGCGCTCGGCGGGTCGACGAACGCCGTCATCCATCTGATCGCCATGGCCGGCAGGTCAGGGGTGAGGCTGGCGCTGGACGACTTCGACCGGATCGCGCGGACGGTGCCGGTGCTCGCCGACCTCCGCCCCGGCGGGCGGTACCTGATGGAGGACTTCCACTTCGCCGGCGGCATGCCGGGCTTCCTCTCACGGCTCGCCGACGTGCTCCATCTGGACCGGCCGACCGTCGCCCACCCGTCGCTGCGGGAGCAGCTCGACGGCGCCCTCGTGCACAACGACGAGGTCATCAGGGTGCGTTCGCGACCGCTCGCGGACGAGGGCGGGGTGGCGGTGCTGCGCGGCAACCTGTGCCCGGACGGTGCGGTGATCAAGCACATCGCCGCCGAGCCGCAGCTGCTCAAGCACACCGGTCCGGCCGTGGTCTTCGACGACTACCGCACGATGCAGCGGACCATCGACGATCCGGAGCTCGGGATCACGCGCGACCACGTCCTGGTCCTGCGCAACTCCGGCCCCAAGGGGGGTCCGGGCATGCCGGAGTACGGAATGCTGCCGATCCCCCGTCATCTGCTGGAGCAGGGGGTGCGGGACATGGTCCGGATCTCCGACGCCCGGATGAGCGGGACGAGTTACGGCGCCTGCGTGCTGCACGTGGCACCGGAGTCGTACGTCGGCGGACCGCTCGCCCTCGTCCGTACCGGCGACCTCATCACCCTGGACGTCGAGGCGCGCACCCTCCACGCCGAGGTGGACGAGGAGGAGTGGGAACGCCGTCGGGCCGCGTGGACTCCCCCGCCGAAGCGCTACGAGCGCGGCTACGGCGCGCTGTACACCGAGCAGATCTCCCAGGCCGACACCGGCTGCGACTTCGAGTTCCTGGCCAGGCCGGGAACGACTCCGGATCCGTACGCCGGCTGACCCCCGGCCCGGTCCACCCGATCCCTCCTTGTCCGGTATGCCGAACACCGTCTGCGAAGCGCCTCGCGCCCGAGAACGGAGCCGCCGTCATGGCCACAGCCGTGACCCCACCGCCCCAGGCACCAGCGAACAGACCTGCGGGACCCGCGCGTCCCCGCCGCGGTACGGGAGCGGCGCCACGCCGTCTGCCGTACCTGCTGATCGCGCCCGCGGCGCTGCTGATGCTGGGTTTCATCGCCTATCCGGTGCTCAGCGTCTTCTACTACAGCCTGCGGCACCACAATCCGACGAAGCCCTGGCGGAACGGCTTCGCCGGCTTGGAGAACTTCACCCGGATCCTCACCGAGGACCCGCACTTCTGGGGCACGCTCACCTTCAGCCTCAAGTGGGTCGCCGTCGAGGTGACACTGCAACTGCTCTTCGGACTGGCGCTTGCCCTGATCGTCAACCAGACCTTCGTGGGCCGGGCACTCGGCCGCGCGCTGGTCTTCTCCCCCTGGGCCGTCTCCGGCGTGCTCACCTCGGCGATCTGGGTCCTGATCTACAACTCGCAGACGGGCATCACCCGTTACCTCGCCGACATGGGCGTCGGCGAGTACGGGACGTCGTGGCTCTCCGACACCTCCACGGTCTTCTCGGCGGTGGTCGTCGCCGATCTCTGGCGCGGGGTGCCGTTCTTCGCGATCCTCATCCTCGCCGACCTGCAGTCCGTGCCGAAGGACCTGTACGAGGCGGCCGAGGTCGACGGGGCGGGCCGGATACGGCAGTTCGTCCACATCACGCTGCCGCATCTGAAGGACGCGATCGTCCTCTCCACCCTGCTGCGCGCGGTGTGGGAGTTCAACAACGTCGACCTGCTCTACACGCTGACGGGCGGCGGGCCCGCGGGCGAGACGACGACGCTCCCCCTCTACATCGCCAACACCAGCGTCGACGCCCACAACTTCGGTTACGCCTCCGCCCTGACGACGGTGGCGTTCGTGATCCTTCTCTTCTGCTCGATGGTCTATCTGCGCCTGAGCAAGTTCGGAGGCGAGCGCTCGTGATGGCCCGGAACGCCACCCCCACGGCGCCGGCGGCGCCGGCCGTCGCGGCCGCCACGGCGGCCGCCGCACCCCCGACCCGTACGCCTCCGATCCCGCGCCGCACACGGCGGCGCGCCTGGGACGAGGCCCCGCGCTGGCATATCTATCTGCCGCTCGGCATCTATCTGGTCTTCACCCTCGTCCCGTTCTACTGGATCGTGCTCTTCGCGGTTCGCCCGGCGGGCTCCACCTCGCTCCTGCCGTGGCCGATGACGACCGCCCACTTCGAGAAGGTGTGGAACGAGCGCAGCTTCGCCACGTTCTTCCAGAACAGCCTGCTCATCGGGGTGGCGACGCTGGTGCTGACCACGGTCGTGGCACTGGCCGGCGGCTACGCGCTGGCCCGGTTCGACTTCCGGATCAAGAAGGGCTTCATGCTGGCCCTGCTCTGCTCCCAGTTCGTGCCCGGCGCCCTGCTGCTCGTCCCGCTGTTCCAGATCTTCGCCAATCTGAGCATGATCAACTCGCTGGGCAGTGTGATCATCGCGGAGACCGTGTTCCAGCTCCCGCTGTCGATGATTCTCATCAGCGGCTTCATCAGGAACGTGCCGTACTCCCTGGAGGAGGCGGCCTGGGTCGACGGCTGCAGCCGGTTCGGCGCCTTCCGGATCGTGGTGCTGCCGCTGCTCCGGCCGGGGCTCGTGGCCGTGGGATCCTTCGCCTTCGTCCACTCCTGGAACCACTTCCTGTTCGCGCTGATGTTCCTCAGCAGCCAGGAGAAGCAGACGATCCCGGTCGGCCTCAACACGCTGATGGGCGCGGACAGTGTGGATCTCGGCGCGCTCGCGGCGGGCGGGGTGATCGCGGCACTGCCCGTGGTGATCGTGTTCGCCTTCATCCAGAAGTGGCTGGTCACCGGCTTCAGCGCGGGGGCGGTGAAGGGATGACCGCGATGACCGCCCTTCGCGAACCCCTCCCCGTCGTCCTGGCCGGCGCCCGCGGCCACGGACGGTCCCATCTGGTCAACATCCGCCGGCTCGAACGCCTCGGGCTCGTCACGCTCGCCGGCGTCTGCGAGCTGCGGCCGCTCGGGGCGCGGGAGCTGGACGGCTTCGGCACGCCCGAGCAGTCCGACGACCTCGACGCGCTGCTCGCCTCGACGGGCGCCGGGATCGCGGTCGTCTGCACCCCGATCCAGACCCACACCGACCTGGCCCTGATCGCCGCCCGCCACGGGGCGCATCTGCTCCTGGAGAAGCCCCCGGCTCCGTCGTACGCCGCGTTCCGGCGGATGGCCGACGGGGTCGCCGCGGCCGGGGTGGCCTGCCAGATCGGTTTCCAGTCGCTCGGCTCCCATGCCGTTCCCGCGATCCGGCGGCTGATCGGGGAGGGCGCGATCGGCGAACTCCTCGGGGTCGGCGGTGCCGGGGCCTGGGTCCGCGACGAGGCGTACTTCCGGCGCGCTCCCTGGGCGGGGCGGCGGAGGATCGACGGCGTCGACGTGGTCGACGGCGCGCTGACCAATCCGCTCGCCCACGCGGTGGCGACCGCGCTCGCCCTGGACGGCGCCACACGCGCGGAGGACGTCGAGTGCGTCGAGACGGAGCTGCTGCGGGCCTACGCCATCGAGTCCGACGACACCTCGTGCGTCCGGGTCCTCACCACCCGGGGAACGAGGGTCAGTGTGGCGGCGACGCTCTGCGCCGAGACGCCCTCGGAGCCGTACGTCGTGGTGCACGGGACCCGTGGGCGGATCACCTTCTGGTACAAGCAGGACCGGGTACTCCTCCAGCGGGCCGGGCACGGTCCCGAGGAGGCCGTGTACGGGCGGACCGATCTGCTGGAGAACCTGGTCGCCCATGTGGGCGGCGGGGCCGGACTGCTCGTACCGCCCGGGGACACCGGCGCGTTCATGCGGGTCGTCGACGCGGTACGGCTCGCTCCCGACCCGCTGGAACTCCCGGCGGACGCCTGGCGCTCCGAGCCCGGCGCGGGCGCGCCGCGCCGCGTGGTGCCCGGCATCGACGGCCTGGTCGCGGCGAGCGCCGACACCCTCGCTCTCTACTCCGAACTCGGCGCGCCCTGGGCCCCGCTGCCGCGGAAGGCGGTGTGCGGATGAGCGCCCCGACGGTGCTGCGCTGCGCCGGCCGCCCTGTCGCCCGCTACGTCCTGCGGTCCGGCACCGGCGCCGACCGCTCGCCGCGCCCGTACCTGCACCCCGTCGCGACGCTCGGGGGCGTCACGGTCACCGAACGGCTCCCCGCCGATCATCCGCACCATCTGGGCGCCGGTGTCGCCGTCCCCGACGTCGCGGGGTTCAACTTCTGGGGCGGGCGGACCTTCGTCCGCGACCGGGGACCGACCGTCCTCGACAATCACGGCGTACAGCGGCACGAGCGATTCGCACGGCGGGACCGCGGCGGCTTCGTGGCGGAGCTGAGCTGGGTCGCCGGAGGTCGCGTCCTGCTCCATGAGCGCCGCACCGTCTCCGCCGTGCCGCTCGACGACACGGCGTGGGCTCTGAATCTCTCCTTCTCGCTGACCAACGCCTCGGGCGAGGAGCTGTCCTTCGGCAGCCCGGCCACGAACGGCCGGCCCGGCGCCGCCTACGGCGGATTCTTCTGGCGGGCACCTCGGGAGGGCGCCGCGCCGGACGTCTTCGGCGCGGACGCGGAGGGCGAGCGGGCCGTGCACGGCGCCCGTGCGGACTGGGTCGCTCTCGTGGGCCGCGACTGGTCCCTGGTCTTCGCGGGTGCCACCGAGGAGACCAGGCGCGACCCGTGGTTCGTACGGGCCGCCGAGTACCCGGGGGTCGGCTCCTCCCTCGCCTCCGAGGAGCGCCTCCACCTCGCGGCCGGCGCGACGGCGGAGCGCCGCGTGGTCACCGTCGTCGCCGACGGGCGCCTCGACCGCGGCGGCGCGGCAGCGCTGGTGCGCGAGGCGGTGACGGCATGAGGGGGACAGCACCCACCGGGGACCTCGGGGACGGGACGTACCGCAATCCCGTCCTGGCCGCCGACTGGTCCGATCCGGACGTCGTGCGCGTCGGCGAGGACTACTACCTCACCGCCTCCAGCTTCGGCCGGGCGCCCGGACTGCCGATCCTGCACTCGCGCGACCTGGTCAACTGGACGCTCGTCGGCCATGCCCTGGAGCGGCTGCCCCCGGAGACCTCCTTCGCCTCGCCTCAGCACGACCGGGGCGTGTGGGCGCCGGCGCTGCGCCACCACGACGGCCGGTTCTGGATCTTCTGGGGCGACCCCGACCACGGGATCTGGCAGATCAACTCCCCTTCCGTACGGGCGGGATGGAGCATCCCCCACCTGGTGAAGCCGGGCCGCGGCCTGATCGACCCCTGTCCGCTGTGGGACGAGGAGACGGGCGAGGCGTATCTCGTCCACGCCTGGGCGAAGTCCCGCTCCGGCGTCAGCAACCGGCTCACCGGCCACCGGATGAGCTCCGACGGCACCGAACTCCTCGACGGCGGGAGGACGATCGTCGACGGCGACCGCCTCCCGGGCTGGTTCACGCTCGAAGGCCCCAAGGTGTACCGGCACGACGGCTGGTTCTGGATCCTCGCCCCGGCCGGGGGCGTGGCCACGGGCTGGCAGGGCGCCTTCCGCTCCCGCGGCTTCTTCGGCCCGTACGAGGAGCGGGTGGTCCTTGAGCAGGGCGGTACGGAGGTCAACGGCCCGCACCAGGGCGGCTGGGTGCGTACGCAGCGGGGCGAGGACTGGTTCCTGCACTTCCAGGAGCGCGGCGCGTACGGACGGGTGGTCCATCTCCAGCCGATGCGCTGGGGTGACGACGGCTGGCCTGTCCTCGGCGACGAGGGCTCTCCCGTCCTGGTGCACCGCAAGCCCGCGCTGCCCCGACAGCCCCTCTCGGCACCGGCCACGGACGACGGGTTCCCCGGCGGCCGCTTCGGACGGCAGTGGCAGTGGACGGCCAACCCGAGGGAGGGCTGGACGACCCGGCACTCCGCCGACGGCCTGTGGCTGAACTGCGGCCGTACGGAGGAGACCGAGGACCTGCGCCGGCTGCCGCACCTCCTCACCCAGCGGCTGCCCGCCCGGCCCTGCGCGGTCGAGGTCGAACTCCGCCTGGACAGCGAGGAGCCGGGCGCCCGTGCCGGACTCACGGTCCTGGGCGACGCGTACAGCTGGATCGGGCTCCGTCGCGAGGCGGACGGGGCCGTCCTGCTGGTCCACCGGTTCGCTCCGGTCTCCGCCGAGCGGGAACGGGAGGCGGCCTTCGCGCGGCCCGCCCCCGACGGCCGGGTCCGGCTGCGGGTCGAGATCGACGACGGTGCCCGCTGCCGGTTCTCGTACGACACGGGTGACGGTCCCACCGACTCCGGTCAGGTCTTCGCGGCCACCCCCTGGCGGTGGGTGGGCGCTCTGATCGGACTGTTCGCCGCCGCTCCGCCGGGCACCGGCCCCGCAGGGACGGCCGTCTTCAACGCGTTCCGCATCACACCGAACGACACTCCCCCGAGAGAAGAGAGCCGACGATGACCATCTTCCGCAGCGGGCGGCGCAGAGCCGCCGACGCCCTCGCCCTCGCCACCGTCCTCGCCCTGACCCTCACCGCCTGCGGCGACGACGGCAGCGGCGCCGCCGGCGACAAGGGCGACGAGGGCTCGGGCAAAGGAGAGATCACCTTCTGGGACAACAACGGCGGTGTGCGCACCGACGTCTGGAAGGAGATCATCACGGACTTCGAGAAGGCCAACCCCGACATCGAGGTGACGTACGTCGGCATCGCGTCGACCGAGGTGCAGTCCAAGTACGACACCGCCATCCAGGGCGGCGGCCTGCCGGACGTGGGCGGCGTCGGTGCCGCCATGCTCGCCGGTATCGCCGCCCAGAACGCCCTGGAGCCGCTCGACGCGCGGGTCGAGTCCGGCGCACTGAAGGGCAAGCTCAACGCGGGTATGGTCGACAGCGTCAGGTCCGCGGGCGGCCGGGACAGACTCTTCACCGTCCCCACGTCCGCGAGCAACGGCGTCCTCTACTACCGCACCGACCTCTTCCGGGCGGCCGGCCTCGAGGAGCCCACCACCTGGTCGAAGTTCTACGCGGCGGCCGACAAGCTGACCGCCAAGGAGAAGAACAGGTTCGGCTACACGATCCGCGGCGGCGCGGGCTCGATCGCCCAGGCGCTCGACGCGATGTACGGCCAGAGCGGCATCACGTCCTTCTGGGACGGCGACAGGACGACCGTCAACGCTCCCGAGAACGTGGCGGCCCTGGAGAAGTACGCGGCCCTCTTCAAGAGGAACACCCCTGCGGCCGACGTCAACAACGACTTCACCAAGATGGTCGCCCAGTGGGACAGCGGCGAGATCGGCATGCTCAACCACAACCTGGGCTCCTACAAGGACCATGTGAAGGCGCTGGGCACCGGGAAGTTCCGAGGCATCCCCAATCCGACGACGGACGACGGCACCCGGGTGCAGGTCTCCAACCCGGTCGACGGGCTCGGACTCTTCTCCTCCAGCAGGAACAAGGCGGCGGCCTGGAAGTTCATCGAGTTCGCCGCCTCGCACGCGTCCAACAGCAAGTGGAACGAGTCGGCCGGCGCCATCCCGGCGAACACCGAGGCGGCCCAGGACCCCTGGATCCAGAAGGCGGAGCCGACGAAGCTCGCCGCCGAGGTGCTCTTCAGCGGCGAGGCGGCCATCGTGCAGCTGCCGTACTACCTGCCCGACTGGAACACCATCTCCAAGGCCGACAACGAGCCCGCCTTCCAGAAGGTGCTGCTCGGGAAGTCCACGGCCAAGGACTTCCTGGACGACCTGGCCGAGCAGCTCAACACGGCGCAGGCCGAGTGGAAGTCGCAGAACAAGTGATCCCCGCGGATCCCCCCGAGTGGTTCACGCGGCCCGGACCCGACTCCAAGGAGAACAGATGAGTGGACACAGACACAGGTGCCTGACGGGAGCGACCGCCCTCGTCCTGGCCCTCACCGGAGCCTCGGCGACGCCGGCCGCGGCGCAGGCGCCCCAGCCTGAGGCGACCTCGGCCCAGGCGCCCGCTGCGGACTCCGCCCGCGCGACGCTGGCCGCCGGAGACGGCTGGGGCTCGGCGGGCACGGGGACGAGCGGGGGCGCGGCGGCCGTCGCCTCCCGCGTCTTCACCGTCACCACCTGGGAGGAGTTCCGGGCGGCCCTCGCCGTCCCTGGCACGGAGCCGAGGATCGTCAAAGTGAAGGGGACACTGAACGCCACGGCCGCGGGCTGCTCCGCGTTCGAGGCGCCGGGCTACGACTTCCCGCGGTACCTCGCCGACTACGACCCGGCCGTCTGGGGCCGTGACACCGTCGTCAGCGGACCGCAGGAGGAGTTGCGCGCGGCGTCCGCGCAGGCGCAGGGCCGGGCGATCAAGGCGTACGTCCCTGCCAACACGACCGTCGTCGGCGTCGGCGGGAACGCGGGGATCGTCGGCGGGAGCGTGCAGATCCAGGGCGTCGACAACGTCGTGGTCCGCAATCTGACCGTCGAGAGCCCCCTCGACTGCTTTCCGCAGTGGGACCCCACCGACGGAGCCACCGGCGCCTGGAACTCCGAGTACGACAGCATGGTCGTGTACGGCTCCACACACGTCTGGATCGACCACAACACCTTCACCGACGGTGCCCACCCCGACAGTTCGCTGCCGAGGTACTACGGCGAGGTCTACCAGCGGCACGACGGCGAGCTGGACGTCGTACGCGGGGCCGACCTGGTCACCGCGTCCTGGAACGTCTTCGCGGACCACGACAAGACGCTGATGATCGGCAACAGCGACAGCGCGGGAGCCACCGACCGCGGCAGGCTGCGGGTCACGCTGCACCACAACCTGTTCAGGAACGTGATCGAGCGCGCGCCCAGGGTCCGCTTCGGCCAGGTCGACGCGTACAACAACCACTTCGTGGTGCCTGCCACCGGCTACGCGTACAGCCTCGGCATCGGCCAGGAGTCCCAGCTCGTCGCCGAGAAGAACACGTTCACCGTGCCGGCGGGTGTCGGTGCGGGCAGCATCCTCAAGAAGTGGAAGGACGCGCCGGTCACGACCGTGGGCAATCTCGTCAACGGCCGGCCCGTCGACCTCCTCGCCCTGCACAACGCCGAGTTCCCCGGTGAGATCCTGCGGGGCGGCGCCGGCTGGACGCCCACGCTGCGCGCTCGCGTGGACAACCCGCGGGCCGTGCCCGGTCTCGTCGCCCACCGCGCGGGCGCGGGCAGGCTCCACTGACCGAGCCCTGGCGGGCAGCAGCCCGCCACCCGGCGTCGGCCGGGCTCCGAAGTCCGGGCTCCGGCCGACGCCGTCCCGACGCTATGACGTGGACCACATGGCTCAACCGATCACTTCACGCTGCCCGTGCGGTCATACATACGACGACACACCACAGCGACAGAACAGGAACACGACGCCATGGCCGACGCAGTGAAGGGCCCCGCGAGCTACTTCCCCTCGATCGAGAAGAAGTACGGCCGCCCGATCTCCGAGTGGCAGGGGCTCATCCGCTCCTCGCCGCTGACCAAGCACATGGAGCTCGTCTCCTGGCTGAAGGCCGAGCACGGCCTCGGGCACGGCCACGCCAACGCCCTCGTCGCGCACACGCTCGCGGAGGACAGCGGCAAGTGATCCCGCGGCCCGGCCAATTCGCTCGCGCGCGACCGGCCGGGCCTGGCAGGATCCCCCGCATGACCTACGGAATCGAGTCCCCCTCCGCCCTGTGAGCGCCCCGGACGAGCGCGGCGCGCTCACCCCTCGGCCCTCCCTGTACGACTACGCCCTGCGCCGGTACGGCGCGGAGCCCGACGGCCGCCTCCCCGCAAGGGGTTACCCCGTCCCTGATCCGCCGCCCAGGCCGCTCTCCCCGCTCGACCGGCGCACGGCGCGCCAGACCGCCATCGACGCCGTCACTCCCTTCCTGACCGACCCGGACGCGGTGCGCGCCGCCGACGGCGTGCAGCGGCGCCTCGAGGAGCTGGGTCTGCGGAACCACCACGTCCGCCACGTCGTGGCAGGCCTTCCGCTGGCGGACGAGGGGGCCGCGCGGGCGCTCGCCCGCCGGCTGACCCGTACAGGCTCCGGCAGCACGGCCGTCGCTCTCGGCCTCGGCCTCCTGGCCAGGCTCGGCGAACCGGAGGACGTGCCCTGCCTCCGGATCCTCGGCCTGATCCGGGACTTCACGGGTGACGCCGTGGAGGCGCTCGCCCGCCTCGACCGCGCTGCGGCCGCCCTCGTCTGGCTCGCCGTACGCGCCGGGGACCGCGAGGTGCGTCCGCTGGTCGACGCCCTGGCGACCGGCGACGACAGAGCCGCCCGGGCCCGGCTGAGGGGGCTGCCCGTGAGCCCGCGCGCCCTCGGGCCCGAGACCGCCCGAAGGATCGCGGAGGCGGTCCGGCTCGCCGACGTCCTGCGCGAGGATCCGGTCGATCCCGGCGTCCTCGCACAAGCGGCCCGGCTGCTGTCGCGGATGACCAGCCAGCGTGGCTACCGTCCCGAGATCCTCCTCTACGAGGAGGCCGTCGCCGCCTACGAGTCCGTCGTCGAGCGGGCGGCCCTGCTCCCTCCGACACTCGACCACTGCGCGACCCTCCTCTCCCTCGCCCTCGACCTGCACAGCGGCCCCAGCAACGTGCTCCCCTGGCGGCCGGGCAGACGCGCGGAGCTGCTCGACACCCTGGAGTCCGTCCTGCGCGCACCCGCATGGGAGGCCCTGGCCGGCCTCGACGCCGAGGACCCCGCCGACCGGCGCCGGATCCGGTGGATCCGGCGCACGGCCCGGCAGCCGTTCCGCCTCTCCGCGGCGGACGCGCCCCGGCTCCGCATCGAGGTCGCCGTGCGCGATCCCGCCGACCCGGACGTCGCCGAGACCCGCCCGCTGATCGACGGGCGGCCGATCCTCCCGGAGGCCTTCGGCCTGGGCCCCGGAAACGCGCCGGAGGAGCTCCTCGACAGCGGACGTCTGCGGGCGACGGCCGAGCCCCGGGAGGTCCAACTCGCCGAGGCGTACTGCACCGAGGGCTGCTGCGGCGCCCTCTACGTCACCGTGCAGCGGGACGGGGACCAGGTCGTCTGGCGTGACTGGCGCCGCACGTCGTCCGTGCGGCGCGGGCAGACGGAACCCCCTGCCTACCGCTTCGACGCGGCCGACTACGACGCTGAGATCGCACGCGCCGAGAACGACCACTCCTGGGCGTGGCCTGCCCGGATCACGGCACGGCTCCTCGCCGCGGGCCTGCGTGACCGGCCCGACCTCCTGTCGCGCTGGGACGCACGGTTCGGATGGGTGGGCACCGACTACCACGATCCGGACATCACGGTGCTGTCCTTCGCGTACCAGCCGGGGCTCGCGCCGCGTGCCGGCCTCGCCGGAGGGCGGCTGGACGTGGACCGTCCCTGGCTGCAGTTTCTCTGGAACCTGCCGGACGACGGCACACCTCCCGAGGCCAGGGCGGCAGCCGCTCTGGCGCGCCTGGAATCGACCGATCCGACGACCCTGGCGCAGGTGCGAGGCGGCAGCCGGGAGCACGCCGAGGCGCTCGGCTTCCCCTGGCCGGGGGGTGAGCGGGAGCCGCGACAGGCCGGCGGGTGACCAGGCCTAGCGGGTGTCGCCCTCCCAGTCCCAGTGCACGCCGTCGCCCTCCCGTGGGCCGTACCGGGCGTGACCGCCCGGGCCGTAGGCGCCGATCTCGGTGGCGAGGGCGGCCCCCTCCTCGAGCTGCCCCGCGGTCCATCCCGTGACGTCGAGCAGGAGGCCGTCCAGGGGGCCGGCCACCAGCTCGCGGTAGACCCGCCCGGGTCTGGGGCCGGGATGGGGATCGTCGTGGTCGGCGCCGTAGACACGGCCTCGCATCAGCTCGTCCATACCCGGCAGCATCGCACCCGGGACTGACACTCGCCCGGTCGCGAACGGACGGTCAGGCCGCCGGGGCGATGTTCTGGTTCGAGCGGAAGACGTTGCCGGGGTCGTACTCCCGTTTGAGGGCCCGCAGCCTGCGGAGCTTCTCGGTTCCGTACGCCTGCTCGACGCGGGCCGCGCCCTCCTCCATGAGGAAGTTGACGTAGACGCCCGCGTGGTACGGCTCCAGCGCGGACCACCAGTCCCGTGCCCAGGCCCGCGCCTCGTCGAACCCCTCGGCGTCGTAGCAGTTCCCGTTGATGTTGAAGGTGTGGCCCACGCTCCTCCCGCTGCACGCCGTCTCGTCCTCGCCCACGCGGGCGACGGCACCGCCCAGGTGGAAGATGTTGCACGTCGAGAGCGGGGAGGTGAGCTGCTGGGCGTGGGCCGCGCTGATGCCGATCACCTCGTCGTCGAGGCGCTCGATGTCGCAGGAGCGGACGTAGTACCACCAGCCGGGGCGGAACGAGGGGTCGAACATCGACTGGTGCTGGAGGAAGGGCTTGGGTGCGCAGAGGTCGAGGAGCGGTGTGCCGAACGCCCGCAGCGGCCGGAGCACCCGCCGGCCCGTCTCGATGTCCCCGGCGTAGCAGCTGATCACCGCGATGACGGGCCTGCCGTGCAGCTCCGGCGGGATCGACGGGAGGGGCGGGGCCTTGCGGTGGACGACGATGGTCGTCAGCTCGTCGGGCACGTCGGTGATCCACTCGCGGTAGAAGGCGAGGACGTGCGGTGCCTCTTCCAGCGGCCAGAGGACGGGTCCGGCGAGCACGGTGGGTCCCACGGGGTTGAGCCGGAACTCGAACTCGGTGACGACGCCGAAGTTGCCGCCCGCGCCGCGCAGGCCCCAGAAGAGTTCGGGTTCGTGGTCCGCGCTCGCCGTGACGAAGGTGCCGTCGGCGGTGACCAGGTCCGCGGAGAGCAGCTGGTCCACCGTGAGCCCGTACTTGCGCATGAGCCAGCCGATCCCTCCGCCGAGGGTCAGGCCGGCGAGGCCGGTGTGTGTCACGATCCCGGCGGGCACGGCCATCCCGAAGTGCTGTGTCTCGCGGTCGAGCGCCCCGAGCAGCACCCCTGCCTGCGCTCTGACCGTGCGGTTCACGGGGTCGACGCGGATGCCGTTCATGGCCGACATGTCGATGACGAGTCCGCCGTCGACCAGTGACTGGCCGGGGAAGCTGTGGCCGCCGCTCCGTACCGCGACCGGCAGCCCACTGCGCGTCGCGCTCTCCAGCGCCGCGGCGACGTCGGCGACGCCGGTGCAGTACGCGACGAGGGCGGGGAACTTGCTGATCGACCCGTTCCAGATGCGCCGCGCCTCGTCGTAGGCGGGATCGTCGGGTCGGACGAGCCTGCCGGAGAAGGATCGCTCCAGCTCCTGGAAGGCCGCCTCGTCCACGCGCGCGGCTGCGGGAGGTGCGCCCATCGTGACTCCTCGGCCGATCGGGCTCTCCTGCCAGGCTCCCACCGGCCGGGAGCCGGTGCCAGCCCGGTCCGGGGGGCCGGAGCGTCGACGCATGAGAGGCGGCGGCTCAGGCGCCGACGGTGCCGTCGATTCCCTCGCGGAGGAGGTCCGCGTGACCGTTGTGGCGGCCGTACTCGAGCAGGACGTGGACCATGACCATCCGCAGGGACACGTCCTCGCCCCATCGCGGCTGGTGTCCCGCGAGGTCGAGGGACACGGCCTCCCGCTCGATCCTCCGGGAGGTCTCGACCTCGGCCTCCCAGGCGGAGAACGCCTCGGCTCGGGTCGACCGGCTCGCGTCGTACGCGGCCTGGAAGTCGATCTTGTCCGACCAGACCATCGGCGCTTCGCCGTCCTCGAAGACCCGGCGGAACCAGGCGCGTTCCACCTCGGCCATGTGCCGGACGAGGCCGAGCAGAGACAGCGTGGAGGGCGCCATCGGGCGCTCCCTCAACTGCGCGTCGTCGAGTCCCTCGCACTTCATGGCGAGCGTCGCGCGCTGGTGGTCGAGAAAGGCGCGGAGGGTCTCACGTTCGCCGCCGAGCAGGGGCGGTGCGATGCGCGGGTCGGTGGTCACGGGTGCTGCTCCTCTGCGAGATCCGTCGCGTTCCCCGAACGTACCCGGATCCTCCGGCGGTTCACTCGCCGGGTGGGCGCTTCCGCTCCGCTGTCAGCGAGGCGACGAGCAGCCCGGCCAGGCCGGCCCAGACCAGCACGGCGGTGCCACCGACCGTGGCCCCTCCCACGGCACCGAGCGCGAGCGCGGCGCCCGCCCCTGCGCCCAGGGCCCGCCGGTCGGTGGCGAAGGCCCAGGCACGGCGGCCGGCGCCGGGTGTACGCATCTCGAGCACCGCGGCGCGGCACACCAGCGCGGCCGCGGCGACCACCGCGGTCATCACGGACGCGTCCATGGCCACCTGCCTCTCCCCGCCCATCGTCGCGCAGACCGACGGGCCCGCACAGGGGTGTGACGCGGTGTGACCGGACCGACGCTTCATGCGACCACCCGAGATGCGGGGCCGCAGGGCCGGGGAGCATCCTGTCTGTGTGACGTCGCACCGCGAGGCCGGCCCCTCCCCGTCGGCGCGGACCGGGGACGTTCCTGGGAACGTGGAGGCCGACGGGCGGCTGCTGGACGCCCTGCCTCTGGTTCTGGCCGAGGGCACGCTGCGTTCGATCGAGGCCGTCGGAGGCTACGCGGGCACCGTCTATCTGCGCTCCGGGACACCGGACCTGCTCAGGATGGCGGTGCTCGCGGGGCTCCCCGGGCAGCTGTTCCGGCCCTGGTGGCGCATGCACGCGAACCGTCCGTTCCCGGTGGCCGAGGTGCACCGCTCGGGCCAGCCGGTGCACCTCTCCGACGTCGACGAGGCCATGCGCCAGTTCCCCCAGCTGGTGGCGAGCCTCCCCTTCCCCTTCGCCTCCCTGTACGCGCCGATCGTCAGCGGCCGGGAACGCTTCGGGGTGCTCGTGGTGCTGCGCACGCCGAGCCCGGGCGTGCCGGTCAACTCCCGGGACCGGATGCGGATGGCGCGCGAGGCGCGCCGGCTCGGCGACACCCTCATGAACCTCGCCGAGAGCGGCACCGTCGTCGAGTGGCCCGGTGAGCCGGTGTGTGTCCAGCTTCCCTCCGGCGGTACGAAGCCGGTCCGCATCGGCTACTTCGACTGGGACCTGACCACCGGAACCGTCACCGCCGACGCCGGGCTGCGGGCGATCATCGGGGAGAGCACCGACGACCCGTTCCCGGGGACCATGGAGGCGCTGACCGCACGCCTCGCTCCGGAGGACAGCGCAGCGCTGTGGACCATGGCCCGCCGTGCGGCCGAGTCGGGTGCCCAGATGGCGCGCCGGATCCGGCTCAAGGGTCCCGACGGCGGACTCCACCTCCTGGAGGTCTCCGCCCGCGCCGCGGGCGACCGCCCGGGTCGGCTGAAGGGGTCCCTGGTCGACCTCGGCACCGGCCTGGTCGGCTCCGACGCCACCGACCGGCTGCCGCGGGCCATCCTCGCCATCGACCGCCTCGGCCGGATCACGTACGTGAACCATCTGACCGAGGCCCTCCTCGGCAGACCACGCGCCTCGCTCGCCGGGCTGACCATGTGGGAGGCCCTGCCGTGGTTCAACAATCCCGCGTACGAGGAGCACCTACGGGCCGCGCTGCTCTCCGACGAGCCCGTGCACTTCCTGGCCCACGTACCCGACGCGGAGTGGCTCTCGGTCTCGCTCTACCCCGGCCACGACGGCGTCACGATCGTGCTGCTCCCCGAGACCGACCCGGCCTACAAACCCAGTTCGGTCGCCCAGCCGGACTCGGGACTCGGCTCGCCGGCCGACCGGGCGTCGGCGCTGTACCGGCCGGTGGCGCTCGCGATCGCGCTCACCGAGGCGGTCACGGCCCGCCAGGTCTCGGCGGTGGTCACCGACGAGTTGCTGCCGGCGTTCGGCGGACGGCAGCTCGCGATCTATCTGCTGAGCGACCGGCATCTGTACCTTGCGTGGGAGACCGGCTTCCCGCCGGGATTCCTGGAGCCCTTCGACGGTGTGGGGCTCGACGCCCACCTGCCCGGCGTCGAGGTGCTCGCGACCGGCCGGCCGCTGTTCTTCGAGTCGATCGAGCAGATGAGCCGCGCCTATCCGGAACTCCCGCTGGACGCGCTCTCGGGGGCCCGTGCCTTCCTGCCGCTGATCGCCTCGGGCCGGCCGGTCGGCTCGTGCATCCTCGGCTTCGACCGGCCGCGCGGCTTCAGTCCGGAGGAGCGTACGGTCCTGACGGCGCTGGCCGGGCTCATCGCCCAGGCCCTGGAGCGGGCCCGGCGGTACGACAGCGAGGCCGCCCTCGCCCGCGGGCTGCAGGACGCGCTGCTCCCGGCGCGGCTGCCGGTCCGTGACCACGTCGACACCGTGGCGCGGTACCTGCCCGGCACCACGGGCATGGACGTGGGCGGCGACTGGTACGACGTGGTCGAGACCGGGCAGGGGCTGCTGGCCCTGGTGGTCGGCGACGTCCAGGGCCACGGCGTCGCCGCCGCGGCGACGATGGGGCAACTGAGGAGCGCGGTGCGGGCCTTCGCGCTCGCCGGCCAGTCCCCCGAGGACGTGCTGATGGGAACGAACCGGCTGCTGATCGACCTCGATCCCGGGCAGTTCGCCAGCTGCTGCTACATGGTGCTCGACCCGGCGAGGGGTACGGTCCAGGCGGTTCGGGCGGGGCATCCCCAGCCACTGCTGCGGCGCCCGGACGGAACGGCGGAGGTACTGGAGCTGGCCGGCGGTCTGGTCCTGGGGATCGACCCCGAGGCGACGTATCCGGTGACGGAACTGCACCTGGAGCCCGGAGCGGTCCTGGCGCTGTACACGGACGGCCTGGTGGAGCGTCCGGGCCGGGACATCGACGAGGGGGTCGAGTGGCTGCGCCGTACGTTCTCCGTCACCGGGTCGATCCCGCTCACGGAGACGGCGGACCGGCTGATCCGGGACGCCCGGCAGGCCACCGACCGCCCGGACGACATCGCGGTCCTGCTCGCCGCCCGCTGGACCCACTGAGAGGTCGCCGAGCCGCACGGGGCGTCCTCACCCGGTCGGCCCCGTGGCGCTGGTCGGCCGGGCCGGTGCCGGAGAGGCTGGGGGCATCAGACAGGCACCCCGAGGAGGACGTGTGCAGCAGGACAAGCAGCCGGATTACCGCCCCGTGGTCTTCCGTGACCGCTCCGCCGGGTTCGCCTTCCTCACCCGGTCCACGGCGACGAGCGAGCAGACCATCGAGTGGGACGACGGCAACAGCTATCCCGTGGTCGATGTCGAGATCTCGTCCGAGAGCCATCCGTTCTACACGGGCAAGGCGCGCACGGTGGACACCGAGGGCCGCATCGCGAAGTTCGAACGCCGGTACGGGGAGGGCGGCGAGGAGTCCTGACCCGGCACGGCCGGCTTCCTCCCTGCGGGCGGTGGCTCGCGGGAACGGACGACCGCCCCCGCGTGGTGCTCTGCGGGGGCGGTCGTACGGATGCGGTACGGCTCAGGCCTCGACGACGCCGGACGCGGCGACGACGATCTTGGCCTTGGTCGCGCCGGAGCCGGAGCCGAGGCCCTCGATCTTCTTGACCAGGTCCTGACCCTCGACGACCTCGCCGAAGACGACGTGCTTGCCGTCGAGCCACGGGGTGAGGACCGTGGTGATGAAGAACTGGGAGCCGTTGGTGTTGCGGCCCGCGTTCGCCATCGACAGCAGGTACGGACGGTCGTGCTTGAGGGTGAAGTTCTCGTCGGCGAACTTCTCGCCGTAGATGCTCTTGCCGCCGGTGCCGTTCTGGTTGGTGAAGTCGCCACCCTGGAGCATGAACTCGGGGATGACGCGGTGGAACGGGGAACCGGCGTAGCCGAAGCCGTGCTCGCCGGTGGCGAGCTCACGGAAGTTCTTCGTCGTCTTCGGGACGACGTCGTCGAACAGCTGGAAGACGATACGGCCCGAGGGCTCGCCGTTGATCTCGATGTCGAAGTAAACGTTGTTGCTCATGGGGACATCCTGTCATTCCCGCTCACGCTGCGCGCGCACGGGCTGCCCTTCGGGGGGTCACACCAGTCCGCCGGCGTCCGGAGTCCCGGGGAGGCCGTCGGCCACGAGCGGGGCGGCTCCGTCCAGCAGGGGGCCGACCGGATTGTCGTTCTGCAGGAGTCCGGTGGTGCCGGTCGCGCCGTGTTCGGCCGCGGAGGCGTGCGGCGGCGGGGTGACGAGGGCCGTGACGACACCGGCGGCGAGGGAGGCGATGGCGAGCATGCTGCGCTTCTTCATGCCCTGGTCAACTGTCGAGAGGCCGAGTGGTTACGGCCCGCGACCCAGGTGAACGAAGTGCGCACCTCATATCGTCTGAATTCCACCCAGAACTAGTGCAACCGTATGGTTGTGGTGGATGTCTTCCCTACTGACACCACTGTCCCCGTAGCACCAGAGATGGGGGACGTCATGCTTCATCGTCAGAGCCTCGCGGCCGTGGCCGCCGGCATCGTTCTGGCCGCAGGGATCGGTGCCACGATCCCCGCCGGAGCCTCCACGGAGCGGTCGGTGGCGAAGGCACCGCCCTCGACCGCGCTCGTGGTCGACGCCCGCTGGGGCGGGCACTCCACCTTCGACCGGCTCGTCGTCGACGTGCGGGGCGCGATGCCCCCGTTCACCGTGACGCCGGTGCCGGCACTCCACTACGACGGGTCGGGCCAGCGGGTTCCGCTCGCGGGGAAGTACTTCCTCGAGATCAGGCTGTCCCCCGCCGCCGCACACGACGAGTCAGGCCGGTCCGTCTACCAGGGCCCCCGGCTCCTGAAGATCTATCTCCCCACGCTCAAGGGCGTCGCCCTCACCGGCGACTTCGAGGGTGTGGTGACCATCGGGGCGGCCTTCGACACGAAGCCCGCCTACAAGGTCCGCACGCTCCACTCCCCCGAGCGCGTCGTGCTCGACATCGATCACCCGGTCGGCTGCCGGGCCTGAGCGAGGACACCCGGCGGGGCCGTACCGGTGACGCCCCCGCCGGGCCGTCCGCTCAGAGGTCGACGCCCGACTCCACGTACACGGTCGTGCCGGCCCGTCGCGCGCGGTCGATCTCGGCGAGCCGGGCGAAGCTCCCCGGCGTCATCTCCCGCTCCCACTCGGCGAGGCTGCGGAGGCGGAACTCGCAGTGCTCGTCCGGGTCGAGGACGACCCCGGCTAGCTGCTCGTCCGTCAGGACGCCCCCGTCGAAGATGAATCCGATGTGATTGGCGGGCCACTCCTCGCCCCGGTCGGAGACGAAGTGGGTGCCGATGAGCCTCGGCTCGCCCTCGAAGACGATCCCGGTCTCCTCCCGGCACTCGCGGACCGCGGTCTGCCACGGCGTCTCCCCCGGGTCCATGTTCCCGCCGGGCCACTGCCACAGCCCGGTGTCGTAGGTGGCCCGCAGCTGGAAGGGCCGGCCGCCGGTGTCGGTGAAGTACAGGCAGGCGTACGCCGTCGCCCTCGGCAGCGTCGCGATGTAGTCGGCGGGCGGCAGCCAGGTGTTCGGCATGGGTCAGCTCTCTTTCGACGGGGCCGGGTGGAACGCCTCCATCCAACCGTTCGTCCCGCCCCCGGCCGGGGCCTCGCGATCATGACCACCGGATCGTGTGATCGCGGAGCCGTGGGGACCGGCCCCGTACGCCCCGACGGGCTCGTCGTGACGTGGCGTCAGGCGAGGTCGTCAGGCAGTTCGGAGGGCAGCCGGTCGATGTGGCGCCGGACCAGGTGTTCGTGGACGAGACGCCCGACGAGGGCGGCGCCGTAGACCACGAAACCCACGCCGACGAGCCAGGACTGCAGCACGAGGACCGTGCCGAACGGTCCGTACGTGAAGGCGTTGGAGACGATCAACGGGGAGAAGACGAACTGGGAGAAGATCCGCAGCCCGAACAGGCCCAGAGCCGTGCAGACCGCGCCCGGGGCGAGGGCGCGCCAGCGGATGCGGCCGCAGAGGAGGAACCGCTGCGACCACCAGAAGAAGAAGAAGGTACCGGCTACGTCGCCGACGGCGACCAGGACGGTGGTGGCCGTGGAGGACTGCGCGGGCACGGGGGCGGTGACGAAGAGGAGGAGCGCGACGACGAGCACGGCGAGCCAGACGACGTGCCGCCACATCGTGTGCCAGCGGGCGGTGGGAATGTCCCAGATCCGTTCGTAGCCGGTCTGGACGGCCGACCCGAAGGTCACCCCGAACGCGGCGAGGGCGGCGAGGCCGAAGGCCGTGGTGCGCTGCAGGGCCTGCCCCGGCTTGCCGAAGAGCTCTTCGACCTCCTCCTGCGAGACCTCGGCGACGCCGAGCCCCTGGATCAGCCAGCGGGCGAAGCCCTGGCCGCTGGCGAGGTCGGCCGCGGCCACCACGATGAGCAGCGGGACGAGCGTGAGGAGGCTGAGCGCCGCGAAGCCCATGGCGCGGTGCATCAGCTCCACCTCGCGGCCGCGGTTCCAGGCGAGCCCGACGACCGAGGTGAGGACGGACCGGTGGAGCCGACGGAACCAGTGACCGTGCTCGGCGGGGGCACCGTCGTGGGGCGCGCCGGGAGTGGGGGGCATGCCACGGGGAGTACCCGCCCAGGCGGCAGGACCCCTCCGACATGCCGCCGAACGGGGGATCCGGACCCGTCGTGGACAGCGAGGTCCGACGGGACGAGGGACGGCCGCGCCGCTCGTGGGAGCGCCCGCCCGGTGTCGGTGGGTTCAGGTTCGGGCGGGCGTGAGGCCGGTGCGGGTGCAGCCGTCCGGTGCCGTGTCCGGGCGTCCCGAGGACGCCTGGAGCGCTGCGCTCACCAGGGTCGCCAGCAGATCGATGTCGGATCCCATGTCCAGACGGACCGTCACCCACCCCGAACCGGCGCGCAGTCGGACGGCGCTGGACCCGAGAAGGGCGGGGCGCAGTTTCGCGATCATGGCTCGGGTGAGGTGGACGTCGGCCTCGTGCTCGCCGTGGAAGTGCACGATGTCGTGCGTCGCGCTACGCAGCCCGAGCTCGGCGCCGCACTGGGCGCGGCCGGGGGCCAGCGAGGGCCAGCTCATCAGACGTTCACTGGCGTGCCGGGCGGTGTTCATACCCAGGAGCGTGCCGGGACGGAGGGGCTTGCACAAGCGTCCGGCGGAAAGAATCGCACCGAGTCTTGAGAACCGGCCGCCGCTGGTCACACACGGCATCTGCCGTCTCACAACCTGCTTCGCGGCGCCCGCCGTTCGTGCCGGTCGGGGCGGTGATTCCGGGTGGAGCGCGCGCCTGCGGGTCGGAAGTGGACGACGGGAAACCACCGGTGGAGACGCCTCGCGTTCAGGAGGGCGGAGTGACGCCGGCGTAGACGACCTCGAACTCCTCGACGCTCCTCGTGATCACGTGCGCCTGGGCGGTGGCCGCGCCCCTGATCGCCGCCACGCCGGCGCGTGAGGCCGCCAGGGCGTCACGGTCGCTCCAGACGACGCCCACCATCGCCCGGCCGGCGGTGCGGTCCACGAGCAGGGATCCGCCGGCGAAACCGGGGAGCGCCTCCAGCCCCGGCAGCGCCATGTCCCGGAAGACCCCGGTCAGGGCGTCCGTCGCGGCGGGTTCGAACTCCAGGCGTACGAGCCGGAACCACGCGCCGGGTCCGACGGACCGCGGCGGCCGGGCCACGGCCGCCTCCCAGTTGTCGACGGCCGCGGTCCGGGCGAACGGTGCGAGCTGCGCGGCGCGTGTTTCGCGCAGCACGTCGTCGCTGGCGTCCCGGGACCTCTCGTCGTCCCACCACGTCGCTGCCAGGAGCTTGCCGAGTTCCCTGTCGACGAACAGCCCCATGCCCCGGAACCCCGGCTGCTCCGATGCCAGCGCGCGGCCTTCCGAGGCGGTCGTGTCGACCGCGGCGCCGAGCTCGGCCGGATCTCCTGTCGCATACAGCGTGCGTACGTACACGGCGGTCCCTTCGTCTGCCCGGCGTCCTGCCCGCGGGGGCTCGCCGACGGTGGGCGGACCCGGGTGGACCCGCTCCCGTTCCATGCGATGGCCTCGACGGGCGGTCGGCAAGGGGGCCGGGGCGTCCGGGTGACCGCACCGGGCCGCGCCGGACCCGCCCGGCCTCACGCCTCCTAGGGCTGGGAGCGCTCCCGGATGCGGGCCGCGAGGACGGCGACGTCGTCCTCGGCGTGGTGCGCGTCGAGCCGCTGAAGCACCTCGTCGACGAGTTCCTCGGGGCTGGAGCCGGGCCGCAGGCGGAGCGAGGAGAGCCGGGCGAGCGAGACGTCGATGTCCTCGCCGCGCCGCTCGACCAGTCCGTCCGTGAAGAGCACGAGCGTGTCGGCCGGGGCGAGGGTGCGGGTCACGGGTTCGTAGCCGCCGACCCCGGTGCCCAGCGGCGGGCCTACGGGGAGGTCGACCAGGTCGGCGGAGCGGTCCGCCGCGAAGACGGCGGGCGGCAGGTGGCCGGCGCTCGCGAAGGTGGCCGAGCCCCGCGCCGGGTCCACCTGGACGAGCAGGCAGGTCGCGGGGCGCAGCCCGCCGTCGTCGGCGATGACGGAGTCGAGTTGGCGAAGGACGCGGTGCGGCGGCAGGTCGGTGGAGGCCACGTCGCGCAGGGCGGTGCGGTACGCGTTCATGTCGACGGCGGCGTCGAGCCCGTGCCCCATCACGTCCCCGACGACGAGGAGGCTCCGGCCGAAGTGGAGCCGTACGCTCTCGAACCAGTCGCCGCCCACCAGGGTCCTGGCGCCGACCGGGAGGTAGCGGCCCGCGACCTCCAGATTGGGGTGCGGCCGGCCCGGCTCGGCGACCAGCGCCTGCTGCAGGTGGAAGGCGGTCCGTTCGGTGGCGGCGAGCCGGCGGGCGTGGCCGAGCTGGACGGCGGCGAGCCGCGCCGCGTCGTGGACCGTGGCCGTCTCGTGCTCGCCCAGGTCGTCGGCCCGTGCGACGACGGCGCTGACGGATCCTACGACGCGCCCCTGCCACTCCAGGGACACGGACACGACCTGGACGGGGTCGCCGCCGGGGGCCGCGTCCGCACGGGTAGAGGACGCCCCCTTCTCCTGCCGCGGTTCCACCCGGTCGACGAGCTCGGGGTCGCCGGCCACGGCGACCCGTACCCATCCGGGCTCGTCCTCGGGCCGTACGTCCACGGCCGCCGCGTCGAATCCGTGCCGGCAGAGGAACGCGGCCAGGCCTTCACAGACACTCTGCTCGTCGGGGTGCGAGCCGATCTCCTCGATCGCGTCCGTCGCGGCTCGCAGCCGGGCCAGGACCGCCGCATGCTCCTCGACCAGGGAGCCCTGTTCCCCCGCTCGCTCCGACAAGACACCTCCACCGCCGCGACGGCCCAGAGCGCACAGCGCACACATCCCATTGGACCAGCGGCGCGACCTGCCCGCGCGCCACACCGGCCGGACCAGGAGTCCATCACATTCCGTGACCCCATAGCCAGATCATCTTTCCGCCCGACGCCGCGCAGCGCGGGTGATCGTGCCCGATCTTCACCGCTTCCCCCCGGCTCATCGGGGACGCCGGCGCCCCCTCGTCTCGTCGGTGACCTTGACCGCACGCGCGGTCAGGACGGTTGTGCAACGGGGCCGGAACTGATCGAGTACGCCTATGGCTACCGGCCAGTACGGAATCGCGCTGCTCCTGGGGGAACCATGACGACGACCGGCTGCTTCAGCTCCGTGGACGACGTCGCCGAGCGGCTCGCCGCGACCGGGTACCTGGCCTCGCCCGCCGTCGCGACCGCCGTCTTCCTCGCCGACCGGCTCGGCAAGCCCCTTCTCGTGGAGGGTCCCGCGGGAGTCGGCAAGACCGAGCTGGCCAAGGCCGTGGCCGAGGTCGCCGACGCCCGGCTCGTACGGCTCCAGTGCTACGAGGGCGTCGACGAGTCACGCGCCCTGTACGAGTGGAACCACGCCAAGCAGCTGTTGCGTATCACCGCGGGCCGCGACGAGACCTGGGACGAGACGCGCACGGACATCTTCAGCGAGGAGTTCCTGCTCCCCCGCCCGCTCCTCACCGCCATCCGGTCCGCGGAGCCGACCGTGCTGCTCATCGACGAGACGGACAAGGCCGACATCGAGGTGGAGGGACTCCTCCTCGAAGTTCTCAGCGACTTCCAGATCACCGTGCCCGAACTGGGCACCATCACGGCGACCCGGCGCCCCTTCGTCGTCCTCACCTCCAACGCCGGGCGCGAGCTGTCGGAGGCGCTGCGCCGCCGCTGTCTCTTCCTCCACATCGGCTTCCCCGAGGAGGAACTCGAACGCCGGATCGTGACGTCGAAGGTGCCCGGGCTCGACGCGGCCCTGGTGGCGTCGCTGGTCCGCGTGGTCGGGGCGCTCCGCGCGATGGACCTGCGCAAGGCGCCTTCGGTCGCCGAGACCATCGACTGGGCCCGGACGCTCCTCGCCCTCGGCGCCGACGTCCTCGACGAGACGGTGGTCCGCGACAGTCTCGGCGTGATCCTCAAGCACCAGGACGACATCCAGAAGGCGGCCGCCAAGCTCGATCTGGACACGCTGTGACCACGGCTCCGGCCGGCGTGACGCCCCGGCTCACCGGTCTGGTGCACGCCCTGCGCGCCCACGGCCTGTCGATCGGCACGGGCGAGAGCGTGGACGCGGGGAACGCCCTGGAGGCGGTTGGCTTCACCGACCGGGAGCGGATGCGGGAGGCACTCGCCGCGACACTGCTCCACAAGGAGGTACAGCGCCCGCTCTTCGACCGCGTCTTCGACCTCTACTTCCCCCTCACCACCACGGATCCCGCCGAGGCTGCTTCCGTCTCCTCGGCCGGCGCGTCCGACACGGCGGCGCTGCGGGACCGGCTGGCCGCCGCCCTGGCCGCCGACGACCGTTCGGCGCTGACGCGGCTCGCGGGCGAGGCGGTGGGCGGTCTCGGCGGGTACGGCTCCGCTCCGGACTCGGACGGCTGGTCCTCGTACCAGACGCTCGCCCGGCTGCGGCCCGAGACCCTGCTCGCCCGTGTGCGGGCGATGCTCCGCGACGCGGCCGTGGACGGACCCGAGTTCACCGACCGGCTCACGGACGACGAGATCCGGCGGCGCATCGAGGCGTTCCGGGAACGGGTGCGGACCGAGGCGCGGCGCCGGGTCGCCGAGCGGCGGGGCCGGGACCGGATCGCGCGGCGCGCGGTCGGGGGCACTCCGGACAGCGTCGACCTCCTGCTCGCGGGGCGGGCCCAGCTCGACGAGTTGCGGACGACGGTACGGCCGCTGGCGCGGAAGCTCGCGACCCGCCTCGCGGCACGTCGGCGGCGCGCCGCGCGCGGACGCGTCGATCTGCGGCGCACGCTCCGAGGTTCGCTGTCGACCGGCGGCGTACCGATGCGGCCGGTACTGCGGCGCAGACGGCCCGCGCGCCCCGAACTCGTCCTGCTCTGCGACGTGTCGGGGTCCGTCGCGGGGTTCGCGAGCTTCACCATGCTGCTGGTGCAGGCGTTGCACGACCAGTTCAGCAGGGTGCGGGTGTTCGCCTTCGTCAACCGGGTCGACGAGGTGACCGACCTCGTCGCGCGGGGCTCGGCGGACCCGGCGGGCCTCGGCGCCCGCATCCTCGACGAGGCGGTGCTGACCGGCTGGCACGGCCAGAGCGACTACGGGACCGCGCTGGGCGAGTTCGACGAGCGGTACGCCGAAGCGGTCGGTCCGCGCACGGTGGTCTTCGTCCTCGGCGACGCCCGTACGAACATGAGCGACCCGAACCTCGCGGCGCTGAAACGGATCGCCGACCGGGCGCGCCGGGTGCACTGGCTCAACCCCGAGCAGCCCTCGCTGTGGTCGACGGGCGACTCGGCCGCACTCGCCTACGCCGAACTGGTCGACATGCGTCCGTGCCGCAACGCGCGCCAGCTGAGTGACCTCGTCGGCAGGCTGCTGCCGGTGTGAGCAGCCCGCGTGGCACCATCACGCGTGTGACCACACCTGAGAAGCCCCCCACCGACCTCCCGCGCGGCATCGGGGCGCCCGCCACCCGGGCGCTGACCGCCGCCGGCTACACCACGCTCGACGCGCTCGCCGGTGTGCCCGCGACCGAACTCGCGGCGCTCCACGGCGTCGGCCCGAAGGCGCTGCGCGTGCTGCAGGAGAGCCTGGAGGAGCGCGGCCTCTCTCTCGGCTGACCTCGGGGGTCAGGAGCCGCCGCTCCTCCGCTCTCCTTCGTCGTCGACGATCTCGGCGTCGACGACGTCGTCGTCGGCCTTGGCCTCGCCCTGCGGGGCGTCGCCGCCCGCGGCCTGAGCGGCCTGCGCGTCGGCGTACATCGCCTGGCCGAGCTTCTGCGAGACGGCCGCGACCTTCTCGGTGGCCGTACGGATCTCCGCGGTGTCCTCGCCCTTGAGCTTCTCCTTCAGCTCGGCCACGGCGGTCTCGACCTCGGTCCTCACCTCACCGGGGACCTTGTCCGCGTTGTCCGCGAGGAACTTCTCCGTCTGGTAGACGAGCTGCTCGCCCTGGTTGCGGGACTCGGCGGCCTCACGACGCGCGTGGTCCTCGTCCGCGTACTTCTCGGCCTCTTCACGCATCCGGTTGACCTCGTCCTTCGGCAGCGAGGAGCCACCGGTGACGGTCATCTTCTGCTCCTTGCCCGTGCCCAGGTCCTTCGCGGTCACGTGCATGATGCCGTTGGCGTCGATGTCGAACGCGACCTCGATCTGCGGGACACCACGCGGCGCCGGCGGCAGACCCGTCAGCTCGAACATGCCGAGCTTCTTGTTGTACGCCGCGATCTCACGCTCGCCCTGGTACACCTGGATCTGCACCGACGGCTGGTTGTCCTCCGCCGTCGTGAAGATCTCCGACCGCTTCGTCGGGATCGTGGTGTTTCGCTCGATCAGCTTGGTCATGATGCCGCCCTTGGTCTCGATACCAAGCGACAGCGGCGTCACGTCCAGAAGCAGGACGTCCTTGACCTCACCCTTCAGCACACCGGCCTGCAGAGCCGCACCGATGGCCACGACCTCGTCCGGGTTCACACCCCGGTGCGGGTCCTTTCCCGTCAACTCCCGCACCAGCTCGGACACCGCGGGCATGCGCGTCGAGCCACCCACGAGGATCACGTGGTCGACGGCGGGCACGTCGATCCCCGCATCCCGTACCGCCTGGTGGAACGGCGCCTTGCAGCGCTCCAGAAGATCGGCGGTCAGCCGCTCGAACTGAGCACGCGTCAGTCGCTGCTCCAGGTGCAGCGGACCTTCGGCGGACGCCGTCACGTACGGCAGGTTGATCGCCGTCTCCGTCGCCGCGGACAGTTCGATCTTCGCCTTCTCGGCTGCCTCGCGCAGACGCTGGACCGCCATCTTGTCCTTGGTCAGGTCCACCCCGTACCCGTTCTCGAACTCCTTGGCCAGGTGGTCCACGATCCGCTGGTCCCAGTCGTCACCGCCGAGGTGGGTGTCGCCGTTGGTGGCCTTCACCTCCACGAGCCCTTCGCCGATCTCCAGGAGGGAGACGTCGAACGTGCCGCCACCGAGGTCGAAGACGAGGATCGTCTGGTCGTCCTCCTTGTCGAGGCCGTAGGCGAGCGCCGCGGACGTCGGCTCGTTGATGATCCGCAGCACGTTCAGGCCGGCGATCTCGCCCGCCTCCTTCGTGGCCGTGCGCTGGGCGTCGTTGAAGTACGCGGGCACGGTGACGACCGCGTCCGTGACGTCCTCGCCCAGATACGCCTCCGCGTCGCGCTTCAGCTTCTGCAGGACACGGGCCGAGATCTCCTGCGCCGTGTACCTGCGGCCGTCGATCTCGCCCCTCTCGGGGAAACGCCACCGCGCGTCGCCGACGTGTCGTTTCACCGAACGGGCGGTCCGCTCGACGTTGGTCACCGCCTGCCTCTTCGCGACGTCGCCGACCAGCACCTCGCCCGTCTTCGCGAAGGCGACCACGGACGGCGTCGTCCGGCCACCCTCGGTGTTCGTGACGACCGTCGGCTCGCCTCCTTCGAGGACGGAGACCACCGAGTTCGTCGTTCCGAGGTCGATACCGACTGCGCGTGACATGGCCCTCTCCTCAGCCTGTCGTCCCTGTCTGGCACCTACCCGCACACGGCCCGATCATGGAGGGAGATGTCCCGATTCGGTCGAGGTCCGAAACGGTCGGTGAGGTGCGATGGCGCGGGTCACGGTGGACGACGCCGGGTATGTCGTCGTCCGGCTCTCCTCGCGCGAGAAGCTGGCGGCGCGCCGCCGCGACGTACGAGTGCCGGTCGGCGCCCTGCGGGAGGTACGTATCGAGCCCGACTGGTGGCGCGCGCTGCGCGGAGGCCGCGGCCGCGGGCTGTGGATCCCCGACCGGATCTGCGTCGGGATCCGCGTCCTGCCGGACGGCCGGGACTTCGTGGTGGTGAAACCGGGCACTCCGGTGGTCTGCGTCGAGCTGCGCCGGGACGCCCCCTTCGGCCGGCTGGCCGTCTCCGATCCCGATCCGGAGCGGGCGGTACGGGAACTCGCCCCGCACGTCCCCACGGACCTGCTGGGATAAGGGCCGCCGCGAGGTGGCGGCTGAGAGGTGGCCAGGCGGTTCTGACGGATTCAGGCGGGACTGACGTTCTCGGCCTGGGGTCCCTTGGGGCCCTGCACGACGGTGAACTCGACCTTCTGCCCCTCGGTGAGTTCGCGATAGCCGGTGGTGGCGATGGCCGAGTAGTGGACGAAGACGTCCGGGCCTCCGCCGTCCTGCTCGATGAAGCCGAAGCCCTTCTCGGCGTTGAACCACTTCACTGTTCCGGTTGCCATGGTGATCTCCTCGGCACGGGCGAACACCTCCATCCTCCCTCGGCTCGGGCCGGAAGTCCCGGCGGGTAGCGTGGCGGCATGGAACTCATCGGAGACATCACCGCCGACCGGCCCCTGCTCGTCCTTGCCGTCAAGGAAGAGGCGCAGTTCCTCGACACGGATCTGCCGATCCTGCTCACCGGCATGGGCAAGGTGAACGCGGCGTCCTCGCTCGCCACCGTCCTGGGCCGGGGTCCGCGCCCGTCGGGCGTCGTCAACCTGGGGACCGCCGGTGCGCTGCGGCCGGGGTGGACGGGTACGCACGCGGTCGGCACGGTGATCCAGCACGATCTCGACGGGGAGCTGCTCGCGACCCTGACCGGTGAGACGTACGGGGCGCCGCTCAGCCTGCCGGACGGCGGCGACGTGACGCTGGCGACCGGCGACGCCTTCATCTCGGACGAGGCTGCCCGCGCCCGGCTCGCGGCCCGTGCTCCGCTGGTCGACATGGAGGGCTACGCCCTCGCGAGCGCGGCGGTCCTCGCCGGGGTGCCGATCCGGATCGTCAAGCATGTGAGCGACGAGGCGGGCGACGGAGCGGCCAGGACCTGGCGGGAGTCGGTCGCGGAGTGCGCCCGAGCGCTTGCGCGGTGGGCGGCGGAGAACACCCCGTACTAGAGGATCGCCGCTCCGGGCGCCGGCCGCGCGGACACGGACGTGACCGGGCCGAAGCGCCGGCGGTACGCGGACGGGGAGAGCCCCGTCTCGCGGTTCATCAGGGCCCGCAGATGGGCGGCGGTGCCCAGCCCGCTGGCGCGGGCGACGACGTCGAACCGGGACTCACCGCGCTCGATCAACCGACAGGCGAGTGTCACCCGCTCGCGCGTGAGCCAGGCGAGCGGGGTGGTGCCGAGCTGCGCGCGGAACCTGCGGTGCAGCGTCGCCGGGCTGACCGCCGCCCGGGCGGCCAGGTCGGTCACGGTGAGGGGGGAGCCGAGACGCTCCTGCGCCCAGGCCAGGAGCGGGGCGAGGGACTCGTCGGGGGTCTCGGGGACCGGCCGCTCGATGAACTGCCGCTGGCCGCCGTCCCGGTGGGCGGCGAAGACGAGCCGGCGGCTGACCGCGTTGGCGGCCTCGGCGCCGTGGTCGCGGCGGACGACGTGGAGCCCGAGGTCGAGGGCCGCGGCGCTGCCGGCGGAGGTGAGGATGTCGCCGTCGTCGACGAACAGGACGTCCGGTTCGAGGTGTACGGAGGGGAAGCGGGCGCGGAAGCGGTCGGCCCACTGCCAGTGGGCGGTGGCCCGCCGGCCGTCGAGGACCCCTGCCTCCGCGAGGGTGAACGCGCCGCTGCAGAAGCCGATCAGGCGGGCGCCGCGCGTGTGGGCGCGGCGGACGGCGTCGAGTACGGCGGGCCTGCGGGGTACCGCGACGTCGGGTCGGTTGGGAACGATGAGCGTGTCCGCCGTGTCGGCGGTCTCGAGGCCCGAGACACCGCTGAGCGTGAAGAAGCCGTCGCGCATGAGGGTCTCCGGCTCCGGCGAGCAGAGCCGGAAGTCGTACAGGTCGCGGCCGAGTTCGGGGCGGCGCAGGCCGAAGACCTCGGTCGCACAGCCCAGTTCGAAGGGGTTGGAGTCGGCGTCGACGATGACGACGACGCGGTGCGTCCCGCCGTGCGAGGATCCTTGCGGCATATGCTATTTCTAGCACTCACGCTGGGTGACCGCCACGGGCCAGGATGGCTTCATGAGCAGGAAAACCGCTGATGACAGCGCTCCGATCGCCCTCGCCACCGCCTTCGCGTCCTTCGAGGAGCTGTGGAGCCCGCGCATCGTGACGCGGGTGAACGACTACGACGTGCGCGTGGCGAAGGTCGCGGGCGAGCACGTGTGGCACGCCCACGACGACACGGACGAGTTCTTCCTGGTGGTCGAGGGAGAGCTGCACATCTCGTTGCGCGAGGACGGCGCGGAGCGGACGGTCGCCCTCCCCCGGGGCTCGGTCTTCACCGTCCCCAAGGGCGTGGAGCACCGCCCGTACGCCCCCGCCGGCGCGTCGATCCTGATGTTCGAGCCCACGGGGACCCTCTCGGTGGGTGACCGCCACGAGGAGATCCCCGACCACGTGGACGCGACGACGGGCCACGCCCTGGACACGTGAGAGCCGGCTATGACTGCCGTACCACGAGCACGGCGGCGACGTCGTCGTCGACACCGTGGTCCGCGTAGGCCGTCAGCTCGTCGTGGAGCAGGGCGGGAACGCGCGCGCCCGGTTCGTCCACCCAGTGACGCATCCGCTCCTCCAGGGGGTAGAAGGTGCCCTCCCGGTCGCGGGTCTCGCTCACCCCGTCGGTGTAGAGCAGCAACCGGTCCCCCGGCACGAAGGGGACCTCCTCCACGTGATGGCCGGAGTCGAGCAGGCCGGACAGGTTGACCGGCAGGGACGGGTCGGAGAACGGGACCGGCCGCACGTCGGCGCCGTGCTGGAGGAGCGGGGCCGGGTGCCCGCAGCTGAGGAGGCGCGCGACGTCCTCGTCGTCGGGGATCTCGACGAGGACGACGGTGGCGAAGCGTTCGGCCGCGTCGGAGTCGGGGTCCCAAGCCGAGTAACGGCCGAGGCCCTCCTCCAGGCGGTCGGCGAGGGCCGGAAGGTCGGGCGCCCCGTCGACCGCGGCACGGAAGGAGCCGAGCAGGACGGACGCGGTCTCCACGGCGCTCAGCCCCTTCCCCTGGACGTCTCCCAGCATGATCCGTACGCCCCCGGGCACGTGCACGGCCTCGTAGAAGTCGCCTCCGATCCGGGCCTTGGCCGCGGCGGCGACGTACAGCAGGTGGAGGTCGACGGGTCCGAGCCGCGGCGGCAGGGGGCGGAGCACGACCCGCTGGACGACCTCGGCGACGGCGGTCACCTCGCGCAGGTCCCGCTCGTAGCGGAGCCGGGCCCGGCTGACGTACGCGGCGGCCACGGTCACCACCGCCAACGCCACCATGTTGGCCGCGATGACGGGGAAGAAGGGGTCCTCGCTGGTCACCCCGAGCAGCGCGCCCAGGGCCATCGCGACCACGCCGATGAGGACGGTTCCCCGGACGCTCCACGTCACGGCGGCGAGCGCGGGGGCGGCGCCGAGGAGCCGGTCGTAGCGTTCCTCGTTCGCCGCCAGGAGGTCGGCGACCACCGTCACGGCCATGACCAGCACCGGCAGGACCCGGCCGATGACGATCTGCTTGCGCGGCCGCTTCCTGGGGCCGCCACGGTGAGTACCAGAGGGCATTTCGTGATCGTACGGAGCGGTGGTGGTGCGGCCCGGGTGCCCGCGCCGCGCTGGCGTGTCCGGTCCGGAGACGCCGGCGCGGCGAAGGCTCAGCCTGAGGTGGAGACCGAGGTGGACGGTGAGGCTGAGGTCGAGGTCGAGACTCGCCGCCCTGGCAGCCCGAACGCGGCGGCGGCGCCGAGCGCCGCGAGACCGGTCAGCACGAGCAGCGCCGTCCTCATCGCCGGTACGAAGCCCGCGTCGGGGTCCAGCGTCATCAGCAGGGTCGCGGCGGCGACGCCGAGCGCGGGGCCGACGTTCATGGCGGTCTGCTGGAGTCCGCCCGCGACTCCGGCGTCGGCCACCGGAGCCTCGTGCACGACGACGGCGGTGGCGGTGGCCATGACCGTGCCGAACCCGGCGCCCAGCAGCCCGAAGCAGACACCCGTCGTCGCCGCGGTGGCGGACTCGTCGAGCCGGGAGAGCAGGAGCACACCGGCGGCGAGCAGGGCTGCGCCCCCTACGGTCGTACGGCGAGGACCGAACCGCCGTTGCAGCAGGGCCGAGGCGGGCGCGCCGAGCACCATGAGGACGGCGAGGGGCAGCACCCACAGGCCGGTCGACAGGGGGTCCAGTCCGCGGACGTCCTGCAGGAAGTAGGTCGCGACGAACAGCGCCCCGAACAGCACGGCCGAGGTGGCGAGCAGCGTGGCGAGGCCCGCCACGACGGGCCGGGACCTCAGGAGGGCGGCGGGCAGGAGAGGCCGGGCCGTACGCCTCTCGTGCCGGGCGAAGGCCGCTCCCGCAGCGACGGCGCCGCCGAGGGCGAGGCCTGTCGGCGCCGTCCAGCCCGCTTCCGACACCGCGACGAGCACGTGGACCAGACAGGCGAGCGTCACGGCGAGCAGGACGGCACCGGGCAGGTCGAGCGCGGACCGGGAGTCCGCCGCCGTCTTCACCTGACCGCCGCCCCGCCCGCCCGGACGCGCCGGGCCGCCCTCGAGGGCGGGCGACGGGTCCGTCGGACGGGTGACGGCTGCCAGGGCTCCGATCGCCAGCGCGGGGATCGCCGTCACGGCGAAGACCGCGCGCCATCCGAAGGCCGCGACGAGGGCGCCGCCGACGAGCGGGCCCAGGGCCGCCGCGAGGCCGATCGCGCTCATGCGCAGAGCGATGGGCATGGCGAGCCGGTCGGGTGGGAAGGCCGCCCGGAGCATGCCCAGGGTGGCCGGCTGCAGCAGTGCGCCGAACACGCCCTGGAGGACCCGCAGGGCGATCACCCAGCCGATCCCCGGCGCGAGGGCGATCGCCGCGGAGGTGGCGGCGAAACCGAGCGTGCCGAGGGCGAAGAGCCGCCGGTGGCCGTACGCGTCTCCCAGCCGGCCCGCGAAGACGAGGAGGCTCGCGACCGCGACGAGGTATCCGGTGCTGGTCCACTGGACCTCGGCGAAGTCCGCGTGCAGGTCGCGCTGGAGCGTGGGCTGGGCGATGGTGAGCAGCGTGCCGTCGAGGGCGACGACTGCGGCGCCCACCACACTGCAGGCGAGGGTCACCCACCGTTGGCGTATCACCGGTCACGCCCCGCGGGGCGTAGGTGCGCGTCGAGGGCGGCCCGGAGCACCGGCTCGACGTCGTCGGTGCGCGCGGCCAGCTGGAGACTGCCCCAGGCCCAGAGCTGGGCGATGCCGTGGAGGTTCGCCCAGAGCGCGGCCGCTACGACGGCCGGTCCCGGGACGGCCGCGTCAGGGCGGGCGCGGGCGACGAGCCTTCCGAGGAGGTCGAAGAGCGGCAGGCTCGTCTCGCGCAGCCCGAGGCGGCCGCTCTCCAGCAGATCGTGCCGGAACATCAGCTCGTACATGCCGCGCCTGGTCAGCGCGAAGTCGAGGTGGACGCGGGCGAGGGCGGCGAGCTGGGCACGCGCTCCGTCGCGGGTCTCCGCCTCCGCCCCCACGGTGGCGGCGATCCGTCCCGCGAGCTCGGTGAAGCCCTCGCGGGCGATGGCCGACAACAGGTCGAGGTGGGTCGGGAAGTACCGACGGGGCGCTCCGTGGGAGACGCCGGCGCGCCGGGCGATCTCGCGGAGGGACAGCGCCTGTGCGCCTTCCGTGTGCACCAGCTCGACGCCGGCCTCGATCAGTCGGCCGCGTAGCCCGGCCTCGGTCTCGTCGTTCATGGACACTGTCTACCAGGAGGTCGTAGACACTGTCTACGAATCGCCCGAAGCAAGATCGAGAGCGCGCTCCGCTACACTGTTCGACAGCGAAGGGGAGTAGCCCTGCGAACCGGTCGTCGACACACTGGAGCCCTCGGGTTCCCGGTGGCCGGGTCCGTGCGACAGCGCGGACGGGCGAGACCTTCGGTCAGGCATTCGCCATGTCCGCATCCTGTGGGCGTGGTCCGTCATGCCGGGCCGAGTGGTTCTTCCCGTCGCCTCGCGTGGTGCCGTGCGGATCCCGGGCCCGGATCGAACAGAGAGCCCCCGGTATGCACCTCGACCCCTTGGCGATCCTCACCGCCTTCGGGCTGATCTTCCTCGCCGAGCTGCCCGACAAGACGATGTTCGCGTCCCTCGCCATGGGCACGCGCATGCGTCCGCTGTACGTCTGGTTCGGCACCTCGACCGCGTTCATCGCGCATGTCGCCATCGCCGTGGGCGCCGGCAGCCTCATCGGGCTGCTGCCCGACTGGACCGTGAAGCTGATCTCTGCCCTGCTGTTCGCCTTCGGCGCCTTCATGCTGCTGCGCGGCGGGGGCGACGACGAGGACGACGCGGCAGGCGGCAGGACGGTGACCGGCTTCTGGCCGGTCTACTCGACCGCGTTCATGGCCGTCTTCATCAGCGAGTGGGGCGATCTGACACAGATCACCACGGCCAACCTCGCCGCCACCAACGGCACCTGGTCCACGGCGATCGGCTCCGCTGCGGCCCTGATGAGCGTCTCGGCCCTCGCCCTGATCGCGGGCCGCTTCATCGCCAAGCGTGTGCCGCTGAAGACGGTCCAGCGGATCGGCGGTCTGTGCATGGCGGCGCTGGCGATCTGGTCGCTGACCGAGATCTTCGTCGGCTGACCCGGTACCCGTTCCGGCCGGCCGGCCTCGGCCGACCTGACAGCGCCCCGACCTGACACCCCGCCCCGCCCCGGTCGGCCGACTGCCGGCCGGGGCCGGCTACGCCGTCCAAGTGCGCGCGGTCGTCGCCGTCACCACTCGCGCGCGGCCACGAGCTCCTCCACGTCGGCGTCCGCGAAACCGTACGCCGTGGCCACGAACCAGAAGTTCTCGGCGATCTCCTCGCGCGCGACGGTCTCGATCTCGCTCCCCGCCTCGTCGAAGTCCGCCTCCAGCGCGTTGAACTCCTCGGTGGCCACCTCCGTGAGCGCGTACAGCCCGGTGAGGTCGCCCGGCTGCTCCGCCTCGATCCGCGCACAGAGCCTCAGCAGGATGTCCCGCCCCTTGTCGACGACGTGGTCCGGGTAGTACCCGTCCTCGTACAGCGCCTTGAGAAAGGCGTAACCCGCCACCTGCTCGTTCGTGATCGTCATGTGTGTCCCTTCCCCGCATGATCACCGGACGTTCCCCATCGTGCACCACGCCACTGACAACGCCACCCCGATCGGAGCCGGTCCGTCTCGTGGGCGCGGCAGGACCGGAGTGGCACCCTGAGGGGACGGTCCGACGACGAGGGGTGGCCCTTGAGCACCGATCCGATCCATCAGGAGCTGGACCAACGCGCCGAGAAGACGGCCGCTCAGGTCGTCGCCTGGCGGCACCATCTGCATCAGCACCCTGAGCTGTCCAACCGCGAGGCCGGTACCGCCCGGCTGATCGCCGGTCATCTCCGCTCCCTGGATCTGGACGAGGTCCGTACGGGCATCGCCGGGCACGGGGTCGTCGGCGTGCTGCACGGTGGCGGCGGCAGCGGCGGAGGATCGGCGGCCGGAGGCGGGCGGGCCGGACGCGTGGTGGCGCTGCGCGCCGACATCGACGCGCTGCCCGTCGAGGACCTGTGCGGTGAGGACTTCGCCTCGCGGACCGTCGACACCGACTACCCCGGAGGCCCCTTCCCCGTCTCGCACGCCTGCGGACACGACTGCCACACGGCGATGCTCATGGGCGCCGCCTCCGTTCTCGCCGGCGTACGCGACCGGCTGCCCGGGACCGTGCTGTTCGTCTTCCAGCCCGCCGAGGAAGGCCCGCCGGTCACCGAGCGCGGCGGGGCGCGGGCGATGCTCGACGCGGGCGCGTGCGACGACCCGGTGCCGACGATGACGTTCGGGATGCACGTCACGCCGTACCCCAAGGGGTACGTGGGGTACCGGGTCGGCAACCAGTACGGCGCCTCCACCCTGGTGAAGATCGTGGTCACCGGCAAGCAGGTCCACGGCTCCACACCCTGGCAGGGCGTCGACCCGATGCCCGCGGTGGGCGCGGTGCTCACCGGCATCGGTCAGCTCTACCGGCAGGTCTCGGCGTTCGACCCGGTCACGGTCTCCATCGGTCACATCGAGGACGTCGGCCGGTTCAACATCATCGGTCAGACCGTCACCCTGTGGGGCACGGTCCGCTGCGCGGTCGAGTCGGACATGGCAGAGGTGCAGCGGCGGCTCGCCACGCTCGCCGAGCACTCGGCCGCCGCGTACGGAGCCACGGCGGCGGTCGAGTACCTGCAGCCGGTCCCGCCCGTCCACAACAGCGCGGAGTGGGTCGCGGCGGGGCTTCCGACGATCCGCCGGGTGGTCGGCGAGGAGCGGACGGTCGAGACCGGGGCGACGCTCGGGTACGACGACGTGTCCGAGTTCGTGAACCGATTCGGCGGCCTGTACGTGATGCTCGGTGTCCAGGACGCCTCACTGGACGCGGACGGCCGCCCCGTCCCGCTGCCCGGCGGGCGTGGCCTGGTCACCAACCACAATCCGCACTTCTACGCCGACGACGACACCCTCGTCACCGGCGTCCGGCTGCACGCGCACATGGCGTACGACCATCTGACCGGCGCACTGACCCCCTAGGGCGTGTGGCGAAAGTCCCGAGTTGCGCCACGCGTGACAGGCGAGAGGCTGGAACTGGAACCAGGGAGAGACGATGAGTGACCTCGCAGCCCTCGCCGACGAGCATCTGGCCGCCGCGCGCACCGCGCCGCACGAACGGAGCGCCCAGGTCGTGATGCACGACGGCGTGCTCCGGCAGAGTGTGATCGCCCTGTTGGCGGGCGCTTCTCTCGACGAGCACACCGCGCCGCCCGCGGCGAGTCTGCAGGTGCTGCGGGGGCGGGTGAAGCTGACGGCGGCGGAGTGGTCGGAGGAGCTGGGCACGGGGGAGCTGAAGATCATCCCCAAGGAGCGGCACGGGCTCACCGCCCTGGAGGACGCGGTGGTCCTGCTGACCGCGGTCATGGACTGATCCCGGTCCCCATCTCCATCCCCGAACCCCGGCCCCGACGCTCAGAGGGTCTCGTCCAGGTCCTCGGCGTAGTGCTCGATGGCGGGGCGGTACCGGCGGACGCCGGGGTCCTCGCTCGTGGCCGCGACCAGGCGCAGCAGCAGACGCGTCGATTCGTGGTGCTCGCCGGTGTTGTACAGGGCCATCGCCAGGAAGGTGCGCAAGGCGCCGTCGTCAGGGAACTCCTCGACGCCTCCGCGCAGGGTGGCGACGGCCTCTTCGTACCGGCCGAGGACGCGGAAGGTGCTGCCCAGGCCGAGCAGCGCGCCCCTGCGGTCCTGCTCCGAGAGCCCCGCGCCGGTGGTCGCCTTCAGCGCCCGCTCGTAGTAGGGCACGGCCTCGGCCTCCAGGCCGAGCACGTCGTGCGCCCAGGCTGTCTGGTAGGCCACCTCGGCGTCGTCGGGGTGGCGCGCGGCGAGCGCCACCAGGCGGTCCCGCGCCTCCTCCTGACGGCCCTGCTCACGCAGTCCGACCGCGGCGGTCAGCAGGGCGTCCCGTTCGGGGCCGGAGCGGGAGTCGTGCGCGGGGCCTTCGTCGTTCAGGGAGTCGCTCATGGTGGCATCGTCGCAGGTCGACCACGAGGGCGTGCGGGCGGCTGCCAGATGACGGAACGCCATACTCCTGCCCGCCGGTTGTGGCGCCCGGCCCCATAGAAGGCCCCGGTCGCCCGCCCCTAATCTCCCGGCCACCACCCCGACATGCCGACGGCATGACCGAGCCGCCCGGGAGATCCCATGCGTCCACCCCGTCCCCGCCGCCCGCGCGGGCCACGCCGGCTGGCAGCCCTGCTGCTGTGCGCCGCCGCGGCCCTGTTCCCGTCCGTGACACCCGCCGTGGCCGCGGCCCCCGTACCCGTCCCCGGTGAGCTGCTGCCGTACGACATCGACGCCGTCTACAGCTCGGGCATCTCGTCGGGCGGCTACATGGCCACGCAGCTCCATGTGGCGTACTCGGGCACGTTCAGCGGCTCGGCCGTGTTCGCCTCCGGGCCGTACGACTGTGCCCAGAACACACTCGCCACCGCCCTCAACGCCTGTATGAACACCGTCCAGGACCTCCAGCTCGCACAGCTGGAGCAGACCACCCGGAACTGGTCGGCGCAGGGACTCGTCGACCCGGTCGCGAACCTCGCGGGCGATCCGGTGTACGTCTTCAGCGGCTCGGGCGACTCGACCGTGAAGCGGCCGGTGGCGGACGCGCTCGCGGACTACTACGGTCGGTTCGGCGCGCGCGTCCAGTACAACCGGGGCACGGCGGCCGGTCACGCCTGGATCAGTCCGCTCGGCCCAAACTCCTGCACGGTCACGCAGAGTCCGTTCATCAACAACTGCGGTTTCGACGCCGAGCGTGATCTCCTCGGCCACCTGCGTGGCTCCGTGGCGCCGCCCGGCACGACCCCCGGCGGCACGCTGATCCGGTTCGACCAGAACGCCTACGCCCCGGGCGGATCCGCTTCGGCGCTGTCGCTCGACGACAGCGGCTTCGTATACGTGCCGAGGTCCTGTTCCGAGGGTGCTTCCTGTTCCTTGATGGTGGCGCTGCACGGCTGCAAGCAGGGTTACGGATACCAGGGCTTCGGGACCCAGTTCGTGGACAAGGCGCATCTCAACGAGTACGCCGACACCAACGACATGATCGTGCTCTATCCGCAGGCCAGGGCGACGACCACGCTGGAGAACCCCAACGGCTGCTGGAACTGGTGGGGTTATCTCGGCGACTCCGACTACGCCCGGCACGGGGGCGACCAGATCGAGACGATCATGGCCATGGTCCGGGCGCTGCGCGGCTCCACTCCCCCGCCCGTGGCCGACCGGGTGACGCTGCCGAGCCTCAACGCGCAGGACGGTTACGTGAAGGCTTCGGCCGACGGCACGGGGGCGACGGTGGGCACGCTGGAGGACACGTACGGGCTCGCGCTCGGCCGCGGCACGGACGCCAAGGTGAACCGGACGCTGCTCTCCTTCGACACGTCGAGGATCCCGGCGGGCAAGGAGATCACCCGCGCGTACCTGTCGATGGCGCGCAGCAGCGGTGCGGGCGACCCCTGGACCTCCCCGGCCGGCAACCGGCTGCTGGCGGACGTGAGGACCGGCTGCTTCGGCGGCTGCGCCGTGGAGCCGCCGGACTGGTCGGCGCCCGCGACCGTCCCGGGCGGGGCTCAGGTCGCGGCGTTCTCCTCGGGCTCCGCTGCCTCCACGGACCTGTCGGCCCCGGCCCTCGCGGCTCTCGACCGCAGCGGTACGACGCAGGTCCGTCTGCGGTTCGAGTCGGCCCCGACCTCGAACGCGTACCTCTTCGTGAACAGGGACACGCCGGTGACACTGACGGTCGAGTACCGCTGACCGACCCGACGACGAACGGCCCCCGCGGACCGATCCCCGGGGGCCGTTCGACTGGCCCGAACCTCACTCAGCCGGATGACCAGGACTGATGTAACGCCTGCTACATTTCACAGCGTGACGAGAGCTGACGCGCAGACACGGTGGCTGATCCTGGTCCTCAAAGTGCCCGCCGATCCTTCCCGGCACCGCGTGGCCGTCTGGCGCGAGCTGCGCAAGGCCGGTGCTCTCTCCCTGGGGCAGGGCGTCTGGGCCGTACCGCACGTGCCGGCCTTCGCCGACGGTGTGGCGCGCGCCATCGAGTTGACGCGCACGGGCGGCGGGCACGCCGTGACCCTGCAGGCCGCCGGGCGCTCGCCGGAGGACGCGTCGGCCTTCGAAGCGATGTTCACCGCGGCCCGCAGCGCCGACTGGGTCGAGTTCCTGGCCGACTGCGGGAAGTTCGAGCAGGAGATCGCCAAGGAGATCCGCAACGAGAAGTTCACGCTCGCCGAACTCGAGGAGGAGGAGCAGAGCCTGGAGCGGTTGCGCCGCTGGCACCGGGACCTCACGGCACGCGATGTCTTCGGGGCCCCCGATGCGCGCGAGGCGGGCGACCGCCTCAAGGTGTGCGCGGCGGTGTGCGAGGACTTCGCCGAGCGGGTCTTCGCCACTCTGCACGGCGGTCAGGAGGGGCGGTCATGAGCGGGACACCCCCGACCCCCGGCACACCTCCGGCATCCTCCGGAGCCGCCGGCGGTGGGGCCGCCGCGCCGAAGCGGTCCATGTGGCCGCTGTACGCGGCAGGGTTCACCACCGCGTTCGGCGCCCACGGCATCGCCGCCAACCTCGGCGGCTTCTCCGACGACCCCGTCACGTCCCTGCTCGTCCTCGGCGGACTCCTCGCGCTGTACGACGGCGCCGAGGTCGTCCTCAAGCCGGTCTTCGGGTCCCTGGCCGACCGTATCGGTGCGAAGCCGGTCCTGCTCGGCGGTCTGCTCTTCTTCGCCGCCGCCTCCGCCCTGTACGCCGTCGCCGGCAGCCCCGGCTGGCTCTGGGCCGCCCGGCTCGGCCAGGGCGCCGCCGCCTCCGCGTTCTCCCCTTCGGCCTCCGCGCTCGTCGCCCGGCTCAACCCGGCCGCCAAACGGGGCCGGGCGTTCGGCAGTTACGGCTTCTACAAGTCCATCGGCTACACCCTCGGGCCGCTCCTCGGCGGGCTTCTGGTCTGGGCCGGCGGGCTGCGTCTGCTGTTCACGGTCCTGGCGGTGCTCGGCGCGGCGGTCGCGCTGTGGGCCCTGCTCGCCGTACCGGCCGTGCCGCCGCTGCCCAAGCGGCGGCAGACCCTGGCCGATCTGGCCCGGCGGCTGGCCGACCGCTCGTTCCTCGCCCCCACCGCGGCGCTGGCCGCCGCCACGGCCGCGCTGTCGGTCGGCGTCGGCTTCCTGCCCGTCTCCGGCGCCGTGGCCGGCCTCGGCACCGTGGCCACCGGCGCGGCCGTCTCCGTCCTGGCCGCGTGCGCCGCCGTCGTCCAGCCGTACGCCGGACGCGCCCTGGACGCAGGCCGCCTGACCACGCGTGCCGGTCTCGCCGTGGGGCTCGCGACCACCGCCGCCGGCCTGCTCTGCGCGACGCTGCCCGGTCTGGCCGGCGTCCTCGGCGCGGCGGTGCTCATCGGTGCGGGCACCGGGCTGATCACTCCGCTCGGCTTCACGGCCCTCGCTACCAGCACGCCCGAGGAGCGCATGGGCCAGACCATGGGGTCGGCCGAGCTCGGTCGCGAACTCGGCGATGCCGGAGGGCCCCTGCTGGTGGCCGCCGTCGCCACCGTCTCCACCCTGACGTACGGCTTCGCGGCCCTCGCCGTACTCCTGGCCGTCGGCCCGCTGCTCACCCTGGCCTCGCTGCGACCCCGCAACGCCGAGGCGCCGCGCTGACCGGTGGGGCACCTACCTGGATTCCCCGCCGCGCCACGCGCGTCGGGTGGGGCACCCTGGTCGCGGTTCGCACGGCTCACCCGATCGGCGGACCAGGTGGGCCGAGGCCTCGCTCTCGGCGCGGACCGCCGAGAGCGAGAGCCGGGGCGGCGGGTGCCCGTCTCCGCCGCGCCCCGCGGCCACGGCTCGGCAGGTGATGTCGGCCGGCGGCTGGTCCAGTGGTAGGGAGTACTGCCCGGACGTCGACGCACCTGGACGGCACCACATGACCATGTCCCCTTTCGGTTCCCTCGGTGGATCGGATCCGTTCAACGACCTTCTCAACCGCTTCTTCGGCATGTCGCCGGCCGCCTCGCCCCCGGCCGTGCAGCGCGTTCCGATCGGCAGACTCCTGACGGACTCGGCGCGGGACCTGATCGGCCGGGCCACCGTCCGCGCCTCCGAGGCCGGCAGCGCCGACCTGGACACCGAGCATCTGCTCTGGGCCTGCACCCAGATCGATCCGGCGCGCTCCCTGCTCGCCCGGGCGGGCGCCGATCCCGACCAGCTGGCCACCTCGATAGCCGGCGCGCTGCCCGGCGAGAGCGGCATCCCGTCGGCGGAGCCCGGACTCACCCCGTCGGCCAAGCGCGTCCTGCTGCGGGCATACGAGCGCTCCCAGGCCTCGGGGGTCTCGTACATCGGCCCCGAGCACATCCTGGGCGCGCTCCTCGACGACCCGAACTCGGCGGCGGCGAGACTGCTGACGGCGTACGGGACGGATGTCGGCGGACTGCGGTCGACCGCCGAGCGCGCGCTACGGCCCGACGGCGCCGCCACGCCACGGCCGGAGAGCAGGACTCCCACGCTCGACGAGTACGGCCGGGACCTGACGGAGGAGGCACGGGCGGGAAAGCTCGACCCCGTGGTGGGGCGGGGCGAGGAGATCGAGCAGACCGTCGAGATCCTCTCCCGCCGCTCGAAGAACAACCCGGTGCTGATCGGCGAGCCGGGCGTGGGCAAGACCGCGATCGTGGAAGGGCTCGCCCAGCGGATCGTGGCGGGCGAGGTCCCGAAGACGCTGGAGGACAAGCGGGTCATCGCCCTGGACCTGTCCGGGCTCGTCGCCGGCGCCCAGTACCGCGGCCAGTTCGAGGAACGGCTGAAGAACGTCATCGACGAGGTGAAGGCCGACGCCGACTCGACCGTCCTCTTCATCGACGAACTGCACACCGTGGTCGGCGCGGGCGCCGCGGGCGAGGGTGCCATGGACGCGGGCAACATGCTCAAGCCCGCGCTGGCGCGGGGTGAACTGCATGTGGTCGGCGCCACGACGATCGACGAGTACCGCCGGTACGTGGAGAAGGACGCCGCCCTGGAACGGCGCTTCCAGCCCGTGCTGATCCCGGAGCCGTCGGTGGCGGAGACCGTCCAGATCCTGGAAGGGCTGCGGGACTCCTACGAGGCCCACCACCAGGTCCGTTACAGCGATGCCGCGCTCACGGGCGCCGCCGAGCTCTCCGACCGCTATGTCACCGACCGCTTCCTGCCCGACAAGGCGATCGACCTGATGGACCAGACCGGCGCCCGGGTGCGGCTGCGCTCACTGGGCAAGTCGACCGAGGTGGTCGACCGCGAGGACCGGCTGGCGAAGCTGCGCCGTGAGAAGGACGAGGCCGTCGCCGCCGAGGACTTCGAGAAGGCCAACGGGCACAAGAACGAGATCGCGCGGCTGGAGGCCGAACTGGCCGGGCTCGCGGAGCGGCGCGAGGGCGTGATGGAGGTGACGGTCGACGACATCGCGGAGGTGCTCTCGCGCCGTACCGGCATCCCCGTGGCCCAGATGACCCAGAGCGAGAAGGAGAAGCTCCTCAAGCTGGAGGACGCCCTGCACAGCCGGGTGGTCGGCCAGGACGAGGCCGTCACGGCGATCGCGCAGGCCGTGCGGCGCAACCGGGCCGGCATGGGCGACCCGAACCGTCCGGTCGGCTCCTTCCTCTTCCTCGGCCCGACCGGTGTCGGCAAGACCGAACTCGCGAAAGCGCTGGCGGAGCTGCTGTTCGGCGACGAGACGCGGATGGTCCGCTTCGACATGAGCGAGTTCCAGGAGAAGCACACGGTCTCCCGGCTCGTCGGGGCGCCGCCCGGCTACGTCGGACACGAGGAGGCGGGCCAGCTCACCGAGAAGGTGCGCCGCCGGCCTTACAGCGTCCTGCTCTTCGACGAGGTGGAGAAGGCCCACCCTGACGTCTTCAACACCCTGCTCCAGGTCCTGGACGACGGGCGGCTGACGGACTCGCAGGGCCGGACGGTCGACTTCCGTCACTGCGTGGTCATCATGACGTCGAACATCGGCGCCCAGCGGATCCTGACCCACCACGGCGACGTCTCGGAGATCCGCGACGATCTGAGGGGGGATCTGCGCGGCCACTTCACGCCGGAGTTCCTCAACCGCATCGACGAGACGATCATCTTCCACGGTCTGGGCGAGGACGATCTCGGGGACATCCTCACCCTGCTGCTGCGCCAGAGCGAGCGCCGGGTCCGTGCGCAGGGAGTGGAACTCGAGGTGACCCAGGCGGCGAAGAAGCTGCTCGTCGCGCACGGGTACCAGCCGGAGTTCGGCGCGCGGCCGCTGCGCCGCACGATCCAGACGGAGCTGGACAACCGGATCGCCGACCTGCTCCTGGGCGGTGAGGCGGACCCGGGCGACACGATCGTGGCGGACGTCGTGAACGACGCGCTGGTGTGCCAGGTGCAGCATCAGGAAGCCGCCACGCGCTGACGCCCTCTAACCCCGCGGGGCCTGAAGCGTGTTGTCCTCGGCTTCAGGCCCCGCGGCCATGATGTCCCGTACCCGGCGGAAGGTCAGCGTGGCGGTTCCGGGAGTTCCTCGCCCGTCTCGAGCAGGGACTTGAGGCTGGAGATCAGCGCCGGCCATCCCTCGCCGATCATGCCGCGCATGGTGCCGCCGGGCTCCAGGTCGTCGTGGACGACGGTGAGCTTGACCATGTCGCCGGCCGGCTCGATGTCGAAGGTGACCTTCGAGCGGCGTTCCTTGGCGAGCTTGGCGTACACCTCGTCGCCGATCCCGACCGCCTCGGCCCACTCGGGCGTGAAGGTGTGCCAGGTGTAGGAGAGGCGGCGGCCGGGGTCGGCGGCGAGGACGACCTGCTCGGGGTCGCTCGTCCTGCGGCCGCCCTCGTCCCAGACCATCGGGGATCCGGCGGTCCAGGTCGTCTCGAACGCCACGCCCCAGTAGCGCCGGGTGAAGTCCGGGTCGGTGAGCGCCTGCCAGAGCTCCTCGGGCGTGGTGCGGATGTAGGTGGTGTAGACGAACGCGTTGCTGTCCATCGGGCTCTGCTCCAATGCTGACTTCAGGTCGGCGAGCGCGCTGACGCGCTCGCGGGCGTACCGGCTGATCCAGCGGTCCCCGATGGCGTGGATCGGAGCGGCGTTCAGGTAGTGCAGCTTCTCCCGCCCGCGCCGCACCGTGACCACCAGCCCAGCCGCCTCCAGGAGCGCCAAGTGCTTGCTGACGGACTGCCGTGCCATGTCCAGGCCCGCGCAAAGTTCGCGCAGGGTCTGGCCGTTGCGGGCGTTCAGGCTGTCGAGCAGCCGTCGCCGGCTGGCATCGGCCAGCGCCTTGAACACCTCATCCATCGCCCCACCTCAACATGCAGCCTTTTGACTGCCTCTACGATAGGCAGCCTATCGGCTGCATGTCAACGCCGAGACCGCGCCGCCAGGCCGCAGGCCGCCACCACCAGGCCGTCCACCTCCTCCGCGGAGACTTCTCCCGTAGGACCAGGATTTCGCGGAGTCCGGGGTCCCGCACGCTCTCGACGGGCACGCGGGGCGAGCGCGGGCGTGGGACCGGTCCGCACGGCAGGGCCGAACGGGTGCGGCACCCCGGCCGGACCCGCCGCGCCCCGCGGAACCCACCACACCGCCCCAACCCGTCGAGCAGACGCGAAACCACCTGGTCAACCGGGCTGCTAGCGTGTCCGGATGTCCCTGAAGCACGCGGTCCTCGCAGCCCTCCTGGAGGGCGAGGCGTCCGGATACGACCTGGCCAAGATCTTCGACGTGTCCGTGGCCAACTTCTGGGCCGCCACGCCCCAGCAGCTCTACCGCGAGCTCGACCGGCTCTCCGAGGCCGGACTGATCGCCGCACGCGTCGTGGAACAGGAACGGCGCCCCAACAAGCGCATGTTCTCCCTCACCGACACGGGCCGGCAGGACCTCATGGCGTACACGGCCCAGCCACCGCGCCCGACCGCGATCCGGGACGAGTTGATGGTCCAGGTGCAGGCCTGCGACGAGGGCGACACCGAAGCGGTACGCGGCTTCGTCCAGGAGCGGATGGAGTGGGCCCGGGGCAAGCTCGCCCGGTGGGAGAGGCTGCGGGAGTGGATGCTCGCCGGCCGCGACGAGGCCACGTATCTGCGCGAGGCCGAGCGGATCGGGCCGTATCTCACGCTGATGCGCGGCCGCTACCTCGAAGAGGAGAACCTGCGCTGGGGCGAGCAGGTGCTCGCGATCCTGGACCGGCGGCTCGCCGCGCGGCAGCGGGCCTGAGCCGCGTCCGCCCGCCGGTGACGCACGTTCCTACCCTGCGGTAGCGTCACCCGTCGACGACCGGACGGACCGGTCGGAGACAAGGGGCGGGCCGGATGAACGTCGGTGACATCGTCGAGGACTTCACTCTTCCGGACGAGACGGGGACACCCCGATCGCTGGTCGGCCTCCTCGCGGACGGACCTATCGTCCTGTTCTTCTACCCGGCGGCCATGACGGCGGGCTGCACGGCGGAGGCCTGCCACTTCCGTGACCTGGCCGCCGAGTTCCAGGAGGCGGGAGCGCGCCCCGTCGGTATCAGCTCCGACGTCGTCGAGCGACAGCAGGAGTTCGCCGACCGCCACTCCCTCGGCTATCCGCTGCTCTCGGATCCCCAGGGCTCGGTCCGCGACCGGTTCGGCGTGAAGCGGGGCTTCTCGCTCGCGCCGACCAAGCGGGTCACCTTCGTCATCGACGAGAACCGCCGGATCCTGGAGGTCGTCCGCAGCGAGCTGCGGATGAGCGCCCACGCCGACCGTGCCCTGGCGGCGCTGAGGGCCCGCACGGCCTGAGTGTGGATGTCGGATCGTGGATATCGGACCGTGGATCCCATATCCACGATCCGGGGAGCCTTCGACATGCGGGCCGGCGGGGGGTGGGCGAAACTCGCTCATACGAGTGGCCGACTTCGGGCGGCCACCGCAGGAACGGAGCGCAGGAATGGACGACTACCCCGCACTCAACCTCTTCTGGACCATGCTCTGGTTCTTCCTCTGGATCATGTGGCTGTTCCTCCTGTTCAGGGTCATCACCGACATCTTCCGCGACCACGAGATGAGCGGCTGGGGCAAGGCGGGGTGGCTGATCTTCTGCATCCTGCTCCCCTTCCTCGGCGTTCTGGTCTACGTGATCGCCCGCGGCAAGAGCATGACCCGGCGGGACATGGCGCAGGCCAAGGAGAACGAGGCCGCGTTCCAGTCGTACATCCGCAAGACGGCGGGTACGGGTGGCGGCGGCGGTCATGCCGACGAACTGGCACGGCTCGCCGAACTCAAGGACAGGGGCGCCATCACGGACGAGGAGTTCGAGAAGGCGAAGGCCAAGGTCCTGTCCTGAGGAGGGGCGCCGCGGAGACACCGGCTCCTGTTCTCTCCCGCTCGCTGCTGCGGGAGGCATGGGCCCAGCCCGGCCGGCTGCCCGAACTGCTCGCCATGTTCGCTCTGCGGCACATGGGCCCGCCGGCCGGGCGGGCCGTGGAGCGGCTGCGCCGCGACCATCCGGAGGCGACCCCCGCCGAACTGCGTGCCCTGGTCGCGGCACGCGGCCGGCGGGCGGTCACCGCCGAAGGGGCGTTCGTGGGCGGGCCGTTCATGCTCCTGATCCCCGTCGCCTTCTGCGGAGCGCTGCTGCTCCAGGCGCGGGCGATCCTCGTCCTGGCAGGTCTGGACGGCCGGGACACCACCGACTTCGAACGCGCCGCCGAGCTCCTGGTCCTGCAGGGGGTGTACGCGGACACGACGGCCGCCGCGGCCGGTCTGCGCGCCCGCCCGGCTCCCGCCGACGACACAGAGCCCCGCCGGGGCCGGGTCGCGGCGCTCTGGAAGCTGACCCTGCGGATGGCCCGTCTTCTCGGCCTCGTCACACCGGACGGCGACGGCCCTGGCAGGCTCGCCCGGATCGGTCAGTGGCTGCTGCTGATCGCGGTGCTCCTGACCGGCCTGGTGGCGCCTCTGGTGTGGCTGCCGTACATGGGGGTCTCGTACCACAAGGCCACGACCAAGCTGTTGCATCGCGCCGTCGTCTTCTACTGCGGCAGCCCGGACCCTCCTCCGCCGCGAGCGGGGCGACTTCAGCCGGAGATGGTGGTGGCCTCGCTGCGGGCGCTGGCGTCGATCGTGCTCCCCCTGGTGGCGGTGATCGTGGTTCTCTTCACGGACCGGGAACTCGGCGGCGGGCGGTGGCCGCTGCTCGCTCTGGTCCTGGTGGTCACTCCCCTGGTGGTGGGCGGCACGTGGCTCTGGCGCCATCTCTCGGCTCGCCGCTCGCACTGAGCAGAGACCCACCCCCCTAATACGTATCCGAAATACTTGTTTGCTACGGTCCCGGTGTGCGGTTGACGAAATTCACCGACCTGGCGCTGCGTGCCGTGATGCGTCTGGCGGTCCCCGGAACACCCGGCCACGAACCTGCGATCACCACGCGGGAGGTGGCCGAGGTGATGGCCGTGCCCTACGCCCACATGGCGAAGGTCGTCACACGGCTCCAGCACCTCGGTGTCGTCGAGGCGCGACGCGGACGCGGCGGCGGCCTGACCCTCACGGAGACCGGGCGACGGGCCTCGGTGGGGTGGCTGGTCCGAACGTTGGAGGGCGAGGAGGAGGTCGTCGAGTGCGAGGGCGAAACCCCCTGCCCCCTGCGCGCGGCCTGCCGGCTGCGCGGCGCGCTGCGCCAGGCACAGGAGGCGTTCTACGCGTCGCTCGACCCGTTGACCGTGGCGGACCTGGTCGAGTCGCCCACGGGACCGGTGCTCGTCTCACTGGGCATCCGGCACGACGGCTGACGCCCACCCTCGACCCATGGGACTCCCCTGCCCCTGTCCACCCACGCCCTTAAATACGTAGATCATCTACCACAATAGGAGCTTCGATGCTGTCCGAGCAGGCCACCCCCGTCGTCCGCGCCACCCTCCCCGTCGTCGGGGCCGCGCTCGGCGAGATCACCGAGCGTTGCTACGCCGGGATGTTCGCCGCCCGGCCCGAGCTGCTCCGCGACCTCTTCAACCGCGGGAACCAGGTCAATGGCGACCAGCGGCGGGCACTGGCCGGCTCGATCGCAGCCTTCGCCGGGGCGCTCCTGGAGAGCCCCGGCACCCGGCCCGACGTCATGCTCTCGCGCATAGCCCACAAGCACGCCTCGCTGGGTGTCACGTCCGAGCAGTACAAAGTCGTCCACGAGCACCTCTTCGCCGCGATCGTCGACGTGCTCGGCGACGCCGTCACACCCGAGGTCGCCCAGGCCTGGGACGAGGTCTACTGGCTGATGGCCAACGCCCTCATCGCACTGGAGTCCCGGCTCTACGAGGAGACGGGGGTCGAGGAGGGCGGGGTACGCCGGCCCATGGAGATCGTCGGACGGCACCAGGAGACGGCCGACACGGTCTCCTTCGTCCTGCGCCGCGCCGACGGACGCCCCACGGGATCCTTCCGGCCGGGGCAGTACGTGAGCGTGCGCGTCACACTGCCCGACGGCGCCCGGCAGATCCGTCAGTACAGCCTCTCCTCGGCACCGGGGCGCCCTCAGTGGCGGATCACGGTCAAGCGGATCGACGGGGACCCCGCGGGCGAAGTGTCGACCTGGCTGCACGAACACGCGCGCGTGGGCGACACCGTCGAGGTGTCCGCGCCGTTCGGGGACCTCGTCCTGCCGGAGGGTGAGGGGCCGCTGCTTCTCGCCTCCGCCGGAATCGGCAGCACGCCGATGCTGGCCATGCTCGAGCACCTCGCCGCCACCGGCTCGCGCCGTCCGGTCACGGTCGTGCACGCCGACCGCTCCTCCGTCGACCACGCGCACCGCGAGGAGCTGCGGCGACTGGTCGACGCACTGCCGAACGGCTCCCTGCACCTCTGGTACGAACAGCCGGGCGGGGCGGACGCCCAGCTCGGCCGCGCGGACGTGGCCACGCTCGACCTCCCGTCGGACGTGACGGCGTACCTGTGTGGCCCGCTGCCCTTCATGCGCCAGGTGCGCGGTGACCTGCTGGCGGGCGGCGTCGCCGCTTCGGCCGTCCACTACGAGGTCTTCGGCCCGGACCTGTGGCTGGGCGCCGGGAACTGACCGCCCCCGCACCCGGAGAGGTGCAGGGGCGCGTCATGGCGGGAGAACCGCTCAGCAGCTCATCGCCCAGGTGTGGGAGTCGCCGCGGTCATTGGCCACACCGTTGTACCCGACCTCCTGGCCGGGAATCAGGCAGATGGTCATCGCGCCGCCCTGATGGGCGTTCTCGTAGACCCGGACGTGGTCCTTGATGCCCGGTCCCGAGATGCCGTGGTTGGCCCAGGAGGAGTCGGTGTCGGCGATCCAGCTCTCCCACCAGCCGTCGTCGCCGCTCCAGTTGGCGCGCTGGCCGCCGAAGTCGGCGTTCTCCCAGGCACAGAACTCGCCACTCGGGCAGTCGGCCGCCTGGGCGGGTGCGGTGAGGGCGAGTCCGCCCGTGAGGGCGAGCAGGGCGACGGCCGTGGTGAGGATGCGCTTCATGAAGCGTTGTTGCCTTCCTGTGCGGTGACGGGTGCGGACAGCTCGGCTGCCCGCCGCAGCGCGCGGGCGCGCAGCTGCTGGTAGGTGGTGAGCTGGTCGCCGCGCAGTGCGCGCACCTTCGCCAGCTCTGCGGGTTCGAGCCGCGCGCGCACCGCGGCGAGGCCGCTCTCCCGGTCACAGCGGGCGACGACCGCGGGGTCGGGTCGCTCGGTGCGCGGGCGGCCGGCCGGGGCCGCGCACTGGTTCCAGCGCGCGAGGGCGGCCCGGTGGGCGGGGTCGTCCTTCATCCGGTTCTGGGCCTCGGCGCGCAGGTTGTCGACGGTCACCTGCGCGCGGAACCAGCGCGTCTGGTCTCCGTACAGGGTCCGGCGGGCGGAGGCGAGGCAGCCGTCGGTGTGGGCGGTGACGGTGTGGCCGGTGGCCAGGGTGAGCGACAGTTCGCGGGGGCCGGTGCCGAAGAGTGCCCCCTGGAGGCGCCGGTCTTCCTCCGGGGTGTCCGGACGCCGGGCGAGGGTGAGCCCTCGGGCGTCCAGGCAGCGGTCGACCAGGGTGCGCTCCACTGCCCTGAGCAGCGTGTCCTGCGCGTGCGGAGTCCGCGGAACGGTCGGACCGTGTTCGGTCGTGACACATCCCGCGAGCAGCAGCCCGGCGGCGAGGGCGCCGACGGCACGGCGGATGTGCGCGATCGTGTCCGGCATGGCGGCCCTCTCGTGACGTCCCAGGTCAGCGGGGTGCGTGACGGGTCAGTCACAGCCCGTGACGATCTTGCCCGGTCACAGACGGGGCATGCAGGGGGTCACCCGAAGGAGTTGAACGCGCCGGAGCGTGCGCCTCTCACGAGCGGTACGCGCCCGGGACTCGACGGCGGACACGGCCCGAGGAACGACAAAGCCCCGGTTGGACGGGGGATTCCAACCGGGGCCGATTGCCGCGACGACGAAGAGCGGTCACCGCAAGGGGGGGACCTGGGGACCGGGCCCCTCCGCCATCACACATTGATGAACGATAAACCTTCAAGACGAGTTCCGAGGACTCCAGGGTGCCCGATGTGAGACACCTCACCCCCTTTTTTACCGTTCGTGCGTCTCACATCACGGACGGTAGACCGACCCCGGCTCCGCGTTGCCGGGGGCGAGGAGCTGAGGGACCGTCACAAAAGTGAAGCCCCGTTCCTTCAGCTCGTCGATGATGCCCGGCACGGCGGGGACGGTGCCGTCGTAGATGTCGTGCAGCAGGATGATCCCGTCGCCCTGCGCCCCTTCGAGCACTCGCTTCCGTATGAGGTCCGAGTCGGTAGTGGAGTAGTCCTTGGCCGTGACGCTCCACAGGATCTGCGCCAGCCCGAGGTCCCGGCTCACCCCCGAGACCGTGTCGTCGGTCCGCCCCTGCGGAGGCCGCATGAGGGTCGGCCGGCTTCCGGTGATCTTCTCTATCGCGTCCTGGGTGCGGGACAGCTCCTCGCGCACCTCCCCGGCCTCCAGGTCGGTCAGGATGCGGTGCGTCCACGTGTGGTTCGCGACCTCGTGCCCCTCGTCCGCGATGCGCTTGACGACGTCGGGATACCGATCGACATGCTTCTTGCCGAGCAGGAAGAACGTGGCGGGGACCTTCTTCTCCTTGAGCACGTCGAGGAGGTGAGGCGTGTCCTTGCCGGGACCCGCGTCGAAGGTCAGGGCTATGCACTTCGCCTTGGTGCAGTCGACGGGGCCGGCCGGACCGCCCGATCCCTCGGCACCCTCCCCGCCCCGCTTGTCGTCCGACCCGGCCGCCTTGCCCCTTGCTTCGGCCGGGGTGATCGGATCGACCCCGCACCCGCTGAGCGCGAGCACGAGTGAGGCCGCCGCCAGAAGGGCGGCGGCCGATGCCCGGCGCTTCCCCGTATCGGTTCGGAACATGCTGCAACCCGCTTTCCCCGTAGATGGCTTCGAAGGGCGACATGCGCCTGGTCAGGGCGCCGTCGCGGTGTACGGAGCACTCTACATAGCGTGTATACACGCGATGCATAGGGGGTGTGGGACATGCATGTGCCCCGGACGGCGCCCGTCCGCTCCGTCCGGGGTGTCAGTGGGCCGGCAGGGCCGGCCGGGTCAGCGGGATGCGAGGAGCAGGCGGGCCTCGGTCTCCTGGTCGCCCGAGACGGACTGCGTCGACCGCACCGCGAAGGTGGCGGCGAGCGTCTTCTCGACCTCCTCGACCGCGTGGTACCCACCGGTCAGCAGCGCGCCGACCTGTCCGGCCAGATGCACCGGACCGGCGTCCTCCCCGCGCGCCTCGGCCGTGTCGAAGGTCGCCATCCAGACGGTGGGGGCGGGCGCCGAGGCCGCCTTCGGGCCGGGAGCGCTCATGTCCTCGAGCCGGTAGACATGGTCGAGGACGTCGAAGACCGCCTGGGCGTCCTGGCGGTCGCAGTCGCTCAGCTGCACGGTGACGTCGGTGTCGATGTGGTGGTCGTACACGTAGCTCATCTCCTCGCTGCCAGGCGTGGGTCGTCCTGCCACGCTTCCAGCATCCCTCGCGCCGGAGCGTCCCGCGACGTCCCCGTGCACCCGGGCGGGCGCGGCCGCCCCCTGGCTCGGGCGGCCCGGGATTGAAGCGGGCTCCGACCGGTTACCCGCGAAGAGGGGACCGACAACAGGAGGTTCCGTGTCCACACGACCGGTCCGGGAACAGTCCGACGGCGGTGACCTCGTCCGTGGTCGTCACGAGACGCAGGAGGAACGCGCGGACCGGCGCTGGGCCGAGCTGATGCAGGAGATCAGGGTCGCCCAGACGGGCGTGCAGATCCTGTTCGGCTTCCTGCTCACGGTCGTCTTCGCGCCCCGGTTCGCCGACCTGTCGGACACCGATCGGGCCATCTACGTGGTCACGGTGTCACTGGGCGCGGCGGCGACGGGGGCGCTGATCGGGCCGGTCTCGTTCCACCGCATCGTGGCGGGGCGCCGGATCAAACCGGAGACCGTGGTCTGGGCCTCGCGGCTGACGTTCGTGGGGCTCGTGCTGCTGCTCGCCACACTGACCTCGGCGCTGCTGCTCGTCCTGCGGGTGGCGACGCACGACGGGTACGTGCCGTGGCTGGTGACCGGTCTGGTCGCCTGGTACCTGCTGTGCTGGTACGTGCTCCCGCTCTGGGTCCGGCGCCGCTACACCAGCGGAGACTGAGCGAACTCACGCCCGGTCATGATCCCGCGACGACACGCTCCACGGTGTCGGCCTCGGAGGCCGGCTTGTCCGGCCGGTGCCGCAGGACGCGGGCGAAGCGCAGGGTGACCCCTGCGGGGTAGCGGGTGGAGCGCTGGACACCGTCGTACGCGATCTCGACGACGAGCTCGGGCCGTACGCGTACGGTGAAGCCGTCGTCGTCCACGGCGAGTTCGCCCAGCTTCCCGGTCTGCCAGCGCAGCATCTCGTCGGTGAGGCCCTTGAACGTCTTGCCGAGCATCACGAAGGTCCCGTCGGCGGCCCGGGCGCCGAGGTGGAGGTTGGAGAGCAGCCCGGTGCGGCGGCCGTGGCCCCACTCGGCGGCGAGGACGACGAGGTCGAGCGTGTGGACCGGTTTGACCTTGAGCCAGGTACGGCCACGGCGACCGGCCACATAGGGCGCGTCCAGGGCCTTCACCAGGACGCCTTCGTGCCCCAGGGACAGCGTGTCCGTGAAGAACCGTTCGGCCGCCTCCACCTGCCCGGGCACGCCGGGATCGTCCACGACGAAGCGACGGACCCGCCGGTTCTCGGGCAGCAGCCGGGCCAGCGCGGCGTGGCGCTCCTCGCCCGGCCGGTCGATGAGCACCTCCCCGTCGGCGGCGAGCACGTCGAAGAAGACGGGTGAGAGGGGCACCGTGGCGCTGGCGGCGGCGACGTCGACGCGGGAGCCGACACGCGAGGCGATGTCCTGGAAGGCGAGCGGCCGACGGGTGGCGGGATCGAGGGCGATCACCTCTCCGTCGAGGATGAACGGGTCGGCGGCCGTCTCCCGGGCGACGGCGACGACTTCGGGCAGCCGGCCGGTGATGTCGTCCAGGGAGCGGGTGAACACCCTCACCTCGTCGCCACGGCGGTGCACCTGGATCCGGATGCCGTCGAGTTTCTCCTCGACCACGCACCGTCCGAGACCCGCGACGGCTTCGGTGACCGAGGCGGCCGTATGGGCGAGCATCGGCTGGACGGGGACACCGACCCGCAGCGCGAAGCCTTCGAGACCAGCCGTCCCCTCGGCCAGCACCGCCTGGGCGACACGGGGCAGCGAACCCTCCAGCATCACGGCCCGTCGCAGTTCGGCCGAGGACACGGTGGCGGCGCGCGCGACCCCTTCGAGGGCGATGGCGTCCAGGGCTCCCTGCCGTACCTCCCCGGAGAGCAGCCTGATCAGGAACTCCTGCTCCTCCACGGTCGCGGCGGCCATCAGCTCGTGTACGAGACGGACGCGCTCGGCCTGCGACCCGGCGCCGGAGACGGCGGCCAGCTCCGTCATGACGGCGTCGGTGCCGGCGAGGGTCAGGCCGGGGTGCGCGGCGGGCGGTACGGCCGGTGGGACCACGTTCTTGAGCACGCCCCAGCCCACGCCGATGCGCCCCTGCGGGAGCCGGCCGGAGAGGTACGCGATCACGAGCGGGCTCTCCTCGGGCACGGCCTCCGAGAACAGCTCGGCCAGCACCGCGATCTTCCGCGAGCGGGCGGACGTGGCGGTGACCTGCTGGGACGCGTCGGCGAGTCGTGCCAGAAGCATGCGCCCATACTCCCCCGCCGGTGGCGCGGGCCGCACGTCGGACACTGGGTCACCTACAGGAACCGGGATCTCGGCGCGATCGAGTATCCGGCGCACAGGTCCGGCGGCGGGCGGCGGGCGCTGTTCTGCGCCCACCGGCCCGCCGCCGGGTTCCGTCATTCCCTCGGACGGCCTACTCGCCGGCCGTCCTGCGGCGCCGCATCCACCACAGCAGTGCTCCGCCGGCCACGGCGAGGACCGCCGCGATGCCCACGATCATGCCGACGGGGGTGCTGCTGCCGGTGTCGGCGAGGTCGCCCTCCGGATCCTTCGTCGCCGGCGGCGCGCTGTGGTCACCGCCGGGCGTGGAGGGGCCGGGTGCCGGAGTGGTCGGCTGCTCGGTGGGCTTGCCGGTGCCCGACGGAGTCGGCGTGGGCGTCGGCGTGGGACCGCCGCCACCGTCACGCTCACCGGACGAACCGAGGAAGACCTCTTCGGTACCGCGGTGCGTCGTCTCGGTCTGCAGAGATGTCCTGGTGGTCCTGTCGAGGTCACGGTGCTGGACGTTGAACTCGGTCCGTGTGATGTTGCGCTTGGGGGACTTGGAGAAGTCGACCCCGCCCATGGACAGGATCCAGACCTTGCCGTCGTAGACCCGCTCGAACTTGTAGTCGCCGTTCTTGAACGAGTGGACGTACTTGTCGTAGACGGTCTTCTTGTCCCAGTCCTTGTTCTCGCCCCTCAGCGGCCACCGCTTGACGTCGTTGCTGTTGATGACCGTGCGGAAGTCGGTGGGCTGGGCGGCGTCCGCGCGGCGGACGTGCTCGGCGGCGACGCGGGAACGGTAGACGTAGCGCAGGTCGGCGTAGCCGGCCTCCTGGTTCACGCGGCGCTCCACCTCCGGCAGGATCTCGCTGCGGATGAGCGCCTCGGCCTGCTTGGACTGCGCCTCGGTGATGTCGCAAGTGTTCGGAGGCTTCTCGGGACCGCTGGCCACCTCCATGTTGACCTTCAGCGGCGCGTCGAGGATGTAGATGCCGCCGTCCTGCTCACGGACCGTCGCCGTCTTGGGGGTGATCCACTGCCGGATGATCGGCAGGCAGGGCGCACCCTCGGCGGTGCGCGGCGCGGCACGCCAGAATCGCTCCCCGCGCTCGTACTTGTCGGGGTTCATGGCGTCGGCGTAGTCGTGCTTGAGGGTGAGGTCCGCCTCCAGCAGGATGCGGCCCGCGTCGGTCTTGGCGAACTCCTTGTCCATGATGACGTCGGGCTGCACGGGGTTGAGGTTCACCCAGAACTTGTCGGGGGTCAGCGCCAGCCAGGTGAAGAACGCGTCGTTGGCGAGGTTCAGGCGCGCCTCACCGCCCCAGCCGGGCTTGGCCTCGGCGTCGGGGACGTACGTCGTCTTCATGGAGTACCGCATCCCCTTGCCCTTGGCGGGGGTGGAGACGTAGTTCAGTTCCATGCTGGAGAAGTCGATGCCGCCGGGGCCCCGGTTGAAGTAGCCGCCCCGGTTGTTGGCCTCGTACTGCTTCTGCATACGGAGGGCTTCCGCGGGGGTCTTCCCCGAGCGGAGTGCCTGGTCCATGATCGAGGAGCGACCGGCCTTCAGCGGGTCGGCGTTGAAGCGCGGGTCGGCGGCGGTGTAGACGTTCGGCTTCAGCGGGCGCTCGATGGCGTTCGAGCGGCGCTCGACGATGTTGGCCTGCCGCGCGCTGGTGCCCCGGTCCGCCTTCATCTCCTTGTTGAAGGCGTCGACCTTCTCCTTGGTGCCCTTCTCGGTCGTCTGACCCGTCAGGTACTGGAACTTGTCCTTCGGGTACTGCTTGGCGAGCGCCTTGTCGCCCTTCAACTGGTCGTTCTCGATGTGTCCGTTGGACTTCGCCTCGACGTTGACGCCCTTGACCCGGTTGCGTGCGTCGATGCGGCGTTCCTGCTTGTTGCCCTTCTCGTCGGTGTATTCGAGGGTGTCCTCGCACCACCAGTCCGGGCCGATCATGTTGTACTTCTTGACCATCCGCTGCATGAACGCGAAGCCGCGCGGCGGGTTCCCGTGCGGGGCGAGCCAGCGTATCTGCTTCCAGTCGTCCCAGTTCTTGTAGCCGGTGGAGTTGTTGTACTGGGCGTTGTAGCGTGCGTACATCTCCATGACGCGGTCGGCCGGGTTGCCGTTCTTCTCCCAGAGCCGCTGCCACTTGCGGTAGTTCGTGCCCGCCTTCTCGCGCTGCTTGTCGGTGGGCGCGAGAACCCCGTCGAAGTCCTTGGCCGGGTTGACGTACGTGTAGTTCTCGTCCGTCGGGAACGGGTCGTAGTCACCGGTCATCGGCGGGCCGGAGTTGGCCGGTGTCCTGCCGTAGCTGTGCCCCAGGTACATCTCGTCGCAGCGCTGCGGCTTGGGCGCCGCCTCGGCCTCGTCGATCTGGAAGCCCGGCAGCCCCGGAAGCCCGGTCAGGGATATGGCGGTCGCCGCGCTCAGAGCCAGCACGGTGCGTGGCCACAGTCGACGGGTGCGACCTAAGGGCCGTATCTGTGCAGTCACGTTCTTTGTCCCCCTGGGAGAGCCCGTGTACAGCGCCGCGCGGGGCTCCTGAGATCGGCGATGGGTGCGGCACTGGAGACCGACCACCCTAGGGGACGTAGCAAGTGCGAAGGCAAGAACACGACGATCGATTGCTGACAACTTCCTTATGTTTCCCGATCGTTACTCTTCCATCCAGGTCTCCTCCAGGTGATCGACGGCCTCGGGCGTGCGCGCGACGCGGAAGACCGACAGGACGCGCTCGCGCCGGTCCAGGGGCATCATCGTGCGCAGCACGGCGTCTTCCAGCTCGCTGAAGTCCATCGCCGGCGGCTCCGCGTCGAGGTCGAAGTCGGCGTCGAGAGCGGTCCGCGCCTGGAAGGCGTCGAGGATGGCTTCGACGCTTCCCTGCACGTTCCACGGGCCCTCACCCGACCATCCTTCGGCCCAGAGGCGAGTTCCGTCGGGGTGGAGGAAGACCCATGCCCCGTACCGGATGGGGAAGTCGACGCGGACCGACCCGATCACGGCTGCCCCCGGGTGTCGCCGGGCAAAGGCGGCCGCCTGGTCGTCCAACGGGAAGCAGCCGCCCCGGAAGGCCAGCGCCGCGTCGGTGATCTCGGTGACCGGCCCCCAGCAGCCCACCCGCACCCGATCGAGGTCGGCGCGGGTGTCCTGCGGCACCAGTTCCGTGGCGGGCTGCGGAGCCAGTTCCGCGGCGACGCCGGCGACGGTGATCAGGGACGCGACCACCTCTCGCGCACGTGCGGGATCGTGTGCGGGGAGTGCTTGGACCTCGTGGAGCGAGGGCTCGTCGATGACGGTGAGGGTGTAGGTGCCGCCGCGGAGCATGGGGGCGTCGGGCGGGGAGTCCCAGAGGGTGTCGTCGGTCATAGCCATCCACCGTAGTGCGGGCGACGGCGGAGAGAGCGACGACGGATCACGCAGCGGTCTCATCGGCCGCGGGCGGGAGCGGTTGCTGCCGCAAGGGTGCCGCCGGTCCGTCCACACGCCCGGCCCTTGCCGTCCGCTACGGAGCGAACGTGCTGGTCGTGGCCGTCGATGACGTGCCGGGACGCCCGTCTTAGCCCACGGCAGCTAGCCGCGTGGCCTCCCCTCCGGCTCCGCGCCGGCCATCCCCTTACCGCGCCTCAGACGGTCGAGGAGACTGCGGCGCGAACGGTGCGCGGGCGGGCGGATCAGGACGGAGGAGTGGGGTGGGCGCGGTGTCGGCGCGTCCGGCGCGGGCGCGGCGTCGGGACGCGGGGCGGGACGGTCCGCTCGGGCCTCGTCCAGAGCGAGGGCGAGGCTCATGCGATGCCAGAGGATCTCGTCCGGGTCGTCCGCCACGGTCAGCCGGTCCACGATGTCGCGCGCGGCCGCCGACTCCGTTCGCCCCGAGGGAGGTTCGGGGCGCAGACGGTCGAGGTGGGTGCGTTCGTACGGGTCGTCGACGACCTCGGACAACTGCCCGGGGTCGAGCAACGAGGCGATGGCCGCTGCCCGCGCCCAGGGGTCCTCGGCCGACCGGAGCAGGAGCCCCAGGCGGCGGGCGCGCCAGTTGCGCGGCCGTCGGTCCTCTCCACCGTCGAGGCGCTCCCTGGTCTCCCTCGGGAGTCTCCCGGTGAGCAGCCCTGGATGGGTCAGGGCGAACTCGCCCAGCTCACCGGCGAGATAGAGCCAGGCCACCGCGCGGTAGCGGTTGAGATAGAACCGCACCGGGGTGAAGTGCCCGGTCCTCGCGAGCCTGGTGAAGCGCTCCGGCGGCACGGCGAGCAAGGCGGCGGCCTCGCCCGTACCGACCGTGCGAACGCGGTCGCGCAGTCCGTGCGGGAAGTCCGGCGCGCCCCTGAGTCGGTCGATCTCCGACCGCTCCACACGTCGACGTCCGCCTCGCGCGCCGACACCTGCCGGCACGGTCCTCACCAGACCCAGCTGGACGGCGAGCTGGAACTCGTCCCGCCGCAGCTCCAGTTCCTGCGCTGCCCGCGTCAGCGCCAGCGCGGGCGCCGACGCCGTCGCGGGCATGGGTGCCGGCGTGGGCGGCCCGGCCGGCGCGGGCGCGACGCGAGTGGTCTCTTCTCCTGTCATGGCGGTCTCCCCCGTGAGCGACGATTACTCTCGGTGACGACCGTACCTCCGTCAGGCGGGCTCCCGCTCGGCCTGTGGACAACTCACAGACCGCCGACTCCCGACTGTCGCGCCGCCACCCCGAGGTGCTCGCCGACCCGGTTGACCAGCAGCGTCATCTCGTACGCCACCTGACCGACGTCGGCGTCCGCACCGCTCAGCACACACAGGCAGCTGCCCTCGCCCGCCGCCGTCACGAACAGCAGGGCCTCGTCGAACTCGACCATCGTCTGCCGTGCGCGCCCGGCCTGGAAGTGCCGGCCCGAGCCGCGCGCAAGGCTGTGCAGGCCCGAGGAGACGGCGGCCAGATGCTCGGCGTCCTCCCGTTCCAGGCCGCTGCTCGCTCCTGTGACCAACCCGTCGTTGGAGAGTACGAGCGCGTGCCGGATGTACTCGACCCGCCGGGTCAAGTCGTCCAGGAGCCAGTCCAGTTCCTTGTCCAGCGCCATCTGTGGTCCTTCCCCCTGTGTGTGGCGTCCCCGTGACCCCGCAGTCCCCGCGGTCCGCCTGTCGTGGCAAGCCTTACCCACTGTCGTGGACAGAGCAAGCACCCCTGGCGATGCCGGGGGTGGCGGGCACGCCGCGCATGCCCGGGTGGCGCACCATGGAGGTATGCCGAAGATGACCGAGGAACAGTGGCGGGCGTTCGTGTCCGAGGGAACGCGCACGGGAAAGCTGGCGACCGTACGCGACGACGGGAGTCCGCACGTGGTCCCGATCTGGTTCGTGCTCGACGGTGACGACATCGTCTTCAATACGGGTAAGGGCACGGTCAAGGGCCGCAACCTGGCCCGCACCGGACGGGCCGCCGTCTGTGTCGACGACGACCGGCCGCCGTTCGCCTTCGTCTCGCTCCGGGGCCGCGCAGAGATCAGCGAGGACCCGGGTGAGCTGCGCCGCTGGGCCGCTCGCATCGGTGCCCGCTACATGGGCGAGGAACGCGCCGAGGAGTTCGGCGCCCGCAACGGCGTCCCCGGCGAACTCCTCGTGCGCCTGCGGATCGAGAAGGTGACCGCCGAGAGCGGCATCTCCGACTGACCGCGCGCGACCTGGCCGACCCGCACGACCCGCACGACCTGGCCGACCTGGCCGACCCGCACGACCCGGCACCCGCGCGCGATCGCCGCCGCGGGTCGCCTCACCCGACCGAGTCGAGCAACCGCGCCGTGTGCATGCGTCCCGCGTACTCGACCAGTCTGATCAGCACCTCCTTGCCCGAGTCCCGGTCGCGCGCGTCGCACAGCACCACCGGCGTGCCGCGGTCCAGGTCCAGCGCCCGCGAGACCTCGTGCGCTCCGTAGTTCCGTGCCCCCGCGAAGCAGTTGACCGCCACGACGAAGGGGATCTTCCGGTGCTCGAAGTAGTCGACGGCGGGGAAGCAGTCCTCGAGCCGTCGTGTGTCGGCGAGGACGACGGCTCCGAGCGCCCCTTGGGAGAGCTCGTCCCAGAGGAACCAGAACCTGTCCTGTCCCGGCGTACCGAACAGGTACAGGGAGAGGCCGGAGCGGATCGTGATGCGGCCGAAGTCCATGGCGACCGTCGTGGTGGTCTTCTGGTCGACGCCCCCGGTGTCGTCCACCGACTCCCCGGCCCGGCTGAGCTGTTCCTCGGTGCGCAGCGGACGGATCTCGCTGACGGCGCCCACCAGCGTGGTCTTGCCCACGCCGAATCCGCCGGCGACCAGAATCTTCAACGCGAGGGCCGTGGTGTCCACGCCGCCGCCCGCACCCGTGCTCTCAGAGCGCTCGTAGGCCATCGATGACTTCCCTCAGGATCCGTTCGTCGGGCAGCTGCGCGGGCGGCACGGGTCGGCTGACCCTGACGAAGCCCGCTTCGAGGAGGTCGCCGAGGAGGACCCGGACGACGCCGACGGGCAGATCGGCGTCGGCGGCGAGTTCGGCCACCGACTGCGTCTCCGCCCTGCACAGGGTGAGCAGGGCCCGGTGTTCGGGGCCGAGGAGCGACTCCTCGGCCCGGCCGGGCGGGTCGTCGTCGACGACGACGAGTGCGATGAGGTCGAACCGTACGTTGCTGGGCCCCGGCTTCGTGCGGCCGCCGGTCATGGCGTACGGACGGACGAGCGGCCCGGCGTCCGCGTCGTACCACTGACTGCCCGGCGGGGCCTGGCCGTCGCCGGGGCTGTCCTCGTTCATGGATGGCGTCTCCGGTCAGCCGGCGGCCGGCGGGGTGGCGGCGAGCCGCGGCGGGGTGTGCAGATGCTCGCCGACGCGCTTCACCAGCCGGGCCATCTCGTAGGCGATCAGGCCGATGTCGGCGCTCACGGAGCTGAGAACGGCGAGGCAGGAGCCGTCACCTGCGGAGGCGACGAACAGGAATCCGTCGTCCATCTCCACCATGGTCTGGCGTACGCCCCCGGTGTGGAACTGGCGGCCCGCGCCCTTGGCGAGGCTGTTGAAGCCGGAGGCGATGGCGGCCAGATGCTCGGCGTCCTCGCGGCTGAGTCCGCTGGAGGAGCCGACGGCGAGTCCGTCGTTGGACAGCACGACCGTGTGCCGGACCTCCCGGACCCTGACGACGAGGTCGTCGAGCAGCCAGTCGAGTTCACCGGAGCGGTGGTGGGACATCCTCTCGTGGTCGATCATGCGTGGTCTCCTTCACTGCCGAAGTCGTGGCCGAAGTGGCGGCCGTGGTCTGAGACGTTGCCGAAGTCGGGGCCGGAGTCGGGGCCGAAGTCGGGGCGGCCGGAGCCCGGAGCGGATTCACGGCCGGCGTCACGGCCGGATTCGTGACGGGCTCCACGGCCGGGATCGCGCCCGGATTCACGGCCGGAGCCCGTTCCCAGTGGCCGTCTGGTGCCGGGGGCCGGGCCGCCGCCCCGGGCCCAGCCGTCGCGGTAGGCGGTCATCCGGTCCCTGACCTGCTCGGGGGTGCGTTCCTCCGCGCCCTGGACAGCCGGGGTCGGCGGCAGGTCCGCCGGTGGCGCCTCGCGCAGCTGCGGTACGAGACTGGCCTGGCGTATCCGCCGGGGCAGGTCGCCGGAGTCGTCCGAGGGCGGCTCCGGCGGACCGGGCGCGGGCGCCGCGGAGGGTGTGTGCGGCGGCGGAGTGGAGGAGCGGCCGCGCTGACGCAGGGTCGTGACGCCGGCCGGTGGCTGCTCGGGGGACCCCTGATCCTGCGACTCCGACTGCCCCGAGAGGGCGGGGATCCGGGGCGGCCGCGGCATCGAGGACGACGACGTCTGCGACGGCGACCGCGGCTGCGGAGCGGAGGGCGGCGCGGGCGCGGGGGACGCCGACGGGAACGGCGACGCGGGCGACGACTGCGCGCGGGGCGAGGACGCGTTCCGGGACGGGGGCAGCGCCTGGGTCTGGGCCGGGGGCGGTACGGCGCCCACGGAGGCGGGCGACTGCGCGCGGTGGCGCGGGTAGGGCCCCTCCTCGGCGCCCGGCCGCTCGCGGTGCACCGCGTACTCCCGCGGGTCGTCCCCGCGCGCCGGTTCCGCCGGCCGCCCGTGCGCCGTGCTCCTCCCGGGCGGGAGCGCGCCCTGAAGCACGTCGGTGGGGAGCAGGACGACGGCGGTCGTGCCGCCGTACGGCGAGGTCCGCAGATGGACCTTGATGTCGTGGCGGGAGGAGAGCCGGCTGACCACGAACAGGCCGAGCCGGTCGCTGTCGAAGAGGTCGAGCGCCTCTGACTGCGCGATCCTCGTGTTGGCCTCCGCGAGGGACTCCTTGCCCATGCCGAGCCCCCGGTCCTCGATCTCCAGGGCGTAGCCGTTGCCGACGGGCTCCCCGCTGATCCGCACCTTCGTGTGGGGCGGGGAGAACTGGGCCGCGTTCTCGATGAGTTCGGCCAGCAGGTGGGTGAGGTCGGCGACCGCGCCGCCGATGACCGACGTCTCGGGGAGCTGGCGCATCTCCACGCGCGCGTAGTCCTCGATCTCGGAGACGGCGGCCCGGACGACGTTGGTCAGCGGCACCGGCATGCGCCAGGCGCGGCCCGGGGCGGCGCCGGAGAGGATGATCAGGCTCTCGGCGTGGCGTCTCATGCGCGTGGTGAGGTGGTCGAGCCGGAACAGGTCGCCGAGTTCGTTCGGGTCGTCGGCACGACGCTCCATGCTGTCGAGCAGGTTGAGCTGACGGTGGACCAGGACCTGGCTGCGGCGGGCGAGGTTGACGAACACTCCGGAGATGCCGCTCGCGAGTTCGGCGCGTTCCACGGCGGCGGAGAGCGCGGCCCGGTGGACGATGGTGAGGGCCTCTCCGACCTGTCCGATCTCGTCCTGCGGAGCGGGACCGGGCGGGGCCTCTGCCTGTACGTCGATCTCCTCTCCGGCCCTCAGCCGCAGCATGGCGCCGGGGAGTTTGCGCCGCGCGATCCCGAGGGCCGTGTTGCGCAGGCTGATGAGCTCGATGACCAGGCCCCGGCCGATCCGTACGGAGATCACGAGGGAGGCGGCGACGGCGGCGAGGCCGAGCAGTACGGCGGCGCCACCGGCGGTGAAGGCGCCGCCGCCGAACGGGTCCGCCCGGTCGGCGGCGGCGCGGCGGGCGTCGGTCTCGATGGACGCGAGCCCGCCCCGTACGACCGCCATGGCGTCGTCCCAGGTGGCGGCGGGCACGGCCTGGACCGCCTTACGGCCGGGGGCGGCCGCCCCGATGCGGTCCTCGGCGGTGGTGAGCTGCTGGTAGCCGCGCTGGTCGGCGAGTTCCTTCCAGGCGGCGCGCTCGGGGCCGCGCAGGTCGGCGGTGGCGGACTCGATGAGCGAGCGGCGCGTCTCCACCGCTCCGGTGAACCGGCGCAGTCGTTCCGCGCTCAGCTCGCCGTCGAGGTGGGCCGAGCCGAGCAGGGCGTCCTCGCGGGCGAGCATCTCGCCGGCGCGGCCGAATTCGAGGAGCACGCGCGCGTCGGCGCCGACCTCGGCGTCCTGGATGCCGGTCAGGGCGCCGCCGACGTCGAAGGCGGCGCTGATGGCGGCGGTGTACTCCGCGTACACCTGGTCCCAGTCGCCCTTGCCGGCGGCGGCTGCGGTACGAAGACCGCCCAGGCCTTCGGCCTTGGAGACGAACCGGCCGATCCGGTCGGCGACGTCCCGGGGCAGGTCGCCCCTGTCGCCGACGGTGTGTCCGTCGTCGAGGCGGAGCCGGGCCACGGCGGCGTCGGTGCGCCGTGCCTGGTCCTTGAGCTCGGCGGCCCGTCCCGTGCCGGGCGAGGCGACCTGGCGCACGGCGGCGCGGCGTTCGGCCTGCAGCGCGGTGACGGCGGCGGCGACGGGTTCGCGGATCTCCGCGTCGACCCTCTGGAGCTGGCGCAGCCGGGCGATGTCCTGGGCGGTGGTGACCGTGGCGAATCCCCAGAGGGCCAGCAGGGAGACGACCGGGACCATCAGCAGCGAGACGATCTTCGCGCGGACGGTCCGGGGGCGCAGCCCGCGACGCCCCGACGGCACGGCCCGCGCGGAGGATCCGGACGGAACGGAAGGTCCGGACGGAGCGGCGGATCCGGAGGCGTCGGAGGGCACGGTGGGAGCCGATCGCCCGGGCGAGGCGGCACCGCCGGGGGTTGCCTCGGCGGCGTGCGCCGGTGGTTCGTCGGCGGGAGGCCCCGCGTGCGCGCGCCGTCCGCGCGCCGCCTGCGGCGGCGCCGCCGTCCGGGCGTCCTCGGTCTTGCGGGGAGTTCGCATGGCCTCCTCGTTCCGGCTGCGTCTGTCCTGGTGCGATGTGCGTGCGGGGCGGGCGACGGCGTTCCGAGCGGGTGGGCGCGTCGCCTACGAGGGGGCGGGGTCCTAGTCGACCGTGCGGGCCCGGTACGCGTAGGAGGGCGGGGCGACGGCCGTTCCCGGCCCTGTGGTCCCGGGCTCCGCGATGTCGTCTCCCCGTAGCTGGGTGCGGAAGCCGGGGGGCGCCACGTCGACCGCGCGCTCGTCCGGCTCGGTGATCCGCTCGGCCGAGGCGTACGCGGCGCGCTCCTTGGCGGTCGGGGAGAGAGCCACGAAGGCAGAGGTGATGAAGAGATAGGAGCCGAGGCCCACGGCGAGCGGGAAGATGAACTGCATGGCGGTGGCTCCGGGCAGTCCGGCCCTCGACGGGACGACCGCGACCTCGACGGCGAACATGCCCGTGTAGTGCATGCTGCTGACGGCGGCACCCATGACCAGCGCGGCGAGCGCCACGGCGGCCGGCGCGTGGATGTTGAGCGCGGCCCACAGCGCGGCGGTCGCGGCGACGACGGCGATGGCGACGGAGAGCCCGACCAGGATCGGGTCGTACGTCACCTGGCCGTGCAGGCGCAGGGCGGCCATGCCCATGTAGTGCATGCTCGCGACGCCGATTCCCGTCGTCAGTCCGCCGATCAGGAGCGAGCGGCCCCGTTCACGTCCGTAGCCGACGGCGAAGACGCCGACGCCGACCACCGCCATGGCGATGAGCAGGCTGAGAATGGTGAGCGGAACGTCGTAGCGGATGTCGGTTCCCGTGACCCCGAAGCCGAGCATCGCGACGAAGTGCATCGTCCAGATGCCGGTGCCGATGGCGGACGCGGCGGTGAGCAGCCAGTTGCGTCGGGATCGGCCGGTCGCGTCGAGCGCCCGTACGGTGCAGCGCAGCCCGAGGGCGGCGCCTATGCAGGCCATCGCGTACGACAGCACAGGTGTCAGCCAGCCGAAGGCGGCGTGGTCCAGGTGTCCCATGACCCAGGGACGCTAGACCGCACAGGGGGGCGCATCAGGGGCGCATTTCGAAAGCTGATGGAATATGACGCAGAGATGTTCCAGAACGATCGTGCCGCGCTCGAACATGGACACCCGGCGCTCACCCCTGAGGCTGAGGCATCATGCACGCATGAGCGATGATCCCACCCGTGTCCAAGAGTTCTTCGGCTCCCGCGCCGCCGGCTGGGACTCCCGCTTCCCGGACGACGGCCCCGCGTACGCCGCGGCCGTCGCCGATCTCGGCCTGCGCTCCGGAGACGCGGTACTCGACGCGGGGTGCGGAACCGGCAGGGCGCTGCCCGCGCTGCGCACGGCCGTGGGCCCGACGGGAACGGTCATCGGGGCGGACCTCACCCCCGAGATGCTCGAAGAGGCGGTACGGGCCGGGCGCGACGGGGCCGGGGAGCTGATCAGGACCGACGTCGCCCGGCTGCCCCTGCGCGACCGCGCTCTCGACGCCGTGTTCGGCGCCGGGCTCATCTCCCATCTGGCGAACCCGGCCGCCGACCTGCGCGAACTGGCCCGGGTCGTGCGCCCGGGCGGCAGACTCGCCCTCTTCCATCCCATCGGACGGGTCGCGCTCGCCGCCCGGCACGGGCGGCAGATCACCGACGACGACCTGCGCGCCGAACCCAACGTGCGTCCGCTGCTGGCCGGTTCCGGCTGGCGGATGGTCAGTTACGTGGACGAGGACGACCGTTACCTCGTGCTCGCCGTACGCCAGGACGACGAAGTTCCGTCCTAGAGACGCCCGACGCACCCTTCTTTCCCGGCAGTTACCTGTCTACCGTGGAAGGGCCGGGCAGCCGTGTCCGGGAGAGGCGGCAGGCCATGGCCCGTGTGCGCGCACTGTTCAACGCCCTCCTGCCGGCCGCGCGAAGGGCACCGGACGCACCGGGCAAACCCGCCCCGGTACGACGGCAGCACAACATCTTCGAAGCGGCGGCGACGTATGTCGCGGGCTGTGTGGAGGACGATCAGGACCGGATCGACGAGGCCGTCACCTGGGTCTCTCCCGAAGCCATGACGTTCGGGATCAACGAGCTCGCCTGCCGGGCGGTGATCGTGCTGGCGCGCGAACGGAACGAGTCACCCGAGACCGTGGCACGGTCGCTGCTCGGACTGCCCCCGGCCTGAACCGCACGGAAGGGACCGCGCGACCCCTCCGTCGCCCTCCGGTCCACATTCCCTCCCGGAGACTCTCGACGCGCGGGTTACCCACTGGTTAAGGTGCGCCGACGACCAGATGGGGAGGCTGCCGTGGCTACCGCCGACGACGACGCGCTGTATGTGCTGACCGCCGTGCTGCTCACGCCCGCGCAGTTTCCGAGCGTGCTGGGCGACGACTACCCGGCGGCGTGCGCGGCGCTGGAGATCGAACCGTACGCCGGCGGGTACGGGCTGGTCCTCGGCCAGGACGGCGAGGGAGCCCGCTGGACCGTGATCGTCGACGACGTCTCGCTGGTCGCCGTGGCCATCGCCTCCTGGGACTGCGGGATGGAGTACGACCTCTCCCCCGACGAGCGCTCGGTGGTGGCGGCGCTCCCCGGCTGGCCGCTCGCCGTCGCCTCGGCCGCGCCCGGCCTGCCGGCCCCGCACGACCCCGAGCCGGAGGAGGGCGACCGCGCTCCGCTGTCCCCGCCCGAGGAGGACGGCTGGGGTCCCGCGCAGCGCAGGCTCGGTGCGGACGAGGTGGCACTCCAGTGGGCCGCCTGGCGGGCCCAGATGGATGAGCACGACGCGACGCCTGACGGAGCAGCGGCCGGGGCGGGTACGTCGGGCGGGGCGAGTGGTGCCGACGGCTCGGGGACGGAGGCCTCCCACGACCCGTACGACGGGGTGCGCCGCGCCCTCGGCGAGCTGCGCGGCTACCTCGACGACGCCCCGCCGGTCGGCCGGGTGCGGTCGAGCTTCGCGACGGGTGAGGCCCGCATGCTCCGGGCCGACGGACCGGGCTGGTCCCTGGTCGCGCGGACCGACGACATGGCCTTCGTCCTCCTGGACGACGAGCCGCGCGAGGTCCTCCCCGTGGCCCGCGGCCCCAAGCTGCCCGCGCTCCTGCAGGCCCTGGACGCGATCGCGGTGCGCCCCGCCTGATCCGCCGCTCCTCCCTCACCGGATCCGTCTACCGGCCCGCGCCCCGGTACGTCCACCGGTCCGCCCCGGGCCTGCCCACCCGGTCCGCCCCTGGCTGTTCCCACACATGGCAGACGGACCCGAGGTGTGGCGCGGAACCATGGCCGCTCGGGAAGAGGTGGCCGCACGATGTGGCGCGCACCCCTTCCCGTCGTCCCATCGGAGGCTGTCCATGCCGTCCACGCGCCTGTTCCGAGGCGTTCCGCTCCTCACCGCGTTCCTGGCCGCGCTGACCGTCGCCGGCCCGGCCGTACCGGCCGGGGCCGAGTCCGGTCCCACCCGGCCCGGCTGCGCGGGCGTCCGCCCCGTCGATGTCCCCGGGGCCGCGCACCAGGAGACCGCGTGCCTCGCCGATCTGACGACCGCGGGCCTGGCGGGTACCCGGTACACCGACATGGCCGACCAGGCCGGGCTCTCCGCGACGGGGACCCGGAATCCGTCCGGCGTCCCCGGCGTCCAGGTCGACGGCTACTTCCCGGACGACTCCCGCCTCAACGCCACGCACGGCTGGTCCCACGACGCCCAGTTCGTCATCCGGCTCCCCGAGCACTGGAACGGCGGTCTGGTCGTCACCGGCGCGCCCGGAACCCGGCGCCAGTACGCCACCGACACCCTCATCTCCGACCATGTCCTGGCCCAGGGCTTCGCCTACGCGGCCACCGACAAGGGCAACACGGGTCCGGACTTCTTCACCGACGGGCGCGAGCCGGGCGACGCGGTCGCCGAGTGGAACCGGAGGGTGACGGAGCTGACGAGGGCCGCCAAGAAGACCGTGCGGCAGCACTACGGCCGTGCGCCCCGGCACACGTACATGACGGGCATCTCCAACGGCGGATATCTGACCCGCTGGCAGCTGGAGAACCGTCCCGAGCTGTACGACGGCGGCGTCGACTGGGAGGGCGTCCTCTGGACGGCCCACGGGCCCAACCTGCTGACGAGCCTTCCGGTCACTGTCGCCCGTTCACTCGGCCGGGCCTCCGACGAGGACCTGATCGACGCCGGCTTCGCGGAGGGCTCCCGCTTTCTCTGGCCGTACCACGAGAAGGCGTACTGGGGCGTGACCCAGAAGAGCTTCAGAGCCGAGTTCGATCCGGCGTACGACCCCGCGTGCCCAGGCACGACGGCCGGTTCGACGGTCGAGGAGATCCTCGCCCCCTGCTCCTCCGACGCCTCGTACGACTACGCCTCCCGCCCCGCGTCCGTCCGCCGCGCGGTCGCCGAGGTGGCGCTGACGGGGCGGATCGGCAAGCCGCTCATCACCCTGCACGGCGATCTGGACACACTGCTGCCGATCGCGACCGACTCCGACGTGTACACCGGGATGGTCGACGCGCGCGGCCGGTCCGGGAAGCACCGGTACTACACGGTCCAGGACGGGACGCACACGGACGGGCTGTACGACACCTACCCGGACCGGCTGCGGCCGATCCTGCCCTGCTACCGCTCGGCGTTCGCCGCGCTGCGCGGGTGGGTCGAGGAGGGTACGGCGCCGCCCGCGAGCCGTACGATCGCACGGCAGGCGGGCGAGGACGTGGTCAACTCCTGTGCGCTGCCGCGCCCCTAGGGCGACGGGGCACGGCCCCGGGACGGTCCAGAACGCGCATCGGCGGACCGGGGCTCAGACCATCTCCAGGGGGCGGTGCGGTTCGGCCGGCAGCTCGACCCTGATCGGGTCGCCGGGCCGCACCTCGCCACCGGCGAGCACGATGCTCATGATCCCGGCCTTGCGGACGACCCGCCCGCTCTCGTCCCGGCCGAGGACCTGCTTCAGCAGCCCGTGCCGATAGGTGTCGATCTGGGCGCAGGGGTTGCGGAGCCCCGTGACCTCGACGACGGCCTCGGCTCCGAGGTGCAGCCGGGTGCCGGCGGGCAGGCCGAGGAGGTCGATGCCCCGGGTGGTGATGTTCTCGCCGAGCGCGCCGGGGGCGACCTCGAAGCCGGCGCCGGCGACCTCGTCGAGGAGTTCCGCGTGGATCAGGTGCACCTGACGCAGGTTCGGCACGGTCGGGTCCTTGGCCACGCGGGAACGGTGCTTGACCGTGACACCGGCATGGACGTCCCCCTCCACGCCGAGACCGGCGAGCAGCGTGACGCTGTCCCGGTTCGGCTTGGTGAACGAGTAGACGCCGTTGCTGCTGACCGTCGTGACGGTGGCGCTGCTCATGACGGGAGCCCCCTTCTCCGATCCGATGATCACATGGCTGTGATCACCGTCGAGCGTACGCCAGACGTACGTCGAGGCCGGCGCCGCGCGGTCCTCAGCGGTTGAGCTCCTTGCGGGAGATCCGGCGCAGTCGGCGCCGCTGGCCGGGGTCCAGGGCCAGATAGGCCACGGCCGGGACGCCGAGCACCACCAGCAGGGACATCCAGAAGCCGATGAGGGGCATCAGGAGGAGGCCGACGGCCACTCCCCCGATCACGATCTTCGTCCGTGTCGACATGTCGACGCCTCCTTCTCACGCTGCCGAGCGCAGCGGCTCCCCGACCTCGTGCAGATGTCCGAGCGCCTGTCGGTAGGACTCGACGAAACCGGTCTCTGTGTAGGGGATACCCACCGTACGGCAGTGCGCACGCACGGCGGGCTGAGCGAGCCGAAGGTGCGGGCGCGGCATGCTCGGGAAGAGGTGGTGCTCGATCTGGTAGTTCAGTCCGCCGAGGAACCAGTCGGTGAGGAGTCCGCCCCGGATGTTGCGCGAGGTGAGCACCTGGCGTCGCAGATGCCCCCAGTTCTCGCCGTCCGGGTGGGCGTCCGGCATCTCCATGCCCTTGTGGTTGGGTGCGAAGGCCATGCCCAGGTGGAGCCCGAGGAGCATCTGGTGGATCAGGGCGAAGACCAGGGCCTGGCCGACGGAGAGGGTGGTGAGGAGCAGCGCCGCGTAGCCGACGACGTGGGCGAGGAGCAGGGCGCCCTCGACGAGCCGCTCGCGCCGGTTCCGGTACGGCCCGTCCCCGGAGAACAGGGCCTGGAACCCGTACACCTTCAGTGCGATGCCCTCCAGGGTGGTCAGCGGGAAGAAGAGCCAGGCCTGGTGGCGCGTGAGCCAGCCGCGGAACCCGGCGCGACCGGCCGTCTGGTGCTGGGCGAAGACGAGGATGTCGGCCGCGACGTCGGGGTCCTTTTCGAGGTGGTTGGGGTTCGCGTGGTGGCGGTTGTGCTTGTCGTTCCACCATTCCTGGCTCATGCCGAGGAGCAGGTTGGCGTGGACGAGCTGGATCATCCGGTTCCGCCGGCGGTCCGCGCTGATCTGGGCATGTCCGGCGTCGTGGCCGACGAAGGCGACGCGGGCGGAGAGGAGGGCGAGCGGCACGGCGAGGAGGAGGGCCCACCACGAGGGGCCGAGCAGGACGAGGCCCGCGACGACGGCGGCGAGACCGAGGAGATTGACCGCCATGCCGCGCGCGTACCAGCCGGCCCTGCGTTCCAGGAGTCCCTGCTCCTTGATGGTCCGCAGCAGCGGTGCGAACTCACTGCCGCCGCGGTCGCCACCGCGGTCGCCGCCGCGCCGGGTCGCGTGGCTCCGATCGGGCGCCGTGAGCGTTGCGGTGGCCTGGGGCATGGCGGTCTCCGGTGTCCGTGGGGCGGTGGCCCGGGCGGGCCGCCCGGACTCCCTCGAACGTACGGACCGGTGATCCTCCGCAGCCATGGCGTCACCCCCCGAGGTGCCAGGGGGCTGCCCCCGGGGCCGGGGTGGGGCTGGCTCCACCCTCAGGGGTTCGCTCACTGCCCGTGAGGGTTCGCTCCCGGCTCGGAGGGCGCGGAAGGTGAGCCAGGTCACGGCGATCCCGCTCCCGGATGCCCGGACGGTTCCTGTACCCTCGGCCGCTCGGCCCCAGTAGTCAAATTTGAGGAATGTGTTGTCGCCGTCCCAGAGACTCGATGAACTCGCCCGCTGCTCCGCCGTCTTCCTGCCCGCCGATCCGCCCAGAGCGGGCCGCATCGCCTTCTGGTCCGCCGAAGGAACCCCGCCCGCCGACGGACTGCCGGTCATGGCGGACCGGCTGACCGTGGTGGCGGACGACGTGCGCCCGCAGACGGTCGCGGCCGCCCTGATCCCCGTACGGGACGCCCTGCCGCTCCTCACACGCGCCCGGTTCTCGGACGGAGCCTCGCCCGCGGCCGCGTTCTGGGGCGCCGCCACCCTCTTCGCGCTGCACCTCGCGGCGCGGGGTCTGCTGCTGCCCGGCCTCACGGCCACCGACCGCGACGCCTGGCGGGCCGGACCGCTGGGCCCCGAGGAGCTGGCCGAACTCCGGGCGCTCGCCGCGTCGATGCCGCCCGCCGCCCACGCCGTACCCCTGTCGGGCCACGGATCCGCGCCGGACACCGAATCGCTGTTCCTCCCCGAGCCCGAGAGGCTGCTGCGCGCTTTCGTCGACGCCGTCGTGGACGGTCTGCCGCGAACCCCCGCCGCCCCTCTCGCCGCCGGCGGGCCGGCCTTCGCCGCCGACGAGCCCCAGGAGCTGCCCGGGCAGCGCGCCTGGGCGGCGGACGTGGCCGCCGGACATGACGCGGGCGTACGGCTCTCGCTTCGGCTGGAGCTGCCCGGGCTCGACGAGCGGGAAGCGCCGGCCTTCCGGGCCGTGCTCCAGATGCACAGCGTCGCCGACCCTGCGCTCGTCGCGGACGCGTCCGAGGTCTGGGCCGCTTCGAGCCCGGCAGGCGCGTCGTTCGGCCCCCGGGCCCGGATGGACGCCCTGCTCGCGCTGCGCCGCGCCGCCCGCGCCTGGGCACCGCTGACACCGCTGCTCTCAGCAGCCGTGCCGGACGCCGTGGAGCTGGCCGACGAGGAGGTCACGGAGCTGCTCGGCCCGGCTGCCCGGGCGCTCGCCGCCACCGGTCTCCAGATCCACTGGCCTCGCGACCTGGCCCACCGCCTCACCGCCCGCGCCGTCATCGGCGTGCCGGACGTCGGCGGCGAGCGGGCCGGCGGCGCGCCGGAGAGCGGCCGGCGGGACGGCCGCGCGCAGGCCGGCAGTGGGCAGGACGCCGGCGGGCAGGCCGGACTCGGGCCCTGGGACGACACCACCTGCGCGGGCGCCCGGGACGAGGCCGACGAGGACGCCCCCCGCTCCTCCGGCCGACGCTCCTCCGCGCTCCCCTCCTTCCTCTCCGCCGACGCGCTGCTCGCCTTCAACTGGCGGTTCGCCATCGGCGACCAGGAGCTCACCCGGGCCGAGCTCGACCAGCTCGCCGAGGCCGGACGCCCGGTCGTCCGGCTGCGGGACCAGTGGGTCCTCGTCGACCCGGCCGAGGTACGCCGCGCCCGCGCCGCCAGGGACCACAAGCTCACCCCGGTGGACGCGCTCGGGGCCGTACTGACGGGAACCACCGAGGTCGACGGCCGACGGGTCGAGGTCCAGGCGACCGGCTGGCTCGAGCAGCTGCGCGCCCGCCTCGACGACCCCGAGGGCGGCCCGCAGGAGGTCGCGCAGCCCGCCGCGCTCGCCGCGACGCTCCGCGACTACCAACTGCGCGGCCTCAACTGGCTGCACCGGATGACCTCGCTGGGTCTCGGCGGCTGTCTCGCCGACGACATGGGGCTCGGCAAGACCATCACCCTCATCGCGCTCCATCTGCACCGGCAGAGCGAGCCGTCGGCCGCGGGACCCACCCTCGTCGTCTGCCCGACCTCTCTGATGGGCAACTGGCAGCGGGAGATCGAGAAGTTCGCCCCCGGCACGCCCGTGCGCCGCTTCCACGGTCCGGCGCGCAGTCTGGAGGCCCTGGCCGACGGCGAGTTCGTCCTCACGACGTATGGCACCATGCGCCTGGACACGGAGCAACTTGCCGCCCGCACCTGGGGAATGGTCGTCGCGGACGAGGCCCAGCACGTCAAGAACCCGTACTCGGCCACCGCCCGGCAGCTCCGTACCATCGGCGCCAAGGCGCGCGTCGCCCTCTCCGGCACCCCGGTCGAGAACAACCTCTCCGAGCTGTGGGCCATTCTCGACTGGACGACGCCCGGCCTCCTCGGCCGGCTCGGCACGTTCCGGTCCCGGTACGCGGCCGCCGTCGAGGGAGGCGAGGACCCGGCGGCCGCCGAGCGACTGGCCGCGCTGATCCGCCCCTTCCTGCTCCGCCGTCGCAAGTCCGACCCGGGCATCGCGCCCGAGCTTCCGCCGAAGACCGAGACCGACCGGGCCGTCTCCCTGACCAAGGAACAGGCGGGTCTCTACGAGGCGGTGGTACGCGAGACGCTCGCGGCGATCGCCGATGCGGACGGCATGGAGCGGCGCGGTCTGGTGATGAAGCTGTTGACGGGGCTCAAGCAGATCTGCAACCACCCGGCCCAGTACCTGAAGGAGGAACGGCCGCGCGTCGACGGCCGTTCCGGAAAGCTGGAACTCCTCGACGAACTGCTCGACACGATCCTCGCCGAGGACGCGAGCGTGCTGGTCTTCACCCAGTACGTGCAGATGGCGCGGCTCCTCGAACGGCATCTGGCGGCGCGGGGCGTCCGCACGCAGTTCCTGCACGGGGGCACTCCGGTCGCCGAGCGGGAGACGATGGTCGCGCGCTTCCAGGCCGGTAAGGTGCCGGTCTTCCTCCTGTCACTGAAGGCGGCCGGAACCGGGCTCAACCTGACCCGCGCCGGGCATGTCGTCCACTACGACCGGTGGTGGAACCCGGCGGTCGAGGCCCAGGCCACCGACCGGGCGTACCGGATCGGGCAGACGCAGCCGGTGCAGGTCCACCGGCTGATCGCCGAGGGCACGGTCGAGGACCGTATCGCCGACATGCTGCTGCGGAAGCGGGCGCTGGCCGACGCCGTGCTCGGCTCGGGCGAGGCGGCCCTGACCGAACTGACGGACGCCGAGCTGGCGGACCTGGTCCGGCTCCGCGGAGGCGGCGACGACAGCGGCGGTGGCGACAGCGACGGTGGCCGTGACGACGGCGGTGACCGGCACGGGAACGCGGACCGGCACGGGAACGGGGACGGACGATGAGCGGGTACGCGTACGACGACGAGCGGACCTTCGCGGCGATGCCGCCGGCGCGTGGCTCGGCCTTCGCCCGCACATGGTGGGGCCGGGCGTGGCTGAAGGCCCTGGAGGACACGGCGCTCGACGGCGAGCAGCTGAAGCAGGGGCGGCGGCAGGCGAGGGCGGGCGCGGTGGGCGCGGTGTCGGTGCGTCCGGGCCGGATCACGGCGGTCGTCAAGGACCGTGACGGCTCCTCGTACCGCAGTGACGTCCTGCTGCACGAGCTCTCGGCGGAGGACTGGGACCGGCTGCTCGACCTGGCGGTGGAGAGCGCGGGACACATCGCCGCCCTGCTCGATCACGAGATGCCGCCGCACCTGGTGGAGGACGCGGCAGCGGCCGGGCTCGAACTGCTGCCGGGCATCGGCGATCTGGACCCCGAGTGCGGGTGCGAGGCGTGGGACCACTGCCCGCACACGACGGCCCTCTGCTACCAGGTGGCCAGGCTGCTGGACGAGGACCCGTTCGTACTGCTGCTGATGCGAGGGCGCGGTGAGCGGGCGCTCGTCGAGGCGCTCCAGGAGCGCAGCGCGGCGCGGGCGGGGACGGAGGAGTCCGCGGTCGAGGAATCGGTTCCTGAGGGCGTACCGGCCGAGGAGGCCTTCGCCGCACGCGACATCCTTCCCCCGCTGCCGGCTCCGCCCGTGCTCCCGCCGACGCCCGGCGAGCCGCCGTCCCTGGACACCGAGACCGCGCCCGAGCCGGGGATCGACCCGTCGGCGCTGGAGGTCCTCGCGGCGGACGCCGCCGCCCGCGCGCACCGGCTGCTCGCCGAGGCGCTCGCCGCTCCGGGGCGGGAACGATCGGGAGCAGGCTCGGGAACGGGGTCGGGCACGCGGTCGGGAACAGGGTCGCGCATGGGCACGGTGGCGGCAACGGGCCCTGGCGCGGAACAGGTCCTGACGGTCGCTCAGGATGCGGTGCGGCTGGCCGCCGGGTATCCCCCGTCGTGGATCGCGGCGCGTCTCGCGGACGGGTCCGGCCGACGGCGGTCGGAGCTGGACGTGGCTGCGCGCGCCTGGCGGCTCGGGGGCGCTGCCGCCCTCGCCGTGCTGGAGGAGGAGTGGACGCCCTGTGCGGAGGCCCTCGCGCGGGCGAGGGCGGTGCTCGCGGAGGCCTGGGAGGACGACGCCCGGCCCGTGCTGCGACAGGCCGGGGCGGCGCGCTGGACGGTGGTCGGCGCGGAGGCGCAACTGCGTCTGGGCGAGGACGGTCGCTGGTGGCCGTTCCGCAAGGAGCGTGACCAGTGGATCCCGGCAGGCCCCGCGGACCAGGACCCTGCCTCCGCGCTCGCGGCGCTGTCGGCGCGGGAGGAATGACGGGAGGGCGGTGTCCGGCGGGGCGCGGGGGCCGGCAGGGCGGCGGTAGCGGCCTACGGCCCGTTCACAGCAGGGGCGCGGTGAGGGGGCGCGCCGTGGTGCCGGGGCGGGTGTACGCCGTGAGGCTGCAGGCCACCGTGTCGGAGCCGAGGAGGTAGCCGGTGCGGTACGGGTACTGGACGAACGTGGTCCAGCGCGTACCGGACGGTTGCCGTGCCGCCTCGCGGTGCAGCGGCTCGCGGCACAGGGCCGCTGCCGCGTCCCGTATGTCCCTGTCAGTGCGGTGGTCGCCCGCGAGCCGTAACACGGTGACGAGTTGGGCGTCGTGCGGCCGGTCGCAGGCGCGCCGTACGACGGTGCCCGGCTCGGCCCGGTCGATGTCGAAGCACTGCCCGGCCCTCAGGCGGTCGTACGGGACGGCGGCGGGCCCGTCGGCCGCCCCTCCCTGTGGTGCGAGCCGTCCGCCCGTGGCGGGCGCGGCGTCGACGGTGACGTCGTCCGAAGCGGCCGACCGTGCCCCGGGAGCGGTCGAGAACCGGCCCTCCGCGTCCTGACGGCTCGCCAGCACGATCGCCACGGCCAGGAGGAGGAGTGGCACGAGGAGGTGACGGAGGGGCGACGACAGCTCGCCGATGCGCGGGGACATGGCGACCAGGGTCGCCCGAAGCGCCCCACCACACCCGGCCGGCTGTCCCGTTGCAGCACGGCCCGCACAGGACTGTGACAATTCCCTTACCTGTACGGGCTGTTGGCGGCTCGCGTCGTGCTAGAGGCCGAGCTGACGCTCCGCGCCCTCGACGGTCTGGGCGAGGAGCACGGCGATCGTCATCGGGCCGACTCCGCCCGGCACGGGGGTGATGAGGGAGGCGCGCTCGGCGGCCGACTCGAAGTCGACGTCACCGATGTTGCCCGGGTTGTAGCCCGCGTCGATCACGACGGCGCCGGGCTTGACGTCCTCGCCCTTGATGAAGCGCGGCTTGCCCACGGCGGCCACGAGGATGTCCGCCTCACGGACGATCGAGGAGAGCTCGGTGGTGCGCGAGTGGCAGTACGTGACGGTGGCGTCGCGGCCGAGCAGCAGCAGGCCGGCGGGCTTGCCGAGGATCGCGGAGCGGCCGACGACGACGGCCCGCTTGCCGCTCGGCTCGACGTCGTACGCGTCGAGCAGGCGCATGATGCCACCGGGCGTGCAGGAGACGAAGCCGGGAAGGCCGAAGCCCATGGCGGCGAAAGAGGCCATGGTGACGCCGTCGACGTCCTTCTCCGGCGCGATCGCCTCGAAGGCGGCGCGCTCGTCGATGTGCGGACCCACCGGATGCTGGAGCAGGATGCCGTGGACCTCTGGATCCTGGGAGAGCGCGGTGATCGCGGCGACGAGTTCCCCGGTCGTCGTCTCGGCGGGCAGCTCGACGTGCTTGGAGCGGATTCCGGCCTTCGCGCAGCGGTTCTGCTTCATCTTCACGTACGTGACGGAGGCGGGGTCCGCGCCGACGAGCACCGTGGCGAGACAGGGCGTGACGCCGGTGCGGCGGGTGATCTCGGCCGCACGCGCGGCGGTCTCCTCGACCGTACGGCGGGCGAGCGCGGTGCCGTCCATGAGGGATGCGGTGCTGGTGGACATGGGCCACTCCTGGGCGTCGTCGATGACAGGGAGATCGCCCAGGCGCACGGCAGCGTCGGATCCGCGCGGGTGCGCGGGGTCCGGCGGGACCGCTCCCCGGTGGTGATCCACCTCAAGCGCCAGTCACGGCCCGAGCCCTACTCTACGTGAGGCCCGAGGGAGCCCACAGGGGCGGTGTCCGGACAGGGTGCGTACGCGGTGGCGCCGGGGAGCTTGTCGACACGCTCGGCACGCACGACGATGACGGACGGAGAGACGGACCGGGCGGTTCGACGGACCGGGCGGACCGACGGACCGACGATGCGAGCGGTTCGACGATTCGGGCGGTTCGACGAAACGGGCCGGTTCGACCGTGGGACCTCGACGTGGAGGCCGAGTTGAGCGATGCGTGGGTGGCTCCGGAGCCGGACGCCGGAGCGCTGCGCCGGGCGCACGAGGTGTTCACCAGCGGCGGCCAGGTCCACCTTCCTCCGGTACGGCCGCTGGTGGCGGAGTCGTGGCGGCGCTCGGCACGGGCGCGGGTCAGCCCGGACGGTGCGGCCTGTGTGGAGCTCGCCGACGACGAGCTGGCGGGGCACCGCGAGGAGCATCCGCTCTCCGCGGCGATGCCGGTGATCCGTGAGCTGATGGGCACGTATGCGACGGACGGCGAACATCTGCTGGCGGTCTGCGACGCGGCCGGACGGATGCTGTGGGTGGAGGGCCACCCCGGGACGCTGCGGCGGGCGCGGGCGATGAACTTCGTCGCCGGGGCGCGCTGGTCGGAGTCGGTGGCCGGGACGAACGCTCCCGGCACCGCGATCGCCGTGGACCGGCCGGTCCAGGTGTTCAGCGCCGAGCACTTCCGGCGGCCGGTGCAGGCGTGGACGTGTGCCGCCGCTCCCGTACACGATCCGCGCACCGGGCGGCTGCTCGGCGCGGTGGACATCACCGGCGGCGACCGGCTGGCGCATCCGCACAGCCTGGCGTTCGTGCAGGCGGTGGCGCGGGCGGCGGAGTCCCAGTTGGCCCTCCTCGCGCCGGCGCCGGCCGCGGACCGGGTACGGCTGGCGGCGCTCGGCCGGGACGAGGCCCTGCTGAGCGTCGCCGGCCGGCGGCTGCGGCTGAGCAGGCGGCACAGCGAGATCCTCGTGATGCTCGTCCACCGCCCGGAGGGGGTGGGCGGCGACGAACTCCTGACGCTGCTGTACGAGGACGAGTCGGTCACCCCGGTCACGCTGCGGGCCGAACTGTCCCGGCTTCGCGGGCTGCTCGGTCCGGAGCTGTTGCGCTCCCGCCCGTACCGGCTGGCCACGACGGTGGACGCGGACTTCGCCACGGTGGACCGGCGTCTCGGCTCGGGTGCGCTGTCGGGTGCGCTCGCCGACTACGCGGGTCCACTGCTGCCGGCGTCGCGTGCCCCCGGGGTCGTACGGCTGCGCGAGCGGCTCGCGGACCGGCTGCGGGCGGCGCTGGTGGACCGGGGAGATCCGGCTCTCCTCGCGGACTGGACGTACAGCTCCTGGGGCGAGGACGACGTCGAGATGTGGCGGGCGCTGTCGGAGGTCGTTCCGGCTGAGGGGCGACCCCCGGTGGTGGCCCGGCTTCGGAGTCTGGACGCCGAACTGTCGGCGGGCGCAACAGGTTTGCAACGTACGGCTTCGCAGACTCGGCAGTGAGCGCCGGCCAGGGACGGCGGGCGCGGTCCGAGGGAGGCCATGTCCATGACCCGTTATGCCGCACCCGGTACCAAGGGCGCGATCATGTCGTACCAGTCCCGCTACGACCACTGGATCGGCGGTGAGTACGTGGCCCCGGCCCGGGGCGGGTACTTCGAGAACCCGAGCCCGGTCGACGGCCGTCCCTTCACCGAGATCGCCCGCGGCACGGCGGAGGACGTGGAGAGCGCCCTGGACGCGGCGCACGCGGCGGCCCCGGCATGGGGCCGCACGGCGCCCGCGGAGCGCGCCGGAGTCCTTCTCAGGATCGCCGACCGGATGGAGGCGCACCTGGAGGAGCTGGCGGTCGCGGAGAGCTGGGAGAACGGCAAGCCCGTCCGCGAGACGCTGGCCGCCGACATCCCGCTCGCGATCGACCACTTCCGCTACTTCGCCGGGGCGCTGCGCGGCCAGGAGGGCACGCTGAGCGAGATCGACGACGACACCGTCGCGTACCACGTCCACGAGCCGCTGGGGGTCGTCGCGCAGATCATCCCGTGGAACTTCCCGATCCTGATGGCGGTCTGGAAGCTGGCCCCGGCGCTCGCGGCCGGCAACGCGGTCGTCCTGAAGCCGGCCGAACAGACGCCGGCATCCGTGCACTTCTGGATGAGTCTGATTGCCGATCTGCTACCGCCGGGCGTGGTGAACATCGTCAACGGCTTCGGCGTGGAGGCGGGCAAGCCGCTGGCGTCGTCACCGCGCGTCGCGAAGATCGCGTTCACGGGCGAGACGACGACGGGCCGACTGATCATGCAGTACGCCTCCGAGAACATCAAGCCGGTCACGCTGGAACTGGGCGGCAAGTCGCCGAACATCTTCTTCGACGACGTGTGGGCGGCGGACGACGACTTCCGCGACAAGGCGCTGGAGGGCTTCACGATGTTCGCCCTCAACCAGGGCGAGGTCTGCACATGCCCGTCGCGCGCCCTGATCCAGCGCGGCCACTACAGCGAGTTCCTGGAGGCGGCGGTGGCCCGCACGGAACGGATCGTCCCCGGCCACCCGCTGGACACGGACACCATGATCGGCGCCCAGGCCTCGAACGACCAGCTCCAGAAGATCCTCTCGTACCTGGACATCGGCCAGCAGGAGGGCGCGAAGATCCTGACGGGCGGTCAGCGCATCGAGTACGACGGCGAGCTGGCGGGCGGCTACTACGTCCAGCCGACGATCTTCGAGGGCGACAACCGTATGCGGATCTTCCAGGAGGAGATCTTCGGCCCGGTCGTCGCGGTCACCTCCTTCACGGACTTCGACGACGCGATCCGCACGGCGAACGACACCCTCTACGGCCTGGGCGCGGGCGTCTGGACCCGCGACGGCAACACGGCCTACCGCGCGGGCCGCGCGATCCAGGCGGGCCGCGTCTGGACCAACTGCTACCACGCCTACCCGGCCCACGCGGCATTCGGCGGCTACAAGCAGTCGGGCATCGGCCGCGAGACCCACAAGATGATGCTGGACCACTACCAGCAGACCAAGAACCTGCTGGTGAGCTACTCCCCCAAGGCACTTGGGCTCTTCTAGAGGAGTGAAGTCCGGTGCCGGGGATGGGCAATACGTCCCCTACAGCAACTCACAACAGTCACTCGGTGATCAGATCGACGCGTCACGATAGCCGACGGCCGCCTCACCGCGGTCCAGACCCCGTCGGACGACGAACGCGACCGGGAGACAGCCTGCTACCTGGCCCCCGATTTCTTCGACAGCACTCCGGCGAGCGCGGAGCCGATGCTCATCGGTGAAGCCCCTGGCGGCGCAGAGCGTTGCGCAGGCCCCGTCCGGGAGCGGACCGGACGGGCGCCGCTCTCCGCACCGGCCTAGAGTGGGACGGGGAGATCCGGAACACAGCGCGTGTACCTCGTCCGAGGACGGAGGACATCCCGATGACCGACGACACCGGCTCCCTTCAGCGCCACCCTCGTCCGAGCCCCCGTGAGCGCGCTGCGGTCGGCAAGGCCGCACGCGCCCGGGTGCCTCGGTCGAGCCATGCCGAGTACTCGCCCTCGGAGCATCGAGTCGATCCGCTGGAGATCCTCGAGAGGCAGGCCACCGCGAGGGTCCAGGAGCTGGTTCCGATCCGCCGGAGCCGGATGGCGGAGTCGCCGTTCCGGTACTACCGGGGCGCGGCCGCGCCCATGGCGGCCGACCTCGCCGACACCCCCGCCACCGGGATCAGAGTCCAGCTGTGCGGCGACGCGCATGTCCTGAACTTCGGGCTCTTCGCGTCTCCCGAGCGCCACCTGGTGTTCGACGTGAACGACTTCGACGAGACCCTGCCAGGCCCCTGGGAGTGGGACGTCAAGCGACTTGCGGCCAGCCTGGCCATCGCCGGCCGGGAGAACGGCTTCACCGATCAGGAGCGCGCGGCCATCACCTCGGCCGCGGTGCGCTCGTACCGCGAGTGGATCCGGACCTTCGCGGGCATGCACAACCTCGACGTCTGGTACGCCCAGACCCAGACGGAACGGATCGAGGCCCTCGTGGCCGACCAGCTCGGGAAGGGCAGGCGCAGGAAGCTCTCCAAAGTCCTGGAGAAGGCCCGCGGCCGGGACAGCATCCAGGCGTTCGAGAAACTCACCGGCATCGTCGACGGGGAGCGCCGGATCATCCCCGCCCCGCCGCTCATCGTGCCGATCGGCGACCTGCTCCCCCATGTGGAGCGCGCCGCCCTGGAGCACGAGATCCGCGAGCTGATCGAACGGTACGCGGGCACGCTGCGGCCGGACCACCGGCAGTTGCTCTCGCAGTTCCGTCTGGTCGACATGGCGCGCAAGGTGGTCGGCGTGGGCAGTGTAGGCACCCGCTGCTGGATCATCCTCATGCTCGGCAGGGACGAGGAGGATCCGCTGCTCATCCAGGTCAAGGAAGCCGAGCGGTCGGTACTCGCCGAGTACACCGGAGAGAGCGAGTACGACAACCAGGGGCAGCGCGTGGTCGCCGGACAACGGCTGATGCAGGCCGCCAGTGACATCTTCCTCGGCTGGGAGCGCGCCGCCGGCATCGACGGCCGCGAGCGGGACTTCTACGTCCGGCAGTTGCGGGACTGGAAGGGCAGCTTCGACACCGCGGTGATGCTGCCCGAAGGCGTACGGATTCTCGGCGAGCTGTGCGGCTTCTCGCTGGCCCGGGCGCATGCCCGGTCGGGCGACCGGATCGCCATCGCGGCCTACCTGGGCGGCGGCGAATCCTTCGACCGGGCGTTGACCGACTTCGCGGAGACCTACGCGGACCAGAACGAGCGCGACCACGAGGCTCTGGTCGAGGCGGTCGGCTCCGGTCGGCTCGTCGCGGAAGCCGCGTGAACCTGTTGTGTCCCTGTGGCAGCCGCACCCCAGCGTGGCAGCCGCACCCCAGCCGGGCCGAACAGGCACACCACCACGCCGCCCTGGCCACCCGACCGTCAGGCCGGGTCCCCGGAGACGCTCGGTCGGTACAGCGCGCCCCCGCGTCGAAGCCTAGTCCCGCGGATCCGGCTGCATGACACCTGCCTGCGGGCGCTGCGCACGCGCGTCACCGGCACAGCTGCGTGGTGGTCCGTCCCCGTTTCCCGGCCTCGGGCGTCTCCGGCGGCGGAGACGTCGACCGATCCCTCTTGTCGGGCGCCACGACACGGTCAGGAGTACCAGTCGGCCTCCGCCGGCCGCGCTCGCCGGGGCACATCCCGGGCGGGCATGGGCCTGCGTTCGCCATCGGCGAGCAGGGTGCTTGCCGGATCGCCGCCGAGAGCGCCCGGGAGCGTCACCTCGACCTCGATGCCGCGAGGCGGGTCCGTGGGCAGGGTCGTGGTCAGCACTGTCGTCTGGGCGTGGTGGCCATGGGCGCGGGCGGCGGCGACCTGCTTCCCGTCCACGAGGAGCTCCAGCTCCCGCGTCCCGCCCATCCGCAGGCCCACGGTGACCGAGCAGCCGGCGTGCTCGCAGTGAAAGTGATACTCGCGGCCCATGATCGCCTTCCTGAAGCGCCCGGTGACAAGCCCCTTCCCTCCATCGTGGCACCGGAGGGTGGCTGCGCCACCTCTGGATCTCGCTCCCGCGGTCGTCACCGCTACGCCGCCTCTCCGAGCGACCGCACCACCGTCGCCGAGCACCGTCGCCGAGCACCGGAGGGCGGCGCCGTCGTCGTTCCTCCCGGACAACGACAGCCACCGCGACCGGATCTCCGCGCCTCCCTGCTGAGCGACCCGCCCACCAGCTGCGCCCCCCTGAGCACGGGGATCAAGGGGGCGACTGTCGCCGTGTACCGGCCACCAGAGGTGGGACCGCCGTCCGAGCAGGCCGCAGTCGTCGACCTGGCGAGGGCTCGTACGCGAGACCTCCGGCCGCCGCGGGCTCGGCCCGCTGGACCGAACCGCGGTGTGAGGACGAGGTCCCGACTTCAGCCCTCCGAAGGACTGGGAGCCGCGCACAGTGCCCAGATGACGAACGCGTCGATGGCGATCAGCACGATCGCCCAGAACGGCTGGTAGGGCAGCCAGAGGAAGTTCGCGATCATGCCGAGGCCCGCAAGCGCCACACCGACGACCCTGGCCCAGGTGGCGCCCTGGAACAGCGCCGCTCCGGCGAGAACGATCACGATCCCGAGGATCAGATGGATCCAGCCCCAGCTGGTGAGGTCGAACTCGAAGACGTAGTTCCGGGTGGCCACGAACACGTCGTCATCGGCGATGGCGGAGATGCCCGAGAAGACGGCCATCAGGCCGCCGAAGATCATCATGACTGCTGCGAAGACCAGCCAGCCGCTTCCGCGTCTTGTCGAACCGCCGGTTCGGGCGCCGCTCATTTGGCTCGTCATGACCGCTCCATCGTGTGGGAGGTCCGCATGGGCCGGACGGGGTTCGGTTCGGCCGATCGGGTCACTTCCAACATCGCTCCCCACGGCCGACCGCGCATCTCGGAGCCGTCCGGCGCCGAAGCACCGAAGCACCGGACGGCTCAGAGAGTCGGGCGGGCCCGGTCGTCAACAGGCCCTCCCGCCTTCCTGCCACCGTCGAACGTGCTCGTGGCCGGCACCGTGACGGCGTCCGCCCCGTCGCGGCACCCGAGTCAGCCGAGGATCTTCCGCTTCTGTGCTTCGAATTCCGCCTCCGTCAGCACTCCCTGGGCCTTCAGCTCACCCAGCTCCTTGAGCTTGTCGATGGTGCTGCTCATCTCGTCAGGAGCCGGGGCCTGCGGTGCAGGCTGTTGCGGCGGCGGCTGCTGCTGCTGGGCGTCCTGTTCCGCCCATCGGCCCGCCTGCCTCCGGGACACGCGGTTGGATACCGCGGTGGCGGTTCCGGCGACCACGGCTGTACGCGCGACGCCACGAAGAAGTCCTGGCATGTTCGATCATCTCCCAGATGACGTGCCCGCGGCTTCGGCGGCTTCGAGCGAGGCCAGCAGGGCCTGGACGGGAATGCGGCCGTTGGCGACGAGCCGCGCACCGCTGCGTCTCATGGCCTGGGCGAAGGGGGCTGCCCAGACGTTCTCGTACACGAGGATGCCCGCCGCGTTCCCCGGCTCCAGAGCCGCACCGGCTTCGTCGATGTCCTCTTGGTCCAGCAGCCCCGACGAGGCGCCTTCGAAGACGGAGAGGTCCGTCTCGTCACCGAGGTCTCTCCATTCCGCTGCGACGACCGAGCCGTCGTCGTTCTTGCGGACGAAGAGAAGGCCAAGGATGCGAATCACGCCGCGATCGACCAGGTCGAGGAGAAGAGGGAAGCCCTCGCCCGTCATCTTGTTGCCGGGGAACTCGACGATCAGGTAATCAACGGGCCCCATCTCTTCCAGATCAGCAAGCGCGTCACTCACGGCCACTCCTCACGAGCGGGTAGAGGTCAGGGGCTGGGCCCGGCCGCCTGGTGGCGGGCGATGCCGTTGGCACGGCGACCGGAGAGCCCTCCCCGCCAGTCCAACACCACGGCTGCGCCTTCGCACGTTCTGGGGGCGACCGTCATCAACCGGTCGGCCGCGCCGGCGGAGCGCCGGTCGCTTGTGCGCCTTCGTCCTCCGGGTTCCCCGCGAGGAATTCCACCAGAGCCATCACGAGGAGCCAGACCACCGCGATGCCGACGATGACCAGGGCTGTGGGGTAGCTCCACAGAATGGCCGTCAGCACAGCCAGTGCCACCAGGACCCAGGTGATCCAGGTGCGGTGGCGCCGGATGAACGGTCCGACCGGGCCGGTGCGCATGCCCGCGCGGTCGGCGGTGGCGCGCACGGAGCCGATGCCGGAGTGCCACGCCTGGCGTACGAACGTCGCCCGCCGGCCCCGACCGCTCAGCCAGGCAGCAAGGGCGACCACCACGCCGACCGTCACCGCCATGCGGACCGTGGTGCGCATGTAGCGCGTCAGCGTGTCGTAGACGGACTCGGCGGCGGGCTGCGAGACGGTGTCCGGCAGTGCGTTCAGGTACGCCTCGCGGAAGACGGTCAGGCCGCCGCCGAGCAGCAGCATGGCGAAGGCGAAGGCGAGCGCGGCGACCACGAGGACGCGGCGGCGGTGCGTGGAGACCAGGACTCCGGCGGCGATGAGCAGCACGGAGAGGACGGGCAGCCAGAACCCGGCCAGCTGCAGGATCCGGAAGTACGTCTTGACCTTGCCGATGTCGTCGGCGCGCAGCACCGTGAAGTCGGTGTGGACTTCGGGGATCTTCGACGCCGCGGTCATTCCCTCGTCGATGAGACGCTGTTTGACCTGGGCGACGACAGGGCCGAGGTCGATGGTGACCGAGTCGTTGTTGATCTTCACCGCGCCGCCACCGCTGCCTGTCAGGGCTTTGTCGACGGTCGAGTGGATCCGGCGGTTGGCCTCGGTCCAGAAGTCCTCGAAGGTTTCGGAGGAGACGATCTCCTCCGTCTTGTCGTGGACGAAGCTGCGCACGGCGTTTTCCAGCGCGTCGCCGAGTTTGCCGAGCGCCTTCTCAGCGAGCGGCCGGTCGGCGGGCGCGACGCCCTCCAGCAGCGTCGGCAGGTCGATGTGTTCCATCACCGCGTTGGTGACCCGGTTCGCGGCGGCGGCCTGGATGTCGGGGTCGGAGGCGAGCGGGGCGACGGTGTCGACATACCGGTCGGTGTCGCCGATCTCGTCCGCGGTCCAGGCTGCGACCGCGGCCAGCGGGGCGAGGACGCAGCCGATGACGATGAGCAGCGCGGAGAAGAACGACCGCCACCGGTGATGAGGGGCACGGGCCGCCTTGTCGGCCTCCAGAGTGGTGACCCGGTCCCGTAGACGCTCCAGCTCGGAGCGCCCGTCGTCGGCGCTCGACGCGCCCTGTTCTCCACCGGGGCCCGCTGATCCGTCGTTCGGCATGGCGCGACCTCTCATATGCCTGTCGGTTCGATGCCAGCAGAACCCTGATCGCGGCCTTGCGCGAGCTCTCGGGGACCGTCGGAGTGACCGGCGGACGCGATCGGTCAGCCCGCCTCTGGCGTGCCGGCCAGGATGAGCTCCGGGAAGAGATCGGGCCGGGCACTCGCGCCTCGAAGCACCCGACGAAGCGTCATTCGCCGAACGCGTCACGACTCCGGCCCACCCGCGGCGACGGGCACGGGCTCATCTCGGTCCCGCACGTCCCGGTACGCCGGCGGGCCCAGGGCGTCCGGGGAGCGTCACCGCGTCGATCAGGTATCCGACGGGCGGGCAACCGGGTGGGAGCGCATCAGTAGCCGGTGCCGCGCTTGACCTGAGCGCGTTCGATCCCGTGCGCCGCGCCCTTGTCGTCCAACGTCCGACACGCGTCGGCGATGTCCTGACTCAGGCGGTCGATGTGCTCGCGGCTCAGCGTCTCCTTGACCAGGGCACGCATGATCTTCACCCCCTCCGCGTTGGGCGGGAGCGTGTACGCGGGCACCATCCAGCCCCGCTCTGCCGCGAGTTGCCAGGCGACGTCGGACTCGTCGTAGGCATGCTGGCCGGCGAGGCGGAAGGCGACCAGCGGCAGCTGCTCGAGGCCCCTTCCGATCACTTCGAACCGGCCGCTGCTGAGCAGGTTCTCCGCCAGCACGTGGGCGTTCGCCTGCATCGCCTTCATGACGTACGTGTAGCCCTGGCGGCCGAGGCGGACAAAGTTGTAGTACTGCGCGAGCACCATCGACGCACCGGTCGAGAAGTTCAGCGTGAACGTCGCGTCGGTCTTGCCCAAGTAGTTCTCGTAGAACACGAGATCCTTGGGCAGGTCGGACTCTTCGCGGAAGATCAGCCAGCCGATGCCGGGATAGACCAGGCCGTACTTGTGCCCCGAGACGTTGATCGAACGGACCTGCTCCAGCTGGAAGTCCCATGTCGAGTCCGGGTAGAGGAAGGGCCACACGAAGGCGCCGCTCGCTCCGTCGACGTGGATCGGGATGTCGAGGTCCCGCTCCTTGCGGATGTCCCGCAGGAGCTTGTCGATCCCGACGACGTCGTCCTTGTGACCGGTGAACGTGGTGCCGAGGACGGCGACGACGCCGATCGTGTTCTCGTCGAGGTGGGGTTCCACGTCCTCCGGGCCGATCGTGTACTTGCCCTCGGCGAGCGGCACGATCCGCGGCTCGACGTCGAAGTAGCGACAGAACTTCTCCCAGACGACATGGACGTCCCCGCCGAAGACCAGGTTCGGGCGGTCGACCGACAGGTTGGCCGCCTGGCGGCGCGCCCGCCACTTCCACTTCAACGACAGCGCACCGAGCATGATCGCCTCGGAGGAACCCTGAGTCCGACATCCGGTCGTCCTGCCCGGCGCGTGGAAGAGATCGGCGAGCATCCGCACACAACGCTGCTCGATCTCGGCGGAGATCGGGTATTCCGCGTGGTCGATGAAATTGCGGTGGAGATTCTCGGCGATCAGCCTCTGCGCCTCCGGCTCCATCCACGTGGTGACGAAGGTGGCGAGGTTGCGCTGCGGGTCTCCCTCCATGGCGAGATCCACATCCACGAGCCTCATCGCGTCCGTCGCGGACATGCCCTCCTCGGGGAAAGTCTCCGAGGGAGCGGGCACGGTCAAGAATCGGTTACCGAAAAGGTCCGCTTCGTCGCTTTTGGTCATCCACCGATTCAAACAGCGCCGGAGACCCCTTCTCAGACGGACACGCCGAGGCGGAGCGACGCGGAGCTCGTCATGGACGTATCTGCGCACCGCCGCTGCCGGCCGTCGGGCAGCAGCCTCCTGCCCCCCGGCCTCGGCGCGTCACGTCGGGACCGCCTCCGCTGCGCACCCGTCCTCCTACGGCGCGGATCACAGGCGCAGGACGACCAGCGCCGTGTCGTCGGTGTTGCCGTCGGACGGGAGCAGGTCGGCGAGAAGGGCGTCGGCCAGGTCCTCCGGTCCGACTCGTCCATGCCGGGTGAGGGAGGCGGCGAGGCGGCCCAGTCCGGTGTCGATGTCCTCCGTACGGCGCTCGATCAGGCCGTCGGTGTACAGGACCAGAGTGGCGCCGTCGGTGAACGCCCTGCTGCCCTCCGGTCGCGGCTCGTGTTCGAGGCGCACGCCCAGTGGCGGATCGGTCGCCTGGTCGAGGAAGGTCACGGTGCCGTCGGCATCGAGCAGGGCCGGAGGGGGATGGCCCGCGCTGCTGTACGTGATGGTGTGGGTGTCCCAGTCGATGAAGGTCTTCACCACGGTGGTCGACTCGGCGCCCTCGACACTGCGGGCGTACAGCCCGAGGGCCTCCAGGGCCCGGGCCGGACCGTCGGCGACACGGGCGGCGGCGCTCAGCGCGCTGCGCAGCTGCCCCATGACGCAGGCCGCTTCCAGGCCGTGGCCGACGACGTCGCCGACGGCGACCGCGATGCGGTCACCGGGCAGGACCACCAGGTCGTACCAGTCGCCGCACACGTTCAGGGCGTCGACGGCGGGCTGGTAGCGGACGGCTACCGGGTGGTGCCCGACCGGTGTGGGGGCGGGCAGCATCGCCGCCTGCAGGGCCAGCGCGACTTCACGGTCACGTGCCTGCGAACGGCGCAGGCGTTCGTTGATGTCCTGCAGTTCACGGGCGCGGGTGTAGAGCTCGGCCTCCATGACGCGGGCGCGGGCGTCTCCACCGGGGCCGCCGCGGGCGCGGATGAGTTCGGTGACCTCCTCAACCCGGTGCACGATCAGCACCACGCTTCCGTCCGGGCCGAGCACGGGCGCGTTGACCGGACTCCAGAAGTGCTCCACCCAGCGTCCGGGCCGTTCGCTGTCCTCGATGTCGTACCGCAGCAGCGCCATGGTGTCGCGCTCGCCGGAGGCCACCACGCGCAGCATCGAATCCCGGGTCTCCCGCATGCCGGCCGCGGCCGGTTCGTCGGGGTGCTCGGGAAAGACGTCGAAGATGTAGCGGCCCACCAGTTGGTCCCGGGTGCGGCCGGCGAGCCGGAGGAAGTCCTCGTTGGCGTCCGCGTACAGCAGCTCGGGAGTGAGCAGAGCCACCATGCCGGGCAGGGCACGGAAGACCGCCCCGTAGTCGATCTGCGGATTCCTCATGTACTGCCCGCCTCGGCGCCGCCCGTCGGTTTGCTGATGCCCCACGATAGGAGTGGCGCCTTCCGAAACCGGGTCACGACTCCTGGCCGTCACGGGCGGTTTCCTTCTCCGGCCCCGGCGGAACAAGGAGATCGTCGCGCTCGTGGACCGGTTCGAGGTGAGCGCCGTACCCGTTCTGGAGGGGGAGGGACGGGGATCGGAGTCGGGCCCGGGATCAGTTCCCCGTATGGCTCTGGATGGCACGCAGCGCACGCCGCTGCACCCGTCTGATGACCGGTCTGATCGGCCGCAGCAGCGGCGTGGCCAGTGGACGGGCTTCGACGGCCATCGTCCAGGTGAGGCGCGAGCCACCGGGTGCGGGCTCGATGAGCCAGTCCTCCGCTGCGTGGCGCAGGCCGGGCAGCGAGACCGCGAAGGTGCTGAACGTATACCGCCGTCCCTCCTCCCAGCGGAAGAACCGCTCACGGGCGGAGAGCACCCCCAGCACCGTGACCTCGCGTACCGTGCCGACCCCGAAAGGGCGCGGAGAACCCCAGCGCACACCGGTGAACCCCGGCACCCAGCGGACCCATGCGTCGCCGGTAATGACCTCCCAGATGCGCTCGGCGGGAGCCGTGATCTCCACGGAATGCACGTAGCGGAAGGGCGCGGACTCCAGGAACGCGTCTCCGCGCTCGACGAGGGGATACCAGTGCGGGGCCATGACTCATGCTCCATCGACTCCGGTGAGAGCTACACCTTTTGGAGCGGAGAGGTCGGGACTGATCGAGTCTCCGCTTCCCGCTCGTTCAAGTGCCACGGCGCGTAACGGTTCTCGACAGCACCAGTGGCAGCCCCCCTCCAAGAGATTTAGCGTGGGAGAAGGCCCCTGCATTCGGTCGCAACCCGACAGGCCGTCGGCCACCACATCAGGGACATACCGGCGCGTTCCTCGGACTGTGTGCAGCGAAGAGATTCCGATCTGTGAGCGCACGCTCTTCCGTTCGAGCATGCGAAGTTCCCATGCGGCCGCCTTTCGGCGACAGCCCTTCCGGCGCGGCCGACGCATGCGCGATCGCGAAAGTCAGCCGTAGGGCCGCACGCATCGCTTCACCGGGCAGAGCCGATCAACGGCTTGACACGAAGAAGGACGGGCGCGATGGCAGTCAACGAGTACAAGCCGGGGAGTGCCTTCTCCGGAGTGATCGGGCGAACCACGGACGTGTCCAGCCCGGCGTGGCCCGAGCCGCTGAGTGCGGTGCCGGGATCGCCCAACGTCCTGACGATCGTGCTCGACGACACCGGTTACGGGCAGCTGGGCTGCTACGGCAGCCCGATGAAGACGCCGCGCCTCGACGGACTGGCCGCGGGCGGGCTGCTGTACAACAACATGCACACCACGGCGCTGTGCTCGCCCTCGCGTTCGTGCATCATCACCGGCCGCAACCACCACGCCAACGCCATGGCGGCGATCACCGAACTGGCAACCGGCTTCCCCGGTTACAACGGCAACATCCCGTTCGAGAACGGGTTCCTGTCCGAGATGCTGCTGGAGCGCGGATACAACACGTACATGCTCGGCAAGTGGCACCTGATGCCCTCGGCGCAGGAGTCGCCCGCCGGCCCCTACACCCGCTGGCCGCTGGGCCGCGGCTTCGAGCGTTTCTACGGCTTCCTCGGCGGCGACACGAACCAGTGGTATCCGGAGCTCGTGTACGACAACCACCAGGTGGAACCCCCCGCCTCGCCGGAACAGGGCTACCACCTCACGCCGGACCTCGTGGACAAGGCGATGCTCTTCATCTCCGACGCCAAGCAGGTCGCCCCCGACAAGCCGTTCTTCCTCCACTTCTGCCCCGGCGCCACCCACGCACCGCACCACGTACCGCGGGAGTGGGCCGATCGGTACCGGGGCCAGTTCGACGACGGCTGGGACGCCTACCGCGAGGTGACGTTCGCCAACCAGAAGAACCTCGGCGTGGTCCCCGCCGACGCGGTGCTCTCGCGCCACGACCCGGACGTCCCGGAATGGAGTTCCCTCTCCCCCGACGCCCGACGTCTCGCCGCGCGCATGATGGAGGTCTACGCCGGCTTCCTCTCCCACACCGACCACCAGATCGGGCGGCTGCTGGACTTCCTGCAGGAGACCGGCGAATTCGACAACACGCTGATCATGGTCGTCTCCGACAACGGAGCCAGCGCGGAGGGCGGCGTCACCGGAACCACCAACGAGTCGCAGTTCTTCAACAACGCCCCCGAGCCGCTCGAGGAGAGCGTCAAGGGGATCGACGAACTCGGCGGCCCGACCATGTTCAACCACTATCCGTGGGGCTGGACATGGGCCGGCAACACCCCGTTCCGTCGCTGGAAGAGGGAGACCTACCGCGGCGGCGCCAGCGACCCGTTCCTCGTTCACTGGCCGCGCGGCATCGAGGCACGAGGTGAGGTGCGCACCCAGTACGCCCACCTCGTGGACATCGTCCCCACCGTCCTGGACGTCCTCGGGATCGAGCCGCCCGAGACCATCAAGGGCGTCACCCAGTCGCCCCTGCACGGTGTCAGTTTCGCCCACACCTTCGACGACCCGGCCGCGCCGACGCGCCACCGGACGCAGTACTTCGAGATGCTCGGCCACCGGGCCGTCGACCACGACGGATGGCGCGCCGTATGCCCCTGGCCCGGCCCGTCCTTCACCGAGGCCCGCCGGCCGTTCGGCACCCCCATCAGTGCGGAGACCCTCTCCGAACTCGATGCCCACTCCTGGGAGCTTTACCACATCGACGAGGACTTCGCGGAGACTCGTGACCTCGCCGCGGACCACCGCGACAAGGCCATCGAGCTGATCTCCCTGTGGTACGTGGAGGCCGGCAGGTACGGCGTGCTGCCCATCGACGGCAGCGCCCTCGCCCGGATGACCGTCGAACGGCCGACGATCGCCACGCCACGAACCAGCTACACCTTCCGGCCCGGCACCCAGTCCCTGCCGCCGTCCGTCGCCCCCAGGGTCCTCAACCGTCCGCACAGTGTCACCGCCGACGTGGAGATCCCCGGCGACGGCGCCGAAGGCGTCCTCATGAGTCAGGGCTCGATGGCCGGCGGCTGGAGCTTCTACCTCAAGGACGGCAAGCTGACGTACGTTCACAACTACCTGCGGCGAGGCTTCTACACGGTGACCTCGACCGACCCGGTGCCCGCGGGCCGCCACGAGCTGCGGTTCGAATTCGAACCGACGGGCAAGCCCGACCTCGCCGCCGGCAAGGGCACACCGGGGCTCGCCCAGCTCTACGTCGATCGCCGCCTGGTGGGGGAGGCGAACTTCCCGGTGACGACTCCCGTCATGTTCAACCCCGGCGGTCTGACGTGCGGCGCCAATCCCGGCCAGCCGGTCACACCCGACTATCAGGCGCCGTTCCGTTTCAGCGGCACGCTGCACTCCGTGACCATCGATCTGTCGGGCGAACTCATCGTCGACGCGGACAGCGAGATGCGCATGCACATGGCCCGGCAGTAGACGTGGTGCCACCGCTCGGTGCGGCGACCGAAGCCAGCGCCTCTCGCGCCCGTTTGCGCAGCCAGGCGTGGGCGCTGTCGATGTCGTAGCGCTGATGCCATGAAAGGTATACCGGAGCCGACGGCAGTTCGAGCGGCAAGGGGAGGACGACCAGGCCGAGGTCGGCAGCCGCAGAGCGCGCGGTGGCCTCGGGAACGCTGATCACCGGATCGGAGCCGCGCTCACCGACCTCGGCTGGCAGAAGGGGAGCGGATCACCGACCTCGGCGGAATCAGGACCGCCCGCGCCACGGAGGCCGCGATCCTGTTCGTGCCGCACGTGATCCGCTCCGACGGATTCGCACCGTTCGCGCTCTCCATCGCCCGCTGACCCCGCGGGTTCCGGGGCGGTCTCGCGTTCAGGCCCTCCGAGGACCCGGGCCGCGCACAAGACGCGTTCGGCGGAACTCCGTCAAGTGCCCCGCAAATCAGAGCGGTTGTAGGGCTTCGGCGCTCGGTCGGCCACCATCACCCCGGTGGAATCGGCCACTCCACGCACTGCGGGTAATGCACCCCTCCTCGCGCCGGTCAGACCCTGCCGGTATGTGCTAGAACCGTCGTATGCCGGTCAACGAGAGCTCGTTGTTCCATCTTGCGACGTTGAATCCCATCCACAGATTCGCCGAGGCGCTCTCCGGTTCCTGTCTCGACCCCCACCTGCCGAGTTCCGAGGGAGATCCTCGAGAGCTGGTCGCGAGAAACCCGGACCTTTTCACCCAGGGCGGCTCCTGGCCACGAGATGTGTGGGTCACCGGTGGGTTGGGGGCCACGCTCGACACCGTCCTGGTCGACACGGGTGATCGGCAAGAGCTGATCGACCTCTGCACCATCCTCACGGTCCTCGGGATCAACGATCCGTGGGTGAAACTCAAGCAGCTGGCCTACGTGCTGTCCCGGAGTCCGCACCACGTCACGATCCGCCTGGGATGCGACATGTACTACAGAGTCGCCCGGCGGATTCTGAAGTGCTTCGACGGGCTGGGCGAACCCGGCGACTACGTCATCAACATGCGCCAGTGCAACGGGTCGGACGCGGTCGAGCTGGCTCTGCACTCAGCGTGGAACGCGGCTGGAAATACGCCGAGCCGCCGCAGGCTGGGGACGTTCCTCGGGTCCTACCACGGCGAGAGCCTGACTGCCAGCCTCATCAGCGAGCACCAACCCCAGCACGGTTCCGGGCGACTGCTCGTCGAGAAGGCGGGCAACGTGACGTTCTTCCCCTCCCCGAGGTGTGAGGAGGACGGCTCGCTGAGTGCCGAGTCCCTTGCCACACTCGATGCGCTGGAGCGTGACGGCGACGACTACTTCGCCGTGATCATCGAGCCGATCCAGTGGCGCAACTCGGTACACGCCGTTCCGCTCGAGTTCCTGCGACGGTTGCGCGACGTCTGTACCCGCAAGTCGATCTGCCTGGTCTTCGACGAGATCCACAACGGCTTCGGCTACACAGGGACGATCAGCTTCGCGGAGTACAGCGGGGTGTGCCCCGACATCTCGGCGATGAGCAAAGGGCTCACCTCCGGGCACGGTTCCCTCGCGATCATGGTCGCCAAGAGGCGTTTCAGCGAGATCGACGGACCGTTCGCGGGGAAGTCCAACGCCGCGGACATGACGTCACTGGTCGCGATCGACGCGGTGCTCGACCGGCTTCTGGGAGTGGAGCCCGACGACATCGACGCGATCCCCGATTGGCTGCCGGACGAGTTGGCCGCTGAGCTCCGCGTAGGCCTGCTCGACACCGCCTACAACCGCACCGTGGCGCTGGTCGACTCGCTCTTCCTCGAACTGAGGCGCAGGTTCCCTCGCGTTGTCGGCGCGTCTACCGGGTTGGGGCTGGTGCGCGGGCTGGTGATGCTGGACGAGTCCGGCCGGCCGTCCGAGGCGGTCGCGTCAGCGGTGGCGAAGCAGGGCCTCGCCAACGGGATCTACGTGCGACAGGCGGCCACCGCCCTGTTCGTCAAGCCCAGCCTTGTCCTCAGCCCTGCCGAGGCGGACATCGCGCTCGACGGTCTCTCCCGGACCCTGACCCAGGTGACGCAGGGCCCGAGTGAAGAGGCCAAGTACGAGTGAGCCCAGGAGGGTCGAGCAGCCGACAGCGTCGGCACCTGGACCGGCCATCTCAGCCGGGCTGCTCCGAACCCGGGCAGCGGGCGTCGACCGCTCTCAACCGGCCCGCGAGTCGGCCACTGCCTCCAGCGTCCTGGTCAGCGCGGTCAGCGCCCGGTCGACCTCCCCCTGGGTGATGACCAGACAGGGCTTGAGGAAGAGTGCGGTGCCGGCCTGCCTGACGTGGACACCGTGGCCGGTGCCCACTCTCGCCACCTCGCCTGCGACCGCCGAGGACGGAAGCCCGTCGGCGCCGAGCATCACCAGCCCGCGCATCAGCCCGAGCCCCCGCACCTGCCCCGCCATCGCGGGGAAGCGGCGACGCAGCTCGGTCAGCATCTCGTCGATCATCCTGACGGCATGGGCGTAGGCGCTCGGAAGAAGGCCCTCGCGCAACTCCTGTTCCAGACCGGTGGGGAGCCAGTCCGGGAGCGACTCCGCATCCAGCCCTTCCACTCCGAGCAGCCGGTCGAGCACCGCGTCGACCGCCACGAGCGAGAGCATGTTCGCCGAGTTCGACTTGAATCCGAAGGGCGACTCGACGGTGCCGAACGCCCGGTCGGCGACGATCATGGACAGCGTTCCGTGTCCGGAGGTCAGCCCCTTGCCCAGCACCGCGATGTCAGGATGCACACCTGCTGTCTCTCCGTACCAGATGGTCCCGGTGAATCCGAAACCGTTCTGCACCTCGTCGAAAACGAGGCAGATCGATTGCGCGGTACAGATCTCGCGAAGTCTCCGGAGAAATTCGACCGGCACCACATGGACAGCGTTGCGCCACGGGATAGGTTCGATGATCACGGCGAAGTACTGCTCACCGTCACGCTCGAGGGCTGCCAGCGTCTCCAGGGCGGCCGCACTCAGCCGTCCGTCCGGACCGGCTTCCGGGACAGGGAACTGCTCGACGTTGTCGGCACGGTCCAGGAGGACTCGGCCGGAGCCTCGTTCGGGCTGGTGGTCGCTCGCGAGAATCCCACCGAGATTCGACCCGTGGAACGCGCCCACGAACGAGGCCAGCTTGCGGCGCCCGGGAGACTTGCGCGCCGCCGTCCAGGCGGCGTGGAGTCCCAACTCGACCGCACCCGATCCCGTGCACTCGCGCATGTTCAGGACGTAGTCCCTGCCACCACCGGTCTGGTTGAAATGCCGCGAGAGTCTGTGCGCGACCCGGTAGTAGAGATCGTTCCCGAAGCGGACGGTCACATAGTGCGGGCGTTCCGACAGCACGTGTGAGACCTGACGCAGTTTCACCCAGGGGTCGTTGAGACCGAGCACGGTGTTCTCGGTCATCGCACACAGGTCGATGAGCTCCGATCCGTCGGACAGTCGGAGGGTGGCTCCGCGGCCGGCCACGGCGGTCAGGGGTCGCGGCGCCGACCCACGCGTGAACATGTCGGGTTCGTGGTCGTACGCAAGTCCGTCCGATCGTCGGTACTGCGGCTGCGTGGGGTCGAGTACGGTCCCCTGGAGCGCGGTCACCAACGGCTTGAGGGCCTGTACGTCGGCCAGTGCGGGCTCCGTGTCCTCGGCGTCACCGCTCATTTCGCCTCCTCCCGAGCTGTACGGTGCAGAACGTCCTCGAAGGTGGCAGCCAACCGGGCTCCGGCCAGCTCGAAATCCGCCTCGGTCGTCGACAGGCTGGGCTTGACGTAGACGCAGTGGCCCGCTCGGCGGACGTACACGCCGTGCTTCAGGCAGATGTCGGAGACTTTGCCGGCCACCGCCCCGGACGGTCGACCGTCCCGCCCCAGCATGGCGACACCGCGCATCAGGCCGGCGCCGCTCACGGGACCGACGAGCGAGGGGAACCGGCCCTGCAGATCGGCCAGGAAGTCCTCCAGCATCCCGACCACACGGGGATAGGTGACCGCGAGAAGGCCCTCGCGCAGGTCCCCGGCCAGCCCGGGCGGCAGCCAGGTGGGCAGCTTGCCGTACTCCTCCGGGAGCATGCCCGTGAGCCGGTCCATCACCGCGTCGACGGCGACGAAGGACAGCATGTCCCCCGAGTTGGTCTTGCTTCCGAACGGAGCCTCCACCTCGGCGAATTCCCGTCGGGCGACGACGATCGCCAGGGCGCCGTGGCCCGAGGTCAACGCCTTGCCCGTGGCCACGATGTCCGGGCAGACATCGCTGCTCTCCGCGAAGAAGACCGTCCCTGTGTAGCCGAACGCGTTCTGCACCTCGTCGAAGACCAGGCAGATCGACTTCCGCGTGCACACGTCGCGCAGCCGTCGGAGGAACTCGAGCGGTACGGCGTGCACCGAGTTGCGCCACTGGATCGGCTCGATGAGCACGGCGAAGTACTCCTCGCCATCACGCTCCAGGGCGTCGAGCGTGGCGAGCGCCTCGGCACTCAGGCGGCCGCCGTCCCCGCTCCTGGGCGAAGGGAAGTGCACCACGTTGTCGACACGATCGACCAGCGCGCGCCCGGCACCGTAGCCGGGATCGTCCTCGCAGACGAGGCTGGCCAGCACGCTCTCACCGTGGTATCCGCCCTGGAAGGTCGCGAGTCTGCGTCGGCGCGGAGCGCCGCGGGCCGCGAGCCACGCGGCGTGGAGCGCGAGTTCCACCGCGTCCGAGCCGTTGCACTGGCGCAGGTTGATCGCGAAGGCGTCGGGCGGCCCGAAGCGACTCAGCCGGCCCAGGATGCGATGGGCGACACGGTAGAAGAGGTCGCTTCCGATCCGGGCCGGGAGGTAGTGGGGCTGCGAGGAGAGCAGGAAGGCAGCCTGCCTGAGCTTCACCCACGGATCATTGACGCCCAGGACCGTGTTGCAGGTCATCGAGCAGAGATCAACCATCTCGAGGGGTGTCGCGGTCTCGGCCGACGTGCCCTGGATCCGCGAGCCGAGGGCTGTGTCCGCCCAGAACCCGCGCGCGAGTGAGCCTCCCGCGGTGAAGAGTCTGGCGTTGTCGTCCAGGTGCTCCTGAGGTGTGAGCACGGTCAGGCGGCGTCGGGGGTCCAGGTAACCGCCTTCGAACTCGGTGACGACCTGACGGATCGACTCGACGTTCGAGAGGTGGAACGGCGCGTTGTCGAGGGCAACGTGCTCCTCCCCCGCGTGCGGATCACGCATCTGATCGGATCGCCTCCCCTGTCTCTGTGAAGGTGTCCGCAGCCACCATGTGTGCGAACAGGTCCAGAAGTTGCCGGCACTCCTGCTCCAAGCCGTCACCCCCGTGCGCCACCAGCAGTCGATGAGCAGACGCGCACGTGAAGTACAGGTAGGCCGCGGTGGTACGGAGGCGCTGAGCTCCCTCGCAGCGCCCGAGTGCGTCGCGGAGGTCGCCGAGCAGGGCGGAGCAGTTCGCCGCCGCTTCTCCCCGCGCGTGGGAGGACAGAGCATCCCGCGCGCGTTCGGCCAGCTCACCCGCAGCGGCCGGCGGATCGCTGTTCCTCCAGAGACACGGTCCGGTCCCCGCCACCCCATGAAGGCGTGCCGCGGCTTCGGCGTACTGCTCGTCGTCCAGGGCTGCATCCCGGATTCTCACCAGGGCGATGTCGCGACCGCGGTCGTCCTCGAACCGGGCGGACAGCCGCAGGTCGAGGTCCGCGTTGAGATCCGCTGCCATGATGTCGACCAGGTCCAGCGCATCGCCGGTCCACCGGAGTCTCGTGGCGGACAGGTCGGGAGTCGACCTGTACTCGGCGCACATCGCGGCCAGGCGATCCTCGTTCTCCACCGCAGTGCGCCAGGTGGGGGATCGGCCCCCGTGCCTGGCAGTGACATCGGTGGGGGCCGATCCGACCAGGATCGGGTCGGAGAACATGTAGAAGGTCTCCGCGGACTCGCGCGCGAAGTTGAGGGTGAGCACATCGCGGGTCTGCGAGAGGTTTCGGTGCCCTGAGTGAACACCGTTCGTGTCGAACAGGACGCAGGTCCCGGACGCTCCGTAGCCGAGGAACAGATCGCCGTTCCCGCACCGGAGTGCTTCGTCGAGCGTGAACTTCGTCTCTCGTTGCGTTGCGAAGTTCCACTCGACCTTCTGGCTGCCGCAGGCGTAGCGCAGGGCCTGACCGTCGGGTGTCACGTCCGTCAGCAGGACCATGACCTTCACCTCTTCGAACGGCCCCTTGGTCTTCATGTCCTGGTGGTAGTCCCATGCGCGGTATCTGAGCGGCTTGCACGGGCCTTGCCGGTATCCCCGTGCCGACACGAACCGTGACGGGCCGTCGAAGTACCGGTCCAGGATCTCCGTCAGGGCGGGGATGCCGGCGAGGTCTCTGATCATCTCGACGGTGCTACGGGCGCATTCGTCGACTGCGAGGTTGAACGAGAGCTGTTGCAGGGACGTCGTTCTGCCCTTCTTGCCGATCTCGGCTTCGAAGCGCTCACGCAGTCCGAGGAGCATGGCGTCGTCGACGAGACCGCCGACCGCGGCGATTCCGTTGTCCCGGAATGCGCTCTCCTCGGAGACCCCGTGTCGCCTTCGCGTCGACTCTCCGGTCGAGGCGCTGCGAACACCCCGCCGCACGGGCGTCTGCTCGTGCGCCAGGATGGACAGCACCGGTCCCCCCTCACGCACCACGGGTTCGGGAGCGGCGTTGTCCGGCGGGTCGACGAGGCAGCGGGCCGGCGCACGGCGCTCGGCGATCGACACGGCCTCGTCACGGCGCCAGGCGTCTCCGTCCAGGGTGGCGAGCAGCAACCGCTCGCGGTAGGTCAGCGCCTGCCAGTCGTGGTGGTCGGTGATCCAACTGTGGTCCCAGTGGCAGATGGCCTCCGGCAGGACGTCGGGCCACAGCTGCGCTCGTTGTTCCGCCCGGACGCAAGCGGTCGGCGGCGGCCCGAAGTCGAACGGCTCGTAGGCGAGGCCGGTGGCGGACGCGCCTGTCACCAGAGCGTGCGGCACGTGGTCGGAGGTGAGCTCGCCCGCCTCGACTCCACGCTCGACTCCGCGCTCGTATCCGCAGAAGAGCCCCGCCTCGTGGAACGCGATCGCGAGGTTGTCGGGTCCCCCGGCGAGGCTGAACCGCGCCGTTCCCGTCAACGCCGAGTCGTGTCGGAGATTGCGCAGCTGGAAGAAGCGCGGATGGTCGCTGACCACGCTGGGGTCGACGGAGTCGCCGTGGACGGCAGCCAGGAAACGGCACGCAGCCTCGCGGTAGCCGGTCACGAGGGCGGCGATCTTGCGTCTGGCTGCCCGAAACGGTTCCGACGAGGGGATGCCTGCCGTCACGTCATTGCTGAGACAGCCGTTGTCCTTGAATCTCGCGAGGATCCCCAACGGGCAGGGGGTACTCGCCGCGGCCGGGACCAGGGAGCTCGTGAACTCGACGTCCATGTCGGTGCACAGGCCCCGTTCGATCACGAAGCTGAGCAGGCGCGCGTAGTCCGACACCACGGAAAGATTGCCCTTGGCCTCCTCGGGCCTGAAGAAGTGCGCATCGATCTCGGCGTGAATGTGCTCGAGAATGAGGCGCTCGTCCGCGTCGGCGGCCGGGATCGTGCTCACGTCGCGCACGTGGATGTCGAGCCGACTCGCGAAGTCGAACACCTCCTTCGCGGCGGCCGGCTCGAGAACCGAACCGGCGACGATGAGCAGAATGCGACCGCCGCCGTTCATGGCGCGCAGACGAGTGAGCCGGGCCCGGTGCTTCGCCGGGAGACCGTCGGAGCTGATCCAGATGCGCACCTGGTCCAGACAGTTCACCGTCAGCGTCTTCGCCGTGTGCGCCGGAGCGCCGATCACCGGGTCGAAGTGATCAGACCGCTCCTCTCCGTCAGCGCCCATCACGAAGCCGCAGGACGTCGTCGAACGTCTTCGTGAGTGCATCCAGAGCGACCGCTGTCTCCGCGGGGTTCAACACGATGCAAGGCTTGAGCAGAACGGCGGTATCGGCCTGACGGACGTACACCCCGTGCGCCAGACAGACCTTGGCTGCCGCCACAGCGAGACGCGTGGACGGCTGACCGTCCGCGTCCAGCAGCACGAGGCCCCGCACGAGCCCCACGCCCCGGGGTGCACCGATGAGTGTCGGGAAGCGCCGGCGGAGCTCGGCGAGCAGCTCGTCGACGAGGGCGACGGCGCGCGGGTACGCGGACGCGAGCAGGCCGTCCCGCAGCTCGGCCGCCAGCCCCGACGGGAGCCAGGCGGGCAGCATTTCCCCCTCCGCCCGCTCCACTCCCAAGAGCCGATCCAGAACGGCGTCGACAGCCACGAGCGCCAGCATGTTGCCGGAGTTGGACTTGGCACCGAACGGGCTCTCTGTCTCCCGGTACCTGCGCCGCGCGACGATGATGGCGAGCGAACCGTGCCCCGAGGTCAGAGCCTTGCTGATCGCACTGATGTCGGGGCTGACGCCTGAGGTCCGCGCATAGCTGATGGAACCGGTGTATCCGAACGCGTTCTGCATCTCGTCGAAGATGAGGCAGACCGACTTCCGCGTACACACATCCCGTAATCGGCGAAGAAACTCCAGCGGCACCGTGTGCACCGAGTTGCGCCACTGGATCGGCTCGATGATCACGGCGAAGTAGGAGTCGCCGTCCCGTTCGAGGGTTTCGAGGGTCGACAGGGCGCTCGCGCTCAGCTCCTGGTCGTCGTCCGTTTCCGGGGCGGGGAAGAAGACCACGTTGTCGGGCGCGTCGGCCAGCAGGCGACCGGGCTGGTGCTCGCTCACCCAGTTCGCGGTCAGACTCTCTCCGTGGTACGAGCCACGGAAGGTCGCCAGCCTGCGGCGTTCGGGAGTCGGCTCAGCGGCCTTCCAAGCGGCGTGGAGAGCGAGCTCGACGGCGTCGGAGCCATTGCACTGCCGTAAGTTGACCACGTAGTCGTCGGGACCGTCATCGTCCTGGAAGCAGCCGAGGATCCGCCGCGCTATCCGGTACGTCAGGTCGTGCCCCAGCCGAGCGGTCAAGTAGTGCGGCTGGGACGAGATCAGGAACGACGCCTGCTTCAGCCTGACCCACGGGTCGTTGATCCCCAGGATCGTGTTCGCGGTCATGGAGCACAGGTCGATGAGGGTGAGCGGAGTGTCCGTGGCCACCACGGTCGCGTCCACCGTCGCTCCCAGACCGGAGTGGGCCCAGATGTCCCGTGGAGCAGATCCGGTCGTGAACAGCGCGCTGTTGCTTGCGAGTTGCTCCAGCGGCCCGAAGGCCGACCTGGGCCGGTCCGAATCCAGACACGTGCCGTCGAAGTCGGACAGAAGGGCGCGGACGTGTGTCAGGTCCTCCAGGTGGAATCGTTCTGCACAGTCGACGCTCTCGGACGATGTCAGCCCATCCCCTTTAGCCACGGGGGCGAGCGTACTGCGGCCTTCCCATGCTGAACAGGTCTCCGATCGGTCAGGCACACCACCGGATATCCGGGACAAACCACCCTCACCGCAGAGCTCCCGGATGCGCCGCCGCGCCAGGTGGCCAAGGACATGGACGCGACGTGGAGTCCGTGCCCCTGGTTTCGCTGCCGTCAGGGGGCGCGATGAGGTCGAGCGGAAAGGGAGGCTGCGCGTGCCGTCCGCGGAGCGGTGCCTGTGGTCAACGGACGATGCCGTGGGTCCGGGGTGCCGGCGTGGGGCGGGTGCGGGAGAGTTTCGCGGCGGTTCCGCGAGCGTTCTCGAAGGCCACGACCGCGTTGCCGTCCTTCCGCCAGGGCGGGGCTCCGCACCACGGTCCGATCTGGCGGAACTGCTCCAGGGCGTCCGCGTACAGCATCGACCTCAGCATGCGGTGGGCCAGGAGGTGCCGCAGGAGCGGCAGACGCTCGTCGTCGGGCGCGACCTGGTCGAACGAGACGGCGACTCGCTTGAGCATGTTCCTGGACCACGGAGTGACGGGCACGGACTCGAAGGAGGACCGCTCGGTGAGTTCATCGAGCGCGTGGAGGTAGATCCCGGCGAGCGGGCTGCCGACCGGGGCCTTGCGGACCGCCTGACGGGCGAACCGCATCATGCGCCGGTCGCTGCCGAACCACTTGGCGCACCAGTACTGGAGAGCCTGCCAGTGTCCTTCGTAGTGGTGCGGCGCGCGGGCGACGAGCCCGTCCCAGAGCGGCCTGAACTGCGCACGACCGTACTGGGCACCCCGTGCCGCCGTGATCATGACGACCCACGGGCCCGGGTTCGCGGGGTCGAGCAGTGCCGCCTTGCGCGCCTCCTCGATCGCCGCCGGGAGCAGTGCCTTGAAGCGTTCCATGTTCGAGGTCATGACCTCGTGGGCGTACCCGCTGCCCCGGATCGCCCACGCGCGGTGGACCATCAGGCTCGCGTTGAGCGTCGCGGCGTCGCAGTTGTCCGGCTCGGCGCCGCGCCAGGCGTCGAGCCAGGCGGAGTCCTCCTCGGCGACATGCTGGAGAAGCTCGAGCCGGGCCCAGCGCTCGTCCCAATCCTCGCCCGCCTCGCCGACGTAGCGCGCGGCGGTCTTCCAGTTCCCCTGCCAGGCCGCGTCCGCCACGGCCTGCCGCTCCTCCTGGCGGTGCGCCGCCGGCGGCGGGCCGGGGCGTCGGGAGTCGAGTGTCTCGCGGGGCGGAAGCCCGAAGTCGGTGGCGACGAAGTGCTCCGCGACCCAGGTGTTGGCGCGATGGGGGCTGACCAGGACGCGGTAGAGCCCGACGAGGAGCACCGCGAGCACGGCGCCGAGAAGGAGTGTCACGGCGGGAGATCATTCCTGAACCGATCACTCTCCGCAATAGTTCAGGCCAATGAAAAGGCGAGGTCAGAGTCCAGGAGGCGGGCTGACCTCCTCGGCCGCCGAGCGTGCGGTGACCGTGAGCGAGGGCCCACCCAACCCCGCGCATCGCTCCGTCCACGGTTCGCGGACCGTTGGGACCCGACTCGCGGGCAGCCGGATGGTGCCGCACTCGAGCGCACCCGTCATCGCCTCGATACAGGTGTGCGATTGTCGGTCGCGCGTGATAGTCACTACACCCACGGGTGGGGCGATCATCAACCACCTGTGCGCTACTGCAAGGGGTGGGGATATGGCGTTGCTCCGGGACTTGGGGAACACGCTGGGGCGATGGACGGGCAGGCCCGTCGCGCACGTCGACAAGGACTCCGGCGATCCGGACGCCCGGCGCGTCCGCGTGGCCGCCGAGGCGGCGGACTGGACGACCGTACGGGACGTGCTCGACGCACGGCCCGAGAGCGAGGACCGGACGGGCCTCCTGTGGGCCGTCGGCGATGTCGCCGGCACGGAACGGTGGATGGCGGACGTCGTGGCGGCGGACCCCCAGGCCCCACTGCCGCGGCTGGTGGCTGCCGTTCGCCACATCAGCTGGGCCTGGGAGGCCCGGACGGGCGCCCGTGCCTCAGACGTGTCCCGCGAGCAGTTCCAGCTCTTCCACGACCGGCTGGCCACGGCCGAGACCTGGCTCTACGAGGTCGCCGAGCGCGAACCCGGCTGGACCTCCCCCTGGTACGGCCTCCAGGTCACCGGACGGGGGCTCCAGGTCGAGCGGGACGTGGCACGGCGTCGCTTCGAGGCGACCGTACGCCGCGACCGGCACCACCTGGGCGCACACCTGCAGCGGTTGCAGCAGGTCTGTGAGAAGTGGAGCGGCTCCCACGAGGAGATGCACTCGTTCGCTCGCGCGTCGGTCTCCGCGGCGCCCGGCGGAACGCTCCTCGGCCAGCTCGTCGCGGTCGCGCACCTGGAGCACTGGCTGGCCCTCGACTCCGGCGCCGACGGCCGCTACATCACGCGCCACGAGGTGGTCGCCTCGCTGAACGAGGCAGCCGACCACTCGATCCGGCATCCGGACTTCGTACGGGGACGCGGCTGGCTCCAGGTCTACAACACCTTCGCCATGGCGTTCTCGCTGGCGGGCGACGTCGCCTCCGCGCGCGAGTGCTTCCGGGCCACGGAGGGGCGGGTCACCGAGTTTCCCTGGTACTACATCGACGGCTCCGACCCGGCCAAGGCGTACAAGAGGTACCGCGCCTACAGCGGAGGCTGACCGGAGCGGGACGGGCACGGGCCGGTCGGGCACGGGCCGGTCGGGCACGGGCCGGTCGGGGACCGGAGGAAGCCGGGTGCGGGAGCAGAGCCTCCTCACCCACGGCCCGCCGCCCCGGCGGCGCCCGGGGGTCCTCCGACGGCCCTCGCCACGCCCGCCGTCGGATTCGGCGCTCCGTGCGGTGCACCAGCCGTGTCCCGGGCCGCGCACCAGGCGGGCGCGAGCTCACCCACGGTCTGCATCCCAGGCCTTGCGAAGCCCGATTCCCCAGCCGTTCACAGCCCGGACGCACACCGCCCGCAGCGCGGGCCCACGACAGCCCCCGCCTGCAGAACCCAGGTCGGCCGCGCCCCCTCCGTGCGCCGTTCTGCCCGGCCGTCCGGGACAGCGTCTCCTGACGCACGCAGCATCCGGTCACCGCGACCGCCCGCCCCACCCCGCAAGCCCGGCCCGCCGCCCCAACCCACCCGTACGACACACCCGATCACCCCCCGCCGCGCCACCGAGCGGCGGGCACGCACCGAAGGACCGCCCCAGGTGTTCCAGACTCCCGAGACCTCCCCGACCGCCCACACCTTCCAAGTGGATCTGCGCGGCCTGGTCGACCTGCTCTCCCACCACCTCTACTCCAGCCCACGGGTCTATCTCCGCGAGCTGCTGCAGAACGCGGTGGACGCCATCACGGCCCGACAGGCCCTCACTCCCGACGCCGTCGGCGCGATCACCGTGCGCACCGGGGAGACGCTGACCATCACGGACACCGGCATCGGCCTGTCCGAGGCCGACGTGCACCGGTTCCTCGCCACCATCGGACGCAGCTCCAAGCGGACCGTCGACGGCGCGCTCGACGGCGCGGGACTCGACGCGGCACGCGGCGAGTTCATCGGCCAGTTCGGCATCGGCCTGCTCGCCTGCTTCGTCGTCGCCGACGAGATCACCGTGCTGAGCCGGTCCGCCGCCGACCCGGGCGCGCCCACGGTCGAATGGCGGGGCCACTCCGACGGCCGCTACACCATCCGCACCCTGCCGTCCGCGACGCTTCCCGAGCCCGGCACCACCGTGACGCTCGTCCCGCGCGCCGACAACGCCGAATGGACCACTCCCCAGCGGGTCATCTCCCTCGCCCGGCACTACGGCGGACTCCTGCGCCACGACGTCACCGTCGTCGACACGCGTGGCGAGAGCCATCGGATCAACGCCGCGCCGCCGTGGGAGCGGACGCATCGCTCCCCGCTCGCCAAGCGGGAGGCGTACACCGCGTACTGCCGCGAGCTCTTCGACTTCGCCCCGCTCGACACCATCGAGCTGGACCTGCCGGCCGCCGGCCTGCGCGGTGTCGCCTACGTCCTGCCGACGGCGGTCAGCCCGGCCGAGCGCGCAGGGCACCGCGTCCACCTCAAGGGCATGCTCCTCACCGACCAGGCTCCCGAACTGCTCCCCGACTGGGCGTTCTTCGTCCGCTGTGTCGTCGACACCACCAGCCTGCGGCCGACCGCCTCCCGCGAGTCGCTGTACGAGGACGGCACGCTGTCCGCCGTGCGGGATGCCCTCGGTGACCGGATCCGCGAGTGGATCACCGGACTCGCCGCTCGTGACCCCGCTCTCCTGCACCGCTTCATCGACAGCCACCACCTCGCGGTCAAGGCGCTCGCCCGCCACGACGACGAGCTGCTGCGCATGGTGCTTCCCTGGCTGCCGTTCGAGACCACCGACGGCAACGTCACCCTGGAGGAGTTCGCCCGGACGCACCCCACGCTCCTCGTGACCCGGAGCGTCGAGGAGTTCCGCCAGGTCGCGCCGATCGCCTCGGCGGCCGGACTCGGCGTCGTCAACGGCGGCTACACGTACGACCGCGACCTCGTCCACCGGCTGCCCGAGGTCAGGCCCGGCACCACGGTCGTCGACCTCGACCCGACCACCGTCACCGCGCACCTCGACGCGGTCGCCCCCGGCGCCGAGCTGCGGGCCGCCGCGTTCCTCGCGGTCGCCCGCGAGACGATCGGCGTCCACGACTGCGACGTCGTCCTGCGCGACTTCCAGCCCGTCACCGCCCCCGCCCTGCTCCTCGACAACCGCGACGCCCGGCACGAACGGACGCGGTCGAGCCTCGCCGCCGACAGCGACGGCCTGTGGGGCGACATCCTCAACTCCCTCCGCGAGGAGACCCCGCGCGCCCAGCTCGTCCTGAACCACCTCAACCCGCTGGTCCGTCAGGCCCTCACCATCGACGAGCACGGACTCGCGGTCGCCACCGCCGAAGCCCTGTACGGCCAGGCGCTGCTGCTCAGCCGACGTCCGCTGCGCGCCAGCGAGAGCGCCCTGCTCAACCGGGCCTTCATCGGCCTGCTCACCCACGCCATGCACCGGCCCGACGAGGCGACCCCCGGCTCCGAGCCCCGGAAGGAACTGTAAATGCTGGACACCCCCGAGGCGGTCGTCGAGGCGCTCCGCGAGAACCACGAGCGCCCCCACGGACTGGCGCGCACCGTCACAGCGGAGGAACTCGTCGAGGCCGCCGAAGCCTTCGAGAAGTCCGACGTACTCGTCACCGCGCTCCTGGAGCTCATGACGGCGTACGAGTACACCGGCGAGCACCGCAAGTCGCCCGTCGTCTTCGCCCGCGTCCTCAAGCTGTGGGACAGCGCCTCCGAGTCCTTCAGCCCCTACGAGGCCCACCAGGTCTTCTGGCGCTTCAAGTGGGTGACCACGTCGCTGTTGCAGGTGCCCGAGGTGCCCCTGGCGTCGATCGTCGGCTGGATCGACCAGATGCGCAGCCGGTACGAGGCCGCCGACCACGCCGTCCAGCCCGTGGCGGCCATGCGTTTCCACCTCGCGCAGCACACCGGCAGCGGCGTCGCCGACGCGTACGAACTCTGGGCCACCCGCCCCCGGACCGACCTCAGCGACTGCGAGGCCTGCGAGACCCGGCACCACGCCTGGCACCACCTCTCCGGGGGCGACGACACCGCAGCCCTCGACATCTGGCGGCCGGTCCTGGACCGCGAGCAGGGCTGCACCGAGGAGCCGCAGATGAGCCAGGCGCGTGCGCTGCTCCCGCTGCTGCGCGCGGGACGCACCGACGAGGCGCGCTCCCACCACCTCACCGGCTACCGAAAGGTGCGCGGCACCACCGGCACGCAGGCCGAGGTCGGCTACCACCTCGAGTTCTGCGCCCATTCCCGCAACGAAGGCCGCGGCCTGGAGATCCTGGCGGAGAACCGGCCCCTCTTCGAGGCGAAGGGCGCCCCGCTCGACCACCTGAGCTTCCTCACCGGCGCGGAGGTGCTCATCGCCCGGCTCGTCGAGGCCGGCCACGACGACACCGCCGTCGCCGGCCCGCCCGGCCGCGCCTGGACCGCCGCCGAGCTCCTCACGCACGTGCGTCGAGAGGCCGAACTCCTCGCCACCGCCTTCGACACCCGTAACGGCACCACGGCCGTCGGCGACCGCCGACGGGCCCGGCTCGCCCTGGCCCCGCTGCTCGACGAGCCCCTGCCTCTCGGTCTGCGCGCTACGCCGGCCCGCACCGCGTCGGCCGGCGCCGCGCCCGCCACTCCCGCCTCCGCCTCCGCCCCCGCACGAATCGGAATCCCCGACGACTTCGCCGCCCTGGTGCGCGAGGCCCGCCGCCTGGCACGGGAGGGCCACCCCGGCGACAGCAGGCTGTGGACGTGCGTCGCCGAACGGCTCGCCGACGCCACCGAGCCGTACGACGCCACTCTCGGCCCCGAAGACCTCCTGGCCGCGGAGCTCGCCGAACACAGGGCAACGCAGCTCTGGTTCAAGGATCGCCACGTGAGTGGGGCCGCCGAACTGGACACGGCCGTGCGGCACTTCGAGCGGCTGGACATGCCCTGGCACGCGCTCGCCGCCAAGGCCCGTTCGCGCGCGTGGACGGCCGCCCCGGGCTCCCGCGACGGTGACGGGGCCGCCCCTGACCTCGTCGAGATCCGGACCGCCCTCGACGACATGCTCCGCGAGGCGGAGAAGCTGGTCGCCTCGACGCCCTTCGACGCCGAGCCCCTCGGGGAGGCCGAGGCCGCCTTCGGCACCGACCTGCGCGCCGAACGCGTCCTCGCGTACCTCTCCCTCCACTATTCGGTGGCCTTCGCCGCACACCAGGAGCTGCACGCCGCGCTGGGCCGTACTGCGGAGGACCAGGAGGCACCGGAGGCGACGGACGGCATCGAGAGCATCACCGAGCGGTTCGAGAGGAGCGTCGACACCCTCTGCTCCGAGGCGTCCCGCCTCGGCCAGCCCCAGCAGGCCGCCACCGCACGTCAGTTCCGCGCCGACCTGCTGGCCCGCCGTGGCTCCCTCGCCGACGCCGAACGGGAACTCCGCACCGCCCTCCAGGAGATCGAGTCCGCCGGCCGGCCCTGGCGCCGGCCGCGCCCGTCCGTCCATCTCGCGCAGCTGCTCCTCACCCAGGACCGGCCCGAGGAGGCGACGGACCTGATCCACTCCGCGATCGCCGATGCCGTCGCCCATGACGACCCCACCTTCCGGCTCGGCCCGGCGTACCTGCTGCTCGGCCACGCCGCCACACACCTCGACGACGTCAAGGGAGCCGTACGCCACCTCTCGGAGGCCGCCGCCCGTTTCGACCAGGAGGACGACCCCGGCGGTGCCGTCGAGGCGCGCCTCCAGCTCGCCGACGTCCTTGCCCGGTCCGGCCGGCCGGACGACGCCGTCGCGGTGCTGGAGTCCGCCCTCACCGACGTGCCGCCCACCGTCGACGAACGCATGCTGGCCCAGGGGCGCCTGACCCTCGGACGCGGCCTGCGCGACCTGGAGGAGTACCTCCCGGCGGCCGAGGAGCTGCTCCGCCTCGCCGACACCGTCGCGGGCTGGTCCGAGGAGGACCGTGGCGGAGTCCTCACGCTGGTGGCGGCCGAAGCGGCGACCACCCTTGCCCTCGCCGAGCGCTGGGAGGCGGCGGACACGGCGTACGACCGCGCCCTCGTCGCCCACGCCGAGGCCCCGAACCCTCCGCTCGTCACCCTGATGATGCGGGAGTTCGCCCGCCTCACCCTCCAGACCCGCGACGGCGAGGACACCGAGGCGGCGTTGGAGCACCTGGCCCGCGCCGACGCCGTCCTCGCCGACCTGCCCTCCGGCGAGCAGGACTTCGCGGTCTGGTACGAACGAGGCGAGAACCACTACCGCCGTGCCCGGATCCTCTCCGAGGCGGGGCGCTTCGACGAGGCCCTCCCGGAGGCCGAGGCCGCCATCGCCGCACACGAGGAGGGCGGCGAACGGGGCGAACTCCCCCGTGCCGAGGCGGTCCGCCTCGCGGCCCTGATCGAAGGCAACGGCCTCGACCGCGCCGCCGACGCCGTCATCCGCCTGACAGCTGCCTCGGCCCGCTGCCGACAGGCGGGCCACCCCGAGGCGGCCCACGTCCTGGACACCCTCCGCCAGGACCTCCGCACGCGCTGAGTGACGGCAGGACGACGAAGGGGGCGGCGCACCGGTCCGGAGGCCGGGGCGCCGCCGCCGGCGAATCCGTGCGGGGTCCGGGACAGAGGGCCCTGGCGGACCAGCCTCCGGGATCGTGACGACCGACGTCGGCTCCCGCCCGCCGATGAGGTGGAGCTTGATCGAGAGGCGGCGCGTGAGCCTCCGTGATCAGGGGTGATACCCGTACGGCATCGAGGCCTCGGAATCGGTCTTGGACCCGGCCCTTCCACCGCAGTGGAATCGAGACATGAATGACGAACGGAAGAACAGCGGGCTGACGACGGTCTGCGTCGCGTCGGCGGCCGGAGCGGGCGGAGCGGGCGGTAACGGGCTTCCGGCCCCTTCGAGGGCGGCGGGATCCGCGACCGGGAAGGTCGGCGATGTCGGGAGGGCGCTGACGGTCCGGGCGGTACCGCCGGGCGTTCGGCACACGGTCGGCAGGGCGAGTGGCCCACCCGCGTTCGCCGCCTCCGGATTCGCCCGGGCCTGCGGTGGAGGGGAAGCGTGAACGTCGCCTACTGGACCGTGGCCGGCCTGCTCGCCCTCTTCTATCTCTACGGGGGCGGGGTGAAGGTGGTGTGGAGCCGGGAACGGCTTCTGCCGATGATGGCGTGGATGGACCGTACTCCCATGCCGGTTGTCCGGGGCATCGGCGTGATCGAGGTGCTCGGCGCGCTCGGTCTGGTCCTGCCGCCGCTGACCGGCGTCGCGCCCTGGCTCGCCCTGGCCGCGGCCCTCGGATTCGTCGGCCTGCAGATCGGCGCGACCGGGGTCCACCTGCACCGCGGTGACCGTCGGATCGCCCTCAACGTCACACTCCTGCTCGCAGCGGCCGTCATCGGCGGACTGGCCACGACGTGGCTGTGACACCGTGCGGCGAAGGGTGCCCACCCAGCCCCGGCAGAGGTCCGCGGGCTCTGGACCGCCGAGCTGTGCGCGCTGACGTGTCCGTAAGGAACTGCCCAGCCGGTCGACCGTGAGGCGGACCGGCCGAGGGGCATCTTCACCGCGTCAGGAGCGGTAGGCGGCCGTGGCGATGCGTACGAACGACTGGAGCAGTGGGCTCGTACGGCGCTCGTCCCACGCCACCACCACGCGGCTCGGCGCCATGTCGGTCAGCGGGACGACGGCCAGTTCCTCGGACAAGTCGTGCCCCAGCGGTGCCATGCCTACGGTGCCGTTCCACAGCACGGCCTGCACGCACTCCGCAACGCCCCGGACGACGGGACCCCGGCGCGGTTCACCGCCGTTCCAGTACGACCGCCAGAGCGGGTCCGTGCCGTCGGGGAACTGGAACCAGTCCCGCCCCGCCAGGTCGGCCAGTTCGAGATGGTCGTGGCCGGCCAGCGGGTCGTCGGCACGGAGCACCGCGCCCACCGGGTCGGCGCGCAATTCGCACACGGCCAGGCCGGTCTCGTCGAACGGTGCCCGGGTCAGGGCGACGTCGACCAGTCCGGCGCGCAGTCCGCAGGTCGGGTCGGTGAGGTCGGTCTCGCGGATGCGGACCTCGACGTCCGGGTGGCGGCGCCGGTACGCGACGGCCAGCCTCTGGGCACCCTGGTCGGTGCCGTCACCGAGCATGCCGACCGTGAGGACGGATGCCCCGGCGGCCGCGGCGACCCGCGCCCGCACCTGATCGGCCCGGTCGAGCAGGGCTCTCGCCTCGTTGAGGAGCGTCGCGCCGGGTGGGGTGAGCGTGACTCCCGCGGGGGAGCGTTCGAGCAGCGAGGCACCGAGGTCGGCCTCCAGCTGCTTGATCGCCCGGCTCAGCGGAGGCTGGCTCATGTGCAGCCGTGCCGCGGCGCGACCGAAGTGGAGTTCCTCGGCCACGGCCACGAAGTAGCGAAGGGTGCGCAGCTCCATGACCGCTGACGATACCCGTTCGGTATCAGCCCGGGCCGGTGCGAGGGTCACGCCGGCGGCCGGGCATCCACCCATTCAAATACCGGTATAGTTTTACCGGCATCGAGATGGGACTCCACGAGGAGAGCGGCACATGATCGAGATTCTGAACCCTGCCCTGCTGGCCCGGGCACGAGACACGGGCGTCCTGGTCGCAGACATCCTGCAGACACTGAAGGAGCGGAGCACGGTCGGCACGAACCTCCTGGACATCGACCGGTGGACCAAGACCATGATCACCGAGGCAGGAGCCTCGTCCTGCTACGTCGACTACGCGCCGTCCTTCGGCCGCGGCCCGTTCGGGCACTACGTCTGCACAGCCGTCAACGACGCGGTACTCCACGGCCGCCCCCACGACTACGCCCTCGCCGACGGCGACCTGCTCACGCTCGACCTCGCCGTCTCCAAGCGCGGAGTCGCGGCCGACGCCGCCATCAGCTTCCTCGTCGGCGACGCGAGGCCCGAGGAGAGCATCGAGATGATCAAGGTGACCGAACGCGCACTGGCCGCAGGGATCGCCGCCGCCGGCCCCGGAGCCCGCGTCGGCGACATCTCCCACGCCATCGGCACCGTCCTCGGTCAGGCCGGATACAAGATCAACACTGAATTCGGGGGCCACGGCATCGGGTCGACCATGCACCAGGACCCGCACGTCGCGAACACCGGGCGACCGGGCCGCGGCTACAAGCTCCGCCCCGGACTGCTGCTGGCGCTGGAGCCGTGGGTCATGGCCGACACCGCCGACCTCGTCATCGACGCGGACGGCTGGACGCTCCGCAGCGCGACGGGCTGCCGGACGGCACACAGCGAACACACGATCGCCATCACCGACGCGGGAGCCGAGATCCTCACGCTGCCGACGCCGGCGTAGCCGCAGGGGATACCTCAGGGCTCCGGGCAGTCCGGGGCGCGGCACACCCCCTCGGCTGTTCCACAACAGGACCACGTCGTCCGTCCAACGCCTGAGCTTCCGTGCGGCGGCTTCCGTGCGGACGGCGGTGCGACGGGTCGCCGCCCGCGTGTCCGCGCCGAACCGCCCAGCCGGAGCGATGTGACCCCCGGGGGGCGCTGGGACGATAGTGACGGACGAGACGGGGTATACGACCTGCGTGAGCATGGAGGGACGGCGCGGGCCAGAACCGCAGGAGGCGTTGCTCGCGGGCCTGAGCGTGGACGCGAGCCGACCCGAGCAGCCGGTGCTGCTGGACGGGGCCGGAAAGCCCATCCGCACCTGGCGGGAGAACTACCCCTATGACCGCAAGATCCGGCGGGCCGAGTACGAGCGGGCCAAGCGGATCCTCCAGATCGAGCTGCTGAAACTCCAGCGCTGGGCCAAGGACACCGGAGCACGGCTCGTCGTGATCTGCGAAGGCCGTGACGCCGCGGGCAAGGGCGGCACGATCCAGCGCTTCACCGAACGCCTCAACCCCCGCGGCGCCCGCATCGTCGCCCTCGACAAGCCGAGCGAGCGGGAGACGGGCCAGTGGTACTTCCAGCGCTATGTCGCCCACCTGCCCGGCCCCGGGGAGATCGTCTTCTTCGACCGCTCCTGGTACAACCGCGCGGGTGTGGAGAAGGTCATGGGCTTCTGCACCGACGACCAGTACAGGCTCTTCCTCACCCAATGTCCGGCCTTCGAGGCGATGCTCATCGAGGACGGCATCCTGCTGGTCAAGTTCTGGTTCTCCGTATCCCGGGCCGAGCAGCGCACCCGTTTCGCCATCCGCCAGGTCGATCCCGTGCGCCAGTGGAAACTCTCACCCACCGACCTGGCTTCGCTGGACCTGTGGGACGCCTACACCACCGCCAAGGTGGACATGTTCCGTGCCACCGACACCGCCCATGCGCCCTGGACCGTGGTGAAGAGCAACGACAAGCGACGTGCACGCCTGGAAGCGATGCGCAGCCTGCTGTGGCGGATCGACTACGCCAAGAAGGACGAGGCGGCGGTCGGCCGCCCGGACCCCTTGATCGCAGGGGCCGCCGCCACCCTCCTCGAAGCCGGTGAGGACCCTGCCGGCCTTTCCCCCACGCCCCTGGCCGGTGTGACCGTCGGCCCCGGTCACCACCCTTCCCCGGCCACCGGCCCCTCGGCTTCCGACCCTTCTGCGCAGGAGGGCGATCCCTCCCCTGCTCCACAGGAGCGCGATCCCTCCGATCGAACCTCTCCCTGACCAGGCCGACGGGCAGGCACGGAGCGCGGCTCTTCCGCGGCGGTGTGTCTCCGCTCACGCCCTTTCCACCTGAATCCCCGGCGCCCGGGTCAGGCCACGGCTCCGCCCCTTGGATTCACCCGCTTTCGCGGCACACATGACTGCCTGTCGCGGAAGCGGTCCCCGGAAAGCATCCGGAGCGTCGGGGATCGCCGACGTGGCGTGCAATCGAGATGTCTCCGGGGGGCCGCGGACGCGGATGCAGACACGTGCGGGTGACACCGTCCGATTGCGCCGTTCGACATGCGGCATAAGCGCGAACTAGTCGGTGGCGGCGCACACTCCCCGGCGACCGACCCGCCGATCAGCCCAGCTCACGAGTCACTCCGCAAAAATGACTACGTATGCCCATACTCTCGTTCTACATCTTCCGGGATGGCTCGGCTTTTCGAACAGTCAGGCCAATCCGGCATTCGATTGTAAGCGCGAGCGGATCTCGAGGTTGTTCCGCTTCTCATTCCTGGAGAACACATGCGCGTTGCCGTGACCGGTGGCGGTGGTTTCCTTGGCTCACACCTCTGCGAGGCGCTTCTGCGGCGCGGCGACTCCGTGGTGTGCCTCGACAATTTCTCGACGGGCGACCCGGAAAACATCGCCCATCTCCTGGCCCACCCGGCCTTCGAGTTCCAGCACGCCGACGTGAGCGTGTCCGTGAAGGTCGCCGGCCACATCGACGCCGTCGCCCACCTGGCCTCCCCGGCCTCCCCTCCCGACTATCTGCGCCACCCGCTGGAGACGCTCGCGGTCGGGAGCCGCGGCACCGAGAACGCCCTTCGCCTGGCCATGCGTCACGGCGCCCGCTTCATCCTCGCGTCGACGAGCGAGATCTACGGCGATCCGATGGTCCACCCGCAGGAGGAGACGTACTGGGGCAACGTCAACTCGATCGGCCCGCGCAGCGTCTACGACGAGGCGAAACGATACGCCGAGGCGGTCTCCGCCGCGTACCGCCGCACGCACGGAGTGGACGTCGGCATCGCCCGGATCTTCAACACCTACGGCCCCCGCATGCGCCCCCACGACGGTCGGGTGGTGTCCAGCTTCATCACCCAGGCTCTGACGGGCGAGCCGCTCACCATCTACGGAGACGGCGGCCAGACCCGCAGCTTCTGCTACGTCGACGACCTGGTCCGCGGCCTGGTCGCGCTCCTCGACTCCTCCGAACTGGGCCCCTTCAACCTCGGGAACCCTGTCGAGCGCACCGTCTCCGAACTCGCGGACATCGTGCTGGAGATGACCGGCTCGGCATCCGAGGTGAAGCACCACCCGCTGCCGGTCGACGACCCGGTCCGTCGCCGCCCGGTCATCACCCGCGCCCGCGAGGTACTGGGCTGGGAGCCGGAGATCGACATCACCGAGGGCCTGCGTCGCACGGTCGCGTACTTCGCCTCCCACGCGGACCGCCTCGCCGCGTCGGCCGCGTCGATCCGCGGCGGCCAGGACGAGACGATGCCACTGGCCGCGGCGCCATCGGCGCCCCTCACACCGCAGACGATCCCCGGTCCGGCCGGCACCCCCACCGGCGTCGCCTCCACCGCGCCCGGGGCCCCTGTCGCGGGTGGCTGACCCACACGCCGCGGCGGGCCTACCGCCGGTCCCGCCGCGGCCCTGAGTCCGCCGAGCCTGCTCCCCCCGGGCTCCCCGGCCTCCCCCGGGCTCCCCCGGGTTCTCACCCTGTCGCACCGCCTGGAGAACCAGCTGCCATGACGTCCTTGGAGCAAGGTCCCGCACACGGGACCGGCACCGCCCAGGAACCCCCGCTCCCCTCACCGGCTCCCGGGTCACCGGCGGAGTGGGAGGCGCTGGGGGCGGAGATCCACGCCCTGTCGAACGGCGCGGTGGCCTCCATCGGTCCGGACGGCCCGGTCCTCGCGCTCCCGGCGCGCGGGCTCACCCCGCGCCCGTCCAGCTTCGTCCGGGCGTTCTCGGGCCCCCACCGCTTCCTGGTCGCCCTGCTGTCGCTGGGCTGGGCGGCCTGCCTGGTGTGGTTCTGGGTGTGGTGGCTCGAGCCCTCGCACCGCATCGGCTGGACCGGTCTGGTGATCAACAGCGCCCTGCTGCTCTACCTGGCCTATCTGCCGGTGCACTTCCTCGTCGCGCTGATCCGGATGCGGCGCTTCGACCCGGCCGTCGAGGTGCCGCGGCTGCGTACCGCGTTCGTGGTGACCCGCGCCCCGTCCGAGCACTGGGACATCGCCCGCAAGACCCTCGAGGCGATGCTCGGCCAGGACTACCCGTACGCCTACGACGTATGGCTGTGCGACGAGGATCCCACCGAGGAGATCACCGACTGGTGCGTGGCCCACGGTGTCGGCCTCTCCTGCCGCCGTGGCCGCGCGGACTACCACCGGGCCGCCTGGCCGCGGCGGACCCGGTGCAAGGAGGGCAACCTCGCCTTCTTCTACGACCATTGGGGATACGAGCACTACGACGTCGTCGCCCAGCTCGACTGCGACCATGTGCCCCACCCGCGCTACCTCGCCGAGGTCGTCCGGCCCTTCGCCGACCCGGCCATCGGCTACGTCGCCGCCCCGAGCGTCTGCGACGCCAACGCCGACCAGTCGTGGGCGGCGCGCGGCCGTCTGCAGCGGGAGGCGCTCTTCCACGGCCCCGTGCAGCTCGGCTACTCCGCCGGGCTCGCTCCGCTGTGCATCGGCTCCCACTACGCCGTGCGCACCGAGGCTCTCCGGGACATCGGTGGCCTCGGCCCCGAGCTCGCCGAGGACTTCTCGACGTCCTTCCTGCTCAATTCGGCAGGCTGGCAGGGCGCGTTCGCGATCGATGCCGAAGCGCACGGGGACGGCCCGATCACCTTCGGAGCGATGGTCACCCAGGAGTTCCAGTGGTCGCGCAGCCTGGCCGTGATGTTCTTCGGGATGATGCCGCGTCACCTGAGCCGGATGCCCGGAAAGCTGCGGATCCGCTTCTCCTGCGCGCTGCTGTACTACCCGCTGCTCGCCCTGACCACGGTGATCGGCATCATGCTGCCGCCCATCGCCGCGGTCACCGGTGTTCCGTGGATCAACGTCAACTACTTCGAGTTCCTGGCCCGTTTCTGGACCATGTCCGTCTGGCTGATGCTCCTCACGCTGCTGTGCCGCAGGCTCGGCCTGCTGCGCCCGAAGGACTCGCCCGTGATCAGCTGGGAGATCTGGCTCTTCGGCCTGGCCCGCTGGCCGTACGTGGCCTGGGGCGTGGCGGCGGCAGCCGTGCAGAAGCTGCGGCCCCGCCCGGTCACCTTCAAGGTCACGCCGAAGAAGCGGGACGGCCTGGAACCGCTGCCGCTGCGCGCTGTGGCGCCGTACCTGGTGATCACGCTGTTCCTCTCCTGCTCCGCCGTCGTCGGCCAGTTCTCCGGCCCCGCCTTCGGCTACGTGTTCCTCTGCATCCTGGGCGCCCTGTCGTACGCGATGGTGACCCTCGCGGTCTGCACCCTGCACGTCGGAGAGACGGCACGCGCCGCCGGGGTGCCGCGGCACCGGGCGCTCCGCACCGCAGCCGTCCCGCTCACCGCGGGGCTCGTCGCCCTGCTCCCGCTGGCGCTCGCCGTCGGCGTCTTCCCCACCTATCTCGCCGGCTTCTACGCCTGGTGACGGCCCCTGCGGCCGATCGAGAATCGAGGTTCCCGTGCCCCAGACCGTCCTGGTCACCGGCGGTGCCGGCTTCATCGGCAGCCACACCTGCGTCGAGCTCCTGCGAGCCGGCCACGAGGTCGTCGTGCTCGACGACCACTCCAACAGCTCGCCCGAGGTCCTCGAACGGGTCGCCAAGATCGCGGGCCGCCCCATCGCGGCGGCTCACGTCGCGGACGTGCGCGACCGGAGGGCCCTGGACGCCGTCTTCGCGAGCCACCCCATCGAGGCAGTGATCCACTTCGCCGCGAAGAAGGCCGTCGGCGAATCGGTGCGGATCCCGCTCGCGTACTACGACATCAACGTCGGCGGTACGACGGCCCTGGTCTCCGCGATGCACGAGCACGGCGTGCACCGGTTGGTGTTCTCGTCCTCCTGCTCGATCTACGGCGACGTCACCACCGTCCCGCTGACCGAGGAGTCGCCGGCGGCGCCGACCAACCCGTACGCCACCACGAAGTGGACCTGCGAGCAGATCCTCGCGGACGTCTGCCGACACGTGCCCGAGCTCCGGGTGCTCGCCCTGCGGTACTTCAACCCGGCCGGTGCCCACCCCAGCGGGCTCCTCGGCGAGGACCCGAGCGGCGTGCCGAACAACATCATGCCGTTCCTCACCCAGATCGCCGTCGGACGCCGCGACGAACTCAGCGTCTTCGGCGACGACTTCCCCACCCCGGACGGCACCGGGATCCGTGACTACGTCCATGTGGTCGACGTCGCCGAGGGGCACCGCGCGGCCCTGGACCACATCGACGACGAGCCGGGTATGCGGGTCTTCAACCTGGGGACCGGGCGCGGCGCGTCCGTCCTGGAGCTCGTGCGCACCTTCGAGGAGGTGTCGGGGCGGCCGATCCCGCACCGCGTCACCGGGCGCCGCCCGGGTGACGTCGCCGAACTCGTCGCCGACCCCACGAAGGTCGCCTCGGCCTGGAACTGGACCGCCCGGCGCGACCTGGCCGCCATGTGCCGTGACGCGTGGACCTTCCAGCAGCAGAACCCGCACGGCTACGCGCCCTGACCCCTCGCGCCGTACCCCACCCGCGTTCAGACAGGAGATCACCGCATGCGGTTGACCGTCATCGGAACTGGCTATCTCGGAGCTGTGCACGCCGCCTGCATGGCCGACATCGGACACGACGTCCTCGGCGTCGACGTCGACGCCGAGAAGATCGCGGCACTCGGCGAGGGGCGACCCCCCTTCTACGAACCCGGCTTCGACGAAGTCCTCACCCGCGCCCTCGACTCCGGACGACTGCGCTTCGGCACCAGCCTCCGCGAAGCGGCGGCGCACGGCGAGGTCCACTTCATCTGCGTGGGCACTCCTCAGCAGGCCGGCTCCCACGCGGCCGACCTGCGGTACGTCGACGCCGTCGTCGACGGGCTCGTGCCGCACCTGCCGGCCTCGTGTCTGGTGGTCGGCAAGTCGACGGTCCCGGTGGGCACCACCTCGCGCCTGGCCGCACGTATCGAGGAGCTCGTCCCGGCGGGGGTACGGGTCGACCTGGCGTGGAACCCGGAGTTCCTTCGCGAGGGCTTCGCCGTCGAGGACACCCTGCGACCGGACCGGATCGTCGTCGGCACGGCCGGCCGGGAGGCGGACGAGACTCTGCGTCGACTGTACGCTCCGATTCTGGACGCGGGCGTCCCGTACATCGGCACCGATCCGAGCACGGCCGAGCTCGTGAAGGTCGCGGCCAACTCCTTCCTCGCCACGAAGATCTCCTTCATCAACGCGATGGCCGAGGTCTGCGACGCCGCAGGCGCGGACGTGGTCACCCTCGCCGACGCCATCGGCCACGACACCCGGATCGGCCGGCGGTTCCTCAACGCCGGACTCGGCTTCGGCGGCGGCTGCCTGCCGAAGGACATCCGGGCGTTCACCGCCCGCGCCCAGGAGCTCGGCGTCGGCCCCGCGGTGGCCTTCCTGGACCAGGTCGACGAGATCAACGAACGGCAGCGGACGCGGACCGTCGAACTCGCCCGTCAGCTGGCCGGGGGCAGCCTGACCGACCTCCGTGTGACCGTCCTGGGCGCCACCTTCAAGCCGAACAGCGACGACGTGCGTGACTCGCCGGCGCTGGCGGTGGCGGCGGCGCTGCACCGGCAGGGCGCCGACATCCGGGTGCACGACCCGGAGGGCGCCGTGAACGCGCGCCGCGCCCACCCGGAACTGCGCTGCGAGGCGGACCTTCTGACGGCCTGCCAAGGGGCGGAGCTCGTACTGCACCTCACGGAGTGGGAGCAGTACCGCACGCTGGATCCGGTGAAGCTGGCCCAGGTGGTCCGCAGGCCGGTCCTGGTCGACGCGCGCAACGCGCTGCCGCACGACGAGTGGCGGGCCGCCGGCTGGACCGTCAAGGCGCTCGGCCGTCCCGCACCGGCGGACGGGCCGCCGGCCGCCCGGGCCGGGAAGCCGCTTCGGACCACGATCGCCTCGCCGCCCGTCGAGGCGAACCACCCCGACCTCCTGCCCCCGGCGCTGCCGACCGGCAGGGTCTAGGGCGTGTTGCGAAAGTAGCGCCGTCCGCCCGAAGGGCGGGCCCCGCGGCGTCTGGTGCGTGCGATCGCAAGGCGGAGGGTCGTCCTCGTACCGGGTGTACTCGGACGATCCCGACAACGCAGCGAGCGTGCGTGCCAGGCGTCGCGGGGCAGGCGGGACTTTCGCAACACGCCCTAGAGGTACCGACTCCCAGCACGCCGACGCCGCACCGCCCGCCCGGTCATGGACCGTGCGGGCGGTGCGGCGTCACGGCACGTCGGGCCGGGCGGGCGGTGCGCTACTGCGCGGCGCCGGGGCGCAGAGCGTCCGGGAGGCGGTTGCCGAAGTAGTCGACAAGACCCGCGTCGACCCCCGAGTCCTGGGGGCCCATGCTCACGGACACCTCGTCCTCGCAGCGTGGCACGAGGTTCTGGGCCCCGGCCGGGTCGGTGACGGGCACGGTGAGGGCGCGCAGGCACGGGTCGTCGCCGGTGCCGGTCGGCTCACCGTCGAGGAGCTCCTGGCCGGAGGCGGTTCGCCAGTCGGCGAGGTCGGTGAAGCGCCGGCTCCCCCAACTCAGCGACCAGGGACCCTCGCTGTGGTAGAGGTTGCCCCGGAACTGGTGCGTGCGGGAGAGGTACGAGGACTGCGCGTCGACCAGGGGACCCCCGTCGGTGGCGAAAATGTTGTCGTGGACCTTCACCCCCCTCATACCGTCGCGCAGCCGCAGGGCCGGAGGCCGGATTCCCGCGGCCCGCGCGGAGGCGAGGTCCCTCGTCCGCATCACGACCGTGTTGTGGTGGATGTCCAGGTTCTTCATTCGCGAGCCGTAGGCGACGATGCCGCCGTACGCGGGAAGCTTCCGTGAGTCGTCCCAGCTCATGTTGAAACGGACGATGTTGTCACGGTGGGCGCCGGTCGCCTCTCCGGAGTAGACGAGGAACCCCGGCCCGTCGTTGCCGTAGGCGAAGTTGTACTGCATGACCGAGTGGGACACGTTGTTGTCGAGGCCGAAACCGCCGCCGTCCACCCGGGATCCGGTCCGGTTGCGGTAGGAGCGGTTGTTCTCCAGGACCACACCGGTGGAGTCGTACGCCCAGATGCCCTCGGGGCCCTCAGGGGCGTCGAGGGCGGAGCGCGCGCCGTTGTCGTGGGCCACCGAGAGCCGCACCTTGGCGTCCCGGACGCTGCCGAGAGCGATGCCGCTGCCGGTGTTGCGCCCGTCACTGCCCGGGGTGCCGGTGTTGGAGGCCGCGGTGACCCGCTCGATGCGCACTCCGGAGTGGGCGTAGACCGGATCGTCCGCCTCGAACTCCGGTCCGTAGAACGCGAGTCCGGCCTCCAGGTTGTGGTGCACGGAGACGTCGCTGATACGCACGTCGCTGTAGCCCGTGACGGTGTCGCCCTCCGCGCCGACGCTGATCCCGTTCTGGAAGCCCCGCGCCTCCACGTTCGCGATCCTGACGTGGGCGAGCGGCCGCTTCCCGGGACGGGTCGCACGGAAGGAGATCCCGACCCCTTCGCGCAGCGCCTTGCGGTCGCCGACCAGCGCGATGTTCCTGATCTCCACGCCCGCGGTGTCGCGCACGGCGATGCCGGAGGTTCCGCGGGGAGCGATCGTGGCGCGACCCGTTCCGTACGAATCGATCACGACCGGACGCGCCGCACTACCCGCCTCCCCCTCTCCGAGGGTGACGGCGCCGCGGAACCGCTCGCCGCCCTTGAGCCGGAGCCTGTCACCGGGCCGGAAGTTCACGGTGTTCGCGTGGTCCAGGGTCTTCCACGGCTTCTCCGGCGACAGGCCGTCGTTCCGGTCGTCGCCGTCCGGACTCACGTAGAAGGTGAAGGGACCGCCGCTCGCGGGGCGGGCCGGGCGGTAGACCCCCGGCACGTCGCACCCCGTGAGCAGCAGGAGCACCAAGGCCGAGACTCCCGCCGCGGCCCTCGTCGTCCGGCAACGTGTCACCGCGTTCATCCGCACCCCCTGAGGGACGTTCCAGCGCCATATCAGGCAAATGAAGCAACAGACTGTCACATACCGGACTTATGGAGCGTCATCGAACGTGCGGCATCCGAGTCACGTGGCGCGTGACACCTTCAGCCCGCGGTCAGACGGGCGGCATCAGATCACTCTCGCTGACGGTGTACGTCAGCGGAGGGTAGGTGAAGTCCGCCTCGTCGTTCTCACGACGCCTCTGCCGGTAGAACTCGCGCCTCTGCTCGTCGTCGGCCAGCACGAGGCGCGCACCCTGCGGCAGGAAGGGACACCCGTCCCGGAATCGAACGAGTGACTTCGAGGTTCGAAAGGTAATGCCCAGCCACTGATTCTCCACCGCGCGAACAGGCGGATCCAGAACGATCTTGTGCCTGAGTCGCCGATTCGCATCGACGGAGAACGCCACGACACCGTGGTGAACGAGAGGCACCTCGAGCCTTCCGCCGCCCGACCCCTTCGATTCGAAGATCAGCTTTCTCGGAGGGCCTGCCTCGGGGTGTTCGTAGCAGGAGAAAACGGCGATGAACGAGTCGTCGGCCAGATCGAGGGACTGGTCGGAATGGCTGCCCATGGTTCTGTAGGCGTTCGTGTAGCTTTCGACAAGGGCGTTGTTGAAAGCCACCGGCAGCGCTGCACGCTCTTGGATCTGTCGCGCCAGCCTGTCGTGCACAGCGCGGAAGCGCTGCGCCGCGCCGCTGTACCGCGTCGTCGTGCGCACGAGAGGCACAGTTCCCGCCTCGTCCACCTTGGCCAGCACGGCGCCTCGCCGGCCCTTCCCCACGTCTTCCCAACGAGCCGAGGCCGACAGCTCGGCAAAGAGATTCTCCTCGGCGGGCAGGGTGCATGAGATGATCTCGCCCGAGATCCTAGACCCGTGGGGCAACGTAGTCTCCCTCGTTCATACTGAAGAGAAATTCGTCGCCGTAGTCGACGGAGGACGAGGTGCTGTTCTCCTCGGCGTACAGTCTGCGCAGCTCTCTCAGGCCGGCCGCGGTGGGTGGCCCGAGCTCCACCACGTCTCCGGCGACTTTGAGGAACGTACTGCCGTTCTGGTGAACGGCTTCGGCGCCCGAACAGCGCACCACGTACCCCAGGCGGGTCGGGAGCAGCTCGGCGGACAGCGTCGAGGGCTTGATCTCGTGCGTGTACAGGCGGTTGGTGGACAGCGGCATGAAGAACACCGAGCCGGGATAGAGGGTCACGGTGAACTGCGAGGGCAATTGACCCCCGTCGCATTCGCCGGAGGGCTCCTTGAGGCGAAAGTGGAGCCTGGTCAATCCACTGACGTTCTTCACGCCGTAGTCGAAGGCGTCCTCGGCCAAGGGCCGCAGGTTGTCGAGCCGGTCGTAGAAGGTACAGAAGGCCATGATTCCGTTGACGGGCATGTCCTTGGTCTTGTCGGCATGGGCCGAGATCCTGGCCTTGGACTGCTTGCGCTCAGCCGTGGCGGCGGTGTTGTGGTAGATCTGCGCGAGGACGTGGTTCAGAGGTGCCTGGTGGCGGAAGACGGAGGCGGCCTCGCGGTTCAGCGCCTCCACGATGCGCGTGTCGGTCGGCCGGAAGTTCTCGGTCGGCCCCGAGAGATTCGTGGAGCACCGGAGCAGGCGGAAATGAAGTTCGTCGCCGTCTCGCGTGACGGGCGTCAGGTAGATCCCGCTGCGACGGGCCGTCCCCGGCTTGGTGGACTCCGTCAGCGCCTGGAACGTGTGCTCGGCACGGATCCGTCCGAAGTGATCGGCGTCGAGTCCGAAGAAGCGGCGGTAGTACACGCCGACACCGTGCACGCGGACGGGAACTCGCCCGAGGTCGACCAGACTCCACCGCTCGTCGTCACCCTCGCGGTACCCGTGCGCGAACTCCCGGACCACGAACACGCGTTCAGCCGAACGCAGTTGGAGAGCGCTGATGCCGGACACGTCACCACACAGGTACACCGACTTCCGTGTGACGTCGGTCGAACCAGAGGCAAGGTCCTCCGGTGTGATCACGGACCCGAAGAAGTTCCTGACCAAGTCGTCTTCGTCAGACGCCGAAGAAACGACCAGGACGTTGCTCGCATCGTCGATGCAGGCTTCTCTCAGCTCTGTCGTGGGCATCAGACGCCACCTGTCATTCGCAGATCTTCGCGGAGTACGTAAGACCCCGGACATACCGTGGACATGGCGACGGTCCGCGTTCCTGCAGGTGCGCCGCGAGAGCGCACCTGCAGGAACGCGGACCGTCGAAACTCGATGCTCTCACGGGGGTTCGACGCCGAGCAACGCGTTCTGCGCGGCAGGCGGGCGGTCGCGAGACGCAGACCTCGCTCCACGACGAGACCTGTCGGGTGCCGCCGGCAGCGAAGCCGTTCCGGCGTCGGCGGGCGGGCGGAGGGCGGACCGGTCGGTCTGTCGTTCGGCGTGCGTTCACATGGCAACCGGGCGGATGCCGAACGGCGTTCGGCGTCCGCCGGGACCCTCGTGTGGAAGGCGCAGGCCGCACGGCTGTGGCTGGTCTGCGACGACACCTGCTCCGGCGCGCACAGGACGATGAAGATCGGCGCCGGCGGCACCTTCGCCCTCACCGCGGTCTACAACCGGCCCAGCGGCATGACCAACCTGAACAACGAGGGCTTCGCGCTCGCCGGGCCCGACGAGTGCGTCGGCGGAACCAAGCCCGTGTACTGGGCGGACGACAGCAACACCAGTGGTCACGCGATCCGCAGGGGCACCGTCACCTGCTGAGCCGGACGCCGTGTCCGTGGCGGCCGAATTCCGCAGGGACGCTCTGGACCGGTCGAGCCGGAAGCGGTAGCGTCGGAAGCAGCGGGAAAGCGCTTTCTATCCACTTCCTCGCTGGATCTGCCGGACCGGTCCGGCCCGCCCGACCCGGCGGTGGTCGACCCGCCGCGCCCGAAGGACGACCCGATGCCTCTTGCCCCCACACAGGGCCAACTGGAGTGGCAGGACGCTGGATTCGGCCTCTTCCTCCACTTCGGTGTCAACACGTTCAACGGCCGGGAATGGAGTGACGGCACCCTCGATCCGGCGACGTTCGCACCGAGCGCGTTCGACGCCGGGCAGTGGGTGGGGACAGCGGTCGCCGCCGGGGCGGCGTACGTCGTCCTCACGGCCAAGCACCACGACGGATTCTGCCTGTGGCCGACCGCGACGACCGACTACTCGGTGGCCTCCTCGCCCTGGCGTGGCGGCCAGGGCGACGTGGTCGGCGAGGTGGCCGAGGCCTGCCGCGCCGCCGGAGTCAGGTTCGGGCTCTATCTCTCCCCCTGGGACCGCAACGCCCCCTGCTACGACGATCCGCCCGCCTACGACGCCTTCTACCTGCGCCAGTTGACCGAGCTGTGCACCCGTTACGGACCCCTGTACGAGCTGTGGTTCGACGGCGCGGGCTCCGAGGGCCGTGCGTACGACTGGGACGCCGTCATGGCCGTCATCGACACCCACCAGCCCCAGGCCATGGTCTTCAACATGGGTCGCCCGACGATCCGTTGGGTCGGGAACGAGGACGGTCTCGCCGCCGATCCCTGCGCGTACGTCGTGCAGGCCACCGGCGTCTCCATCCACGACGACGGCGCGAAAGCCCTCGACCGGGCCCGCTACCTTCCGCCCGAGTGCGACGTACCCATCCGCCGCAACTGGTTCTGGCAGCCGGACGACGGTCATACCCTCAAGAGCCGTGACCACCTTCTCGCCATCTGGTACCGCTCGGTCGGCCTGGGAGCCGGGCTGTTGCTCAACGTGCCGCCGGACCGGCGCGGCCTGATCGACGACGCCGACCGAGCCCGTCTGCTGGAGTTCACCGACGAGGTGGCCCGCCGCTTCGCCCACCCCGAACCTGCCCGACTGACCACGGAGGGGGAGGACATGGTGGCCCGCTTCCCCCGGCCTGTCCTCGTCGACCACCTGGAGCTGCGGGAGGACCTGGTCCGGGGCCAGCGCGTCACGGTCCACGAGATCCGTGCCGACGGCAAGCTGATCGCCTCCGGCCACACCGTCGGCGTCCGCCGTGTCCACGCCTTCGAGCCCGTCACCGTCTCCGAGGTGCGGATCAGGCTTGTCGGAGACGGCGCGCGGATCGGCCGGGTCACCGGCTTCCACACCGGCTGCTCCTCGGCTCCGGACATCGAGGAACAGCCTGAGGTCATGACCGACAAGTTCGGGCCCGCGCCGGCCAGCGCCGCCGGCACGCCCACGTAGGAGGTGACACGTCCGTGTCCCGTAAGCCCAGCCGCCCCTGGTGGCGCAGCGCCGTCATCTACCAGATCTACCCGCGCAGTTACGCCGACGGGAACGGGGACGGGATCGGCGACATCGCCGGTATCCGGGCCCGGCTTCCGCACCTGAAGGACCTCGGGGTCGACGCGGTGTGGATCTCTCCCTGGTACGTGTCGCCGATGGCCGACGCGGGTTACGACGTGGCCGACTACCGCGACATCGACCCGCTCTTCGGCAGCCTCGAGGAGGCCGAGGCCCTCGTCGCCGAGGCCCATGCGTCGGGCTTGCGGATCATCGTCGACATGGTGCCCAACCACTGCTCGCATCAGCATCCCTGGTTCCGGGCTGCCCTGGCCGCCGGTCCCGGATCACCGGCGCGAGAGCTGTTCCACTTCCTCCCCGGCAAGGGCGGGCACGGTGAACTTCCCCCCAACGACTGGCAGTCCTGCTTCGGTGGCCCGGCCTGGACCCGCACCACCGACGCGGACGGCGCACCGGGCGAGTGGTACCTCCACCTGTTCACGCCGGAACAGCCCGACTGGAACTGGGAGCACCCTGAGGTCCGGGAGGAGTTCGAGTCGATCCTGCGCTTCTGGTTCGACCGCGGGGTGGACGGCTTCCGCATCGACGTCGCGTCCCTGCTGATCAAGCAGGACGGGCTGCCCGACAAGGCCTCACTGCCCGAAGACGCACCCGCACCGGACGCGGACCGGCCCGGGGTGCACGAGATCTACCGCTCCTGGCGGAAGATCGCCGACTCCTACCCGGGCGAACGCGTCTTCGTGGGCGAGCTCTGGGTCTCCTCCGAGTCCCTGCCGCGCTACCTGCGGCAGGACGAACTCCACACGGGCTTCAACTTCCCCTTCATGCAGGCCCCGTGGGACGTGTCCGGTCTGCGCTCGGTCATCGACGAGACGATCGCCCAGCACTCCCCCGTCGGCGCCCCGGCCACCTGGGTGCTCGGGAACCATGACATCACCCGAGTCGTCACCCGCTACGGCCGCACCGACACCTCGTACATCGAGCGGCGGCACGGCCTCCCCGTCGATCTCGGCCTCGGTCTCCGCCGTGCCCGCGCCGCGGCGCTCCTCAGCTTCGCCCTGCCCGGCAGCGTCTACGTCTACCAGGGCGAGGAACTGGGCCTGTGGGAGGTAGAGGACATACCGCTCGACCACCGTCAGGACCCGACTCTCCACCAGTCGGGCGGGGAGGACCTAGGCCGCGACGGCTGCCGCGTCCCGCTGCCGTGGGAAGGCGACGAGGCGCCGTTCGGCTTCAGCCCGGCCGGTACGGAGGCGGAGCCGTGGCTGCCCCAGCCGCCGGCGTGGAAGGACCACACCGTCGCCGCCGAGGGCGGCGACCCGGACTCGGTACTGGAGCTGTACCGCACCGCGCTGCGGATCCGCGGCGCGGAACCGGCCCTCGGCGACGGAACGCTGGACTGGCTCCCCGCGCGGGACGGAATGCTCGCCTTCACACGTGGCTCCGGCTTCGCCTGCGTCGTCAACTTCTCGGAGTCCCCCGTCGAGCTGCCCGCCCACACCGAGCTGATGCTGGCCAGTGGTCCGCTCGACGGCGGACTGCTGCCGCCCGACACCACGGTCTGGCTCCGAACCGACTGACACCGGAGTCCCGGGAGTCCGCGAACGACGCCGTGGCGGGCCCAGCCCGGCGCCGCGGAGCCTCTCCGCACCCACCCCACCCGCTCCCACCTGCACCGAGGACTGATCCCCTGCCCAAACCACCCCGACTACGCGAGCGTGACCCACCCCGAGCCGCCGAACGAGGACGCGAACGCCCATCCCCTCGTCGCCCCGAAGGACGGGGCCGAGGACCCCGAGGCCTGGGCCCGCTTCGTCGCGTACCGGGACGCCCAGGTGGGCGAGCTGGTCTCCCGCTTCCGCCCGGATCTGCTGTGATCCGACGGCGCGTGGGAGCGCAGCGAGGAGCAGTGGGGCATGGACGTGCTCGCCGAGCGGATCCTCTCCGGCAATCCGGAGACGGTCCTCAACGCGCGCGTGCTCAGCCACGGCGACTACGCCACGCCGGAGCAGGGTGTGCCGGTCCTGCCGCCTGAGGGGCCGTGGGAGCTGTGTCTGACCATGAACGACTCCTGGGGGTTCCAGCACCGGGACCACAACCAGAAGTCGGTCCGTCAGCTGGTGCGCTACTTCACGGAGACCATCGGCATGGGCGGCAATCTGTTGCTGGCCGTCGGGCCCAGGGAGGACGGGACGATCCCGGCGGAGCAGGTCGAGCGGCTGGAGGGTCTGGGGGCCTGGATCGCGCGGCACGAGCGCGCGGTGCACGGCACGGTGGCCGGGCTGCCGGCGGGGCACCACTACGGCCCGAGCACGCTCTCCGCCGACCGGCGCACGCTCTACCTGGTCTGCTTCGACGCTCCACGCGATTCGGTCTCGCTGCGCGGTCTGCGCAACGCGGTGGAGCGGGTGACGGTGCTCGGCACCGGCGCGGAGCTGGGCCATCGGGTGACCGGCGGCCTCCACGAGGTTCCCGGTGTGCTGTGGATCGACGCTCCGGAGGGGTCGGACGTCGACGATGCAGCGACCGTGCTCGCGGTCGAACTCGACGGGGAGCTCGACCTCTACCGGGGAACGGGCCGGGACTGAGTCGTTCCGGCCCGGCCGCTCGCGCCGCCGCGCAGGACCGACCCAGGCGCACCCGGCCACCCTCCGTCACAGGAGAAACCGACCAGCAGAGCGAAACGATCAAAACGCTCAATTTCGTCATCAGTATGGATCGTTTGAGCGTGCGCATGTTAGAAACCAGCCAGCCGCGACTTGTCTCCGCCGCTCTCCGGTGTACACACCCACCCGCGCTCCCGGGCACTCGCCGCAGTGCCCCCTCACCCAGCAGGAGCCCGCAATGACGCGATCCTGGTCCCGCCGCACCTTTCTGCGCACCACCGGCGGTACGGCGCTCGCCCTCGGCGCCGTCGGAAGTCCGCCGCTGTCCGGACAGGCCATGGCAGCCGACGAGTTCGGCACGCTGCGAGCCGTCTGGCGCACCCTGCTGCTCGGTGAGGGCTTCAGTCCCACCGCGGAACCGTTCAGGACGAAGCTGGCCGCCCTCGGCACCCGCGCCGCCGAGCTCCGGTCGACGATGGCTCCCGCCGACGGGTCCCTGTGGCCCGACGCGGTGTGGACCGACCCCGAGCCGGACACGGACCAGGAGTCGTACGGCTACTCGGCGAAGATGAACGAGAGCTACTACCGCCTGCTCACGATGGCTCAGGCGTACTCCCAGCCGGGCACCGGTCTGACCGGCGACTCCTCTCTCGCGGACGACATCGTCGCCGGCCTCGACCACCTGTACGCCCGGGTCTACAACGAGGGCCGGGCACGCTTCGGGAACTGGTACAACTGGCAGATCGGCGCACCCCAGGCGCTCCTCGACACCTGCGTGCTCCTGTACGACCGGCTGACGGTCACGCAGATCGCGAACTACAGCCGTGCCGTCGACCACTTCGTCCCGGACTCCGCCGTCTCGAGCTACAGCGGCACCAGCACCGGGGCCAACCGTGTCGACCTCTGCCGGGTGCTGATCCTGCGTGGCGTCGTCGGCGGCAGCTCCGCCAAGATCGCCCTCGGCCGGAACGCGCTCTCGCCCGTCTTCCCGTACGTCACCGCCGGCGACGGCCTCTACGCCGACGGCTCCTTCGTCCAGCACTCCTCGGTCCCGTACGCCGGAACGTACGGCGCGGTCATGCTCGGCGGCCTCGGCATACTCTTCGCGCTGCTCAGCGGGTCCAGCTGGGCCGTCACCGACCCGAACCGCCAGATCGTGCTGAACGCGGTCGAGAACGCCTGGGCCCCGTTCCTCTACAACGGGCTCGTCATGGACAACGTGTCCGGGCGCGGGATGAGCCGCGGCATCAGCCTCGGCGACCCCGGCCAGGTCCAGGCGGACGACCATCTGCGCGGCCACGGAATCCTCGCCTCCATCGTGCTGCTCGGGCAGGGTGCGAGCGCCGCGGAGAACGCGCGCTGGAGGGGCCTGGTCAAGGGCTGGATCCAGCGCGACTACTACAGCCCGCCGCTGAGCGACCCCTCGCTCGGCCTCGTGGGACTCGCGCGGCTGAAGTCCGTCGCGGAGGACACCTCGGTCTCCGCGATCGCCGAACCCGTCGGGCACCGGCTCTTCCCGGCCATGGCGCGGGCCACCCACCGCCGACCCGGCTGGGCCGCCTCGATCAGCATGGCCGGCAAGCGCATCACCCACTACGAGACCGGCAACGGCGAGAACCTGCGCGGCTGGCACACCGGCTCCGGAATGCTCTACTGGTGGGGCGACACCTACGCCAACGGGCAGTACAGCGACGCCTTCTGGCCCACCGTCGACCCCTACCGGCTGCCCGGTACCACCACCTCGCGCATCCCTCTCGCCGACGGCGCCGGTGGCGACTGGGGCGCGCCCAAGCCCGACGTCAACTGGGTGGGCGGCGCGACCGACGGCACCCGGGCCGCCGTCGGCCAGTACCTCAAAGGCCTGCAGAGCACCCTGATGGCGAAGAAGTCCTGGTTCTGCCTGGACGACGCCATCGTCTGTCTGGGCGCGGGCATCAAGAGCACCGACGGCGCCGCGGTCGAGTCCGTCGTGGAGAACCGCAACCTCGGAGCGGGCGGCACCCACGCGCTCACCGTCGACGGCACCGCGAAGCCGGTGGGCCACCCCTGGTCGGAGACGCTGACCGGGGCGACCTGGGCCCATATCGGCGGCATGGGCGGATACGTCTTCCCCGGTGGCGCGACGGTCAAGGCGCTGCGCGAGGAGCGCACCGGCCGGTGGAGCGTCATCAACCGTGGCATGGCCACCACCGCCGTCACCCGCCGGTACCTGACCCTGTACGTCGACCACGGCACCAACCCGTTCGACGCGACCTACGCGTACGTCCTGATGCCCGGTGCCGGCACCGGGCAGACCGCGGCGCGCGCGGCCGACACCGGCTGGATGCAGATCCTCGCCAACACGGACGCCCAGCAGGGCGTGCGCGTGCCTCCGCTGGGCTTCACCGGCGTCAACTTCTGGTTCGGCGGCACCGTCGGGGCGCTCACGGCGAGCGCGCCCTGCTCCGTCATGATCTCCGAGAAGAGCGACGGCACCGCGGTGATCTGCGTCAGCGATCCGATGCGCATGCAGACCGGTCTCACGCTCACCTGGAACCGGGCCGTGGCCTCCGTGACTTCCAAGCCGTCCACGGTCACCGGAACGACAACCGGCTCCTCGCTCGGCCTGACGTTCGGCGACCTCAGCGGAACCCTCGGGGCCACCCAGAGGATCACCGTCCGGCTGGGCTGAGCGCAGGGGCACCCGCCGTCGGGACGGGTGCCCCTCCCGCCGTCACTCCCGTCCGCGCGGCCTACGGCCGGCCTCCAGGAGTTCCACCAGCTCCGGGAGGCCGGTCAGGACGCGCCGGCCGGGGCGCGCCTCGACCGGTACGAGCGAGGGGACGGCGGCGACCCTGCAGCCCGCGGCCTCCGCCGCGGCGATGCCCGGGGGGCTGTCCTCCACGGCGAGGCAGCCCGCCGGGGCGACGCCCAGCGCACGGGCGGCGGCCAGATACGGCTCGGGATGCGGCTTCGTCCGGTCCGTGTCGTCCGCGGTCACCGTCACCTGGAACGACTCGGCGCCGAGCAGCTTGAGCACCGACTCCACGACGGCCCGGGGTGAGGCGGTGACGAGAGCCACGGGGATGCCCATGTCCCCCAGTGTGCCGAGGAGTTCGCGAGCGCCCGGCAGCACGGTCGTCTCTGCCTCGACCGCCGTGAGGAAGCGTGCCTCGAGCTCGGCGACCAGGGCGTCGAGCGGGCGATCGGTACCCGAGACCCGCCGCAGGTGGACGGCGGTGTCCTCCACGCAGCGCCCCACCACTTCGGGGGTGTCCGCGTCGGTCAGCCGGTGTCCGACCCCTTCCGCCACCTCCTGTGCGGTGCGCCACCACAGGGCCTCGGTGTCGACCAGTGTGCCGTCCATGTCCACCAGGACGGCACGCGGTTCGGTGCCGAAGGGGCGCCCGTCCAGGGTCCAGTGCGAGTCCGGGCGGTGGTCCAGGGACGCGAACACCTGAGCTGCGACATCCTGGTGCAGGAGTCCCTCCACCCGCGCTCCCGCCGGGACGTCGGGCCCCGCGCACGCGATCCACGCGGTGCGCTCGAGCTCCGAACGGCCGCCGTGACCGCCCTCGTCACGGTGACCGTGGTCCGTGACGACGATGAAGGTCCAGGCCTCCTCGGCGTAGGAGGGCCGGCCGCGCACCGCGGCGAGGAGGCGGCCGAGCCGCTCGTCGGCGCGGGCGGCGGCCCGCTCGTACTCCTCGCCGCAGCCTAGGATGTGGGCCGTCTCGTCGACGGCTCCCAGATAGACGAAGGACGCCTCGGGGTCGTACTCGGTGAGGACGCGCACAGCTTCGGCGGTGATCAGCTCGTCGGCCTCCTCCCACCCCTCGCAGTCGTCGGCGGACGGGGCGACGTGGGTCACCCGGCCGGGGCCTCGGAAGAGGGGCCCGCCGTTCGCCACCGTCATCAGCGGCTCCCAGGCGGCTGCCACGTAGGTCCGCCGGCCGGCGTCCCTCAGCCGGGTCGCGAAGTCGGGGAAGATCGCGAGGCGGTTGCCGCCGAAGTCGTTGCTCCACACGGCGTGCTTGTCGACGGTCACCCCCGTGACGATCGTCGCCCAGCACGGCCCCGACATGGTCGGGGTGCCGGGCTCGACGACCACCGGCGCGAGGAACCCGTCCGCCGCGAGGGCGTCCAGATGCGGGGTGTCGAGCCGCCCCAGGATGTCGAGGCGCACACCGTCGATGCCGACGACGAGGACGCGGCGGCGGCGAGCGGCAAGGTGCATGGGTTTCCTCCGGATCGGGCGGGCGGTGGGGCGAGTGGGCGGGCGGCGGCGCCGGGTGGCGGCTCGTCAGACAGCGCGGAGCACCAGGCGCAGCACCGCGGGTCCCGCCTCCAGCGTGTGCTGCGGCAGTGGACCGGGACCGCAGGAAGCGGTCCCGATGCCGTGGTGCGCCACGTCGACGTTGACGTGCACCCTGTCTCCGGCCCTCAGGTCGGTGGTGTGCCGGGCGGATCCCAGTTCCGCGCCGGTCCAGCGGCGGACGGTGAGGTCGTACGAAGGCCGTCCGCCGATCAGCAGACCGCCCCGGTCGCCGGAGAGCACGGCCCGGCGGACGGCACGGCGGTTGCCGTTCTCCTGTGGGCGCACGTAGGGCGTCTGGAGCGCGTCGACCGGGTGCCGGTAGCGGCCGAGGCGCGCCGCCGCGGACGTGTCCCGGTACGACTCGCCGGGCCCGAGCCCGTACCAGTCGACGGTGTCGATCCCCCCGGGGAGGGAGAAGCCGAGACCGACCCTGGGCAGCGGACACGGCCACTCGCCCTCCGGAGCGATGTCCACGTCCAGCCAGAGCGAACGCCCGTCCGACCGCCAGTGGTAGGCGGCTCGGACGGCGTGGTCCGCGCCGGCGGGCGCCGTCCGCGTGGTGACCGTCAGACCCTCTCGCGTCGCCGCGACGCCGAGGACCTTGGTGGTGAGCCGGTGAAGTCCCGCGGCGCGCCAGCGGTCGGCGATCCGGTCACCGAGCAGGTCGTTGTCGGTCGGCGCCCGCCACAGGTCGAGCCGGAGCGCCCCGACGTCGAGCCCGCCGACAGCGAGCAGCCGCCCGCTGTGCGCGTCGAACGCGGCGGGTCCGAGGGTGAGCCGGCCCTCGCGGCCCGGGGCCGCCGGCAGGACAGGGCCGGGCTCCCGGGCCGGGGCGGCGGGGGCGAGGACGGTCTGGCCCCACGCCACCTCGTGCCCCCTCGGAGCCCAGGGCTCGGCGGTGGCGAGCTCGGCGACGACCGTCAGGGCGCGCTCCGCGTCCTTGTGTGGTGGAAGCTCCGGCAGCGGGAGGCGCGCGCGCTCGCCGGGCGCGAGGACCGGGACGTCGAGCACACCGTCGGCGACGCGTTCCCCGTCGTCCTCCGCCCACCAGCGGAAGCGCAGATGGGCCGTGTCACGGAAGTCGTGGCCGTTGCGGACCTCCACGTCCGGGCCGGCGGCGTCGACGACGACGACGACGATCGTGACCGGCTCGATCACCTTCTTGTACTCGAGGAGCCCCGGTGAGGGCGTGCGGTCGGGGAGGACCAGGCCGTCCGCGACGAAGTTCCCGTCGTGCACCGGCTCCCCGAAATCGCCGCCGTAGGCGTGGAACACCCGCCCGTCCGCGGTGCGCCGCGCGATGCCGTGGTCGATCCACTCCCAGACGAAGCCGCCCTGGAGCCGCGGAAACCTCTCGAACAGGCGCTGGTACTCGCTCAGTCCTCCCGGGCCGTTGCCCATGGCGTGCGCGTACTCGCACAGGATGAACGGCAGCCCGCGCCGGTGCGCGTCGAGCGACGGGTCCCGCGTCGGCGGTTCCTCGCCCCGGCCGATCTGCTCGGTCTCGGCGTGGTCGGCGTACATCCGGCTGTAGACGTCGACGTAGCCGCTGTCCCGGTCACCCTCGTAGTGGACGGGGCGCGAGGGGTCCCGGGTGCGCGTCCACTCCGCCATCGCCGCGAGGTTCTCCCCCGTGCCGCTCTCGTTGCCGAGCGACCACATGAGGACGCTCGGATGGTTCTTGTCGCGTTCGACGACCCTGCGCATCCGGTCGAGCATGGCTTCCCGCCACCGCGCGTCACCGCTCGGGTTGCCACGCCAGCCGACCCGCTCGAAGCCGTGGGTCTCCAGGTCGCACTCGTCGACCACCCACAGCCCGTACGTGTCGCACAGGGCGAGGAAGTCGCTGCTCGGCGGATAGTGGCTGGTGCGGACCGCGTTGATGTTGTGGCGCTTCATGAGGAGCACGTCGCGCAGCATCGTCTCGTACGAGAGCGTCCGGCCGGTCTCCGGATCCCACTCGTGCCGGTTGACACCGCGCAGCAGCAGGGGTCGGCCGTTGACCTTGAGCAGGCCGTCCTGGACGACGACCCGCCGGAAGCCGACACGTACCGGGATCCGCTCGCCGGCGGACGTCAGCTCGCCCTCGTACAGGCGCGGCTGCTCGGCGTTCCACGGCTCGACGCCCGCGAAGGTGTGCGGCCCCGAGGGGTCGGCGTCGACGAGGCCGAGTTCGGGCACGGAGAGCGTTGCGGGGCCGGAGGCGTCGACGGACAGGGTGCCGGTGCCGGTGAGGTGGTCGTAGTCCGCGTGGACGAAGAAGTCCTCGACGCAGTCCTCGGGCCGGGACAGCAGCCGTACGGCACGGAAGATCCCGGACAGCCACCACATGTCCTGGTCCTCCAGATAGCTGCCGGCCGACCATTGGTGGACGCGCACGGCGACGACGTTGCGGCCCGGCCGCAGCGCGTCCGTCGCGTCGAACTCGGTGGGGATGCGGCTGCCCTTGCCGTCACCGAGCCGGACGCCGTTGAGCCAGACCGCGAAGCAGGAGTCGACGCCGTCGAAGCGCAGCACGCTGCGTCCCCGGGGCCAGCCGTCGGGGAGCGTGAAGTCCCTGCGGTACTCCCCCGTCGGGTTCTCGTCGGGCACCCGCGGCGGGTCGAGGGGGAAGGGGTACGTGACGTTGGTGTACGCGGGCGATCCGACCCCCTGGAGCTGCCAGCAGGACGGTACCGGCAGCCGGTCCCAGGCGGTGTCGTCGAACGCGGGGTCCTCGAACCCCTCGGTGAGGTCCCCCAGCCCGGTGGCGGCCCGGAAGCGCCACGCGCCGTCCAGACCGACGGCGGGGGCGTCCGAGCCGAAGGCGGCGCGCGGTGCCAGCCGGCCGCTGCCGGGGGAACGGTCCTCGACGTAGTGGGTTCCGTGCGGCTCGTGCATGGCGTGTCCTGTGGGGTCTTCGGGCCGGGCGGCGGTCGTTTGCCGCCCGGCCGGAGCGGCGGTCGTCAGGCGGAGCGGGCGAGCTCGTCGGGGCCGACGCCGTGGGCGAGGGGCCGGCCCTCGGCGTAGCGCTGCACCTCGTCGGTCGCCCAGTGGGCCATCCGTACGAGCTCGTTGCCGAGCGATCCGGCGATGTGCGGGGTGAGCAGCACGTTGGGCAGCGTGTAGAGCGGCGACCCGGCGGGCAGCACCTCGGGCTCGGTGACGTCGAGGACGGCGTGGATCCGGCCGTGCAGCAGCTCCTCGGTGAGCGCCGCGGTGTCGACGAGGGAGCCGCGTGCGGTGTTGATGAGCGTCGCCCCGTCCCGCAGCAGTCCGAGCCGCCGCCGGTCGAACATGTGCCGCGTCTCCGGGAGCTGCGGAGCGTGGATGGAGACCACGTTGCTGCGCCGTACGAGCTCGTCGAGGCCGACGGAACGCGCGCCGAGCGTCTCGGCCTCGTCCGCCTCCACGTACGGGTCGTACAGCAGAACCTCGAAGTCGAAGGGACGCAGGAGCTGCAGCACCCGGCGGCCGATCCGTGACGCGCCGACGATGCCGACGGTACGGAGGTAGTTGCCGTGACCGGCGAAGTACGGCAGGAGGGAGACCTGGTCGCGGGCCTCCCGGTAGGCACCGGCGCTGTCGAGGATCCGCTTGCCGGTGAACAGGATCGCGGCGAGTGTGAACTCGGCGACGGGGAGCGCGTTGGCGCCCGCCGCGGTCGAGACGGCGATTCCGCGCTCCCACACCGCCTCGGTGACGTGGTGCTTGACCGAGCCGGCGGCATGGACGACCGCCCGCAGACGGGGCATCGCGCGCACCGCTTCCGCGGTGAGCCGCGGGGCGCCCCAGTGGGTGAAGAGCACTTCGGTGTCGGCGAGTGCGGCCGGGTCGGCGTCGGCGAAGTCGCTGACGAAGCAACCCGTGTCCACGGCCGCGACAGCGGCCAGCCGGTCGAGGGCTCCTTCGGCCAGCAGCTGGGCGTGGATGGCGGCGCCCATGGCCAGCAGGGTGCGCGGACGGTGCACGCGGGGCGCGGGTGTCGTGTGACCGTCGTGGAGGAGGGAGGCTTCCGGTACGGGCACGGTCACTTCACCGCGCCCGCCGTGAGGCCCGAGCGCCAGAAGCGCTGCAGGCAGATGAAGGCGATGATGAGCGGCACGACGGCGACGAGCGAACCGGTGATCACGAGGGAGTAGAACTCGGGCTGCAGCTGCGTGGTGCTGTTCCACATGAACAGGCCGAGATTGACCGGGTACAGGGTGTCGTCGTTGAGCATGACGAGCGCGCCGAAGAAGTTGTTCCAGCTTCCGGTGAAGGAGAACAGGAAGATGGTCATGAAACCGGGCGAGAGCATCGGCAGGGCGATCCGTGTGAACGTGCCCAGTTCGCCGGCGCCGTCCACGCGGGCGGCCTCCAGCACCTCGTTCGGCACGTACCCCTCGGAGAAGACCCGGGCGAGGTAGACGCCGAACGGGTTGACGAGCGCGGGCAGGAGGAGGGCCCAGTACGTGTTGACCAGGCCGACCTTGGAGGCCAGCAGGTACATGGGCAGCTGGATCACCGTGGCGGGGACGAGCAGGCCGCCGAGGACGACGCCGAACAGCTTCTCCTTGCCACGGAACTCGTACTTGTCGAAGGCGTAGCCGGTGGCGACGCACAGGAGCGTCGAGGCGGCCGAGCCGATGACGGAGTAGACGACGCTGTTGCCGAGCCAGCGCAGGTAGATGCCGTCGTTGAAGGTGAAGACCGCGGCGAGGTTGGAGAAGAGGTTGAAGTCGGCGAAGGCGAAGCCGTCGCTGGAGAAGAGGTCGCCGTGGTCCTTGGTGGCGGCGAACAGCAGCCAGCTCACCGGCATCAGCATGTAGAAGGAGGCGACGAGGAGCACGCCGTTGACGACGCCCTTGGAGAGCAGGTTGCCCGGACGCTTCCTACGGGGCTCGCGGCGCCTCCCTGCCGCGGCGGCCGCGGCGGGGCGGGCTTCGCCGGCCGAGGTTTCCTGGATGACCGTGTGCGTGCTCATGCCGCCCTCCACCGGTTTCCGATCTTGGTGACGATGTACGAGAGCGCGACGCCGAGCGCGGCGAGCAGGAGGGACGCGGCGGCGGCGAGGCCGTAGTCGTGCTGCAGGAACGCCGCCTTCCAGATGTACATGGTGGGCGACCACTCCGTGTCGACGGCGGAGGTTCCGCGCTGGCCGAGCAGCTTGGGCTCGGTGAAGAGCTGGATGGCGCCGACACAGGTGAACAGGACGGCCATCACGACCGCGGAGGTGATCATGGGAACCTTGATCTGCAGTGCCGTGCGGATCGGCCCGGCGCCGTCCATGTCCGCGGCCTCGATGAGCTCGCGGGGGATGGCCTGCAGCGCGGCATAGAAGATGATCATGTTGTACCCCGTCCACTGCCAGGCCGTGAGGTTCACGATGGACGAGTACACGTGGTCCGAGCTGAAGAAGTCCCATGAGCCGCCGGCGGCCTCGATCCAGTCGAGCACCGGGCTGAGCCCCGGGGTGTAGAGGTAGATCCACAGGATCGAGGCGATCAGGCCGGGGATGGCGTGCGGCAGGAAGAGCGCGAGCTGGAAGAAGCGCCGGGCCCGCGCCACGGCCGAGTCGACCAGCAGCGCGAGGGCGAGCGCCCCGCCGATCATCACCGGGATGTACAGCGTGCAGTACAGGGCGATGTGCACGAACGACTCGCGGAAGCCCTCGTCCGAGAGCGCCCGGAAGAAGTTCTCGAGGCCGGTGAACGCCCGCTCGGTGCCGCCGAACCCGAGTCCGGACGACCGCTCCGTGAAGAGGCTCATCCACACCGCGTAGACGATCGGCGCCGCCGTCATGAGGGCGAAGAGCACGAAGAAGGGAACGATGAACAGGGCGGCCGCGGCGCGCTGGTTGCGCCTCAGCGGTGAACTGCCTCTGGGGGTGCGGCCGGTGCGCGGGCGGCCGGTGATCGGGCTGCCGGTACGGCTGCCGTCGGCCGCCGGCGGGGGTGCGGCCTTCGCGAGTGGTGCTGCCACGGGTGCTCCTTGGCGTGTGGGCGCTGCGGGTCCGGGGGGGTGGAACGGCGGGGCCCGGCCGGGGCCAGGGTGCGGCCGGGCCCCGCCGGGTCACTCGGCGAGCTTCAGCCCGCGCTCCTGGATGCCCGTCGTGGCCTTCGCCTGACCGGCTGCGACGCCGCCGGTGAAACCGCTCTTGGCACTCGCGTCCTGGATGGCGGTGTAGACGTCCATCTGGTTCGGGCCCCAGGTCCAGCCGGGGACGATCGTGTCGACCTGCTCCGAGGCCAGCTTGTAGAGGTCCTGGCCGTTGAAGTAGGCGGTGTCGAACTTCGCGGCGGCCACGGCGCGCATCTCCGGGTTGGCCGGCAGGGCGCTGCTGGGCTTGGTCGGGTCGCTCAGCCGCGCCTCGACCGCGTCACCGTTGGTGGTGATCCACTTGATGAACTCGGCCGCGGCCTCGACGTTCTTGCTGCCCTTCAGCACGCCGTAGGAGCTGCCCCCGTAGTTGCCGCTGGCAGGGGTGCCCCAGTTCGGCATCGGGGCGGCGGCCCACTTGCCCTGGAGGTCCGGCAGGTTGGTCTTCATGCCGGCCGCGGACCAGGAGGCGCCGAGTATGGAGAGCGTCTTGCCCTCGACGCGTGCCTTGGTCTCCTCCGGGCTCCAGCCGGTGTAGGTCTGCACGAGGTCGTTCTTGACCAGGTCGTCCCAGTAGGCCGCGACCTTCTTGGACGCGGCGTCGTCGACGCCGGGCTTCCACGCGTCGCCCTGGGTGCTGAACCACTTGCCGCCGGCCTGCCAGGAGAGCGCGGCGAGGAGGGCGGGGTCGGCCTTGGTCATGTTGGCCAGACGGACGTTCTTGTCGGCCTTCTTGACCTTCTCCGCGGCGGCTCTGAACTCGTCCCAGGTCCTGGGGACCTCGATGCCGTACTTCTTGAACAGGTCCGTGCGGTAGTAGTAGACCTGCGGCGCGGCGTCGAACGGAACGGTCCAGGTCTTGCCGCCGAAGGTCACCAGGTCCTGGATGGCCTTGGGGAACTTCTCCTTGACGGTGTCACCGGCGGGCTTCGTGAGGTCGACGAGGTATCCCTGGCTCGCGAACTCGGGAACCATCTGGTACTCGATGGTGGCCACGTCGGGCGCGTTGCCCGCCTTCACGCCGTTGGCCAGCTTGCCGTAGCCCTCCGCGCCGCCGGGGATCTCGGTGAACTTGACCTGAATGTCCTTGTGGGTCCGGTTGAACTCGTCGACCGTGGCCTTGGCGCCACCCGTCCAGGTCCAGTAGGTGAGCGTGACCGGCTTGCCGTCGGAGGCGGAGTCGGCCGAGTCGCCCTCACCGCCACCACACGCGGTGGCGAACAGGCCGAGAGCGGCGAGGGTGGCGGTGGCGGCTGTGCGGAACGATCGTGAAGTGCGCGGCATGGCACGGCTCCTACGGAAACCTCGATGGGGAGAGAGGCGAACGAGGCATATCCTTTTCGCCAACTCGATCACCGTCAAGAGCAAACGCACAAGACAATCAAAATGATCGCTAGACGATCAACAAGGTCACTCGCTCTCCTGCGACCCGCGAAGCGCCCCGCAGGAGGCCCGGACCCTCAACTTCGGCAGCAGGTCCACGTGTTGGCGGGGCTCCGGCTCCCTGCCCGTGCTCAGCTCGGCCAGGCGCTGGAGCAGGAGCTTCGCGGCCAGCTCACCGACCGCCTGCTTCGGCGGGGCGATCGCCGTCAGCGGAACGTCCGCGAGGTTGGCCACCTCGTCCTCGTACGCGATCAGCGCGAGGTCCTCCGGCACGGCGACACCGCGCGCCTGCAGCCGGGGGACCAGCACGATCGCGTCCTCGTCGCTGTGCACCAGGGCCGCCGTCACCCCGTGCTGCTCGACGGCCTCGACGAGATACTCCGCTACCTCGTCGTACTCCTGACCCGACCGCCGGACGCACGGGGACCCGGGGACGGTCTCCAGGCCGAGCGACCGCACCGCATCCAGATATCCGGACGTGATGCCCGCGGCGTGCGGGCCCTCCTGGAGCACGGCGGCGACCGAGCGGTGGCCGAGCGAGGCGAAATGGCTCACCGCGAGCGCGGCGCCGTGCGCGCGGTCGGTGCGCACCCGGTCGAGCAGGGCCGCCGGGTTGGCGGCCTGCGCCGTACGCTCCACCAGTACGGTCGGCGCCCCGCAGGCCATCAGCCACTCCTCCTGGCCGTCGGCGGGCGCCCCGGCGAACCAGCTGGGCGCCACCAGCAGGCCTTCGGCGCCGCTGTTCAGCAGATGCTCGGCCTGGACGGGGTCCTCGCTGTCGACGTACCCGGACACACCGAGCACCAGCCGGCCCCCCTGCGCCTCGACGGCCCTGCGGGCACCGCTGACGACGTCGCCGAAGATGTACCTGGTCGTCGGCACGATCATTCCGATCACCCGGCCACCGGTGTCCGGCTGTTCGGCTCGGGCCGCCTCGCCCGGCCAGACGACCGCTCCGTGCATGCGCTGCACCTTGCCCTGGTTGGCGAGCGTGTCCACGTCCCGCCGCAGGGTCACCGGGGAGACACCCAACTCCGCCGCGAGCTCGGTGACGCGGATGCTGCCCCGCTCCCTGACCAGCTCGAGGACCCGGTCGTGGCGATGGTCGACATGGTGTCGCATGGCTCCCCCTGGAGCATTCACGGAGGCGTCACCGTACGCCTTTGGCGCTAGCGTATCGATCGATTGCGATCGAATCGATCAGAATGGGGATGCGGAGATTGTGAAAGCCCACGCCGACCGGGGCGCCATGGCCTGTGAGCCATGCGGGTGGCATTCGCCCCGGGCACCTGTCCTCGGCGTCAGTGGCGACGAACCCCCTTCACCAGCCTCCGACCGCACCGGCCGAGGCCCGACGAAGGAGCACACATGCGCAACCGCACCGCGACCGCCGCGTCCGTGGCCGTTCTGGCCGCCCTCTGCGCGGCACCCGCGTTGGCGGCGTCCGCGACTCAGCCGCAGACCGCACCCACCCACAGCCACAGCCACAGCCACAGCCACAGGACTCTGACCGCGATCGGCCTGACCGGCGACCAGCGCCTCGTCGAGTTCGACGTCGACAGGCCGTCCAGGATCTGGTCGCTCGGCAAGGTCTCGGGCCTGTCCGGCGACACGAAGCTCGTCGGGATCGACTTCCGCGTGCAGAACGAGAAGCTGTACGGCGTCGGCGACAAGGGCGGCGTGTACACCCTGAACACCACCGCCGCCAGGGCCGCCAAGGTGTCCCAGCTGACCGTAGCCCTGACCGGGACCGCATTCGGTGTGGACTTCAACCCCGCGGCCAACCGGCTCCGAGTGATCTCCGACAGCGGCCAGAACCTGCGCCACAACATCGACGACGCGGCCGCCCCGCTGACCACCACCGTCGACGGCAGCCTCACCAACCCGACCATGCCGCCGTCGACAGCCCTCGGGGTCACAGGCGCCGCGTACACCAACAACGACCTGAACGCCGCTACCGCGACGACACTGTTCGACCTGGACACGACGGCCGACAGCATCTCCCTGCAGTCCCCGGCCAATGCCGGCACCCTCGCCCCCACCGGAAGCCTTGGTGTGAAAGCCGCCCCGGACGCGGGCTTCGACATCCACTACATGCCTTCCACCGGCATGAACCACGGCTTCGCGACCATCGGCACCGGCGGCGCCTACAGCCTCTACTCGGTCGACGTGCTGACCGGCAAAGCCACCAGCAAGGGTGCCTTCCCGAAGTCGTACCAGGTCACCGACCTGGCCCTGCCCATCAAGCAGAAGTAGCCCGCCTGTTCGCGACCCGGCCCGCGTCACGGGTTCTGCCGTGGCGCGGGCCGGGCCGGTCGGCGAGGGGCTAGGAGACGGTGACGAAGACGCTGTGCAGGCCGCTCGCTCCGTCGGGGACGGTGCGGGCCCTCCGCTCGGTCTGCACGCTTCCTGTGCCGTCCGTGGCGCGGACGGTGATCGTGTGGCCGCCGGGGACGGCGTTCCAGCGGTACGACCACTGGCGCCAGGTGTCGACGGTGTCCCGAACGGCGAGGTCGGCGTCCTGCCAGGGTCCGTCGTCGATCCGGACCTCGACGCGGGTGATGCCGCGGCGCTGGGCCCAGGCGACGCCCGCGACGGTGACCGGGCCGGCGGCGGGGCGGGCGAACGGCTTGGGTGTGTCGATGCGGGACTGGGTCTTGATCGGCGCCCGGCGGGCCCATGAGCGCCTGACCCAGTACGGGTCGTAGGCGTCGAAGGTGGTGAGCTCGACATCGGTGATCCACTTGCAGGCCGAGACGTAGCCGTACAGCCCGGGCACGAGCATGCGGACGGGGAAGCCGTGGTCGAAGGGCAGGGGTTCTCCGTTCATCGCGACGGCGAGGATGGCGTCGCGGCCGTCCATGAGGTCCTCGACCGGGGAACCCAGCGTCATGCCGTCCACGGAGCGGGCCACCAGCTGATCCGCTGCGCCTCCCTTCGAGGGCGGCAGCACGCCGGCGTCCCGGAGGAGGGCGGCGAGCGGGACGCCGAGCCAGCGGGCGTTACCGAGGTAGGGGCCGCCGACCTCGTTGGACACACAGGTCAGCGTGATGTCGCGTTCGATGAGCGGGCGGGCCAGCAGCTGCTCGAGGGTGTAGGTGCGGGGGCGGGTGACGCCGAGTCCGTCGATCCTCAGCCGCCACGTCCGGGCGTCGACCTTGGGAACGGTCAGGGCGGTGTCGACACGGTAGAAGTCGCGGTTGGGGGTGGTGAACGGGCTGATGCCGGGCACCTTCAAGCGGGCTCCGGCCGGGACAGGAGGAGCCGGCGAAGCCGGCTCGGGGAGGACCAGGGCCTCGCGGGAGGCGATGGCGCCCCTGCCGTGCTGCGCGGAGAAGAAGCGCCCGAGCACGCCCGCCGAGGTTCCCGCGCCGGCGGTCACCGCGGCGGCCGTGAGGAAGCCGCGCCTGTTCCACCCGCCGCGGCGGCTCTCGTCGCCTTCAAGTGCCTTGACCTGTGCGCACGTTGCCCTGGAGGAGAGGAGGTGCAAAGCGAGTGCGCCGGCGACCGCTCCCGCGATCGAGGGGAGCACGTCCCCGATGTCGGTGGAGTCGGGCCGGCCCAGGGCCGAAGCGGCGGCGACGAACCCGAAGAGCAGTACGCCCACGGCGCCGGCAGCGCGGTGACGCAGGCTGAGCACACCCAGGCCGATGGCGATGACCGCCAGAACGGCGACGATGCCGAGTTGAAGGACCGTCTTGTCGTTCTCCCCGAACGTGCGGATGGCGAAGTCCTTCACCGCGGCCGGGGTCCGGTCGATCACCGCGCCGCCCACCACCGTCACCGGTCCTGCGGCGGGCCGCACCAGTCCGGCGGCGAGCTCGGCGACGGCCAGTGCGGTGAAGGCGGACAGTAGTCCGGCTGTTGCGCCCAGGGCGGCGCGGGAGAGGGTGCTGCGGAAGCTGCTCACTCCCGGCATTCGGCGGCACCCGACCGGCGGATTGGTCCGACGCCCGAAGGAGTGACCAGCTCGGCTCCCGGCCTTCAGGGCCTGCGGGTGGCTGTCGTGACAGCCACCCGCAGTCGACCCGACCGGTTCACGGTTGCGCGCAACACCTCACCTGCTACGTGCAGTTCCCGGTGCCGGGCGGGTCACCCGGCCTCCGCCATGTGCTCGGCGGCGGGCCAGGGTGCTTCTCCCGCTGCCTGATCAGGCGTTGACGCAGGTGTTGCCGAAGGACGGGTTCAGCAGCCCGATGACGCTGACGGTGTTGCCGCAGGCGTTGACCGGAACGTGGATCGGCACCTGGATGAGGTTGCCCGAGCCCACGCCCGGCGAGTACGCGGCCACACCCTGTGCCCCGGCGTCGGCCGAGGCCATCGACGCGCCGCCCACCACGACGGCTCCGGCCGCCATCGCCACCGCGAGACCTCGTCGCACACGAACCATTTCCACTACCTCCTATGGGAATTCCTCGCGCCGCGCGGAGGGTCCGCCCGACGCCGTGAGGGAACCGCGGAACGCCGTCCCTCACCCGTGCCTTCGGCGCAGCCGACCCGGCGGCTGGGTCGGCGGGCCCTGGTTCCCTCGAACGGGGCAATCGACGTGGGTGGGGTGACGGAAGGGGGTGACGGAGATCGCCCTCACGGCCGCGCAACCGCGGCGACGACACCGGGGACCGCCCCGGTCACCCCAGGTCGAGAAGTTGTTCGTAGAAGCCGCCGAACCCCTTCGCCCGGTCGACGAGGTGCAGTTCGAGGATCCAGTGGCAGCGGCGTCCGGTCCGGTCGGTGCGACGCAGCCGGGTGGTGTTCTCGGGGGTGATGTACGACTCGGCCTTCGCGCCGTCGTTCGTCTCGTGGGGGAACTCCCCGACCAGGTGGCCGGCGTGCCAGATGCCGACGTCCCAGCCGGCGTCGGCGGCGAGGCGCTCGACCTCGGCGTACAGCTGGGCGCCCGTGATCTCCTCGTCGGCCCGGAAGACGGCGCGGCCGGCGTCGAAGATGCGCGGTAGGTCGTGGAGGAGCCGGTGCTTGTCGGGGTCGTCGCCGAAGACGTAGGTGCGTCCGAAGTCGGCCTCGTACTCCTCGAAGACCGGGCCGAAGTCGGCGAAGGCCATGTCGTCCTCGCCGATGACGCGGTCCGGCGGGTTGTCCTGGTAGGGCCGGAGTGTGTTGGGGCCGGAGCGGATGATCCGCTTGTGCCAGTGCCTGGTGGTGCCGAACATGTGGTTCGCCAGGTCGCGGATCGCATCGCTCACCTCGCGTTCACCCCGGCCGGGTGCGACGAGACCGCGTGCCTCCACCTCCGCGAACAGCGCGATCGCCTTCTCCTGCGCCGCGACCAGGCCGGCGGCACGCTGGGTCACCTCATCTGCCATGACCATCCCCCTCCAGGTTGGGATCTACAGAGATCATTTCGCCTGCCGGCGTCGCACGAGCTCCGAACCCGCGGCGACGTCGAGCCGACGACGTGGCTTATTGTGCGGGTGTGCCGTCGTACAGCATTGGGCAGGCCGCGCAGCTGCTCGGAGTGAGTTCGGAGACCGTTCGCCGGTGGGCGGACGGCGGCAAGCTGGGCATGGAGCGGGAAGGGTCCGGCAATCGGGTGATCGCGGGCGCGGCCCTGGCCCGCTTCGCTCAGGAGCGGGGTGCCGGTCTCCATGCCGTCCCCGAGGGTGACGTGCCGACCTCGGTCCGTAACTCCTTCGTGGGGATCGTGACCGCCGTACGGGTCGACGACGTGGCCGCGCAGGTGGAGGTCCAGTCGGGTCCGCATCGGCTGGTCTCGCTGGTGACACGGGAGGCGGTCGAGGAGTTGGGGCTCGCCGTGGGCGTCACCGTGACCGCCCGGGTGAAGTCGACCAGCGTGCACATCGACGTGCCCTGACCCTCCGGCACGGCCCCCTCCTGGAACGGACACCTCCGCCACAGTCCCCTCCGCCACAGCCCCCTCCGCCACAGCCCCCTCCGCCACGGCCCCTCCGCCACGGCCCTCTCCCCCGCGGGCTTTCAGCGGCAGAGCAGTGCCGCGTGCAGGTCCACCCTGTGGTCGAGTCGCGACAGGTCCCGGCCGGTGAGGGTCTCGATGCGTTCGACGCGGTAGTGGACCGTGTTGACGTGGATGTGGAGGGCCTCGGCGGTCCTCGCCCACGAGCAGTCGTTCGCCAGGAAGACCTCCAGGGTCTCGAGGAGCATCGCGCTCGATCCCCGGCCGGCGCCGACGAGCGGCCCCAGGGTCTTCTCGCGGTACACGTTCCGTACGCCGACGGGGATTCCGGCCATCAGCTTGCGCAGCCCGTCGAGGTCGTCGAGGCCGGCGACGCTCGCCGAGGAGGGTCCCGCCGTTCGCGCTGACGCCAGCGCGTAACGGGCCTGCGAGAGCGCCGTGTTCAGCCCCGCGGAGCCGGCGGCCGGCGCGCTGACGCCGACGTGCAGCGCGAGTTCCGGGCGGCAGGCATGGATCAGCGGCCACACCTCGCCCAGCCTCCCCCGCATGTCGAACGCTCCTTCGTGGGCGACGACCGCCGCCGCCTCGCCACCGGGGCGGTCGGCGACGGCGAAGGCGGCGGTCGGCAGGTGCTGCAGCGCCTCCCGCAGCGCGGCGCCGCACCGGGCCTCCCCGTACGGCTCCGAGGCCGCGACGACCACGGTGTACGCCTCCGCGTCACCGAGGCCGCAGGCGGCCAGCGCGCTCCGCACGCGGTGCGCGTCGACGTACGAGGCGCCCACGGCATCCGCGAGGTCCTCGACCGCCGTTCTGTTCGCCGCGCGGTCCCGGTCCTGCCGCCGTCTGTGCCGGCCGAGGAACTCGGCGATCTCCTGGAGGACCCGCGGAGGCACCTGGCCCGCCTCGGGCAGGTGGAGGTGCCAGGTGTCGAACGCGGTGCCGTCGGCCTCGACGCGCACCGTCGTGCCGTGCCCGCCGCGCAGGAGTTCGGCGGCCTGCCGGGCGGGCAGTTCCGCCGGAGCGGCGCTGGTCCTGGCGACCGTACGGCCGCTGCCGGTCAGCAGGTGGCAGGCGGGCGTTCCGAGATGCGCGAAGGCCCGGTCGAGCAACTCCCCGGTCGTCGCGCCGTTCTCCAGCGCGCGGTCGAGGTCCAGGCGGACGTTCTCCGGCAGCGCGTAGTGGTCCGTGGGGCGGCGGCTGAGGTCGCCCCACTGCCTGAGGTAGACCGCTTCGGTGATGGCCCGGAAGCTCGTCTGGGCCGGCACGGCGATCAGGGCGACGCGGTGGCTCCGGCACGCCTCGGCCAGTTCCCTGGGCACCTCGCCGTGGGTCTCCTCCCCCGCGAGCAGTGCCACCGCGCCCGCCTCGCGCAAGGCCGACACGAAGCGCTCGGTCTTCTCCGGACCGGCGTCGCGGCTCCACCACACGAGTCCGCTGAGCACGATCTCTCCTGGCTGGAGGAACCGTGCCGGGTCCTCCAGGTCGGTCGCCGTCACGCCGCCGATCTCCTGGCCGAGCAGCACCTCGTCGCCCCAGACGAGGGAGAGGTCCAGTCGGTCGAGACGGAGGAGGTGGTCGACGTGCATACGAGACTCCTTGCGCGGTCGCGGGACAGCCCGCCCCCACATTCACGAGGCCAATGCGAGACAAGGCATCGTAGATGCCAAAGATCGGAGGGAAAACAGCTCTTGGTTGATCCTCCAGAGCACACCGCCGCTAGGTGGACGTTTTCCAGGTACGCGTCCAGTCGTTCCGTCGCTCGCGCCCGGCTTCACTGGCCTGAAGACACCGGTCGGAAGGCGTGGGTAGGAATGGATCTGAACACGATCGCGGACGTGAGGGACGCGCGACGGCGCGAGCCGTGGCGGCGTGGTGACGCGTGGCTCGGCGGCGGCACGTACCTGTTCTCCGAGCCACAGCCCCATCTGCGCCGGCTGGTCGACCTGAGCCGGATGGGCTGGGAACCGCTCACCCGGCACCCGGACGGCTCCCTCGAGATCGCGGCCACGTGCACGATCGCGCAGCTCTCCCGCTTCGGCCGGCGGCACCTACGCGCCCGCGGCGCCGCTGGTCGAGCAGTGCTGCCGCGCCTTCCTCGCCTCGTTCAAGATCTGGAACATGGCGACCGTGGGCGGGAACCTCTGCAACGGCCTGCCGGCCGGCCCGATGATCTCGCTGGCCGCCGCGCTCGACGGCACCTGTCTGCTCCAGGCGCAGGGCGGCTCGACGCGACGGGTGAAGGTGGCCGACTTCGTCGTCGGCGCCGGGATCAAGGACCTCGCCGAGGGCGAGCTGCTGCGCTCGGTGACGCTGCCCGGCCGGGCGTTGGAGTGCCGTACGGCGTTCCGGCAGGCCTCGCTCTACGGGCTCGGCCGCTCCGGCGCGCTGGTCATCGGGACGCTCGACCCGGTGGACGGTTCGCTGGCGGTGACGGTCAGCGCCGCGACCGTACGGCCGTTCCGGCTCTGGTTCCCGCTGCCGCCGGACCTCGAGCGGCTGCGCCTGGCGATCGACGGTGCGGTCCGTCCCGACGCATGGTTCGACGACATCCACGGACTGCCCCGGTGGCGACGGCACATGGCGCTCCGCCTCGCGGAAGAGGTCCGCCGCGAACTCACCAGCCCGACGAACGAGACGGAAGAGGGAGCCTGATGAGCCACCAGACCGAGCGGTTCCAGCTGCGGGTGAACGGCCGGACGCACGACGACGATCCCCGCGCCGGTCAGTGTCTGCGGACCTATCTTCGGGAGCGCGGCTGGTTCGGGGTGAAGAAGGGCTGCGACGCCGGGGACTGCGGCGCGTGCACCGTGCACGTCGACGGGGAGCCGGTGCACAGCTGCCTGTACCCGGCCGTCCGGGCCGAGGGCCGGTCCGTCACCACGGTCGAGGGGCTGGCTTCTCCGGACGGTGAACTCCACCCCGTACAACAGAGGTTCCTCGACGCCCAGGGCTACCAGTGCGGCATGTGCACCGCCGGCTTCCTGATGACGACCGCCGCGCTCGAAGCCGAGAAGGGCACGGAGCACGACGACGGCAAGCTCGACGACCTGCCCCGCGCCTTCAAGGGCAACATCTGCCGCTGCACCGGCTACCGCGCGATCGAGGACTCGGTACGGGGTGTGAAGCACACCGAGCGGCCGTGCGCGGGCAAGGCCGTCGGCAGGAACGTCGGCGCGCCGGCCGGACCGCAGGTCGTCACCGGCTCCGCCCGCTACACCTTCGACATCGAGGTCCCGGGCGTGCTGCACATGAAGCTGCTCCGCTCCCCGCACCCGCACGCCCGGATCCTCGCGATCGACACCTCGGCGGCCCTGCGCGTGCCCGGGGTGGTGGCCGTGCTCACGCACGAGGACGCGCCGGCGACGCTGTACTCCTCCGCGCGACACGAGCATCCCACGGAGGACCCCGACGACACCCGGGTCCTCGACGATGTCGTCCGCTACGTCGGCCAGCGGGTCGCGGCCGTCGTCGCCGACAGCGAGCAGGCCGCCGAGGAGGGCTGCCGCACGGTCGAAGTGACGTACGAGGAACTCCCGTACGTCGTCGATCCGGAGGAGGCGATGCGTCCCGGCGCCCCCGTCGTCCACGAGGGCAAGGGACCGGAGATGCGCATCGCCCGGGTCGAGAACAACGTCGCCGGAGAGGTGCACGGCGAGATCGGCGACGTCGAGCTGGGCTTCGCCGAGGCCGACGTCGTCTACCAGGAGACCTTCCGCACCCAGCGGATCCAGCACGCCAGCCTCGAGACGCACGGCTGCGTCGCGTACTTCGAGCCGAAGGAGGACGGCACCGGTGAACGGCTGACCGTACGGTCCTCCACGCAGACACCTTTCCTGACCCGCCGCGCGCTGTGCGCGCTGTACGGCCTGCCGGAGGACGAGGTCCGGGTCGTCGCCGGCCGGGTGGGGGGAGGCTTCGGCGGCAAGCAGGAGATGCTCACCGAGGACATCGTCACGCTCGCCGCGCTGAAGCTGCGCCGCCCGGTGAAGCTGGAGTACACCCGCGCCGAACAGTTCTACGGCGCCACCACCCGGCACCCGTTCACCATCGGCATCAAGGCCGGAGCGCGGCAGGACGGAACGCTGACGGCCGTGCAGATGCGTGTGGTGTCCAACACCGGCGCGTACGGCAACCACGGTCCGGCGGTCATGTTCCACAGCGTCGGCGAGTCCTTCGCCGTCTACCGCGCCCCGCACAAGAAGGTCGACGCCTACTCCGTCTACACGAACGTCGTACCGGCGGGTGCCTTCCGCGGTTACGGCCTGGGCCAGGTGACCTTCGCCGTGGAGTCCGTGATGGACGAGCTGGCGCGGCTGCTCGGCATGGACCCGCTCGTCTTCCGCGAGAAGAACATCATCGGCCCGGGGGAGACCATGCACAGCCCCATCGGCGAGGAGGAGGACCTGCACATCGCCTCGTACGGCCTCGACCAGTGCCTGTCGGTCGTACGCAAGGCCATCGCCGAGGACCGCAGCGCCGAGCGGGCGCCCGAGGGCTGGCTGGTCGGACAGGGCACCGGGATGGCGATGATCGCCACCGGTCCGCCCGGCGGCCACTACGCCGACGCCCGCGTGTCGCTCCTCGAGGACGGCAGGTACGACATCGCCGTCGGCACCACCGAGTTCGGCAACGGCACCACCACCGTCCACAAGCAGATCACCGCCGGCGCCCTGAACACCACCGAGGACCGGCTGACCGTCCGGCAGTCCGACACCGACGTCGTCCGTCATGACACCGGCGCCTTCGGCTCCGCCGGCACCGTCGTCGCCGGCAAGGCCGTGCTCCTCGCCGCCACCTCGCTCGCCGAACGGCTGCGCGCCCTCGCCGCCCGCCACAGCGGCGTCGCCCGGCACCTGTGCGCGCTCGGGGCCGAGTCCGTCGACTGCGCGGGGCGCGTCGTCACGCTCAAGGAGCTGTACGAGGCGGGGCACGCCCTCGGCGCGGCGGAGGAGCTGGCGGCGGACGGGCACTGGGGCGGCTCTCCGCGCTCGGTCGCCTTCAACGCGCAGTGGTTCCGGCTCGCCGTCGACCCCGGCACGGGAGAGATCCGCATCCTGCGCAGCGTGCACGCCGCCGATGCGGGCAAGGTCATGAACCCCATGCAGTGCCGTGGGCAGGTCGAGGGCGGAGTCGCCCAGGCCCTCGGCGCGACGCTCTTCGAGACCGTCCGGATCGACGAGCGCGGCGAGGTCACCACCGCGGCCTTCCGACGCTACCGGCTCCCCCAGTACGCCGACGTTCCGCGCACCGAGGTCCACTTCACCGAGACGTCCGACGCCATCGGCCCGCTCGGCGCCAAGTCCATGAGCGAGAGCCCCTTCAACCCCGTCGCCCCCGCGTTCGCCAACGCGCTCCGCGACGCCACCGGCATCCGCTTCACCGAGCTGCCCGTGACCCGCGACCGTGTGTGGCTGGCCCTCGACCAGCAGGCTGGGAACGTCGGTCGATGAACCGGCAGAGTGCGAGGGCCCGGCTCGTAACAAGCTCACAAATGCCGGGGATGAGGCCTCGATCAAGTGGCAGAAATGATTCTTCGGCTCTGCCGTCGGGTATCACTGCGCGCAGCCGCTGCACCGACCTTCCCGAGGGGACAGACGATGAGCCGACCGAGCGCCGCACCCCACTCCGCGCCCGTAGCCCCGCCCGCCCGCGCCGGAACCTTCGACCTCGGGGGGGACGTGGCCCACCCGGCCATCCTCACCGTCGCCGACCTGCGGCAGGGCTGGGAGCAGCACCGGGCCGACGTGGTCTTCGACTGCGCCACGGCGGGACCGCAGCGCCACACCTTCGTCGGGCCGCTCCTGCGCGAGGTCGCGGCCGTGGCACAACCGGGCTTCGACCCCGTACGCCGCAAGGAGCGCTCCCGCTTCCTGCTGGCCGTGAGCGGTGGCGACGGCCACCACACCGTCCTCTCCTGGGCGGAGATCGACCCGGACTTCGGCGACGCGCCCGTGCTTCTGGCCACCCGTATGGACGACGAGGAGCTGGACGCCGCCGGCACCCAGCTCGTCGTGCCGTCGGACCGCTGCGGCGCACGCTACGTCAGCGCCGTGACCGCGATCTGGATCGGCAGCCCTCGTCTTCCGGGAAGCCGTTTGTCCGAGGGCTGAGACCCCGGGCGGAGGTTCTCGTCCCTTCCTCCAACTCACCTCTCATTCGCGATGGAGGCTCCCACGATGTAGTTGCAGATACGAGTGAGAGCGCCCTACGGTGTCGCACATGCAGTCCTACACCATCGGGCAGGCCGCACGACTTCTGGGCGTCAGCCCCGACACCGCGCGGCGCTGGGCGGACGCGGGCCGTGTCGCCACCCACCGCGACGAGAGCGGCCGGCGCGTCATCGACGGCAAGTCGCTGGCGGCGTTCTCCTCGGAGATCGCGCAGGGCGACGACGACGAGGACGCGTCGTACACGTCCGCGCGGAACGCGTTCCCCGGCATCGTCACGGGGATCAAGCTCGGTGACATCGCGGCCCAGGTCACCATCCAGGCCGGTCCGCACCGGCTGGTCTCCCTCCTCACCCGTGAGGCAGTGGAGGAACTGGGACTGGAAGTCGGCATGCAGGCCACCGCCCGCGTGAAGTCGACCAGCGTGCACATCGACCGCACCTGAGAACTGACCCCTCACGCAGTACCGAGACACCTCGGCCGTCGGCGCGACCGGCCCGTCCGCACGTTCCGTTCGTCCCCAAGGAGTTCAGACCCTCATGTCCCTCACCCTGACCGTCGCGAGACGCCGCGCCGCTGCCGCCGCGCTCACCGCCGCGCTGCTCGTCCCGCTCGCGGCCTGCTCGTCCGACGACGCCAAGAAGGGCACCGGCGGGTCCACGCCCTCCGGTTCCGCGAGCGCCGCGCCCGCGGCCGAACTGACGGTCCTGGCGGCCGCCTCGCTGACCGACGTGTTCAAGACGGCGGGTGCCGCGTACGAGAAGGCGCACCCCGGCACGAAGATCACGTTCTCCTTCGCGGGCTCGCAGGAACTCGTCGCCCAGGTGTCCCAGGGCTCGCCCGCCGACGTGCTGGTCACCGCCGACACCAAGAGCATGGACAAGGTGAAGGCCGACACCGGCACTCCGGTGATCATCGCGAAGAACCGTCTGGTCATCGCCACCGGCGAGGGGAACCCGCACAAGGTCGACGACCTCACGGACCTCGCGGACACCAAGCTCAAGGTCGTCCTCGCGGCTCCCGAGGTGCCGGCCGGCAAGTACAGCAAGCAGATCCTCGACGCCCAGAAGATCACGGTGAAGCCGGTCTCCCAGGAGCCCAACGTGCGCGCCGTGCTCAGCAAGGTCGAGCTGGGCGAGGCCGACGCCGGGCTCGTCTACAAGACCGACGCCGAGAGCGCCGAGGACAAGGTCGACGCCGTCGAGATCCCCGACGCCCAGAACGCCGTCGCGCAGTACCCGGCCACCACACTGAAGGACTCCGAGAACGCCGAGGCCGCGGCCGCGTTCGTGGCCTGGCTGTCCTCGCCGGAGGGCCAGAAGATCCTGCAGGACGCCGGCTTCCAGAAGCCGTAACGGACGGACCGGGATCGGTCAGGTCGTGAGGGGCTGTCCGTCCGGGGGGAGCGGACAGCCCCTCCTCATGAGTGCAGGTGCTTCATGTCTTCGGGGTCATCGATGAAACGATCAGGCGTACGCACGTCCGGCGCGCGTCCGCCCCTCACGCTGGCGCTGCCCGCGCTCGCGGCCGTGGCCTTCCTGGCCCTGCCGCTGCTCGGCATCCTCGTTCGGACCGAGTGGGGCGAACTCGCCGACCATCTGAGCTCGCCGGGCACCGTCGAGGCGCTGAAGCTGTCGCTGCTCGTCTCGTTCTGGGCTCTCGGCCTCTCGCTGGTCCTCGGAGTGCCGCTCGCCTGGCTCCTCGCCCGGGTGCCGTTCCCCGGCAAGGCGTTCGTCCGCTCGCTCGTGCTGCTGCCCATGGTGCTGCCGCCGACGGTCGGCGGTGTCGCACTGCTGCTCGCCTTCGGCCGGCGCGGGCTGCTCGGGCCGTGGCTGGAGGACACCTTCGGGATCACGCTGCCGTTCCACACCTCCGGTGCCGTGGTCGCGGCGACGTTCGTCGCGATGCCGTTCCTCGTCATCAGCCTGGAAGGCGCGCTCGGCGGACTGCGCCCCCGTTACGAGGAGACGGCGGCCTCGCTCGGCGCTTCACCGGTACGCGTGTTCTTCACCGTCACCCTCCCCATGGTCGCGCCCGGAGTCGTCGCGGGCGCGGCGCTCACCTGGGCGCGCGCCCTCGGCGAGTTCGGCGCCACGATCACCTTCGCCGGCAATCTGCCGGGCACCACCCAGACCCTGCCGCTCCAGGTGTACCTGCTGCTCCAGGACGAGCCGGAAGCGGCGACGTCCGTCTCCCTACTGCTGCTCGCCATCGCGATGGGAGTCCTCATCGCCCTCCGCGGGCGGTGGACGGGCACCCCGGCCGACCGCTCGCGCCGCACGGCCCCCGAGCCCGGCGCGAACCCCGAGCCCGCTGCGGACCCCGTGGCGACGGAGGTCGCCCAGCCGGGCACCGCGCCCGCGCCGTCGGTTCCGGCCGGGGAGCGCTGGGCGCTGCACGCCGACGTCACCGGCTTCACACACCTGACGCTCGACGCCGAACCCGGCACCACCATCGCTGTCGTCGGCCCCAACGGCGCAGGCAAGACCACCCTCCTGCGCGCCCTGCTCGGTCTGACTCCCCGGGCGCACGCGGAGCTCACCCTCGGGGGCATCGACGTCACCGGGCTGCCGCCCCACCGGCGACGCGTGGCCTGGGTACCGCAGGACGGCGCGCTCTTCCCCCACATGTCGGCTCTCGCGAACACCGCGTACGGTCTGCGCGCCCAAGGCGTCTCCCGTTCCGAAGCCCGGCGCGAGGCCCAGAGCTGGCTCGACCGGCTCGGCGTCGGCCATCTGGCCCACCGCAGGCCGACGCAGCTGTCCGGCGGGCAGGCCCAGCGCGTCGCCCTGGCCCGGGCGCTCGCCGCCCGCCCCCGGCTCCTCGTTCTCGACGAGCCGCTCGCCGCCCTCGACCAGACCACTCGCGCCCACGTCCGCCACACCCTTCGCGCCCATCTGGCGGGTTTCCGCGGCGTCTGCCTGATCGTCACTCACGACCCCGTCGAGGCGGTCTCCCTCGCGGACCGTGTCCTCGTCCTCGACGAAGGGCGCGCGCTACAGGACGCGACCCCGAGCGAGGTCACCCGGCACCCCCGCTCCCCCTGGGTCGCCAGGATGCTGGGCCGCAACGCCTGGGTCGGCAGGGCAACGGCCCACGGCCTCGCACTCGACGCGGGCGGCTCCCTGGTGACCGCCGACCCGCTGGAGCCCGGCACGGAAGCCGTCGCCGTGATCGCCCCCGAAGCGGTGGCCGTCCACCGCGAGAAGCCCGCCGGCAGCCCCCGTAACGTGTGGCCCGGAACCGTCCGCGAGATCACCGCCAGCGGGAGCAGGCTGCGGGTCCTCGTCACCTCCGACGAGGCCCCCGACCTCGTCGCCGAGATCACACCCCAGGCCGCCGCCGAACTCGGCCTCGCTGACGGCGTGTCCGTCTGGACCAGCGTCAAGGCGACCGAGGCCACGGTCGTGGCACTGTGACCGGCCGAAAAAGCGAGAGAACGCGATGCCGAGATCAACGGTTCGGCGGCAGGGCGTCTCCGCCCTTGGCCTCGGCGCCCGGGCGGGAGATCAGGCGGAGGCGAGAGAGATCTCGGTCGACTTGATCAGCGCGACGACGGACGTGCCGGCGCTCAGGCCGAGGTCCTCGACGGCGTCGTTCGTGATCGCGGCGGTCAGGTCGCCACCTTCCACGGAGACCTTCACCGAGCTCATCGCCCCACCGGTGGACACCTCGGTGACCGAGCCGGCCAGCTGGTTGCGGATGGAGATGCCGTTGACGGGACCGGTCGCGAGAGCGACCTCCGTGGACTTCACCAGCGCCCTGACCGCCGAGCCCTCGGCCAGGCCCAGGTCCTCGACGGCGTCGACGGTGATCGCGGCGGTGACGTTCTGACCGCCGGCCAGGCGCACCTTCACGGACGCCATCGCCTCGCCCGAGGTGACGGCGGTGACGGTGCCGGAGAGCTGGTTACGAATGGACAGGGTCATGGGACACGCCTCGCAAAGCCGGAAACGGAGCAGCCGTCACATCTGTGACCTGCGTCATCACTGACGCTAGTGGACGGGAAATCCCCCGCGTCGACACGCGTCGCACCCACCAGCCGAATGGACGCGATGCCCTCGCGAATTCGCGGGCCGACTGCTGATCCCCGTCCGTCGGACGGGCCCATGAACCTGACGCTCCGCCGAGTTCTCGTCGGTCGCCGACACCGGATCGGTCCACATCAGCGAGCCTCATGCGCGCGTAGTAGTCGCAGATGAGTACCAGGTCGCCCTGTTTACCTCTTGGGTGATTCACCGTATCGAGGCCTACGGCGAGAGCCGAACTCTGTGTCCTGATCCAGTCGCCCGAACGGCCTGCCGCTTGCTTGACTATGCCTCACCGGCCCCGTCGCGGCGGAGTGGCTCTCGCCGCGACGGGTCGACCGGGCCACGAGGGCCCTGCGCGTCGATTCGCGATGTTCGGCGCGCAGGGGCCGACTCCCTGACCCCGCCCCGCGTCTGCCGCATCCGCCGGGCGCCCGCGGGGCGAAGGTGAAGGGACGGTGCGACAGTGCGCCGCGCACGCATGGACGGACGCGCATGACGAACCCACACTGGCTCTTCGGCGATCAGCTGGGTCCCTCCTTTCTCAAGGCGGGGGACGGCGGGCCCGCCCGGGACGCGCCCGTGGTCATGATCGAATCGCGTTCCGTCTTCCGGCGCCGCCGTTTCCACCGGGCCAAGGCGCACCTGATCCTTTCGGCGATGCGGCACCGCGCCGCCGAGCTCGGCGACCGGGTCACGTACCTGCGGGCGGACACCTACCGGGAAGGGCTCCGGAAGGCCGTCGGCCGCGAACGGGTGACGGTGCACCACCCCACCTCACGAGCGGCCCTGCGTCTCGTACGGTCGCTGGACCACGTCACGGTGCTGCCTCCTCGCGGGTTCCTGGTCCGACAGGAGGACTTCGCCGCCTGGGCGGCCGGCCGGCGCACGCTCCGCATGGAAGCCTTCTACCACCAGGTCCGCCGTGACCACGACCTCCTGATGGAGGGCGGGGAGCCGGCCGGCGGCACCTGGAACCTCGACCACGAGAACCGTCGGCCGCCGCCGCGTGGGGCCCGGTCGCTCGGCGCGTCCCCGCCGTACCGGCCCCGGGAGGACGCCATCGACGAGGAGGTCCGGCACGACCTTGACCGCTGGGAACGCGACGGGGACGTCGCCTTCGTCGGCCGCGACGGTCCGCGGGCGTTCCCGGCGGACCGCCGGGAGGCGCTGGCCGCGCTGCGGCGCTTCCTGAGCCACCGGCTCGCCGGGTTCGGCGCGTACGAGGACGCCATGCTCGCCGACGACGCCACCATGAGTCACAGTCTGCTGTCCTCGTCCCTGAACCTCGGGCTGCTCGACCCGGCCGAGTGCGTGGAAGGGGCGGAGGCCGCCTGGCGGGAGGGTGACGCGGCGCTCAACTCGGTCGAGGGGTTCGTCCGGCAGGTCGCCGGCTGGCGCGAGTACGTCTGGCAGCTCTACTGGTACTTCGGCGAGGACTACCGGACGTCGAACGCCCTCGGCCACACCGGTCGGCTGCCCGACTGGTGGGACGACCTCGACGCGGACGCCGTCTCGGCCCGGTGCGTGGCGACGGCACTGCGCCAGGTCAGGGACACCGGATGGACGCACCACATCCCGCGCCTGATGATCCTGGGCAGCTACGCCCTCCAGCGCGGCTGGGACCCGGCAGCCGTGACGGACTGGTTCCACCGCAGCTTCGTCGACGGATACGACTGGGTGATGCTGCCCAACGTGGTCGGCATGTCGCAGTACGCCGACGGGGGCCGGATGACGACGAAGCCGTACACCTCCGGCGGCGCCTACATCGACCGCATGAGCGACCTGTGCGGGCCCTGCCCCTACCACCCGGACCGGCGCGTCGGCGAGGACGCCTGCCCGTTCACGGCGGGGTACTGGGCCTTCCTCCACCGGCATCGGGACAGCCTCGGCCACAACGCCCGGATGTCCCAAGCGGTGCGAGGTCTCGACCGGTTGGGGGACCTGTCCGCCCTCCTGGAGCAGGAGCGGGAGCGGGAGCGCGCGCAGCGGGACACGCCGCCATGAGCGGCCTCCCCGCGGAGGACGCCACAGTGAAAGAGGACGGCATGGAACAGACGACGAACAGCGGAACGTACGACGTGGTGGTCGTGGGAGCAGGCGCCGCCGGCCTGGCCTGCGCCGGTGACCTGAGTGCGGAGGGCCTGCGGGTGGTGCTCCTGGAGGCAGGCGACGCGGTAGGCGGGCGGATGCGCACCGACCGGGTGGCCGGATTCACCGTGGACCGCGGCTTCCAGGTCTTCAACACGTCGTATCCGCAGGTGAAGCGCCGGATCGACCTGAAGGCGCTGCGGCTGCGGCCGTTCACCCCCGGGGTGCTCGTGCACACCGAAGACGGGCCTCGCCGGTTCACCGACCCGAGTCGGCGCCCGAAGGAGAGCCGGGATCTGCTCCCCGGACGGCTGGCGTCCGGTCGCGACCTGCTCGCCCTCTCCGCCCTGTCGGCCCGGGACGCGCTGGCCCCGGCGTCGGTGCTGCGGCGTGGCTCCGACGGGACCACCCTCGACGCCCTGGCCGCGGCGGGCGTGTCTCCGCGACTGGTCGAGACGTTCTTCCGGCCGTTTCTGTCCGGCGTCTTTCTGGAGGACCGGCTCGAGACCTCGGCGCGCTTCTTCCACCTGGTGTGGCGGAGCATGCTGCGCGGCACGCTCTGCCTCCCCGCCGGAGGGATCGGCGCCGTGCCCGTCCAGCTCGCGTCTCGGCTGCCGCGGGGCGTGCTGCGTACCGAGACCCCGGTCTCCGCGCTGACACCCGGAGGCGTGGCCCTCGCCGACGGCAGCGAAGTGCCGTCCCGCGCCGTCGTCGTGGCGACCGGGCAGCGGGTCGCGGCGGAGCTGCTGCCTGGGCTTCGCGTCCCGGACGGACGGACCGTCACCACGGTGTACCACGCGGCGGCGCGGCCTCCGTCGGAGGAGCCCGTCCTCGTCGTCGACTCCCGGCGCAGGTTCCTCAACACGTGTGTCCTCACCGCCGTCCAGCCGGGGTTCTCCACCGACGGCCGGGCACTGGTGTCCACCTCGGTGCTGGGCTCCCCCGGCGCGACGGACATGGCGCCCCTGCTGCGTGCCCTGGGCGAGGTGTACGGAGCGGACACGGCCGACTGGGAGCTGGTGCACCGCGTCACGGTCACCGACGCGCTGCCGGCGATGCCGGGCCCGACGCCGCTCTCCCGCACCGCGCGGTGGGCGCCCGGCCGGTACGTGTGCGGGGATCACCGGGCGACCGGTTCCCTCCAGGGCGCGCTGGCGTCGGGGGCGCGGGCGGCCCGCACGGTCCTGGAGGACCTCCGCTCGGGCGCGGTCTGAGGTGGCCGCGCCGCGGGGCCGACGTACGCCTTCACGAACCGACCTGCGGACGCGGCCGCTCAGGCCCTGGCCGCTTGATCCCGGCCGGCGGTCCCGGCACGAGACCGGACGTCAGCGCGAGGGGCCCACCGGGGCCGCGGCCGCGCCCTCAGGGCGGTCGGGTGCGGTGGCCGCTCGCACGGCTTCGGCGTCCGCGCCGCCATGCCGTTCCGCCCATGTCTCCAGCGCGGCCCGGCAGGCGTGGTCGAGGTGGTGGACACCGGTGAGGTCCAGGACCACCCGTCGGTCGCTCGGCAGGGCTTCCAGGCTGTCGAGTATCTGGGGCAGCCGAAGGAAGGTGACCGTCCCCTGAATCCGTACGCGGACCACTCCGCGACCGTCGTCGGTCTGTTCGATCCGCAGCTGTGAGGCCTCCCACGCGGCCTTTCCGACCGACAGGGCGAGGCCGATCAGGACGCCTTCGAACATGCCGACCGAGACGATCGCCGCCGCCGTCGCCACGAGGACGACGGCCTCGCCCCGGTGGCGTCGCCACAGCGTCAGTACGCCCTTGAAGGGGATGAGCTTCCAGCCGGCGTGCACGAGGATCCCGGCCAGCGCCGCCAGCGGGATGTACGCGAGGACGGCGGGCAGCAGGGCGACGAAGAGCAGCAGCCAGAGGCCGTGCAGGATCCGGGACGCCTTGGTCCGGGCGCCGGCCTCGACGTTGGCCGAGCTGCGCACGATGACCGCGGTGAGCGGCAGCGCACCCAGCAGTCCGCACAGTGTGTTGCCCGCGCCCTGGGCGACGAGTTCCTTGTCGTACTCCGTGCGGGGACCCGCGTGGAGCCGGTCGACCGCCGCCGCGCTGAACAGCGATTCGGCCGAGGCGATCAGGGCGAAGGCGAGGACCGTGCCGAGGAGGGCCGGATCGGCGAGCGAGGAGAGGGCTTCCGAACCCGGCAGACGGACGGCCTCCAGCACGCCGCCGACCCGCACGGTCTCCACCGGAAGACCGAACACGGCGGTCGCGAGGGCGGCCAGCAGCACTGCCACCAGGGCTCCGGGAACCGCCCGGACCCTGCCGGGCATCCGTCGCCAGCCGACGATGAGGAGAACGGTGCCGGCGGCGACGGCGAGCGACACGAGAGCCGTGCGACTGCCCAGTGCCTCGACCAGCGCGCCAGGCAGTCCGGCGAGCTTGTGGAGACCGGAGTCCGGGGCGGGGATGCCCGCCGCGGCGTAGAGCTGCCCGGCGATGATGACCAGGCCGATGCCGGCGAGCATGCCCTCGACGACGGAGAGGGAGATGGCGCGGAACCACCGGCCCCACCGGAGGAGGCCCATGGCGATCTGCAGCACTCCGGCCGCCAGCACGATGACTCCGAGCGCGGCGAGGCCGAAGGCGCGGACCGCTTCGAGTACGAGGACGGTGAGGCCGGCGGCCGGGCCGGAGACCTGGAGGCTGCTGCCCCGCATCAGGCCGGTGACGAGACCGCCGACGATGCCGGTGACGAGGCCCAGTTCGGCGGGGACACCCGAGGCGACGGCGACGCCGAGGCAGAGCGGGAGGGCGACGAGGAAGACGACGAGCGAGGCGGCGACGTCCTGCCGCAGGAAGGGGAAGGAGCGGAGCATCGGGACGTCCTTCCTCACAGCGCCTCGAAGGCGTCGGACCCGGTGATCGGGACGGGTACGACCCTGAAGTCGCAAGAGGTGACGAACAGGACGGCCGGGGACCGGCCCGCGGCATGCGCGGCGAACTCCTCAGAACGCTGTCCGTATCGGCGGGCGATGTCGACGAGTGGCTGCATGAATGATTCCTCCTGGCGCGCCGTGGGGGCGCGACGGGCTGACAGGTCGGCGCAGGTCGGCAGCGCCTGTCAGCAGCGGAACACCTGCAGGGCGGAGGAGTCGTGGCGGTCGTGCGGTCTCGGCCCGGTGTCCGTGTCACCGGGGCCCGCCGCCGGCGCATCCACGAGCGGGACGGCGCGGGTGGCCGGCGGCGGGCCGGGAAGGCCTGCGTTCACGGTGACGGGCCGCCGCCGGTCACGGTGGAGGACGGACCCGCCGGAGGTGTCGGCCTCGCCGCCCCCCGCGTGCGCGGACTCGAACGCCGCGGCCGGCGCGACCTGCTGGGCACAGGGCCGGGGAAGCTGTGTGGCGGACGCGACGGGCGTGAGTGAGAGGCCGGCACAGACGAGGGCGAGGACGCAGAGGAGGGCCGCGCGCAGCGCCGCGGACACGCGGACGGACCACATCCGAGCGCGCCTCCCTCCGGTCGAACCATCTCCAGGCTTCACCAAAGCAAGCCCAAGTGCGGGTCAAGGAAGAGTAATACGCCCAAGTGAACGGTGTTCCGCAACACCCTTGCCGTACGAAGGTTTTCGAATGGAATCAGCCTGAAGTTGACGCGAACGGCTGCATCGACACGCGTGCGCATCGCACGAACGGAGCGGCCCACCAGGAATCCAGGTGGGCCGCTCCTCCGCATGGCTCCTCCGTGGTTCAGTCGCAGCAGTCGCAGCAGCACTTGCACGGGTTGCAGCAGCCTCCGCCACAGCCGTCACCGGAGCCGCCGCAACCACCACCGGAGCCACCGCCGGAACCACCCGACCCGTGCCCTCCGCCCGAACCGCCCGAACCACCCGAGGAGCCACCGGAGTTGCCGCCGAACCAGCCCTCACCCCCGGCCCCGTCCCTGCCGGACCCGTCCCTCCCGGAAGCGTCCCGGCCGGATCCGCCGTTGCGGTTGCCGTCGCCGAACTGCCAGGACTCGCCCTCACCCGGGTCCGCGTCGTCGTCGCAGCGGCAGCAGTTGTAGCAAAGCCTGCAATCGCCACACAGTCGGCGCACCTCGCGACAGCGGCGGCACTGCCCCTCCGGCGGCCGGCCCGATGCCGTCGGCACGCCCTCCGGGCCCGCGACGGCGAGCACGCCGACACCGCAGGCCTCCCCCGCACCGGCCTGCGAGGGCTCTTCCGTCACCGTACGGCGGCCCAGCCAGGGCAGCATGCGCACGCCGCGCGCCGGGCGGGTGTGCCGATGGTGGCGATGCCGGGGGTCGAAGACCCGGTCGACGGCACGCTCCAGCTCGCCGCCCAGAAGCGCCCGCACCAGCCGGCCGTCGACGAACTCGGCGTCGGACAGGGACAGGCGGATTCCGTGGACGGCGTCGTCGCAGAGCCTGCGGACCTCGGCGCGGTCCGCGCCGGTCACGGCGACGGGGTTCCACGCGCCCGACGCCTCGTCCGCGTCCAGGTCCTCCACGGCGTCCAGCAGATGCGCCAGTCGGCCGAACAGACGACCGGCCTCCGCCAGCGGTTCCGCGTTGGCCGGGCGGTGCGTGAGTACGGCGGTGTACGCGAAAGCGGCGGCGGTCGCCGTCTCCGTGGGCTCCGTGACCGTCAACAGCGAGCCGCCCCGGACGGTCGACCGCTCGATCTGCGGCTGGCGCTCGACCGCGTCGAGCAGCACCGCGGTGTCGAAGCCGAGCCGTTCGCCACCCGCGGCGCCTGCACGGTCCCAGCCCCGGGCGATCCGGCGTGCCGCCAGCGCCGCCGGGCGACGCCCCAACAGGCCGTCGCCGTCGGCCACATGGTCACGTATCTTCGCGGCGGCCAGCACCAGCGACACCGTCGCCGCAAGCCGTGCGCCCTCGCCCTGCGCCACGTCGGCCGACCGCATCCCGCGCAGCGGGCACGGACCGGCCTCCCGCCGCCAGTCGCCGGATCGCTCCGACTGAGCTTCGGTCAGTACCGAGATGATCAGACCGTCGTAGTTGGTTGCCACCCTCGCGAACTGCCCGTACTCGCCGCGCAGCGCCAGGCACAGCCCGCACAGGTGCGCCATCCACTCGGTACGCAAGCCCTCGCCCAGCCGATGACGGCATGGCCTGATGATTCCGAACACCGGATCTTCCCCCGTAGAAACAGCTGCCTGAACGCAGCCGGTCGGACGACTCGCGGACGAAGGTCCGCGCAACTGGTCCGACCGGCATGGGACGCCGACGGCATGCGCCGTCGACGTGCGGTCATTTTAGATGCTCTCTCGGTAGCGTGATCCTCGAGCGCACGGGGGTCACCGTGCAGCCGGCCGGCCCGTACAGGGCGGGCCGGTGGAGAGGAACGAGGCGGCAGGACATGAGCGAACCGACAAAGCCCGAGATCGACCTTCCGGAGGGCGAGGCTCCCACAGAGCTGACCATCCGGGACCTCGTCGTCGGGGACGGGCCCGAGGCGAAGCCGGGCAGGGTGGTCCGGGTTCACTACGTCGGAGTCACCTTCGCGTCCGGCAAGGAGTTCGACGCCTCGTGGGACCGGGACCAACCCTTCAAGTTCGCCGTGGGCGGCGGCAGGGTCATCAAGGGCTGGGACCGGGGAATCAGGGGGATGAAGGTCGGCGGCAGGCGCGAGATCATCGTTCCCCCGCGCCTCGGCTACGGCAACCAGTCCCCCACTCCCTTGATCCCGGCCGGTTCCACGCTCGTCTTCGTGGTGGACCTGCTCTCCGTGGCCTGAGGAGGGCCTGGCTGCCCGTGCAGCACCTACGTGGTGGGCGTGTGCGCGGTCTTGGTCGCCGTGGTGCCGTCTTCGTCCTGGGTCTCCGGCGCAGCGGGGGCCTGCGGGACGGGCGGCGTACGGACGAGCAGCGCGACCAGGACCGTCAGCCCTCCGAGTACGGCGCCGATGCCGAATCCCCACCGGATACCCGTGGCCAGGGCCTCCGTCGGGCCGGCGCCGTCGGCTGCTGCCGTGGCGGCGCGCCCGGACATGACACTGATGACCAGGGCGGTGCCGGCGGCGGCCGCGACCTGCTGGAGCGAGCCCAGAATGGCGGAGCCATGGGGGTAGAGGTGCGGCGGAAGTACGGACAGGCCCGAGGTGAAGACGGGGGTGAAGACGAACGCCATGCCGACGCTCAGGGCGACGTGAAGGGCGAGCACGACCCACGGAGACGTCTGTTCGCCCGTGAGGGCGAACAGCGCGAGGCAGAGCGCGGTGAGTACGGCTCCGGGGACGACCAGCCGCGGCGCGCCGAGCCGGTCGTAGAGCTTCCCGACCTGAGGTCCGAGCAGGCCCATCGTCAGCCCGCCCGGGATGAGGAGCAGCCCGGTCTGCAGTGAGGTCAGGCCGCACACCTCCTGCAGGTAGATCGGAAGCAGGATGAACGCACCCATGAGCGCCATGAAGGACAGACACATCAGGCCGAGCGCCACGGAGAAGTGCCGGAACGTCAGGGCGCGCAGGTCGAGCAGCGGCGTGGACGAGCGCTGCAGAGCGAGCTGCCGCCAGGTGAACAGGCCGACCAGCACGGCACCGACCAGGGTCGTGGCCTCCGGCGGCACGACCGCCGATGCCTCGTCCCCGGCACCGAGGCCGCTCAGGCCGTAGACCAGGGCGCCGAAGCCCGCTGCCGCCAGAGGGACGGACAGCCAGTCGATCGGACCGGCCTGCGGCTCGCCGATGTTGACCAGCTTGCGCTGACCGACTATCGCCATGGCCGCGGCGATGGGAAGGACCGCCAGGAACAGCAGGCGCCAGTTGCCCAGCTGCAGCAGCACGCCGGAGACCGCCGGACCGAGGGCGGGCGCGACGGAGATGACGAGGGTGATGTTGCCCATGACCCGGCCGCGGTCCTGCGGCGGCACGAGGGTCATCAGCGTCGTCATGAGCAGCGGCATCATGACGGCGGTGCCGCTGGCCTGGATGACACGCGCGACCAGGAGCACGGGGAAGGCGGGCGCAGCCGCGGCCAGCGCCGTACCGGCGAGGAACAGCGCCATGGCCAGGCCGAAGGCGGTCCGGGTCGTCACGCGCTGGAGGAACCACCCGGTCACCGGGATGACGACGGCCATGGTGAGCATGAAGGCCGTGGACAGCCACCCCGCGGCTGCCGCCGTGACCTCGAACTCGCGCATGAGCCGCGGAATCGCGTTGACCATGATCGTCTCGTTGAGGAGAACGACGAACGTGGACAGCACGAGGATCCGCAGCACGGCGGCGACACGGTCGGGCGAGTGGGCGGGTGTTGCCTGGGGTGCGAGCATGGCGCCTTCCGTCATGTGAGTGTCCTCCGCGCGTAGCAGGTCACACCGACAGACCGCGGCGCCGGAAAGAACTCATCGGTGTTCACCGATCCTGTCCGTCCCACCGCCCGAGCTCAAGCCATTTAACGGCCGCCGCGAACGGCGTCGGAACGGTCGGGGAGACGGTCCTCGACCGTTGCGGCGGTACGAGGCGAAGGCCTGGCGGGTCGGTGTCGGCGTTTCGGCCATCGGCCGGTGCTGCCGCCGCCCTCTTCCGGCACGGGTCGATGCATACGGCACGAACGCGCATTCGCCTGCTCATGGGGTTCGGACGGCGTCCGAAACACATGTGTTCGAAGCGCCGGGCAGCGTCGTTGAGCCTCGCGACGCCCCGACTACGTCTCATGGAGCCCGCCTTGTACCCCGTGCCCACCACCCTGATTCCCCTGCCTGCCACTCCCGTCGCCGCGCCCGGCCGCCTTCTCCGGCTCGGCCTCGCGTCCTCCCTGAGCACCGTCCGTGCCTCTCGCTCGGCACGGACGGATGGGAGGTGGGGGGCATGACGAACCTCGACAGTGACCCCCTGGCGGCCGCGGCGGGCAGCCCGTCGGACTCGGAGCAGCTGCTGTTCGGGGGCGAGCTCACCTACGACTACGGCTGGGGCGCCCACGACGGCGCCTGGCTGAAGCTGGGGTTGCGCGCCATGGCCGGCTCGCTGCCGAGGCAGGTCGCGGTGGCGGTCAGGCTGGCACGCGAGGCCGATCCACGGGCCTTCGTCACCGTCGCCGTGAGCGAGGTCGCCCGGGGCGTCGCCCAGGCCGTGGCCCTGATCGCGGTCAACGCCCTGCTCGTCGAGCTGCTCGCCGCCGGCGACATCAACGGCCGGCTCCGGGCGGCGCTGCCGTCGCTCGTGCTGGTCGCCGTCCTCGCGGTGGTCGGCTCGGTGTGCCGGTCGGCGTCGTCCGCCGCCACGGGGATCCTGGAGCCGAAGGCACAGCGGGTGGCGACCGAGCGCTATCTGGGCCTGGTGGCGCGGGTGGAGCTGGAGGCGATCGAGGACGACGCGTTCCACAAGCTCATGGACTCCGCCCAGTGGGGCGCCGACTCGGCGCGGCGGATGGTCGGCTACTGCACCGCCGTGGTCACCTCCGCCATCTCACTGATCGCGGCCGCCGGCGTGCTGACCGTCCTGCACCCGGTCCTTCTGCCGCTCCTCGCCCTGATGGCCCTGCCGAGCGCATGGGGTGCGCTGACCATGGCCCGGCACCGGTACATCAGCTGGCACCGCTTCGTCCAGCACGTGCGAGCGGCCAAGCTGATCAGCCAACTGCTGATCAACCAGCAGGCAGCCGCTGAGATCCGGGTCCACGACGCGGCGCCGTTCCTGCTCAAGCACTTCCGTCAGATGGCCGAGACGAGCGAGCGGGAGCAGACCCGGCTCGCGTGGACCGGCGCCCGCACCAATCTGGTCGCGGATTCGGCGCGCGGCGTGGCGACCCTCACCACGTACGGCGTCCTCGGGCTGCTGCTGTGGCACGGGCAGACGGGCCTTGCCGTCGCCGGCACGGCGGTACTGGCGATCCGTACGGGAGCTGCGAGCATCACGGACCTGGTCCTGCGCGTCACCGACGTCCAGGAGGAGGCCCTGTTCGTCGCCGACCTGGAGAGGTTGTGCGAGGAGGCGGTCCGGCGTGCCATCCCCTCCGGCGGGCTCGCCCTGCCCGAGGACGCGGAGGAGATCAGGTTCGAAAGGGTCACCTTCACCTACCCGGGTGCCGACAAGCCGTCGCTGCACGAGGTCGACCTCGTCATCCCGCGGGGCAGGACCGTTGCCCTGGTCGGGAGGAACGGCTCGGGCAAGTCGACCCTGGTCCGCCTGCTGAGCGGCGCTCGGCTCCCCGACTCCGGCCGAGTGCTGTGGGGCGGCGTGAGCACCTCCGAAGCCGACCGCGCGCAGATCTTCGACCGTGTGGCGATGGTCGCCCAGGACTTCTTCCGCTGGCCGTTCACCGCCCGCGTCAACATCGGCATCGGCCGCAGTCACGCCACGATGGACGACCGGACCGTCGAGACCGCCGCTGCCTACGCGGGAGCGGACGAGGTGGTCAAGGGCCTCCCGCGCGGCCTGGACAGTCTGCTCTCCCGCGGCTACAAGGGCGGCCAGGAGATCTCCGGCGGGCAGTGGCAGAAGATCGGCCTCGCGCGAGCCAGGTACCGCAACGGCACCGTCCTGATCGTGGACGAGCCGACCAGCGCGCTCGACCCGGCTGCCGAGCAGCGGGTCTTCGACCAGATCCACCAGCTGTCCGGTCAGGGCCAGACCACGGTCCTGATCACCCACCGCCTGCACAGCGTGCGGCACGCCGACCTCATCTACGTACTCGACGAGGGCCGCGTCGTCGAACACGGCACCTTCACCGAGCTCATGGACCCCACCACCGGCGTCGGCCTGTTCCGCGAGATGTACGAACTGCAGGCCCGCCAGTTCCTGCACCCGCCCGTGCCGGCGCAGCCCGCCCCGGTCGACGTGACAGCGAGCCAGGCGACGGGCGGCGTCGGTGAGGGGCAGGAACTGTAACCACTCGGTCCCTCGCGTTCGGTGCTCCTGCCGGACTTCCTGTCGGCGCGGATCCGGATGCACCCTGCTCAAGTCAATTCTCGGACGCGAGGCTCGGGTTGACGCTCCCTTCCTCTCACAACATCTCTTTCGAAACACCTGTTGTAGGTCTACATTCGGCGGATGGTCGCCTCCTCGCCCGCATCCGCCGGGCCTTCGGGACAGGACGTCGAACTCGACACCGCTGCCTTGCGCGTACTCGCTCACCCGATGCGCGTGAACGTACTCACTCTGCTGCGCGAACGTGGTCCCTCCACGGCCACCCGGATCGCCGAAGAGCTCGGCATCAACCCCGGCGCGGCCAGCTACCACCTGCGTCGCCTTGCGTCGGGGGGACTCATCCTGGAGGAGTCGGACCGCGGCACCGGCCGCGAGCGGTGGTGGAGATCGGCCCATCGCCAGTCGATCCATGATCTCGCCACCGCGCCCGCGGAGCAGCGTGCGAGCGGACGCGCATACACCCACGCAGCCGCCCTCGCCGCTGCGGATCGCCTGCGCAGGGCCGCACACGAGGTGCCGCTACTTCCTCAGGAGTGGCTCGACGTCACTGCCTACAGCGACTTCCTCCTGCATCTGGCCCCGGGCGACCTGGACCGGCTGCGGGCCGAGATCTTCGAGGTGATCTTGCGATACCGGGACGGGGAGGACGAGGCGACCGAAGGCGCTGCGCCGGTAGCACTGCAACTGCAGGCTTTTCCGGTGCCCGGAACGGCCCTCCCGCCGACCGGTGACGCATGAACGCGCACGGCATGGCCGCGGTCGCGCGGCCCGCCTACCGGGACACCAACGTCCTGCGCTGGCTTGCCGCGTACACGGCTTCGGTCACCGGTGACGTGGTGTACTTTCTCGCCCTGTCGTGGGCCGCGACACGCGCAGGAGGGCCGTCGCAGGTGGGCCTGGTGTTCGCTGCCGGAGCTCTTCCCCGTGCGGTGCTCATGCTCGGCGGCGGCGTGGTGGCCGACCGGTTCGGGCCGCACCGGGTCGCCGTCGTCAGCGACGCGGTGCGCTGTGCGGTGATCCTCGCTGCCGCGGCGGCACTCATGCTGGCGTCCCCGGGCATCTGGCTGCTGGTGGCGGTCGCGTCGGTCTTCGGCGTGGTGGACGCGGTGTTCATGCCGGCGGTGGGCGCGCTCCCGCCACGTATCACGGCACCTGGCCAGCTCACCCGCGTCCAGGGGATGCGCGGTCTGTCGATCCGGCTGAGCAATGCTGTCGGCCCCCTCCTTGCGGGAGCTGTCACGGTGATCAGCGGCGCGCCCGGTGCGTTCGCAGCCGCTGCCGCTCTCTTCGCTCTCTCGTTCGTCCTGTTGCTAGCCGTGCGGATCACTCCACTGACGGGGGAGCCCCGGAGCGGCTCCGCCTGGCGTGAACTGGGCGAGGGTCTGCGATACGTCCGCCGGCACCGGATGCTCGCCCCGCTGGTCACGCTGATCGGGCTGAGCGAGATGTGCTTCAGCGGTCCGGTCGCCACCGGTTTGGTGCTCCTGGCCGATGAACGCGGCTGGGGCGCCTCGGGCATGGGGTGGATGGCGAGCGCGTTCAGTCTCGGAGCCGCGGCTTCGGCTTTGCTGCTCACCGTCTCGCCCCGCATACCGCGTGCCGGGCCGACGATGTGCGGCGTGTTGCTCGCCACGGCTGCGGGTGCGGTCGCCCTGGGTCGTGCGACCTCACTGCCCGCCGCCGTCATGTTCAGTTCCTTGATTGGGCTGACCAGCGGGTTCACGACCACCGTGACCGGCGCCCTGGTCCAGACGGAGACAGATCCCCGCTACCTCGGACGGGTCACCTCGCTCACGACTCTGTGCACGCTGGGCCTGGATCCCGTGCTCTTCCCCGCCGTCGGCATCACGGTAGCCCTCTGGGGAGCGGAGGTGTTCTTCTACGGATGCGGCACGATCCTCCTGTTGGCGGCAGCGATCGGCCTCTCGGTCCCCGTGCTGCGGCGCGCCGAACTCCACCCGCCCAGGTCCGCATCGCCGGCTGGCCGGAGTCTCCCGCCTGGCACCGACCAGGGGGCGTCCGGGGTGGGTCGACAGGCCTCGTCGTAGGCTCTCGGCGGGTGTGGAGAGGGGATCGGTATGTGGAAGCGGCATCTCGACCGGGCCGGGGTCAGGGAGCCGCGGCTACGGCGGGACTACACGGAGCAGCGGCGGGCGGTGCGGAGGTTCGCGACCGCCGAGTACGCGGCCGCGCGGCTGCTGCTCCCCGCCGCACTGCTGCCCCATGTCGTCGCCGCTGTCGCCTTCATGCACGACACCGACGACCGGATCGATCGCGGGGCGCCGGACGTTCGTGCGGCCGCGCTCGCGGAGTGGGGCGGGCTCGTACGGAAGGCGTTCGCCGAGGGTGGCTCCGCACTGCCCGTACTGCGTTGTCTGGTGAGCACCGCCGAGCGGCACCCGAGCGTGCGCGCCCACGTGGACGCGTTCCTGCGGGGCTGCGAGCTCGAGGTGGCGTGGCGCACCTTCGCGGACGAGGAGGATCTGGAGCGCTATGTGCGGGCGTACTCGCTGCCCGCGCTGATGCTCACAGCCGGTCTCCTCACCCCCGCGGACGCGGGGGAACGGGAAGCGTTCACGGACGGCTGTCACCGTCTCATCCGCGCCATGCAGCGCATCGACTTCCTGGAGGATCTGGCCGAGGACGTGCGCGGGGGCCGGACGGGCGTCCCCGCCGACGCGGTGGCACGCCATCGCGCGGACCTCACCCGGCCCGACGCCGCGCTGGGCCGGCTCGTCCAGGAGCAGGCGGCCCGGTCGGCCACCGACCTTGCGGCGGCCGGAGCCCTCGCGGGCGTGGTGGAGCCGCCGTACCGGCCCTTCATCCGCGCCCTCGTGGGCGTCCAGGACCTCCGCCTCGACGGGGTACGCCGGGCGGGCGCGTCCTTGGCGACACGCGGCTCCGGGCCCTCGGCGCCGGCGGCCGCCCTGCTTCTGCTGCGGGAGACGGCCGCGCGGACGGCGAGCGCACGGAGGGTGATCTCGCGTGACCGCTGAGTCATGCGGAAGCCCGGGCGGGAGGCGTGGCTGTGATGCCCCGCACAGGAGCCACGTCACGTCTTAGGGGAGGTAGTACTGCGGCGCTCCGCGGTGCCGCGCCCTGGCGCCTTGCGTACGACCGGCGGGGCATTTGCTACGTGATGGGGTAGTACGTCACATCCTTGCGCCGCGATCCGTGGGGCCCTAACCATGGCTGTCGTTGCGGGGATCCCGGTGCGGGCCGGAGCACAGCACGTTCGCCCGACCGCCCCGATCCCCCGGCCGCCTCGCGGAGAGCCGCTTCTCGCGCCGTACCGCGTTCGGCCGGAATCCCCACGTCGTCCCCAGATGGAGAGTCACTCGCGTATGACCGCCCCCACGCAGAACACCACCCGCCGCATCGTCCGCTTCCGCAAGCTGTCCGTCGCGGGCATAGCCACCGCCGGTGCCGCAGCCGCGGCGCTCACGCTGGCCCCCTCGCCCGCGCAGGCCGCCCCGGTATCGGCGAACGTCTCGGCGTCCCAGGTGTCGGCGGTGGACGCTCCGGTCGCGAAGAAGGCCAAGAAGGCGAAGAAGCAGTACGCCGACAACCTCGACGGCTGGATCAAGGAAGCCCTGGACATCATGAAGTCCGAGGACATCCCCGGCAGCTACGAGGGCCTGCACCGCAACATCATGCGTGAGTCCTCCGGCAACCCCGACGCCCAGAACAACTGGGACGTGAACGCGCAGAACGGCACGCCGTCGAAGGGCCTGCTGCAGGTCATCCAGCCCACGTTCGACGCCTACCACGTCCCCGGCACCCCGCACGACCTGACCGACCCGGTCGCCAACATCACTGCGGCCGCCAACTACGCGGCCGACAAGTACGGCTCGATCGACAACGTCGACTCCGCCTACTGATCACCTCCCCCGGCCCGAGAGCCGCCTTGCCGGCGGCCGCGAGACGGAGGAACACGACGAGGGGCCCGGCTGCGCCGGGCCCCTCGTCTGCGGTAGCGGCACAGGATTCGAGCCGATCATCCTCCGAGCGAGAACGACGCCTGTTCCTGCCACTTCGTCCCGTCGTGCACGATGAGTTCGACCGACGAGACGCGCGAAGTGAAAGGGAGCTTGCCGACGAGGTCGGCCTCGATCTCGTCCATGACGGTGTCGTCCTGCCCTTGAGAGATGGTCAGGTGCGGCACGATGTCGGCGAAGCGGCCGCCGTACGGCGGTGCCTCAGGCCAATGGTCGGCGATCGCCTCCGTGAGCCGCCGCAGCGGCGTGTCGGGTTCGGGGACGAGAAAGAGCACTTCCGGAAGCCGTCCGCATCTCTCGAACCGCAGGTCGAACGCCGGGTGGCTGCCCAGCACCTCGGCGAGTGCGGAGTGGACGAGCGCGTCTGTCCGGCTCTCGTCGAGGAACGGGAAGAGCACCGTGACGTGGGCCGGGACCCCGGCGCGTGCCGAGGGGTCGAGCCGTTCACGCCACCCGCGGACCACCGGCTCCGCCTCCGGAATCCGGACGATGAGCGCCGTCGTACCCGCCTGAAATCCACGGCTCCTGTCATCTGCCATGGCACCAGAGGGTGTCATGGCAGCCGCAGAAGGCGCGGCTCCGATTCCGCTGCTCGGTCTTCCCCGGGCCCGTCGGGGGAAGCCCTCAGGGACCTTCGTCGAACAGCCCGGCCTCCACCTGGAAGGCCAGCGTCTGCAGCACCTCGGTCGAGGAGATGTCGCTCTGGCCGCTGTCGTGCGTCATGGCCAGGCTGGTGAAGGCCAAGGTGAAGCCCGCGACCATGGTCTGCAACGCGGGTCCGAGAGCCGAAGCGACGAGCCGGGCCACCTCCTGCGGGGTGGCATCGGCCGGCACCCTGATGGAGGGCAGCATCTCGTTCAACATCTGCGTCACCACGCTGGATCCGAACTCGGAGCTGTCCTCGTTCTCCCCCGCCTCCGCGGCCCGGCGGATCTCCGCGGCCTCCGTCAGGATGCCGATCACTCGCTTCAGAACCTCAGCTCGCTGCATCCGACAGAGCCTAGGCCCACGGTGGACGGGCAGTCTCCACCTCCGCTCGCGCACGCCGCGAACTCGGTTGCGGGAGGCGACCGACGGTCGAGAGCGACCAGACTTCGTCCCCCTCTCCGGGCAGCCGATCAGTCGGACGCGTACGAGGTGCTGTCGGGTCGCCGTCTGGCAATCAGGCGGTACGCGTTGGTCAGCCGCAGCGGGCCGGCGAGCGGGCGGGCCGCCAAGCGGTCCAGAGCCGTGGCCGCCAGCAGCAGAGGTATGCCGGCGACCAGGACGGCCGTCCTCGCCGCTCGGCGCCACGGGCCGGGCGGGGAGGAGAGCCACGGCAGGTCCTCTCGTGGGGCGAGCGCGTCCAGTGCGATCCATGTCGCGGCCACCAGGTCGACCGCGTCGTGCGCCTCGGTGCGTTCCTCGGCGAGGACGGTGAAACCCGTCTCGGTCAGCCGACGGCGCAGGTTCGCCGCCGGTGCGAGGTGCAGGTGCTGCGGCTGGAGCCAGGGCAGCCACCAGCGTCCCAGCAGCCGCGCGAACCGGCTCTCGGGGTCCGGGACGTCGATCACCAGCAGCCCGCCCGGCCGTAGCACGGTGTGCGCGGCCTCCAGCTCCCGCCAGGGGTCGGTGGAGTGCTCCAGGTAGTGGAACATGCTCACCACGTCGTACGAGCAGGCCATCGGCTCGGCGAGTTCGGCGAACGTTCCCCTATGGCCCCGGCGTACGCGGCCGGCCCGCTCGGCGAGTTCGGCGCCTTCGGAGCGGTCCAGGCCGTCGAAGACGACTGCCGGCAGCACGGTCCGGGCGTTCTCGCAGAAGTGGCCGTGTCCGGTGCCGACGTCCAGCCACTCGGCGGCGGCTCCCGCGAGGTGCGGCCGCAGGGACCTCGCCCGGGAGTGGTAGGCCGCGACGCGCCCGCCGAACAGGCCGCCGAGGCGCTCCTCGCCGAGACCGTCGTAGAAGTCCCGGTAGTAGAAGGCGAGTCCGCGCTCGTTCAGCCGGGGATTCTGGAACACGTGGGCGCAGTCGTGGCAGCGGTCGAGGGTGAAGACGCCGGGCTTGTGCTGGAGCAGGTCCGTGGTGCGCAGATGCTCGCCGAGCCGGGACGAGCCGCACCAGGGACACGCAAGGGCGCGCGGGGCGAAGAAGGCGCCGGTGCCCTCGGCCAGATCCTTGCCGTACGCGGACCGCAGTGCGGCCACCCGCAGCGTGTGGGCCTCGCGGGATACGGAACTCATGCGTCCTCCTTCTTGCCCTCGGCCAGCCGTTCCAGATGGAGGGCGGCAGCCGTGGCGCCGCCCGCGCTGCGAAAGGCCCGTGCGACGTGGCGGGCCGCGTCCCGGGGACGTGGGTCGGAGAGGACGGTGTCGACGGCCGCCCCGATCGTGTCCGAGGACGCCCGGCCGAAGCGGATCCGAACACCGGCCCCGGCATCGGCCACCTGGGCGGCGACGACCGGCTGGTCGTCCCGGATGGGCGCCACCACCAGGGGGACGCCGTGCCAGAGCGCCTCGCACACGGTGTTGTGCCCCGCGTGGCAGACGACGGCGTCGGCGTGCGCGAGCAACTCCAGCTGAGGGACCACGGGCAGGGTGATCACATCCCGGTCTTCAGGTCCGGTGCCGAGGGCGCCTTCCGGATCGACGACGACGGCCTGCACCCGGTCGGACCGGGCTCGCAGCGCCTGGGCCGCACGGTCCAGGAAACGCGCCCCCGCATCGGTGTTGGCGGTGCCCAGGGTGACCAGGACCAGTGCCCGTCGCGGATCGAGCCGCTGCCAGGGGAAGACGGCGGCGGAAGGCCGGGCGGTCAGGGAAGGGCCGACCCAGCGCACCCGGTCGCCGCCCCGCGCGGGAGGCCCCGCCAACTCCGGGGTGCTGAAGGCGAGCACGAGGTACGGGGAGAAACGCGGGTCGCCGCTCCCCGCCGGATCGCCGATCCGGGCACGCAGCTCCCCCAGCAACGCCGCGTTCCAGGCGGCGACGCGGGGCATCGACGCCAGGGCGTCCGTGAACTCGGCCGTGGTCGTCGCCGACGTGGCCCACGGCAGGCCCAGATCCTCGGCGACAAGGGCGCCTGCCAGTGCCTGCTGGTCGGCGACGACCACGTCCGGACGGAAGGCGTCGACCGCCCGCCGGACGCCGGGTGCCATCGCCTCGGCGAGCGGGACGAGGAAACGCTCCCACAGGAACCGCAGCGCCTCAGGGCCACGGATCTCCGAGGGCCGTGCGCTCTGTTCCGCGCCCCCGGCGGCCGCGTCGGCCGGTGGGCACGGGTGGACGGTCGCGTCCCCGCCCGCGAGGCGCTGTACGAGGGCGGGCTCGCCCGCCCATGCCACCTGGTGGCCCCGGGCGGTGAGCGCCGCCGCGACGCCCACGGCCGGGTTGATGTGCCCCACCAGCGGCGGCACGACGAACAGGAAACGGCTCACCGGACACGCACCGCGTCGCGGTCGCCGGCCGGGGACGAGTGCCGGCCCACCCAGTCCAGGACGAGATCGCGTACCCGGCCCGGCGCCTCCACCAGGACCGAGTGCTGGTGACCTGGGAGCGATTCGGTCGCGCAGTACGGCAACAGCGACCGTATCCGCGGTGCCTGCGCGGCCAGATCCGAGTCGGCGCCGTAGAGGGCGAGGACCGGGCAGCGGATCGCGCGCACGTCGTCGTCGCCCAGGACCGCGCTCGCCGGGATGTCCAGGGCGAGGGTGGTGTCACGGACGAGCCGGCCGGCGGATTTCGCCAACCGGGCGGTGTGGCCCCCGTGATGGGTGGCGATCCAGTCGAGAGCGGCGTCCTCGTTCACACTCATCTCATGGCGGACCCGCTCCAGCAGACCCCCGAGCTTGACCGCCCAGGACGGAGTGGCCGGCTCCGACTCGATCACCACCATGCCGGCGACCCGCTCCGGCCGGAGCAGCGCGTATCCGAACGCGACCGTACCGCCGAAGGAGTTGCCCACCAGGTGGACCGGGCTCTGGATGTCGAGTCGGTCCAGGAGACTGTCCAGGTCGTGGACGAACGCGCCGAGCGTGTAGCCGCGCTCGGGCCGTCCGCTGCGGCCGTGGCCCCGGTGGTCGTACATGACCACGTCCAGGCCGGCGGCCGCGAAGGCCGGAGCGACGGTGAAGTAGTAGCTGGCCAGGCTGTCGGTGAGCAGCCCGTGGAGCAGGACGACCGTGGCGTCCCGGGCGGCGGCTCGATCGCCGAGGGGGGTGGCGGCCGTTCCGTCGGCGGGGCTCGCGGCTGCCGGGCGGGCGGCCAGGCGCTGGACGTGCAACCGGACGTCGCCGGTGTCGACGATCGCCATGGCTCAGTCCCGCCCCTCGGCCTTCAGGCACAGACAGACGTGCTCGACGAGCCGCCCCACGCTGAGTTCGACGATCTCCTCCAGCTCCATGGAGGCCACGAACTCGGCGAAGTCGACGGTGCTGCCGTAACGGTCCCGGAGCAGCCCGGCGAGCGTCACCAGATCGATGCTCTCCAGTTCGAGGTCGCGGCCGAAGCGCGTCTCCATCGTGATCTCGGTGTCGTCGAGTTCGTACTCCACCAGGACCTGTTCGATCATGTCCGTCAGTTCGGCGAGAACCGCTGCCTCGTCCGCCCGCGCGGAGTCGAAGGGCTGGGTGGTGGTCACGTCTGATCCCTCTCGTCACGTTCGGTGCCCGCCCCCGGCTGCTCCGGGTCCGGGCCGGTGGTCCAGGCGACGACGTACACGCGCGGTGGCAGGCCCGGCGGATTGGCGACGCGTTCGCAGCTCACCCGGTACGTCCGGGTGGGCGCGTCCGGCGGGCGCACGGTCACGGTCAGCCGGTTGCCCTCCGCCCCCGTCACCTCGAAGGCGCGCGGCCGTCCGCCCAGGCCCGTGCCCTCGGCCTTGGCGACCGCCTCCTTCGCCGCCCAGAAGCGCGTGAACCACAGCGCCGCCTGTTCCCCGCCCCCGCCCCCGCCGACGGCCTGGCGGGCCGCCAGCAGTTCCTGTTCGGCCGGGGAGAGCGCGGTGGCGACGGTCGCCCCGCCGGGCACGGTCACCTCCTCGATGTCGATCCCCACGCCGCATCCGCCTGCGCCGGAGCCCTCTTCCGCGCCCGGTGGCCGGTCCGGGTGCGGGTGCGGGTGCGGGTTTCGGTGCCGGTGCCGGGCGAGGGCGACACCGGCCTCGGCGCAGTGGGCGACCGACACGTCGAGCGGCGGGAGTTCCCGCCCGTGACGGCCGGTGACGTACGGACGCCCCGACGCCTCGTTGCCGACGACGAGCTCGGCGGGGTACACCGAGCCCTCCCCGTCCGCCCACAGCAGGCGACGCACGGCGTCCTTGGCCGCGATCCGTCCGAGCAGCCACTGCCGGCGGCCCCGCGGTGACCGCTCCGCGTACGCCGAACGTTCGGCGCCGCCCAGCGCGTTGCGCATGATCAGCTCCCGTGAGGCGAGGTCGGGCCAGCGCTCGAAGACCAGTGACCAGCCGCCGGGCCGGACGGCGGAGAGCGTGTTGCGGTCCGGGAACCGCTCCACCGGCCGCGTGTGCGGATCGTTGTCGAAGCGCCGGTCCTGCCAGCCGGTCAGATGTGCCCACACCCGCCCGGAGACGGTGAGCACCGCGTCCGCTTCGAGGACCGTGTCGGTGAGGGACACGATCCGGATCTCGCATTCCACCGGTGTGCCGGGGGTTGGGTGAGGTCCGAAGAAGCGCATGTGGCGCATCCGCACGGGAAAGACCACGGTGCGTTCGGTGTGCGTCGCCATGATCCAGTAGCCGAGTACCTGTCCCACGTTGTCCAGCAGAGCGCCCGGTGCCGACGGGGTGGTCAGCGTGGCGCGCACGTGCCGGTCGCCGATGGCGGTCAGCCGGCTCATGCCCTGGTACGACGGGCCGTGGAACATCCACCGCTCCCGGTAGACCTGCTCGGCGGTGTGCGCGGGCACGCGCTCGGAGCCGGGGTCGGGGGGCGGAGGGGCAGGTGGCGCCTCGGGGTGACGGTCCGCCAGCTCCACCACGGCGCGGGCGTCGGGTCCGAACGACACCGCCACCCGCCCCCGCCCCTGCGCGGTCACGGTCACGGGCACGTCCACGGGATCGGCTGCCGTGAGCCACCGGTCGAAGCACGCGTCGTGCACCGCCACGGCCACGCCGCCCGGCACGGCCCTCTCGGCCGCCGCCATCAGGTGCGCCACGATCGTGGTGGCCGGCACGACGGGCCAGCGGTCGGCGACGTCGGGCCAGCCTGCGCGCTGCGGGAAGAAGCAGTGGTCGAGCAGGTACGGCATCTGATCCACGCCGACCCGCACGTGGTCGTGCCACACCGTGCCGGGAGCTCCTGGGTCGGCCGACGCGGACCCGGACCCGGCCTCGGACTGCACGGGCACGGACGGTGCGGGCAAGGACGGTGCGGGCACGGGGACTTCGGTCAGGGGGGCGGCGGTCCTCCTGACCGGCGCTGTCACCGGTCGCCCGGACGTACGGGGCGTGCCCGCCGTTGCCACCGTTGCCATCAGGGTCGCGGCCGTCTGGGCGGTCTCCCTCAGCAGGGCCGACAGTTCGCCGGCCACCGGCGACACGGTCGCGGCGGGTTCGAGAGCGGCAGCCGGATCCGCGGTCCGATCCGCGGCCTGATCCGGGGTCAGCGCGGCCACGAACGCCGGGTCCGGCGTCAGGTTCACCAGCGCGCTGCCCAGGTCGAGGCGGACACGCTGCCCGGCCGACGCGGGGACGGGCGGGGACGACGGTACGGCGGACGACGCGGCGGCGGCGACACACGGCCCGGGTGCGTTCAGCAGGCGGGGGTCGGTCGGCGCCCCGGCCGTCCACAGCGCGGTGGCCACCCTTCGGAGCTGTGCCAGGCCGGAGCGGTGCGGGGAGTTGGCGGCCACGACCAGGTGGTCCCGACCGGCCAGGGTGTCACCGACGAGGGAGCCGAGCTGCCCCGGCCCGGCCTGTACGAAGACCCTGAAGCCCGCTCCGTACAGAGCCTCGGTCAGCCTCCGGAAGCGGACCGGTTCGAGGAGATGGCGTACGAACAGGGCGCGGACCGCGGCCTCTTCTCTGGGAAAGGGCCCCGCCGTCGTGCCCGACCAGACAGGAACGTGAGGGGCCCGCAGCCGCATTCCGTCGGCGGCCGCCCTGATGGACCCCAGGAGCGGTTCGAGCATCGGGGTGTGGAAGCCCGAGCGGAACGGCAGGACGCGGACGAGGACGCCCTCGGCGCGCAGTCCGGCCGCGAACCTCTCCACGGCCTCGGGAGGGCCGCACACCATCGACTGGTTCGGGGCGTTGTCGTGGGAGAGGACGACGGACGGATGTCCGCCGTCGGCCAGGCGTCGGGTCACCCGGTCCGCGTGGGCGCCCACGGCGGCGTACGCGAGGTCGACGCCCCGGACCGACTCGGGGTCGAGGGCGGTCATGAACGCGTCGACGGCCGCCTCTTCGTAGAGCCCGCCGGCGGCCATCGCGGTCCATTCGCCGACACTGTGCCCGGCCACGGCGTCGGGGACGATGCCGATGCGGCGCAGGGCCGTGTCGAGCAGCCGTCCGACGGCGACGACACCGAGCCCGTGACGGCCGAGGCCGCCACCGGGCTCGCGCGTCCGGCCGTCGAGGTCCGGCGCGGGCGAGGGGAGGAGCGGTCGGGGCAGCCCGAAGTGATCGGCGATGTCGTCGACGCGGGGCGCGAACTCCCCTTCCAGGCCGGGGAAGAGGAAGGCGGTCCTGCCGCTCGCGCCGCCGCCGAGCAGGGGGCCGGGACGGTACCAGACGTCGTTGCGACCGTGCCAGGCCTCCCCCTTGGCGACGACGCGGCGGGCCAGCGCGAGCCGCTTGGGCGTGGGGCCGACGATGCCCAGCCGTACGGGTCCCGCGTCCGCACCGGGCGGAGTGCGCGGGTCGGCTGCGTCGAGCAGCGCGCCGAGCGCCTGGGGCGTCGTCGCGCTCACCAGCAGCAGGGGCTCGCTCTCCTGGACCACGGCCCGGCGCCGTCCCGCCGGGGCGGCGAGGTGCGCCGCCGTGAGGGCGGGGCCACCGGAGGTCGCGGGCGCCTGTTCGAGGACGACATGGGCGTTGATGCCACCGAAGCCGAACGCGTTCACGGCGGCCCGTCGCGGCCGACCCGGCCCGTGCACCCAGGGAACCGCTTGGGAGAGCGGGGCGAATCGGGTGGAGGCCAGCGCCGGATGCGGGTCCTCACAGTGCAGCGTGGGCAGCAGCGTGCCGTGGTGGACGGCGAGGGCGGCCTTGACCAGTCCCGCGACGCCGGCGGCCGGCATGGCGTGCCCGATCATGGACTTCACCGAGCCGATCACCGGCCGGCTACCGGGGTCGGCTCGATCCGACGGATCCGTGGCGTCCGCCGTCGCCACTCCGGACCGCCCCGCCGGCTCCGGTGACCCTGGCGGCCCGAACACCTCGCGGAGCGTGGCGAGTTCGGCGGCGTCACCGGCAGGAGTACCGGTGCCGTGGGCCTCCAGCAGACCGAGAGATCCCGGCTCCGCGGGATCGAGACCGGCGGCCCGCCACGCGGCCCGGACCGCCCGGGTCTGCCCGGCCGGATCGGGATTGACCAGCCCCGACGTGCGGCCGTCGCTGCTGACACCGGTGCCCCGGATCACGGCGTAGACGCGGTCACCGTCCCGCTCGGCGTCGGCGAGGCGCTTGAGCACCACCACTCCCGTGCCCTCACCGATGAGGATGCCGTCCGCGCCCCGGTGGAAGGGCCGGATCCGTTCACTGGGCGAGAGAGCGCGCAGCTGCGCGAAGACGCTCCACAAGGTGATGTCGTGGCAGTGGTGCACACCACCGGCCAGCATCACGTCACAGCGTCCGGAGACGAGCGCGGCCACCGCCTGGTCCACGGCGAGCAACGACGAGGCACACGCCGCGTCCACGGTGTAGGCCGGGCCGCGCAGATCGAGACGGTTGGCCACCCGGGAGGCGGCGAGATTGGGCACCAGACCGATGGCGTCCTCCGGCCGCCCGGGCCCGAGACGGTCGGTGAACGCCTCCCGTACGCGCTCCAGTCGCTCCTCGTCCAGGCCGGGCACGAGATCACCGAGTGTGCGGACGAGCTGCCGGGCCGTACGGACCCGCTGGTCGAGGCGGACCAGGCCCGGCGTGAGGTAGCCGCCGCGGCCGAGGACGATCCCGACCCGGTCGCGGTCGGGAAGCCGATCCGTTCCGCCCGCGTCGGCGAGGGCGCTCGCCGCGACGTGCAGGGCGATGAGCTGGTCGGGCTCCGTACCCGGCACCGAGTGCGGCATGACGCCGAACCGCGTGACGTCGACCTCTGCGACGGCGTCGACGAAGCCACCACGCCGGCAGTACACCCGGTCGGCGACGGCCGGTTCCGAGGCACTGCCCGGGTGGTAGTACGCGCTGTCCCAGCGTCCCGGAGGCACGTCGCCGATCATGTCGGCGCCGGTGGTGAGGTTCTGCCAGTACGTCGCCAGGTCGGGCGCGCCGGGCAGCATCACCGCCATGCCGGTGATGGCGACGGGCTCGTGGGCCGCACCTGCGTACGACGGGTGGGCGGGGAGGGTCATCTCACCACTCCGAGGCGGTGTGGACGACCGAGCGGGCCGACTCCTCGCCCCAGGCCAGCTCCCGCAGCAGCGCCAGGGCTCCCTCCTCCGGATCGATGAGCGTGATCCCGCGCCGCGCGTAGCTGCGGGCCAGCTCGGGACCGACCATGCCGGTGTGGTCGTCGGACGGCGCCCACGGACCCCAGTGGACCGTCAGCGCACGTCGGCCCGTCCGTGCGGCCCAGGCGGCGCCGAGGGTCTCCAGGGCGTCGTTGGCGGCCGCGTAGTCGGCCTGGCCGCGATTTCCGAGTACGGCGGCGACGCTGCCGAACAGCACGGCGAAGGACGGCGGCCGGGGCAGTTGCTCCACGGCGGCGAGCAGCGCCGCCGCGCTGTCGGTCTTGGTGCCGTAGACACGCCCGAACGACTCGGGAGTCTTCTCCTCCATGAGCCGGTCCTCGATGATCCCGGCGGCGTGGATCACACCGTCGACGCGCCCGTACTCGGCGTGGATCTCCTTGACCGCCTGAAGCACGGCGGCCGACTCCCGGCAGTCCACGCTGCGGTACCTGGCCCGGCTCCCCGCTGCGCGCAGCGCGTCCAGGGTCGCGGTCACCTCGCGTCGGGCCAGGATCAGATCGGCGGCACGCTCGACCGCGGCGGGGCCGTCGTAACGCCCGGTACCCGCCAGTACGGACCGCAACGCGGCCCTGTCGGGCGCGCCCGCGGTCTGCGGGTCCTCAGGCCCGTCGGGTGCCGGGGTGCGGCCCAGGAGCTCGATGCGGCACCGAGAGGCGGTCGCGAAGGCACCGACGCACCGCGCCGTGATGCCACGGGCTCCGCCGACGACGATCACGACGCTCTCCCGGTCCAGGCCCAGCGCCTCCGCCTCGGCGGCCCCCTCGCCCGAGGGGCCCCCTCCCGTCGTACCGAGCGCGCCGAGCGGCTGCGCGGTCAGTTCGGGAGCGAACCTCCCCGCCGGGGTGCGCATGACGACGGGCAGGGCGTCGTCCGCGAGGAGTTCGGCCGCCAGCGCGTCGACCGCGTGGGCGGGGGCCTCGGCGGTGCCCGGGTCGAGCGCGACGCAGCGTACGCCCACGGCCGGGTACTCCCGGGCGGCGGTCCGCAGGAGCCCGTCCGCCCCGGCGGCCCGGACCCCGTCCGCCGCGCGGGCCAGGAGCAGCCGCCGGGGTGCGCGCTGAAGGAGGTCCCGTACGAGGGGGAATCCCGCGGGCAGGAACGGTGCGCCGTCCTCCCCCAGGGCCGCGAGAAGGACGACGCCGTCCAGGGACTCGTCCACCTCACCCGGTACGGGATCGCCGTCCAGGACGATCGCTTCGGCGCCCAGCCGGGCCAGGCGGGCGGACAGTTCGGCGGCGACACCGCGGAAGACGCCGGTGCCGTCGCCGATCAGGGCGTACCGGGACCCGGCCAGCCCGTCCGGTCCGGCTCCCGGCACCGGCGCGGGAACAGGAGCGGGCACGGGCAGCATCCGCAAGCGGCGGGGCGCGGCGATCCGCGGCCCTTCGTCCGCGGCGGCGTCGGGTCCGGGCGCCGCGGGGCCGGGGGTCGGCGACGAGATCGTCCCACCGGCGTCGGAAGCCGCCGACGAGGGCATCCCACCGGCACCGGAAGCGCGGCTGTACATCCAGCTCGCGATCGCCGACGCCGTCCGGGCACCCGTCAGCTCCTCCAACTCCCCGTCGTCCAGAACCGGCGCGGCGTCACCCGTGCCGCCCAGGCGTCTGGCCAGCTCACCGGCGATCTCGGCGCGCTTGATGGAGTCGACGCTCAGGTCGGCCTCCAGGTCGAGGTCGGGCTCCACCATGTCCAGGGGGTAGCCGGTGCGCTCGCTGACGAGTTCCAGGACCGTGCGCAGCACACCTTCCTCGGTGAGATCCGCGGCCGTGGCGGTTCCGGACGCCGCCGCAGGCGCGAGCGACTGTACGGGCACGGGGGCGGGGGCAGGGGTGGGCGCGGCGAGCTCGGCGTACGGCGGCGCGGCGGCCGGGAGGCCTGCCGGCTCGTGCGGCGTCGTCGGCGAGGTACGGGGCAGAGGGGGTCTGTCTCCTGCGGCGGCGCCGAAGTAGGCGAGCAGGACGTCGCGTTGCGCGGAGATCATGTCCCGGCTGGTCCGGAGGAATTCGGCGACCAGGGCGTCGGCCTCACCGGCCGGTGTCTGACCGGGATTCGTCGTCACGGGTGTCTCCACGACTCGTCTGGCCGGCGCGAGGGCGCCGGGGAGCGGATCGCCGGCGGCGGTGCGGACGAGGTGTCCGTCCACCGTCCAGCCGGGTCGGCGCGGTGCGGTTGCCTGATCGAAGCGACTGCCGCCGTCGACGTCGAAGCCCCTGCCGCCGTCGATGGCGACGGCTTCGCGGCCCCGGAACATCCAGTCCGTCGCCACCGGCAGCCCGGCGGCGGCGAGCCGGGCGAGCGCGTCCAGGAGGCCGGCCAACCCGCCGTCGTCACGCGGCTCGCAGGCGACGACACGGTGCGGGCGCCCGCCGAGGATGTCGGCGACGAGGCGGGTCAGGACGCGGCCGGGCCCCACCTCGACGAAGATGCGCGCACCGGCCTCGTACATCGCCTCGATCTGCTCCACGAAACGCACCGGGGCGCCGATCTGGGCGGCGAGCTCGTCGCGTACGAGGTCGGGATCGGAGACGTAGGGGCGGGCGGTACGGTTCGACCACACCGGGAACTCCGGTGCGTGGAGCGGCTGTTGCCCAAGCGCCTGCCGAAAGACGGGGCCTGCGGCGGCGAGCGGCGGACTGTGGAAGGCGCAGGCGACCGGCAACCGCTTCGCACCGTGGCCTGCGTCCCGCAGTCTCCCCAGCGCCCCTTCGACGGCGGCCGTCGGGCCGGACAGGACACTCTGCCGTGGGGCGTTGTGGTTGGCGACGACGAGGCCGTCCGGCATCTGACCGCCGAGGGCCGTGTGGATCTCCTCGGGTGTGGCGGCGACGGCGGCCATGGCACCGGGATCGTCGCCGGCCGCGTCCAGGATCGCCGCCGCGCGCGCGGCGCTGAGGCCGGGCAGGGCGTCGGGGTCGAGGACGCCCGCCGCGCACAGGGCGACCAGCTCGCCGTAGCTGTGGCCGGCGGCCAGGTCGGGGCGCACACCGGAGCGGGCGAGGAGGTCGTACAGGGCGAGTTCGACGACGCCCAGGGCGGGCTGGGCGGCCCGGGTGTCCGTCAGGGCCTGCCGGGTACGTTCCCTCGCGGCGTCGTCGAACACGGCAGGCGGGTAGAGGACCTTGGCGATGCGGGCGCCGTCGCCGGTGTCCAGCAGTCGGCCGAGTTCCGGGAAGGCCGTGAACAGGTGCGCGGACATCCCCGGGCGCTGGCTGCCCTGCCCGGGGAACAGGAACGCCGTGAGACCGGGGTCGACGGCCTCCTCCGCCGCGAGGTGGAACCCGAACGGCGGGCCTGCCGGTGCGGAGGCCCGCCGGCCCCCGGCGGCGCTCTCGCGCCCCGCGGGGAGCGGGGCGTCACCCGTCCCCGCCGCGTCACCCGTCCCCGCCACGTCGGACACCCCCGCCGCGTCGCTCGCCCCCGCCACGTCGGATGCCCCGGAATCCAGGGCGGCGAGGGCGTGCCGAAGCCGGTGGCACAGCTCGGTCACGTCGTGGGCCACCAAGGCCGTGTGCACGCGTCCGTGGGTGCGGCCCGCGCGGTGCGAGGCCGTGGCGGCGAGGTCGCGGAGCCGCCAGGGGGCGGTGCCCGCCTCGGCCGCGGCGGCGAGGTCGAGCAGCTCGGCGACCGCGCGGCGGGCCGACGCGCGCGTGGGGCCTCGGAAGGTGAACAGCTCGGCCGGCCAGAGGTCCCTGGAGTGGACCGGCGGCGGCCCGTCGCCGTCGTGCGCGGCGAGGACGACGTGGAAGTTGGTCCCGCCGAAGCCGAAGGCGCTCAGGCCCGCGAGCCGCTGTCCGGGCGCGGCGGGCCACGGCAGCGCCTCCCGGTGGAAGGCGAACGGACTCTCGTCCTGCTTCCATACGGCGAGGGGCCGCTCCAGGTGCAGCGTGGGCGGCCGTACCCCGGTGTGCAGGGCGAGGGCGGTCTTGATCAGCCCGGCCAGCCCCGCGGCGCACTTGGTGTGCCCGATCTGCGACTTCACCGACCCGAGGACACAGGCACCGGGTGAGGCACCCGCCTGGTCGAACACCTCGGTGAGTACGCCCAGTTCGGTACGGTCGCCCACGACGGTGCCCGTTCCGTGGGCCTCCAGGAGGGTGACCTGAGCGGGCGAGACGCCCGCGTTGCGGTAGGCGCGTTCCAGCGCGGCGCGCTGGCCTTCCGGCCGCGGGGCCGTCAGCCCGAGGGACCGGCCGTCGCTCGAGCTGCCGACCCCCTTGATGACGCCGTACACGCGGTCGCCGTCGCGTTCGGCGTCCGCGAGGCGCTTGAGGACGACGCAGGCGACGCCTTCACCGAGCGCGATGCCGTCGGCGCTCCCGTCGAAGGGCCGGGAGCGGCCGGTCGGGGAGAGCGCGTGCACGGAGGTGAACAGGGCGTAGTCGTTGATGCCGTTGTGCAGGTCGGCGCCTCCGCACAGCATCAGGTCGCTGGTGCCGAGCACCAGCTCCTTGCAGGCGGCGTCGACGGCGGCCAGGGAAGAGGCACAGGCGGCGTCGACGGTGTAGTTGGCGCCGCGCAGGTCGAGACGGTTGGCCACCCGCCCGGAGATGACGTTCGCGAGCATGCCGGGGAAGGAGTCCTCGGTGAGCCGCGGCAACTGCTCGTCGAGGCCGGCGGGGAGGTGCCCGTAGTAGGAGGGGAGCACGGCGCGCAGGGTGGCGGCGTTGGCGAGGTCGCTGCCCGCCTCGGCTCCGAACACCACACCGGCCCGCGTACGGTCGAAGACCCGCCCCTCCTCCCCGTACCCGGCGTCGTGCAGCGCGTGCCGGGCGGCTTCGAGCGCCAGGAGCTGTACGGGCTCGATGCTGCCCAGCGAGGCCGGCGGGATCCCGTACCGCAGCGGGTCGAAGGGGATCCGGGGCAGGAACCCGCCCCACCGCGAGGCGCTCGCGGCCCCCGGTTCCGTGGAGTGGTGCACGGCGGGGTCCCAGCGCTCCGGGGGGACTTCGGTGACGGCGTCGTGCCCGTCGAGGACGAGCGCCCAGAAGGCGGCCAGATCCGGCGCCTGCGGGAACATGCAGGCCATGCCGACGATCGCGACGTCCAGCGGCGCGGCTGGGGGCACGGGCGCCGCCGCGCTCTCCGTGTCAGGTGCGAGGCGTTCGCGGAGCTCGGTGGAGCGCCGGTCGAGGAAGGCGACCGCATCGTCGGTGACAGACGCGTGGAGTGCGGCGACCGTGGTGGTCGTCGTGCGCAGCACGGCCACCTCGCCCGCCATGAACATTCCCTCGGCGTACTGGCGGGACTCGTCCACGGGCTTCAGGTCTCCGGCCGCGGTGCGCTCGACGCCCTTGCTGGCGATGCGCAGCCGGCCGACGTTGAGGCGTTCCAGCCGCTCCCATGCCTCGCGGCCCGGGACGCCTTCGGCGCGCAGCGCGGCCTCCAGGTCGCCGAAGCCGTCGCTGAACGGGCTGGGGACGCAGCGGGTCGCGTGCCCGGGGGCGGTCCTCAGCAGCGCGGTCCGCTCGGCGGCGAGGACTTGTCTCTGGAAGAGCGGTTGTACGGCGCCGGACGCGACCGCCTCCTCGGTGAACAGGTAGGCGGTGCCCATCAGGACGCCCACCGCGCAGCCGCGGGCGGCGAGGGGGGCGGCGAGCGCGGCGACCATGGCGGCGGAGCGGGCGTCGTGGACGCCACCGGCGAACAGCACCTCGACGGCCGCCGCGCCTTCCGGGTTCTGGTCCGCCCAGTCGCCGAGCACGGCCAGTTGGGCCTCCCAGAGCGGGAAGCTGTTACGGGGTCCGACGTGGCCACCGCATTCGGCGCCCTCGAAGACGAACCGCCGGGCGCCCTGCTCCAGGTACTGGCGCAGCAGACCGGGCGACGGCACGTGCAGGAAGGCCTTGATGCCGTCGGCTTCCAGGTCGTGTGCCTGCGAGGGCCGGCCCCCGGCGATGATCACGTGTGTGGGCCGGTGGGCGCGTACGGCCTCCAGTTGGGCGGTGCGGGTCTCCTCGGGTGCGAAGCCGAGCACGCCGACGCCCCAGGGCCGGCCGGCCAGTGCGGCGCCCGCCTCGGCCAGCAGCGCATGGGCCTGGTCACGGCCGGCGAGCGCGAGGGCCACGACGGGCAGGCCCCCGCCGTCGGACACGGCGGCGGCGAAGTCGACACCGTCGCTGACCCGGGTCATGGGGCCCTGCACGATGGGCAGTTCGGTCCCCAGCGCGCGGCTCATGGGCGATCCGGGGCGCAGGACGTCCGCGGCTCCGACCCCCTCGACGGCGGCCGACACCGCCTGGGTGACGGCGCGGACGGCGCCCGCGGCATCGCGGAACCGGTCGGCGAAGCGGAGTGCGAGAAAGCCGTCCTGTCCGACGGGCAGCAGTTGCCTCACCGGGTCGCGGCCTCCCAGCAGGGCCGCCACCCGCTCCGGATCGTCGGGCGCCTCGTCCGCGCGACCGTCCCCGGGAACGCGGCGGCGCAGGAACCGGTGACCTGCGAGTACGGTGGTCTCGGAGCCGTCCATCCCTCGCAGGAGGGACGCGACGGGCGCGGGAACCGCCGATTCGGCCAGGAGCGCGAGCTGGCTGTCGAGCACCACCCCCGCCGCCCCGCCCACCACGGCGGCGGCCGCCGTGTCCGGCGCCATGCCGCCGCAGGCCCACACCGGCGGCCCGTCGGGGCCGAGCATGTCGAGGAGTCGCTGGAGCAGGACGAACGTGCCGAGTTCACCGATCCGTCCACCGCACTCGCTGCCCCGGGCGACGAGTCCGTGGACGCCGGCGGCCAGGGCGTCCCGGGCCTCGTCCGCATCCGTGACCTCGGCCAGCACGCGGACACCGTCGGGGAGTTCACCGGGCCGCCAGGAGGCGCCAAGGCCGAGCACCACGGTGTGCGGCAGAACGCTCCCGCGCATCAGGCTGTCGACGGGTAATCGGCACCGCGGTCCGACGCGGATCCCGTGACGTGCCGGGAGCCACCTGCGCAGGTCCGCCCACGCCTCCCTGGCCACACGGTCTCCGGTACCCAGGTCAAGCACGCCGAGCCCTCCCCCGCGCGTGACGGCGGCCGCGAGGCGCGCGTCGGGCTCGGCGAAAGGAGTCACTCCGATGACCAGGTCCAGGACGTACTCTGCTGACGTCATAATTCTCCGAATGTGCGATGCATTGCCCGGGAATAATTTCGGTCAAACAAAAGAGCCGAACAAAAGGCATGGGGTCGCGCGGGCCCGCGGCAAGAAGATCGGGCCGTTCGGTGGACGCAGCGAAAGTAGCGCCAAGTTACTGAAGGGTCAACGTCCTGACCCTGATCAGAGCGGTACCGGCGGCCGGCGAGGTACCGCCCCGGGGCGATGGAGGCTAAAGGAACACGCCCTTCGCCCCACACGTCACGGAGAAAAAGCGGCGCGAATGCAATGCACATCCGCACGCCTCGAGAAGCCATAAGTACTGGCCAGTAGGTGGTCGCGGTCCAGCGGCGCGCATTCACCCTCTGTCCGGTTCACGACCTTGGGCAGACCCTCGCTCCCCCGCGGAGCGGCGGCCGGGGGCATGGGTACATACTCACCGGTAACACGTCAGTGCCCGCCGCTTCCCGAAGGAGCGCCATGCCTCGGCCCACCCGTCCCGCCCGTCCCGCCCTCCTCCTCGCCGGCCTGCTGGCCGCCGCGGGCACCGCACACTTCGTCGCACCGCGGCAGTTCGACGCCATCGTCCCCGAGACACTGCCCGGCAGCCCTCGGGCCTGGACGAAGGCGAGCGGCGTCGCCGAACTGATGCTGGCCGCGGGGCTCGCGATTCCGGCGACGCGCAGGGCGAGCGCCGGAGCGACGGCCCTCTTCTTCGCGGCCGTCTTCCCGGCCAACGTGAAGATGGCGTACGACTGGCGCGACCGACCCACCGCGGCCAGGACCCTGGCCTACGCCCGACTCCCCCTCCAGGTGCCCCTCATCCTCTGGGCCAGGAAGGCGGCTCGCGCCGAGGACTGAGCGCCTGGCGGTCCGGTCCCGGCCCAGGAGCGGGGGTTGGGCCGGGGGAGCCGGGGAACCCGATGGTCCTGACCAGGAGGGGAGTGACCGGAGATGACCGCAGCGAGCTCGTCCACGGTGGCGAGAAGAATGGCCCGCGGCGACGCCGTCCGTGGCGGGGCGCGTATGGGTTTCGTGGCGCGTGGGGTGCTGTATCTGCTCGTCGGGGCGCTGGCCGCACGGATCGGCGTGACGGGTACGGGCGAGCAGGCGGACCGGGGCGGGGCCCTGGCCGAAGTCTCGGGGACCCCGTTCGGCGCGGTACTGCTGTGGGCGCTGGGGGTGGGCCTCGCCGGTATGGCCCTCTGGCGGCTGTCGGAGGCCGTGTTCGGCGCCGCCGGCCCCAAGGGTGACGGCGCACCCAAGCGGGCCATGTCCGGGGCGCGTTGTGTGTTCTACGGCGTCACCTCCTTCCTCGTGTTCTCCTTCGCGGCGGGCTCTCGGGACAGCGGGGCGGGGTCGAGCGACCAGCAGAGCCAGGACATCACCGGCCGGCTGCTCGGGCTGCCGGGGGGCCAGTGGTGGGTCGGCGCGGTGGCCGTCGGTTTCGCGTCGGCCGGTCTGTGCATGGCGGGGAGCGCGGTGATGCGGAAGTACCGCAAGCATCTGACGTGGGGGCAGATGTCCCGCAAGGCCCGGCGCTTCATGGACGTCACCGGCACGGTCGGTGGGGTCGGGCGGGCTTGCGTCTTCGCGGCGGTGGGCTGGTTCGGGATCAAGGCGGCGGTCGAGTTCGATCCGGCGGAGGCCAAGGGCATGGACGACGCGATCCGTTCGTTCGCCCAGACGCCTGCCGGCCCGTGGCTGCTCGTGGCTGTGTCGGTCGGACTCGTCCTGTTCGGCGTCTTCTCGTTCGGTCAGGCGAAGTGGCGGAAGGTCTGACCCTCGCGGGATGCGGACGGCAGGCGTGTGGGGTCGGACGGCAGGCGTGTGGGGCGGACAGCGACCCCCGTACACTCATGAGCCGATTCCACCGCAGGTAAGGACCAGCGCAGTGAACCAGTACGACCCCATGGGCCGGGCAGCGGCCGACGCTCCGATCTACGCGACCCTCGTCCGGGAGCGCGGAGACGTTCCGGCGGAGGCGAGGCAGGTGGCCGCTCGGGTGCTGGAGGAAGCGGACCGGGCTGTCGACTTCAGCTCGGTCCGCACCATCTGAACGGACCTCGGGCACGGCTTGCCCCCAGCCCCGGGCCCAGGCTGTCCGGACCGGTCACTTCCGCCAGAACAGGTGGTGCGTCACCCCGCTCGGGCTGGGCACCACGTCCAGATGGAACCGGTCGAGCAGCTCGTCGGGTGACTCCCAGAGTCGCACTCCCGATCCGAACTTCACCGGCGAGACCACCACGTGCAGGGTGTCGACGAGATCGGCGTCGAGGAACTGCCGGATGGTGCTCGCCCCGCCCCCGAGTCTGACGTCCTTGCCGTTCGCAGCCTCCTTGGCCTGCTCGAGGACCGTGGCGGGGTCGCCGCCGACGAAGTGGAAGGTGGTGTCGGCGAGTGTGAACGAAGGCCGTTCGTGGTGGGTCAGGACGAACACCGGAGTGTGGAACGGGGGCTCGTCGCCCCACCAGCCCTGCCACTCGAGGTCCGGCCAGGGGCCGCGCTGGGGCCCGAACTTGTTTCGGCCCATGATCTCGGCGCCGATGTTGCGGTCGTAGTCACGCGTGAAGTAGTCGTCGAGCCCACGGCTGCCCCCGGGTTCGGTGCGCATGGCCCAGCTCGCCGTCGCGCCCGCCCAGGCGAACAGCTTCCCTGGATCGACATGGCCGAACGGCCTCTCCAGGGTCTGGTCCTCGCCGGCGCCGATTCCGTCACTCGAGACGTTGAAGTTCTGGACCCTCAGCAGCTGAGCCACGTGTTCCTCCTGCGCTCCACGACGCCGCCCGCCGCGAGCGACGCCCGCCCGGCTCGCGCCGCTGCCATTCTGCCGCCCGGGACCGCCGGTCGCCGCCAGCAACACCCCGTCAGCGAAGACCGCGCTTCTCGCGTTCGGCCTCGATCAGCCGCTCCATGAGTTCCTCCGGGTCCACCGTGAACTCGGTGTCGTCGAGGGCGTCGTGGTCCTCGGTGCTCAGCGGCAGGCCGAGCTCGGCGAGATCGGCGGCCAGTCGGGTGAACGCGACGCGCTCGTCGGGCTCGTCCTGACAGTACGCCTGCTCGGCGGCACGCCCCTCGGTCAGAGTGCGTCCGGCCACGCGCCAGAAGGTGAACTCGGTGTCCAGCTCCACGAGGCGCCACGCGCGGTCCGCGGGTTCGTCGGGGTGCAGCCAGTAGCCCGTCCACCCCTTGCCGCCCTTCGCCACGAGCTTGGCGTACGTGGCCATCTCCGCGGCTCCGGCGTTGACGGCCTGCATCTCCGGGTCCGCGAGTTCCTTTTCGCTCAGATAACTGGTGTCCAGGAGCGGGTGGACCTCTCCCGCCTCGAAGAAGTCGAGGTCGAGAAGGTGAGTGAAGTCGGTGCGGCCGTCCCACTGCGCCACCAGCAGCACGCGCAGATCGTCGGGTATCGGTCTGCCGTCCAGCCGCTCGCGGGAGAACTCGGCGAGCCGTTCCTCGTACATGTGCCCTCTCAGGAAGTCCAGGCAAGATCCTCGCGTCAACGTAACAGCGAGGTCCGACAAGAGGGCGGGCGTGCCCACGGCAGCCGATCACATCCTGATCCGCAGCGGCGGCGCACGCGATCACCCCTGAAGGGCCGTCAACGGCGAGACCTGCCGTTCGAAGAAGGTCTCCAGGACCACCGTGGCCTGGGTGCCGCTCACCCCGTCGATGCCGTAGATCCGGCGCAGTACGTCCTGCAGCTGCTCGGTGGTCGCGGTCCTGACCTTCACCAGGACCGATGCGCTGCCCGCGATGATGTGCGCCTCCAGGATCTCGGGGAGGGCGGCGAAACTCTCGGCGGTGTCCCCCATCCAGGACGTCGAGTCGACCGTCACATAGGCCAGCACGCCGCCGCCCACCGCCGCCGGATCCACTTCGGCCGCGGTGCGCCGGATCACTCCGCGTTCGCGGAGCTTCCGTACGCGCTCATGCGCGGCGCCGGCCGAGAGACCGACGGCCTCGCCCAGCGCGGCGTAGGACCGGGTGGCGTCCTGCTGGAGCAGTGCCAGCAGGGAGCGATCGATGTGATCCACGACTCTCCGTTCGAACAGACCTTGCGTTGACCATACCTCATCCTTCAGTCTCCCTGATATGCCGAACTTCATTCGGCACTTGCCTGGATGGGGAGAACCAGCATGACCACCGAGCGGCCCGCGCTGTACGAGATGTTCGACGACCGGTTCCGCACCGGTCGATGCATGAACGGCGATGACGGCCTGGAAGTCCTCTACACCGGCTGCCGTTGGGCCGAGGGGCCGATCTATGTGCCTGCCTGGCGGCAGGTGGTCTGGAGCGACATCCCCAACGACCGGATGCTGCGCTGGGACGAGGAGACCGGCGCCGTCGGCGTCTTCCGCCGCTCCGCCGGTCACACCAACGGCAACACCCTTGACCGCGAGGGCCGGCTGGTCACCTGCGAGCAGGGCAACCGCAGGGTGACACGTACCGAGCACGACGGCACGCTCACGGTGCTGGCCGACCGCTGGCAGGGCAAGCGTCTGAACAGTCCGAACGACGCGGCGGTCAAGTCCGACGGCTCCGTCTGGTTCTCCGACCCCGACTTCGGCATCACCAGCGACTACGAGGGCCACCGCGCGCAGAGCGAGATCGGCTCCAACCACGTCTACCGCATCGACCCTGCCACCGGTGACGTGCGGCTGGTCGCCGACGGCTTCGGCGCCCCGAACGGACTCGTCTTCTCCGCCGACGAACGCCAGCTCTTCGTCTCCGACACCCGGGCGGGCCTCATCCGGGTCTTCGACGTACGCGACGACGGCACACTGTCCGACGGCGAGGTCTTCGCCACGGCCGCCGCCCGTGGGACCGCACGCTTCGACAACCTCCGCTTCGACGACGGCGGCCGGCTCTGGGTGGCCGCGATGGACGACGGAGTGCACTGCTATGACCCCGACGGCACTCTGATCGGGCGGCTCGACGTTCCGGAGACCGTCGCCAACATCACCTGGGGCGGCGCGAAGCGCAACCGTCTCTTCATCGCCGCGGAGACCAGCCTCTACTCGGTGGTCATGGGGGTCACGGGCACCCACCCGACCGGACCGGGGCGCCGGCCCTGGCTGGATTCCGCGCCTCGGTGACCTTGCGGGGAACACAGGCGACGGGACAGGCGTACATGTGGCTCCCCATGGCTAGGCTCGGAGTATGGCTGGTGACGGTGAGTTCAAGCGGGACAAGCGCTACATCACGACACGCATCACGGCCGACGGCCGCGACGGCTATCCCGTGGAGCCCGGGCGCTATCGCCTGATCATCGCCCGGGCGTGCCCCTGGGCGAACCGGGCGGCGATCGTCCGGCGCCTGATGGGCCTCGAGGACGTGATCTCGATGGGCGTCGCCGGGCCGTTGCACGACGAGCGGAGCTGGTCGTTCCACCTGGACCCGGGCGGCAGGGACCCGGTGCTGGGCATCGAACGGCTGCAGGAGGCGTTCTTCGCCCGCCGGCCGGACTATCCGCTGGGCATCACCGTGCCCGCGCTCGTCGAGGTCTCCACGGGGCAGGTGGTGACCAACGACTTCGAGCAGATCACGCTCGACCTGGGCCACGAATGGGCGGCGCACCAGCGGGAGGGTGCGCCGGAGCTGTACCCGGAGGCACGGCGCGACGAGATCGACGACGTGGCCGACAAGGTCTTCCACGATGTGAACGACGGTGTCTACAAGTGTGGCTTCGCGCGTTCGCAGGAGGCGTACGCCAGGGCGTACCAGCGGTTGTGGGAGCGGCTGGACTGGCTGGAGCGGCGACTGACGAGCCGGCGCTACCTGGTGGGTGACACGATCACCGAGGCCGATGTCCGGCTCTTCCCCACTCTGGTCCGGTTCGATGCCGTCTACCACGGCCACTTCAAGTGCAACCGGCAGAAACTGACGGAGCTGCCGGCCCTGTGGGCGTACGCGCGGGACCTGTTCCAGACGCCCGGTTTCGGCGACACGATCGACTTCGACCAGATCAAGGCCCACTACTACGTGGTGCACCACACCATCAACCCCTCCGGGATCGTCCCCGGCGGCCCCGACACGAGCGGCTGGCTCACTCCGCACGGTCGGGACGCTCTCGGTGGACGGCCGTTCGGCGACGGCACACCGCCCGGTCCGCCGCCGCGGTCCGAGCGAGTGCCCACGCTCCCCTGAACGACCCCACCACGGCACCACGAACGGCTGTGCGATCATCGGGATCACGATCACGGGGAGACCGGATCACGCGGAGCTGAGGAGTACGGAGTGAGCGCGGGCGGGGGGCGGGGCGGTTCGGCCGTGCCCGACGAGGAATGGGAGCGGTTCCTTCGGGACTCGGTGGCCGGGACGGCGGATGCCCCCAGGGAGCTGTCGGCCGATGAGCGCGGCAGGACCGCGGAGTCGCCCGAGCGGCGGCCCGTCGGCGGTCCACCGGTCTGGCGCGCGTCCGCACCCGCCCGGCCTCGCCGTCGGGGCAAGGGATGGTACGTCGCCGGCCTGGCCGCCGCGGTGGCGGTGCTGGCCGCGTCGCTGACGCCCGGGCTCCTCACCGACTGGTTCGGCGCGGGCGACATCAGGCCGCTTGCCGTGGAATCGGGGCGCCCCGACCAGGCGCCCCCGCCGGAGACCCCGCGCCGTGCGACGCTCGCGGAGCCGTTCCTCGGCTCACCTGCGGCGCGCTGGGCGGACGGCGCGGCCGGGGTCGGCATGCCACGCCCCGAGGCGACGGGCTGGATGAACAGCGAGCAGGTCGGACGCGCGCTGGACCGGACGCGGGACTTCCTCACCTGGTCGAATCTGGACCGGCAGGTACTCGAAGGGAAGCGTCCCGCGCGGGCGATCTCCCTGATCAACCCTCACCAGCGGGACGTCCAGGCCTTCCTGGGCTCCGCGTTCCGCAAGCCCGACCGGGAGAACGACCCCGTCCTGCTCTTCAGCCGGTTCGACCCGTCCACGACGCGACTCGTCGGCGAGACCGTGAAGACCCGCGGCCGGCTGACCTTCGAGGAAGGACCCAAGGGCTCGGTACGGGTCACGGGGGACGTCACCTACGTGTACCCCGTGGTCCGCGCGGAGGGCGGCAGCGAGGACGTCGTCCGTACCATCGTGCGGCGCGAGGTGGTGGTCAGCTGGGACGATCCCGCGAAGATCGTCACCGAGCCGGGGACGTTCTCCCTCGTCTCGTACAAGGCCGACATGACCAACGGCGGCTGCGGCCCCGTCACCGGCTTCCTCACCCCCGACTTCGACCGTTCGAGCACGGACGCGGAGACGAACGGATCCACTGTGGATCCCTACGACCGCAGCACGTCGATGGCCGAGCGCACGGGGCCGGACGGGGGATGCGGGACCGCGACGCGGTCGTAGCCTCTCGCCGCCGTGTGCCGTCCGGCTTCGCCTCCCACCGGAGAGCCGGACGGCACACGGCGCTCGTCGGCTACGCCGGGTCGATACGGGCGATGCCGCCGCCGATCGCGAGGACGTACAGCTCGCCCGCGCGGCCCTCCACGAAGGAGATGACCTCGCCACCGTTGACGACGAGGTCGTTCTCCGCCGTCACCTTCCCGTTCCTCAGCGCGAGGGATCGGATGGTGCCGTCGCAGTAGTCACTGAACACGTACTGACCCCTGAGTGCCGGGATCGCGCTCCCCCGGTACACGAACCCGCCGGTCACCGCGCAGCCCAGACCGGTTCGGGCGTACTCGTGGATCGGGCGCACGTGGTTCGCCGGCTCGGTGCCGCCCCGGAAGGGGTGGTTGCCCTCCATCCGGGACCAGCCGTAGTTCTCACCGCCCCTGCTCCTCGCGGGCGCCCAGTCGATCTCTTCCCAGTCGTTCTGACCGACGTCGCCGATCAGCAGGTCACCCGTACGCGAGTCGAAGGAGAACCGCCACGGGTTGCGGAGCCCGTAGGCCCAGATCTCGTCCCGCGCGCCCGGGTCGTCGACGAAGGGGTTGTCCGAGGGGATCGCGTACGGCGTGCCTCCGCGCGGGTCGATCCGCAGCAGCTTGCCGAGCAGCGTGTCGAGGTTCTGCCCGTTGCCGTGCGGGTCGCCGCCGGCGCCTCCGTCACCGAACGCGATGTAGAGGTATCCGTCGGGCCCGAACTTGATGTCGCCGCCGTTGTGGTTCGAGTACGGCTGCGTCTGGGTGAGGACGGTGCGCCGGGTCTCCGGCCGGAGCATGCCCTTGCGGACGGCGAACTCGTCGATGGTGCTGGTGCCTTCGAGATTCGTGTACGAGATGTAGAGGTGTGCGCGTGCCGGGTCGAACGCGATGCCCAGGAGGCCGCGTTCCCCGTCCGTGGTGGTCTCGGCGGAGATGTCGAGCACTGGTTCACCAAGGCCTTGGGCGCCCAGCACCCTTACGGTTCCGGCGCGTTCGGCGATCCAGATGGTGCCACCGGGTCCGGCGGCACCGGCGGTCGGATTGCGCGCCGTGGCGACACCGGTGAGCCTGATCTTCGCGGCGTGCGCGCCGTGCGTCACTTTCGCGGTCGCCGCGGTCGTCGCGGTCGACCGGCGGGCGTCACGGCTCTCCGCGGAGGCCGTGGTCAGGGCGAGGGAGGCGACGACACCGAGGGCGCAGATGATCGCCGAGCCTCTGGTACGCATGTTCACCGTGATCCTCCTGGAGACGGCGACGGGGGAACCCGGCTGCTCGAGGCGACGTGGGGGCGGCGTCGCGCGCACCAGCACGCGGCCGGGGTGGGGGAAGGGGGTACCGCTGGCCACGGAGGAGACTACGGGGACTCGGGCGATTGGTATAGGCCAAGTGCGGCACCCCGCCCCCCGCACGGGCGGCGGGTGCGGGGTGCGGGGTCGCGCGACGGCGGTCCCGGTCTCTCGGGATCAGGTCTGCGGGCGCGTGGCCGTGACGACGTAGTAGTCGAGGCTGCCCTGCTCGTAGGCCTTCAGAAAGTTGCGCGGCCATGTGCCCGGCTTCCACTGCTCCGACAGCCAGCGGTCCCAGCCCTGCCACACATCGGGCCCGATGGACACGGCCTGGGCGTCCGTCAGGCCCGCCCGGCTGAACGCGTCGGTCACGAGCGAGACGGGGCGCGCGATGTCCAGCCCGTCGGCGTACGACTCCAGGCAGGACGCGAGCCGGGCTCCGTTTCCCGGATCGTCGTCCGGGGTGAAGAAGCTGGCGACGACCACCCGGCCACCGGGCCGCAGTACGCGGGCCGTCTCCTGGGTGAAGGCGATCATGTCGTCGAAGTGCTGGGCCGCCTCGACGCTGTAGACACAGTCGAACTCCCCGTCGGCGAACGGCATCTCCTCCGCCGCGCCCCGGACGAAGCGGAGCCCCGTCGGTGAGGTCTCCAACAGCTCCGCGTTGGTCCGGCGCGCGCGGTCCAGCTGCTGCGGATGGATGTCCATACCGGTCACCTGCTCCGGTCCGTACTCGCGCAGGGCCAGCGCGCAGCCGACACCGAGCCCGCAGCCGACCTCCACGATCCGGCGGCCGGCCAGCGGACCGGCGGCGTCGAGCACCTGCCGGTACATGTCCCGCTGACTGCGCACCCGGTCGTCGACCGTGATCGGTCCGGCGAGGTCGATCGAGCGCCAGTACCCGAAGTTGATGAACCCTCCGGCGAACACCGGGACCGAACTGAGGTCGGCCGGACCGTACGTCTCCCGGACGGCGGCCCGCATTTCCACCGATTCTTCCACCACTCGCGTCACCTCCGCGAACAGTCTGGTGCCGGGAGCCACCCCTGTCGACGACGCCCCGCCCCACTCGACCCGAATGGGGCGGCTCCGGAAGCCGAGGTGCCCGCCGGGCCGCCCGACGGCTCCGGCCCGCCACTCGGCCGGCCCCGGTTGATCTTGCCGCGGCGGGGTAGCGAAGCCGCATGGCCCTCGACAACTCACCCTCCACGACGACCGGCTACGTACAGCCCGACATCGACGTCCGCACACTGGCCGCCGTACTCGACGGCGAGTACGCCGGGATTCGCGACCTCGTCCGGAGCAATCTGGCGACGCACGCCTCCGTACTCGACGAAGCCGACGAGCTCGGCGTGGACGCGTTCCGCGAGCGGGTGCGCGAGATCGTGGTCGAGATGGCGGCGACGGGCCAGACCGGCATGGGCTTCCCGGCGAAGTACGGCGGCGGCGGTGACGTCGGAGCCTCGATCGCCGCCTTCGAGACGCTGGCCTTCGGCGACCTGTCCGTGCTGGTGAAGACCGGTGTGCAGTTCGGGCTCTTCGGGGGCGCGGTCCTGCACCTGGGCACCGAGCGCCATCACGAGGCCCTTCTGCCACGGCTGATCACCGGCGAGCTGATGGGCTGCTTCGCGATGACCGAGACCGGTCACGGCTCCAACGTCCAGGCGCTGGGCACCGTCGCGCGGTACGACCCCGCACGCCAGGAGTTCGTCGTCACCACCCCCGACGACGGGGCGCGCAAGGACTACATCGGCAACGCGGCCCGCCACGCCGAGCTGGCGGTCGTCTTCGCCCAACTGGAGGTGGACGGCCGGTCCGAGGGCGTGCACGCCTTCCTCGTGCCCGTCCGGGTCGACGGCGAGCCGGCGCCCGGCGTCCGGATCGAGGACGACGGCCGCAAGATGGGTCTCAACGGCGTCGACAACGGTCGCATCTGGTTCGACGATGTACGGATCCCGCGCGAGGCGCTCCTCAACAGGTTCGCCGACGTCAGCCCGGAAGGCGTCTACGAGAGTTCGATCGAGAACCCGAATCGGCGCTTCTTCACCATGCTCGGCACGCTGGTGCAGGGCCGGGTGAGTGTCGGCGGCGCCGGGGTCGGCGTCGCCAAGGTCGCTCTGGCGGTCGCCACGAAATACGGCGCGCGGCGACGGCAGTTCGAAGCCACCTCCGGCGCCGAGGAGCAGGTGCTGCTCGACTACGGCCTGCACCAGCGCCGGCTGCTGCCGCTCCTCGCCCGGACGTACGCCCTGCACTTCGCGCAGGACGTCGTGCGCTCGCACCTGCACGACGTCTTCTCCGGCATCGAGGACGACGCACAGGCGCGGCGCCGGCTCGAATCGCGGGCCGCCGGCCTCAAGGCGCTCGCCACCTGGCACGCCACCAGGGTCGTCCAGGAGTGCCGCGAGGCCTGCGGTGGCGCCGGGTACCTCGCCGTCAACCGGTTCGCCGCGCTGAAGAGCGACAGCGACGTCTTCACCACCTTCGAGGGCGACAACCACGTCCTGCTGCAGCTCGTGGCCAAGGGGCTGCTCACCGACTACGCCAGCGAGTTCGAGGACCTCGACCAGCTCGGCACGGTCCGTTACCTCACCAACCTCGCCGTGGAGACGGTCATCGAGCGCACCTCCGCCCACAAGCTGCTCGAGCGGGTACGCGACCTGCTGCCCGGCGGCGACGAGTGGGACCAGGAAGCCGGTCTGCGCGACTCGGAGTACCAGCTGGCCATGGTCCGCTTCCGGGAGGAGCACATGCTCGCCGGGCTGGCCCGCCGGATCAAACGAGGGATCGACCAGAAGCGTGACCCCGGCGCCGTCTTCTCACAGGTGCAGGACCATGTCATCGCGCTCGCCCGTGCCCACGTCGAACGGCTGGTGACGGAGGCCTTCGTCGACAAGGTGCGGGCGATGCCCGAGGGCGACGAGAGGGTGGCCCTGGCCCTGCTGTGCGACCTGTTCGCCCTGTCGACGATCGAGGCCGACCGGGCCTGGTTCATGGAGCACGGCCGGCTGACGGTCCAGCGTTCCAAGGCGATCAGCCGGGAGGTGAACGACCTCTGCCGCAAGGTCCGGCCTGTGGCGGTCGACCTCGTCGACGCGTGGGGCATCCCGCCCGAGATGCTGCGCGCACCGGATCTGGTGGGCTGATGCAGGTCGGCCCCGGGGCGTGCCGAGTGAGCGCACAGGTGGGCGGCCGGTGGGCCGGCCGGCGTACCGGCGGCTTCGGCACGACGGACGGGGGAAGCAGTACGCCACGCACACTCTGGCCTATGCGAGGAGTCGCCATGACCACGTTCGTCATCACCGTTCCCGGCACGTTCCTTACGCGGATCACCGATTCCGCGCGCTCGGTCCTCGAACGGGAGCTGGCGTCCCAGCACACCGACGTGAGCGAGAGCGAGGGCCTGGACCTCCTCACGCTGAACGGGGACGGCACCTTCTCGATCCGCCTCGAGATCGACGCGCGGGACCGGTACGAGGCCGAACTGGACGCCACCCGTCTGGTCGCGGCCGCCTTGAAGGACGCCGGCATCGCGGAAGGCGACGCACCCCTCGGCCCGCCGGCGGTCACGGGCATCGACAGCGACCTCTGACCTGCCCGAGTCGGGGCGGAGCGGCCGCCGGGGTCCACGGGCGTGGCTGGCTTGACCGGCCGGGCCGCCGCCTGCAAAGTCGGAATGCGGTCCCACACGACGCGGTGACCGCGCTGGTCGGCCCCCTGCCCCCGTTGCGGACACCCTCGAGACCAAGGAGCGTCCGGTCCGATGGTCCTCGACCTCATCATGATCGGTACGGCCATCACCCTGGGGCCCCTGCACAACAGCGCCTTCATCCTGCTGCTCTCCTCCCGGCGCGGTGTCCGTCAGGGTCTGGCGTTCCTGTTGTCGTGGCTGGCCAACCTGGTCGCGGTGATCGCCGTCGTGGTGCTGCTGACCGGCGGTCAGCCTCCTGCGCGTCACAGCGCGCCCTCGACCGCCGGGATCGCCGTGAAGCTCGCGATCGGCCTGGCTCTGGTGCTGTACGGCGGGTACCGGCACCGCCGGCCGCCGCGCCCGCACGGCCCGCCCCGCTGGACCGCCCGGATCGACAACGCGTCGGCGGTCACTGCAGCCGGTCTGGCCTGGCTGCTGCAGCCCTGGGGCCTGGTGGCCGCGGGCGCCGCGACCGCGCTCGACGCGGATCTCTCCACCGTCACCGACTGGCTGGCGCTGTCGGGCTACTGCCTGCTGGCCACGCTCAGCCTCATCGTCATGGAGATGTACGTGGTCTGGTCGCCCGCGGTCGCGAACGCCCGCCTGAACGCGTTGAGGAGCTGGCTGGAGCACCACCAGGAACAGCTGGTGGTCACGCTGGCCCTGGTGGTCGGCCTGTGGCTGTCGGGCCGGAGCATCTACGAGCTGGTCGCCTGACACGGACGGCCCGGAGGGCCGCCTCCATCCGGGGAGCGGGGGTCACGACCGGTTCGGCGTCGGCTCTTCAGGTGATTGTCGTACGCCTCATGATCCGGACAGGTGTCGCAGGGTACGACTCCTCAGCACCAGTCGATCCCTGCGCTGAGGAGCTATGGCGATGTACGCAGCTGTCCGGAGGTACGAAGGGGTGACCGATCCTGCCGAGGCAGGGCGCGTCGTGAGCGAGGGGTTCGTGCCGCTCATGCGCCAGGTCTCCGGTTTCGTGGCCTATTACTGGGTGGACGCCGGGGACGGGGTGATGGTCTCGACCAGCGTCTTCCAGGACCGGTCCGGCGCGGAGGAGTCCATCGCGAGGGCGGCCGACTTCGTGGCGGAGAACCTCGCCTCGCTGCTCCCCCACCCTCCCCAGGTCACGGCAGGCGAGGTCGTGGCCTCCGCCTGACGGCCGAACGCGCGCTGGAGGCACGGGGTCAGCGGCCGGTCGTGCCGTCGATGAGTTCGCGGAGGATGTCCGCGTGGCCCGCGTGCCGGCCGGTCTCCTCGATCATGTGGGTGAGCGCCCAGCGGATGCTGGGAGCGGGGCGGCCCGGCCGCGGTCGGGGAACCCGCGCGCCGAGATCGGTGCACGTGTCGAGAACGCCGTTCGCGCGCTCGACCGCGTCCCGGTAGCGGGCGAGGACGTCGGCCACGGTGTCCGTCGGTGCGGCGCGGAACGTCGCCTCCCAGTCGGCGACGTCGTCCCCGAGGAACATCGAGCGCTCGACGAACGTCAGGTGGTTGAGCAGGCCGAGCAGGTTCGTGCCCGACGGCACCGCGGCTGTTCGCACGTGCGGTTCGGGGGCGCCTTCGACCTTCGCGGCGATCGAGTTCCGGAGGTGGTCGAGAAATCCGCGCAGGACCTCCGCCTCGTCGTTTCCGGTCCGTGGCGGCGGGGTGTCGCGGCGCCTGGGGCTGGACATCGGGATCTCCCTTGCTCTGTCGATGGGGGCCGGCCGGGGTGTCAGGCGGTGCGGCGGACGAGGAGGACGTGGTCGGTGACCTCGGCGGTGCTTCCGTCCGGGCCGGTCGCGATCCGGCGGGGCGCGTCGGCACGCTCGACCGTCCATCTCTGCGGCGCCAGACCGATACCCGCCGCGACCTCACGCGGGGTCGGAGGGCGAACGTCGGAACCCTGGTCCCACGACCATGGCGCGACCGAGCCGTGGTCGACGACCAGCAGCCGCCCGCCCGGGCGGAGTGCGAGCGCGGCGCAGCGCAGGACCGCTGACCGGTCCAGGTCGAAGGGAGTGTGCAGGTAGTGCGCGCAGACCAGGTCGAATGCGCCGGGTGGGAACGTCCGCCGCAAGTCGGCCCGCACGGGCGTGACGCGGTCGTCCAGGCCGTGCGAGCGGGCGATGGCGGCGAGCCGTTCGACGGCCACCCCCGAGACGTCGACGGCGGTGACACGCCATCCCGCGCGGGCGAGCCACAGCGCGTCGCCGCCCGCCCCACAGCCGAGGTCCAACGCGTCACCGGGCGGCAGACCCGTCACCGTCTCGGTGAGACGGGCATTCGGCCGCCGCTCGCCGGCCTCCGCTCGCGCCGCGTGGACGCCGTCCCAGAAGGCGACCGCATCGATCCTGCTGTTCATCAAGACTCCTTGTGTCGGTACGCACCGAGTCTCGCCAGGCCTCCACGACAAGGCACGGAATCTTGCGGTTACTGCAAGATGGCCTGATGGATCACACGACGGACGAGGACGTGCTCGACGCGGTGGGGCCGCGCCTTCGCGCACTGCGCCGTGCCCGCGGCATCACTCTCGCCGACCTCGCGGCGACGACGGGCGTGTCGGAGAGCACTCTGTCCCGGCTGGAGAGCGGGCACCGCCGGCCGAGCCTGGAGCTGCTGCTGCCTCTGGCGCGCATCTACGACGTTCCGTTGGACGATCTCGTCGGTGCCTCGCGCACGGGTGATCCGCGGATACACCTCAAGCCGATCAGCCGGTTCGGCATGACGTTCGTGCCCCTGTCCCGGCGGCCGGGCGGGGTGCACGCGTTCAAGATGATCATCCCTGCCACCCGTGAACCGCTCGAGCCGACCCCGCAGACCCACGAAGGCTTCGAATGGCTCTACGTACTCACCGGACGCCTGCGGCTCGTCATCGGCGAGCGCGACCTGACGCTGCCGTCCGGTGAGGCGGCCGAGTTCGACACGTCGATGCCTCACTGGCTGGGCAGCGCCGACGGAGGCGCGGTCGAGCTCCTCGTCCTGTTCGGCCTGCAGGGGGTACGTGCGCACGTACGCGCCGACCCGGTCGTCACCGGCCGCCGTGCCCCGAAGAGCTGATGGTCCCCCCGAAGGGCGGCCCTGCTACGACGACTGTCCCGCGAGTGCGGGCTCGATCGCCGCGGTCGGGGCCTCGGCGGGCTTACGGCCCGCAAGGCGGCAGCCGAGGCAGTCGGGATGCCCCCGGCGAGCCGCCGCGTCTCGGACGCGCCAGTGCTGTTGACCGGCCGGCCGGGGTCCGGAGGGTTTGCCCCATCCCGCCAGGTGGAGACACCAGGTGGTGAACGCGGCGAGGGCCACGACCGCGGCGCCCAGCAGCAGCCCCGCGGTCGAGTGGGCGGCGAGCGCCACACCCGTCGCCGTACAACCGATGGTGGCGATGCCGGTGCCTGTCCAGCCGGCGACCGTGTGGCCCAGGTCGTGGTCTCCGTGCGCGCTCACGGCGCCTCCTCGGGAATGGGATGCTCAGGTGGCGGGCCACGGCCCGCCACAGATGTCTTACCTCGCGAGATAATTTACTTAGATGCTAAGGGGAAATGTGGTGCAGGGCAAGGCACGTCCGGCGGCGACGGCGGAGCAGGCGCTGTATGCGATGGACCGGATGATCGCGACCGCGCAGTTCGGGCAGCAGGACATCGCGCGGCTCCTCGGTCTCAACGTCACGGATCTGACCTGTCTCGGCTTCCTCGTCGAAGCCGCCACGGCCGGCGAGTCGCTGGTGGCAGGCGACCTCGCCGACCGGGCCCGGCTGACGACCGGTGCGGTGACGGGCGTCCTCAACCGCCTCGAGAAGGCCCGGTACATCCGGCGCCAGGCGGACCCTCAGGACCGCCGGAAGGTCCGGCTCGTCATGGAGGAGTCCGCACTGGAGCGCATCCTCCAGGCGTACGGCCCCTTCTACGAGCGCCTGGGCCTCCTCTTCGCGGACTACAGCCCTGACGAGGTCGCCGTACTGACGGACTGGTTCACCCGCGCCAAGGCTCTGCTGCAGGACTCACTGGACGAGATCCGCACGGGGGTCTCCGCATCGTCACCCTCCGACCGCTGACCGCCGCCGGCGGGCGGGTCAGCTCTCTTCGCGCAGCCCCCACGGAGACCCGTACGCGCCGAGCAGGTCCAGGAACGGCCGGGGCGGCAGCGCCTCGGGGCCGAGGACGCCGCTTGCCTTCCACGTACCGTCCGCGATCAGTTCCAGGGCGATCACCGGGTTGAGGGCGGTCTGCCAGACCACCGCCTGGGACCCGTACTCGCGCATCGACCACTCGTTGTCGACCACGTGGTACAGGTACGCCTCCCGCGCCGCGCCGTCCTTGGTTCCCTTGACCCAGGTGCCCGCGCAGGTCTTGCCCTTCATCCGGTCCCCGAGCGTGGCGGGGTCGGGCAGACAGGCGGCGACCACGTCGCGCGGGGAGACCTGGACCGGTCCGTCGGCGCCGGGGACGGTGACCCTGGCCGTGGAGTCGAGCCCCAGCTCGCGGAGGGTCTTCAACTTGGCGATGAAGTCGTCGCCGAGGCCGTACTTGAACGTCACCCGGCGGGCGTCCACCCAGCGGGGCATGAGAAGGACCTCCTCGTGCTCGACGTTGACGCACTCCACGGGGCCGATGCCCTCGGGGAAGTCGAAGACCTCCGGCTCGCTGAAGGGCGCGGTGGTGAACCAGCCGCGGCCCTTCTCGTACACGACGGGCGGGTTGAGGCACTCCTCGATGGTGGTCCAGATACTGAAGGAAGGCGCGAAGTCGTAGCCCTCCACGGTGAGGTTCGCGCCGTCGCGGACGCCGATCTCCTCGATCTCGTCGAAGAGTTCGTCGGCCGCGTACCGGGCGAACACGTCGGAGAGGCCGGGCTCCACGCCCATGCCGACCAGGGCGAGGCGGTCGGCGTTCTCCCAGGCCTCGGCCAGCGCGAACTGCTCGTCGCCCAGCTTGACCCCGCACTGTTCGTACGGTGCGGTGGGGTGCGGAACGGACAGTGACATCGCCATGTCGACGTAGTGCACACCGGCGGCGAGCGCCGCGTTGAACAGCGGCATCACGAACCTGGGGTCGGTCGCGTTCAGCAGCACGTCGCAGCTCTCCTCGGCGAGGAGGCGCCTGACCGCGGCCTCGTCGGAGGCGTCCAGACGGTGGGCGCTGAAGCGGCCCTCCTGGTCGTCGAGCGCGGCCACGGCGGCCTCGGCCCGGGCCGGGTCGTAGTCGGCCACGACCATGCGGGTCAGGAAGCCGCGGCGGGCCGCGATACGGGTGACGGCCGTTCCGACGCCACCCGCGCCGACGAGAAGTACGCGCATGTCACACACCACTTTCGCTAGACGGTCCCGGCGAGCGCCTGGGAACACCTCGATGCAACAGGGTCCCGGCGGTTAAGGTCTACGGCGTTGGCATAAGGAGCGACGGGACGGTGGTGTGATGCCGAAGAAGGTGGTTCCGGAGGCGGAACGGCGCAGGCGACGGCCGACCCGGCAGGGCTCCGTGCTGTCGGAGAGACTGATCGTGGAGACAGCGCTGCGGATGCTGCGCGAGCACGGGAGCGCCGGTCTGACCGCCCGCCGGCTCGGCGCCGCTCTCGGGGCCGACCCCAGCACCCTGTACAGGTACTTCGCGGGCCTGGACGGTCTGACCCGGGCCATCGGCGAGGAACTGATGGGGCGCGCCCTGGACAGCTGGACGGCCACCGGGAGCTGGCGTACCGACCTGCGTTCTCTGGGCCTGGCCATCCACGCCTCCTACCTCGCCCACCCGCAGGCCGCCCTGCTGACCGCCAGCCGTGTCACCGGCCGCCCCCGGGAGATCGAGGTGGACGAGACGATCCTCGGCATCCTGCGCGGCGCGGGCTTCGGCGAGCCGGACGCCGTCGGCGTGTACCACGCCTTCATCGACCTGGCCCTGGCCTTCGCCGCCCTGGACGCGGGCGCGCTGGCGATCAAGGACGAGGTCAGGGAGGCGGACGAGGACATGTGGTCCTCCACCTACGCCCGGCTGCCGGTCGAGACCCATCCGCACATCGCCGCCACCGCACACCTCCTGGCCGACCGGATGAATCGCAGCGCCTATCCGGTCGTGCTGGACACTCTCCTGGGCAGCGCGGAGGCATGGCTGGCCTCCGCGCGGAACGGCGCCGGCGCGGCGTGAAGGGAGAGCCGACGACGGGACATGGAGGCCGACGGCAGCCTGCGCCCCGACGGCTCTCCGCCCGCGCGCGCCTCCGCCGTGCGGCGGAGGCGCCCGAGCAGGAGACCGGCTACAGGCTCAGCGCGTCCTCGGCGTTGTCCATCCACGCGGTGACCGAGTTGTCGTCGGAGACGTTGAGTCCGGGCGTCGAGGCCTTGAGCGGCACCTGCTTCAGGTCGGACTCGGTGTTCATGGTCATCGCGATCGAGGAGACCGTCTTGCTCTTGGCGCCCTTCAGGCCGCCCATCAGGCCGGCATAGGCGGACTGGCCCGGTGCGAGCCGGATGGCCTCCTCGATGCCGGGGGCCGTACCGCGCTCCGTCGCCTGCCCGTCCAGGTCGCCGAAGGTCACGACGGGGTGGCCGAGCACCCGGCACGGCTTGCCGGACTTGTTGGTGACCTTCAGCAGGTAGCTGCTGGTCGTGGGCTCTGCCAGGCTCGCGGTGAACGTCACGTCGAAGGTGCTGCAGGGGAAGACGTCGTAGTCCGGATCCACCGACGGTGACGCCGGCTTGCCGGGCGCGGACGGCTTGGCGGACGCGGACGGCTTCGCAGGCGCGGACGGCTTGGCAGGCGCGGAGGACTCGGCGGGCTGCGACGGCGATGCGGGAGTCGCCGACGGTACGTCGGCCCCGCCCGCGGCGCCGTCCTCGCCGGGACCGCAGGCGGTCAGGGCCAGCGCGGACACGGCGACGACGGTGACGGCGGCGAAGGCTCTGCTCAAGGTGCTCATGGTGTACTCCCCCGATGACGGCGTGAGACGTTCCTCTGGTGGACTCCAGGTTCCCGCGCGTGCTTCACAGTTCGGTGACAGCGCCTTGCCGAATCCACCACGGTTCATCTCGCGGACCTCCAGGGGCTCGAGCGTCCCCCGACGACGTGCGGAAGCGGCCGGCCCTCGATCAGCGCAGGGGCCTCTCCCTGCCGCCGGTCTCCGGTTGATGACCCGCTGGTTACCGATCGATGAGGGGCGACTTCCGGCGGGCCACTAGCTTCTGGACAGCCCACTCATGTGGAGCGTCGCATGCCGGCGCCCATTCGAATCAGAGAAGATGGTGCCATTTTCCTATGAGTCTCACTGCAGACACCGCCGGTTTCCCGAGGAGTTCGGCAGCGGACCACCCTGAAGGCGGGACGGTGTGATGGCAATGGACGACAACACTCCGGTCACGGTCATCGGCCTGGGGCTCATGGGCCAGGCACTGGCCGGCGCGTTCCTGGGTGCCGGGCACGCCACGACCGTGTGGAACCGGTCCCCCCAGAAGGCCGACGGGCTCGTCGCCGACGGCGCCACGCTCGCCCCCTCGGTCGCCGATGCGATCGCCGCCGCCCCGCTGGTGATCGTCTGCCTGACCGACTACGACGCCGTACGCGAGGTCCTGGAGCCCGTCCGCTCCGCCCTCAGGGGCAAGACCCTGGTGAACCTCACCTCCGGGCACTCCGAGGGAGGCAGGGAGACGGCAGAATGGGCCGCCGGCCTGGGGATCTCGTATCTCGACGGCGCGATCATGGCCATTCCGCCCGTCATCGGCACGGAGCACGCGGTACTGCTCTACAGCGGTCCGGAGGACGTGTTCGGCGCCCATGAGGCCACCCTCGCCCGCCTGGGCGCCGCCACCCATCTCGGCGCCGACCACGGGCTGGCGTCGCTCTACGACGTGGCCCTGCTCAGCATCATGTGGGGTGTCCTGAACAGCTTCCTGCACGGCGTCGCGCTGCTGGAGACGGCGGGCGTGAAGGCGACGACCTTCTCCCCGCTGGCCAACCAGTGGATCGGCGCGGTGACGAACTTCGTGTCCGCCTACGCGGAACAGATCGACCAAGGCGCGTACCCCGCGCACGACGCCACGATCAACACGCACTGGGCCACCATGGTCCACCTGATCCACGAGAGCAAGGCCACCGGTGTCCCGGTCGAACTGCCGGAGTTCGTCGCTCGGTTGACGGATCGTGCGATCGCGGCGGGCCATGGCAAGGACAGTTACGCAGCGATGATCGAGCAGTTCAGGAAGCCGTCCTGACCTGCTCGATCGCGCGGCGGAGGGCCGGCGTGCTCACGGCGGCCGGAGTGCGGCCCTCCCTTACCTCCAGGTAAGTGCTTACAAAATAGTGCGCACTTGGCAACCCGTCAGATCGGCGGAAGGATCGTTCCAGCCCCTGGGTGCGGCAGTCGATCCGACCCCCCACGTGCGGCTGACGTCCCGGTTGGCCAAGGAACGAACCCATGCGGAAGATGGAGACCACGATCATGAACGAGTACGCCCCCCAGCCCGCTGAGGCCACACCTGTCACCGTCATCGGCCTCGGCTCGATGGGGCAGGCGATCGCCGGTGCATTCCTCGCGGGCGGCCACCCCACGACCGTCTGGAACCGGACCGCGTCCAAGGCCGACGCCCTCGTCTCCCAGGGCGCGACCCTCGCCACGACCCCCGCCGAGGCGGTCGAAGCCGGCGGACTCGTCGTCGTCTGCGTACTGGACCGCGACGCGGCTCAGGAGATCCTGAACCCGCTCACCGGCCGGCTGGCCGGGCGCGGCCTGCTCATGCTCACCAGCCTCTCCCCCACGGAGGCCGAGGAGACCTCCGCATGGGCGGCCCAGGAGGACATCGCGTTCCTCGGCGGCGCCATCATGGCCACCCCGGACCTGATCGGCAACCCCGACGAGGCGTCGCTGCTGTACGCCGGTTCGTCCGCCGTGTTCGAGAAGCACAAGGCGGCGCTGGCGCTGCTGGGCACGTCGACGTACCTCGGTGACGTCGCCGCCCGTGCGTCGCTGCTGGAGACGGGTCTCCTGGCATCGATGTACTCGATGTTCGCCGGGTTCTTCCACGGTGCGGCGCTCGTCGGCACGCAGGGCGTCACGGCCGAGGAGTTCACCGCGCTGGCCGTGCCGTGGCTGAAGGCGATGACCACGTTCCTGCCCGGCCAGGCCGAGTTCATCGACAAGGGCGACTACACCACCGACGTGCAGAGCCTGGCGTTCAACAAGGGCGGCCTGGACCACATCATCCACATCAGCGAGGACCAGGGCATCGGCACCGATGTCATGAAGCCCATCGCCGAGCTCATCGACCGTCAGGTCGAGGCGGGTCACGGCGCGGACAGCCTCGCCCGGCTGATCGAGGGGATCAAGAACCCCAAGGCGTGATCGTCTGAGCACACACGTCTCTTCGAGGGGCCGTCGGTTCGCCGACGGCCCCTCTTCGTGCATGCGGGAGACCCCGGGAGCCAGCCGATTACCGCCCCGTTACCAGGGCATGGGGACGCGATGGACGGGCGCTGGTCGCTCATCTGGCTGAATTCAGGCCAGCAGCGGATCACTCAGCGCAAGGAGCGTCATGCAACCGGAGAACAGCATTCCCCGCCCGGGCCACGCCTACACACCGCGCCGCAGGACACTGCTCAAAGTCGCCGGGCTGGCCGGAATAGGCACGGCGACCGCGGCTGCCTCCACGGCGCGGGCCGCCGGCACGAAGGCGGACGCCACGTTCGACGTGATCGTCATCGGCGCGGGCTTCGCCGGTGTCACCGCGGCGCGCGAGCTGCAGGCCGCGGGCAGGAGGACCCTGCTGCTCGAGGCGCGTGACCGTATCGGCGGGCGTACCTGGACCACCACGTTCCAGGGGCAGATGGTGGAGATGGGCGGCACCTGGGTCGATGCCAAGCAGCCGCTGATCCAGGCCGAGATCAAGCGGCACGGGGTCCGGATCCTGGAGGACCCCGCGCCGGAGAAGGTCATCTTCCGTAATTCCGGCCAGTTCAGGGCGTTCACCCCGGAGGAGGCCTTCGGTCGCCAGGGCGAGCTCTTCGAGCGTCTCGTCGCGGGCTCGAAGGACGCCTTCCCGCAGCCCGAGCAGCCCTTCCTCCGGGCCGACGTGGTGGCGGAACTCGACAGGCTCACCCTCCGGGACCGGCTCCAGCAGATGCGCCTGACGCCCGAGGAGGAGGACTGGATCACTCCGGTCACCGCGGTCGAGGGCGGCGCGGCCCGCGGCGGACTGGCCGACCTCTGCCAGACCCACGCCCTGTGCGGTTACAGCTACATGGGTTACCTCGGTCTGAACACCTACCGCCCTGAAGGCGGTATGACCCCGCTCCTCAAGCGGATGCTGGACAGCTCGGGCGCCCAGCTGAAGCTCGCCTCCCCGGTCCGGTCCGTCCGCGACAACGGTTCCAAGGTCACCGTCACGACCCGCGCGGGCCAGTCCTACTCGGCGGCGGCTGTCGTCGTCGCCGTTCCGGTGAACGTATGGAAGTCGATCCAGTTCACGCCCTCACTTCCGGCCGCGCACGCGACCGCCACCCAGGAGACGATGTCCGTCACCGCGGGTCAGAAGTTCATGATGAACGTCCAGGGTGACGTGGGGCGGTTCGTCGCCCAGCCGCCCGAGGGCCACCCGCTGCTGACCGCCGTTCCCTGGGCGCAGACCCCCGACGGCCTTCTCATGGCCGGTTTCAGCTCCGACGCGACGCTGGACACCGGCAACGTGGCCCAGGTACAGGCCGCCGTCCAGTCCCTGGTGCCGGAAGCCCGGGTCACGGCGGTCAAGGCGGCCCGCTGGGGCCTGGAGCCGTTCTCCCAGGGCGCGTGGTCCTGGATGCAGCAGGGGCAGATGATCAAGCTGCTGCGGGCCGTCCAGCAGCCCCACGGACGGATCTCCTTCGCCACCAGCGACATCGCCACCGGGTGGTCCGGGTTCGTCGAGGGAGCCATCGAGCGAGGCGTCGAAGCCGCGGCGCAGGCCTCCCGAGCGGTGACCCGCTAGCGGGCCCCCTTCGGGCCGTGCCGGCGTCGCGGGCTCCCGCCGGTGCCTGTACGGCCCACCGGACCGCGCGGTGCGGGGCCGGTTCGGCGCGGAGAGGCCAGTGATCGGGCTGTTACTGCGCACTTGAGGCGGCTGTGTACGTTCCATGCACAACACTGCGCGTCAATGGATAACCGCCCCAGGCCAGAGGCCGATTCACCCGCAGGTCGCACGCAGATCAGACTCCGAACGTCCGGACTCAGGAGATCTATCCATGACTTCTTCGATCCCATCGCTCTTCACTCCGGAGTATTACCAGAACCAGTACAAGGCTTTCGCGTGGCTGCGCGAGAACGCGCCCATTCACGAGTTCCGGTTCCCCGTCGGCGACATACGCACCTGGATCGTGTCGCGTTTCGACGACGTGCAGGCCGTGCTGGCCGATCCGCGGTTCAGCAACTTCGCGCCCACCCACGGAAGTGCCGAGTTCAAAGAGTCCGGCATGATCCTCGGCGCCGACACGGTCGTCTCGCGCATCATGACCGTGCTCGACCCGCCGGACCACACCCGCATCCGCAAACTGGCCATGGGATCCTTCACCCCACGCCGGACCGCACAGTGGCGCGAACCCACGGAACGCGTCGTCCAGGCGGAACTCGACCGGCTCGAGAAGCAGGAGAGCCCTGATGCCGTGGCGTACGCGAGTGCGATCCCCGCGGCCGTCATGGGCGAGATCCTCGGCATTCCGCTCAGCCAGTACAACGAGATGCTCGACGCGATCGAGCGGGCGTTCCACCCGGACGACGACAAGGGCAGCGCGCAGCGCGCGTTCGAGGAGATCGCCGACTACGGACGCACCCTGATCATCGAGAAGCGCTCGATGCTCGGGGACGACCTGATGTCGAGCTTCATCGAGGCGCGCGACGGGGACGAGCGGTTCAACGAGGACGAGCTCGTCGCCATGCTCGCCCTCATGATCATGGCCGGTCTCGACACCACGCGGAACCTGATCGGCTCCTCGATCCTCGCCCTCTTCGACCACCCCGACCAGCGGCTGCTGCTGCCGAAGTGGCCCGAGATCCAGGCGACGGCCGTCGAGGAGTTCCTCCGCTACGAGGGCGCCCTGTGCGTGGGCGTCTTCCGTTTCGCCAAGGAGGACATGGACTTCCGCGGTACGAAGCTGCCCGCCGGCGCCCCGGTCGTCGCCGCGCTGCAGTCGGCCAACCGTGACCCCGACCGCTTCACCGATCCCGATCGCCTCGACCTCACCCGCAGCGGCCCCCGCCACCTCGGTCTCGGGCACGGACTGCACAACTGCCTCGGGGCCGCGCTCGCCCGGCTGGAGGCCCAGATCGCCATTCCCGCGATCTTCGAACGCTTCCCCGACCTGTCGCTGGCCGTCCCGCGCGACGACGTCACGTACGCGGAGAACTGGCTGCTGCGCGGCCTCGTCTCGCTCCCCGTCGATCTGGGCGCGAGCAGGTCCCACCGGGCCGGCGGGTGAACGCCGTGACCTCGAGACTGACGATCGATCGCACCGTCTGCGGTGGCGGCGGGCTGTGTGCCATCACGTATCCGAAACTCTTCCGGCTCTCCGACGACGGTCACGCCGTCGCCCTGGCGACCGAGCTCCAAGACGCCGACGACATCGCCGCGGTGGAGGACCTCGTCGCGTGCTGCCCCACCGAGGCGATCACCCTCACATCCGGATGACGACATCCGCACCGGCCGACGGAGCGGCCCCGCCCCGCCGGGTCGCCGTGCGGCGGTGGAGTCCGTCCACGCACCCCATGGAGAAGACCCCATGCGTGTCCTGTTCACCATCTGGCCGGCGACGGCCCACGTCTACCCGATCGTGCCGCTGGCCTGGGCACTGCAGGCCGCGGGGCACGAGGTGGTCGTGGCCTCTCATCCGGCCGTCGCGCCGGCCGTCAACTCGGTCGGCCTGACAGCGGTCTCACTGGGCGACGAGACGACACTGCCCCCGCCGCTCGGCGCGGGCAAGCCCCCGACCGCGGAGACGACGCGGGTCCTGGACCGCATCACCCGAGCGCTGGCCATCGACCCGGCCGATGAGCACGCCTGGCGGTTCCACCGGGAGTACATGCTGCCCGCGATCCGTGACTTCCACCCGGTGGACGTGACGGCCCAGGACCCTCAGCCGCTGCTTGACGAGCTGGTGAGGTTCTGCCGGAGCTGGCAGCCCGACCTGGTGCTGTGGGACCCCACGATGCCCTCGTCGCCCGTGGCCGCCCGTGCCTCCGGCGCGGCCCACGCGCGGTTCCTGTGGGGCCTCGACCACTTCACCTGGGCCAGGGACCTCTACACCGAGCGCACCAGGCAGCCCGGCCCGGCGCTGACGGACGAGGAGCCGCAGATCGCCTCGTTGCGGCCGATGGCGGAGCGGTACGGCTTCGAGGTCGACGACGAGCTCCTCAACGGCCAGTGGACCGTCGACCCCATGCCGACCTCCGCCCGGCTCCCCTCCGGCGTCCGTACGGTGCCGATGCGCTGGGTTCCATACTCGGGAGCGGACGTGCTGCCCCCGTGGCTGTACGCGAAGCCGGAACGCCCCCGGGTGGCGCTCTCCCTGGGTGCCTCGATCCGGGTCTTCTCCAAGGACAGCGAGGCGCTCATCGCCAATCTGCTGAGGGCGCTGGGTGAACTGGACGTCGAGGTGGTCGCGACCCTGAACCAGGCGCAGCTGGAGGGGATCGATCACGTTCCCGACAATGTGCGCACCGTCGACTACGTGCCGCTGGCCCAGCTTCTCCCGACGTGCTCGGCACTGATCCACCACGGCGGCTACGGCACCATGTGCGCCGCCGCCGCGGCGAACATCCCGCAGATCGTCGCCATGGACAACTACCAGGGCATGGAAGGCCCGCTCAGCGCCCGGTTCGTGACCGAGTCCGGAGCGGGCCTGGTGATCAGGCGGGAGGCGCATTCCGCGGCCGACATGCAGAAGCGGATCGACCGCGTCCTGACCGAGCCGTCGTTCCGCCAGGGCGCCGCGGACATCCACCGGGACCTGCTCTCCACACCCGGCCCGCGCGAGACGGTGTCCGTCCTCGAAGGGCTCACGGCGCAGTACCGGCGCAGCGTCTGACCAGCCTGCGCGTCGAGCGGTTGCCCCCACGTTCCCGAACGACGGGAGCGGGGGGCAACCGTCTTCCTCCGTACGGGAACTGCCGGCCGCCTCCTGCCGGGCGGGGCACATCCTTCGGTAACGGAAGACTCATCGCCCGGGGGTGGACAACGCGATTACCCCGACATTACTCGGCACGAACCCAGCGCTCCCATAATCGGAGCAGAGCCGCGTTGAAAGCTCGTGTCGCAAGCATTCGCACATCGACGCCCATGAGAGTTGAGGAGTCAGGATGACCACGCCTGCAATTGAATCGGATTCGATACTGGACGCAGTGCGAGAAATCGTCCCCCGGCTCCGTGAGAATGGCATCAAGGCCGAAGAGAACCGCTGGATCCCGGACGAGAACATCGAGCTTCTGGAGAAGGCCGACGTCTTCCGGATCGCCGTCCCGAAGCGATTCGGCGGGCTCGACCTGCCGGTCGCGGACCAGGCGCGGATCATCGAGGAGGTCGGCCGCGGCTGCGGCTCCACCGGCTGGATCCTGTGCTCCTGGATCTCCAGCGCGTGGATCGCCACCCAGTACTCCGACAAGGCTCAGGAAGAGATCTTCGCCGACGGCGCCGTCCGTATCTCCGGCGGCTTCACCCCGACCGGGACGGCGGTGGAGACCGAGGGCGGGTACATCCTCAACGGCAGCTGGCGCTTCAACACCGGCATCCGCGGTTCTCACTGGAACGTCCACGCCGCCATGCTCGAGCGGCCCGGCCAGGAGGACGAGGAGATCTTCGCCATCGTGCCGGCTTCGGAGGTGGAGATCCTCGACGACTGGCACGTCTCGTCGGCATCCGGCACGGGCAGTTCGACCACGCGTCTGAAGGACGTGTTCGTCCCCGCGCACCGTGTCGCCGGCGCCGTCGAAGCGCTCGAAGGCCTCGTCGAGGGCCGGAGCAACACCGGCGCGACCGGCCGCAACTACGGCCTCACGGCGCTGGTGATGGGACTGTCCGTCCCCGTCTACATCGGACTCGCGCGCGCCGCTCTGGAACTCTTCCTGGAGCGGCTCCCCGGACGCGGCATCGCCTACACCCACTGGGCCGAGCAGCGTGAGCACCCCTACACGCAGATCCAGGTCGCCACGGCGGCGAACAAGATCACCGCGGCCGAGGCACTCGCGGCCGGCTGGCTGCACCGGATGCAGGAGGCGGCCGATGCCGGGGAACAGCTGCCGATGGAGCAGCGGGTGGCCATCCGCGGACAGATGGGGTACGCGGTCCAGCTCGCCAAGGAGGCCGTCGGCGTCCTCCACGACGTGAGCGGCGCCTCGATCATCCAGCGCGCCGTGCCCTTCCAGCGCGTCCACCGCGACATCGAGGGACTGTACCTGCACGGCCTGATGACGCCCCTGGGCAGCCTGGAAGCCCACGGCCGAGTCCTGGTCGGACTCGACCCGGACACCGACTACCTGTAGACCTTCTAGGCCCGGCTCCCTCCTTCCGAGGGGGCCGGGCCGGTGTCCGCCAGCCACTGGAGGGTGGTGCGGGGGGTCAGGCCGAGCAGCTTCTGGGCCGAGTGGGCGGAGGCGATCGCGTTGTCCGGGAGCGTGGCCAGGAAGTCGTACAGTCCCGCCACGCCGGCCGCCGCACCGCTGCCCAGCAGAGGTGCGAGGGATTCCGCGAACGCCGCGGGCGTGAGGGCCTCGTAGGTGACCTCGCGTCCCATGCGGGTCCCGAAGGCCTCGGCCAGTTCCGGACCGGTGGTGCCGGGATCGTGGCCGACCTCGACCAGGCCGGTGATGTCCGGGCGCCCGAAGAGGGCCACCGCCGCATCGGCGACGTCGAGGTGCGAGGCCCACGAGACGGCGTAGTCGCCGCGGAGCGGGTAGCGGAGCACGCCCTGCTCGCGGGCACCGGTGACGACCGGCGGCAGGAGCAGGTTCTCCAGGAACAGTCGCGGTGCGAGCACCGCGTGGGAGAGGCCGCCTGTCTTCAGCCCGTCGATGACCGCCACGACCGCGCGGTCGGCCATCTCGACGGGCGTACCGCCGCTCGTGGAGAACACGACGCGCGCCGGGCGGGCGGCGGTCAGGGCCGTGACGACGTTGCGCGCGTACGCCAGCCGGTCCTCCTCCGCACCGAGCGGGAGGTGGACGAAGACGCCTTCGGCCCCGCGATAGGCCTCGGTCAGCGCTTCGACGGAGTGGAGGTCGACCGCCCTGACCCGCGCGCCCGCCACGACGGCGTCGGCGTTGCGGGTGAGGGCGGTCACGGACGCGCCGGAGGCGGCGAGGGCGGCGAGGGCGGCGACGACGGGGGCGCCTTGGGCGCCGGTGGCGCCGTGGATCACGTAGCTCATGAATCCATTAGTGCACACACTGCACCGGTTACTTCAACTGCACTAATGGGCTACCGTGGCATCGTGACCACCACTCCCCTGCCCGAATGCGGTGTCGCCCGGTTCCTCGCCCTCCTCGAAGGTCCGTGGGCGACCCTCATCGTGCGCGAGCTGCTCCACGGCCCGCACCGCTTCACCGAGCTGCGCCAGGCGCTCCCCCGCATCAGCCCGCACACCCTCACCAGCCGTCTACGCCAGTTCGAGACCTACGGCCTCGTCACCCGTACCGCCTTCCCTGAGATCCCCCCGCGCGTCGAGTACCGCCTCACCCCGCTCGGCGAAGGGCTGCGCCCCGTCCTCGAGACGATGGCCGCATGGGCCACGTCGATCCCGGACCCGGCCTCCTCCGATGACGAGGCCGACGCGGACACGGACGCTCCCCGAGCGGTCTAGGGCACGCCACCGCCCGGGGGGCCCGCCCGCGCTCCTCGTCAGGCGCGGCAGCGCAGCATCTCGAACGCCGGATTGGTGCGGTAGTCCGCCCAGAACGCGTCACCGTGCGCGGCCACTCCGGCAGGCGACACCTCCGTCGGCACCCACTCGATCTCGCTGAACCCCGCCTTCGACAGACACGTCTCGAACACCTCGCGCCGCGCCAGGCCGGCGGTGAACGTGATCGGCGCCCCCTCCAGCAACGCGGTGATCCGAACCCGCGGGCCGGTGCCGCCCTCCTCGCCCGTCAGCTCCGTGAGGAACCCGTACTCACGCGGCGACGGGCCGGAGAAGTCGTAGTCCGGCGTCTGGTGGAGCATGAAGAACTCGCCCCCGCTCCGCAGGCTCCCGTGCACCTTCCGGCACAGGTGCTCGAACTCGGCCACCGTCTCCGCGTAGTTGAGGAACATCACCGCGGTCGCCACGTCGAACCGCGCTCGCACCGGGGCCAGGTCGGCCACATCACCGACCTCGTAGCGCACGCCCAGCGGGGCCGCCCGCTCGATGCCTTCCGCGGCGCGGATCATCTCCCCGGACACGTCGATGCCGAACACGTCCACCGCACCGCGCCGCTTCAGCTCACGCGTGTAGAAGCCGGTACCACACGCAAGGTCGATGACCCTCCGTCCCGCGACATCCCCGACCATGCCGAGAAAGCTGGGCGCCTCCACATACCGGGCCAGCGGCAGAGCCTTGAACCCCTCGAAGGCCTCACCGATCTCGTCGTACAGCTCCTGCGTGCTCATCGCACACTCCTCCCGTGAGGCCGCCCGATCCCCGGGCGACATCGGAAGTCTCTCCACACCCGAAGGCCGGCTCGCACTGGCAGATGCGACGAAGAACGGTCAACCGGCCCGTTGGACAGACGAATTACCGTGCCCCACGCCCCGTCGGGCGCGCTCGAATTGACCCACGTTCTCCCGCCTCCAATGCACCCTTCCATGGGTCTTTCCGGAGACTAGATTCTTGGGTGTCGCCAGGAACACCGGGCGGCGGACCCACGGAGATCCAGGAGTCACCATGACGTTCACCAGCACCCCGAAGCCCGTCCTCGTCCGCGCCGACGAGGCCGAGAGCCTGCAGGACGGAGCGACCAGCCTGATCACGCTGCTGGCCGACGCGAACGCCACCGGCGGTGCGCTGACCGCCAATCGCGCCACGCTGCGGAAGGGCTCGCCGGGCGCCCCCGCCCACTTCCACACCCGCGCCACCGAGATGTTCCACGTGCTCGACGGGTCCATGCGGATCCTGCTCGACGACACGGTGCTCACGCTCGGTGCGGGCGACTTCCTGACCGTCCCGCCGACCGTGCCGCACGCCTTCGCACCGGCCCCGGACAGTGGGGCCGAGATGCTGGTCGTCTTCACTCCGGGGATGGACCGGTTCGACTACTACCGGCTCCTGGAGCGCGTCTACCGGGGCGAGGCCACGATCCAGGACATCCGCGACAGCTCCGAGCACTTCGACAACCACTACTTCGAGAGCCCTGTCTGGCAGGCGGAGCTGGCCCGGCGCTGAACTCACCCACCGTGGGTGTCACGGTGGAGGCGGCAGGATCCGGCAGAGCGCGTCCAGGGCGGCGGCGTACGCGTGGTCGGGCGGGGTCGCGTAGCCGACGACCAGCCCGTCGAAGAGCACGGTCCCGGTGGCGGGGTGCCGGAAGCCGGAGAGGCCGTCGAGGGCGAGGCCGAGCCAGGTGGCGGCGTTCACGGTGGCGGCCTCGGTGCCGGGAGGCAGCCGCAGTACGGCGTGCAACCCCGCCGCGATGCCGGTGACTTCGATGTGCGGCGCATGTTCGGCGAGGGCGGTGACCAGTCGGTTCCGGCGGTCCCGGTAGCGCTGGCGCATCTGCCGGACGTGCCGGTCGTAGGCACCGGAGGCGATCAGGTCCGCGAAGGTGAGCTGGTCCACCGCACTGGTCCAGCGTTCCCGCCTCCCCTTCGCCGCGAGGACCGGACCGACCAGATGCTCCGGCAGCACCATCCAGCCCAGCCTCAGGGCGGGCGACAGACTCTTGCTGGCCGAACCGACGTATACGACGTGGTCGGGATCCAGCGCCTGGACGGCGCCGACCGGTTCGCGGTCGTACCGGAACTCGCCGTCGTAGTCGTCCTCGATCACCACGCCGCTCCGGGCGCGCGCCCAGTCGACCGCCGCGTTGCGCCGCGCGGGATCGAGCGGCCCGCCGACGGGAAACTGGTGGGCCGGAGTGAGCAGGACCGACCGCACGCCGCGGCGCCCGTCCAGGTCCTCCGTTCTCGTGCCGGACTCGTCCAGGCCGAGCGGAATCGTCCGTACTCCGTCGGCCGTCAGCAGGGAGCGGTGGAACGGCAGGCCGTACGCCTCGACGGCGAGCGTTCCGCGCAGCACACCGCCGCCGAACAGCAGCCTCAGGGCGTCGGAGAAACCCGAGCAGATCACGATCCGCTCGGGGCCGGTACGCACGCCCCGTACCCGGGCGAGGTAGTCCGCGAGCGCGGTGCGCAGTTCGATCCGGCCCTGCGGGTCGCCCGGACCGAAGGCGTCGTCAGGGGCCGCGGTGAGCGCTCTGCGGGTCGAGGTCGACCATGCGTTCCGCGGGAACGACGAGGCGTCCGGCTGACCCTGCATCAAATTGTGTACGGGCGCGGCCGGTCCCGCGGGCGCCTTCTTCGGCACGCGCACGGTCCTGGCGGGTGCTGCGCGCTCCGCGACCCGGGTTCCTGAACCCTGGCGGGCCGTCAGCCAGCCCTCGGCGACCAGTTCCGCGTACGCGTCGGCGGCCGTGTTCCGTGAGATGCCGAGGTCGGCCGCGAGCGAGCGGTAGGGCGGCAGCCGAACGCCGGCGGCCAGCCGCCCTTCCTGGATCGCCTCGCGCAGAGCCCGGGCGAGGGCGGCCCGGCGCGAACCCGTTCCGGCCAGCTCAAGATGCAGGTCGGCACCGATGCGCTCGGCCAGATTGACCCAGGATTCCGCCACCTGAATGCACCTCTCGGGGAGTCTGTGGGTTCCCTAGGTTAGTGACCATGCAGAACACCACCGCACCCCGAGTCGACTTCGCCGCCACCGTGCCCAAGGCGTTCAAGGCACTCGTCGGTTTCGACAGCGCGGCCCGCGAGGGGCTCGATCCGGCTCTGGTCGAACTCATCCAGATCCGCTCGGCCCAGCTCAACGGCTGCGCCTACTGCCTGCACATGCACGTCGGAGACGCCCTCAAGGCGGGCGAGGACGCGCTGCGTCTGCACATGGTCGCGCTCTGGCGCGAGGCCAGGCACTTCTTCACCCCCAGAGAGCAGGCCGCGCTCGCCCTCACCGAAGCGGTCACCCTGATCTCCGCCGACGGCGTCCCGGACGAGGTGTACGCCCAGGCGGCCGCCGAGTTCGACGACGCCGAACTCGCCCACGTCCTCGCGGTCGTCTTCGCCATCAACACCTGGAACCGCATCGCTGTCAGCACCGCGAAGGTGGCCGGCACGGACGATCGCCGATAGGTCGCCTCGACTGCGGCCTGTCGCCTACGGAATGGTCAGCGAGCACACCCGGCTGGCAGGGTCGAAGAGGCGCAGGTCTCTGATCATCTTCTTGGCGAGGAAGAGATGGCCCCGCTGGTCCGGGTGCAGCCCGTCGCCGAGAAGGTTCAGAGGCACCGTGCCACCGTTGCTCGCGAGCCAGTGCGCGTGGTGGTCGATGAGCACGACACCGAGCTCCGTCGCGACCTCGCGCATGATCGTGACGTAGTCGGCGAGGGCGGCGTGGGCCGGCCACCGGTTCAGGTCGACCGGATTCGGGGTCTGGAGCACAGGTACGGCCCCGCCGGGGAGTGCGCGGACGTTCGCCACGAGCTTGCGCAGGTTGGCCCGGTACACGTCGCGTCCGGTCGCGGTCGTGGCGGCGTCGTTCGTACCCAGCATGACCGACACGACCTTGGGCTGGAACGCGGTGACGCGGTCGGCGAATTTCGCCACCAGGTCGTTGGTGGTGCTTGCGCTGACGCCGGTGTCGATGACGAAGTCGCTGTGCTTGGGCTTGCCGAGTTCCCAGCGCAGTCGCTCCTGGAAGTGCTCGCAGTAGCTGCGCCAGCCGTTGGTCCAGAGCGCGCCGTGGGTGATGCTGTCTCCGGTGGTCAGCCAGACGGTGGGAGTGCTCGAGTTGAGGATCGAGGAGAGCGTGCCGAAGTCGACGAGGTCGAGGCGCACGCTCACCGAGGCCACCTCCCTCGCCGACAGGACCCTGCCGTAGACGGCGACGCGCTTGATGGTGCCGGTGTAGAACCCTGCGCCGCCGGGGTGATCGCTGTCGACGTTCCGCGCGATGTTGAGCGCGGTGAGGTTGGCCGCGTCGGCGAAGAAGTTCGCCTGAGACGTGGTGAGGACGCGTCGGCCGTCGGCGTAGAAGGTGGTCCCGCCGCTGTTCACGGTGATCGCGACGGTGTGCGGCATGCCGTCGTCGTACATGGTGCGCGTGAGGTGGTTCTGCTTGACGGCTCCGTTGCCGCGCACGGAGAACTGCAGCCTGCCGGCACTGACACAGACGGCGACGTCCGCCCCCGGCCTCGTCGGGTCCGAGGCGCTGACCAGCGTCATCCCCGGGTTGCGGCTGGTCGTGCCGAAGGTGACCAGGATCGTGCCGGCGGCGAGTCCCCGTACCTTCGAGACCTCGCTGGACAGGTCGGTGAACGACTGCCCGTCGTAGACCCTCTCGACCCGGTGGTCCAGCACGGGCGGCATCGGCGAAACCGCGAAGGCCCGTCTGAAGGGCGTGGCCAGAGGGACGGGCAGGGCTCCCGCGGCGAAGAGGACGGATCGTCTGCGCACAGTGATTCCTCTGCGGTCGGAGGGGCGCTCGCACCGAGCGCCTGCCTCGGTGAAACTGCCGCGCGGCGACGTGGGACCCGAACTCTCCCGCGTAACCGCAGCCTGACGCTACGACAGCCAGGGGTGTGTCGTAAGGCGAGCGCACGTCACGTAGGCGTACGGCACACGGAGAGCAGAAGACGGCGGCGGACCGCGCTGGGTCGCCTTACCGTGCGAGGGCCTGACACGTGTGCGAAGAAACGTGAAGAACGGCCGTTACGCGGGCCCGCCACCTGTTCGGCGGAGCATGTCGGGTGGCGCGATCGGTGGCGCGCCGAAGCCCGCAAGGGCTTGCCGTCGACGATGTGACGGGTGGGTGCAACGGTCAGTGAATGTCAGGGCCACGCCCGCCGGGATGCTTGATCGATACAGGCGACAGTTACGGAAATGTCCGTAATCGGTAACTGAGCTCGGTGGGCGTTCCGACGCGTCCGGAGAGGCGGCACAGTTTGCGTCACCCGGCCCGCACCGGACCGGAATCCACACCGCTCTCACCAGCGAGTTGCTGCTGGTGAGGCGCCGTTCTCGAGGAGACATCACACATGTCTGCTTCTTCGACCGCCCGCCGTATCGCCGCCACCGCCCTCGCGGCCGGCGCCATGGTCTCCGTCGCCGCCCTGCCGGCCGCCGCGCACGACGGCGACCGTCACCGCCAGGAGCGGGTGGAGATCAGCCGCGTCCAGGCCGACAGCCCCGGGCGCGACAATCGCTCCAACCGGTCGCTGAACGGCGAATGGGTCGAGATCACCAACAACTCCCGCCACGCGGTGAACCTGGACGGCTGGACCCTGCGGGACAGCGACGGCAACCGCTACCGCTTCGACGACTACCGTCTGCGGGGCCGCGCCACCGTCCGGATCCACACCGGACAGGGCCGCGACACCCGCACCGACCTCTACCAGGACCGCCGCGACTACGTCTGGGACGACCGCGACAAGGCCACCCTCAAGGACGACCACGGCCGCACCGTCGACACCGAGTCCTGGGGCAGCCGCCACCACCACCGCTGACCCGACGATCCGGCAACCTGGTCTCCGCTCGTCCACGGCGGACCGCCAGGCCGGCCGGGTCGGCGTGATCGGCCCCTTCTGAGAGTGCGTGCGCCGGGCAGCCTGAGCTGTCCGGCGCACGCGCGTGGGGCGGGACGGGGCGGGTGCTGGCATATGCCCATGTTCTCCGTGCACGCCCCTGTCGCACGCCGGGCTGCCGGTGGCAATGTGTCCGTACGCGGTCCCCGCACACCACCCCGGAAGGGGACCGCGCCCCTGGTTCCGCCTGCCGTCCGGCGGTCGGGACCACGCCGCCCCTTCCCGGCTCCCCACGGGAAGGGTCCAGGCGTGCGCCCGGATTGTCAGACCCCCCTCGTAACGTCGTGAACGAGGGCCGGAGCACGCCGGCCACCGGAGCACCGGAGCGGGTCATGGGCGAGATCAGTGTCGACAGAGCGCACCTGGACCACTTGCTGGCCGACAGCGCCAGCCCGTACGGCAAGCCGTACCAGGAGGCCTTCGCCGCGCTCGCCGCGTCGCACCGCGGCCGCCCGGCGCCGGAGATCCTGCCGCTGCTCCGTGCGGCGGCCGACCAGGCCCTGCTCGGCTTCACGCCGGCCGACCTGCGCGAGCAGGCTGAGGCGATCAGTACCGGCGCGCCGTACACCCTGAGAATCATCGTGACCGGGTGACGAGCGGCTCGGCGTTCCGTGGGTGGAGAGCGGGTCCACGCCCTCCTACACCCCTTCGAGCCACGCCAGGACGAGGGTCAGGGGCAGTGTGACGACGGCGAGCGCGAGTCCCGCCACGGCAAACCCGCCGCGGATCTCCCGCTTGCCACGGACCCCCAGGTAGGCGGCGATCAGCGGAAGGGCGCAGCAGAGCGACAGGCTGAAGCGCCAGCCCTCCTCGCGGATGAAGAAGACCATCACGGCCACACAGGCCGGGACCGACATGACGGTCATCATGCGGCTGCGTGAGAGGAAGAGTTCGAGGTCGTCGACTCCGCTGAAGAAACTCATGCCCCGGCTCCCGTCGCCCTCTTCGCCGCCTGTCGTCCGATGATCGTAGCGACCGGCCCCGAGCCGGAACCCACGGGAGCCGGGTGGGTGAATCTCGCCGTCGGCGTGCGCCCTCGGGAATACTCCCGGTGCGCGATCGGCTGGACCGTACGTCGGCGGGGAGATGGTGGTCGCCACGCGGCGCTGCCATGGAGACAGTCCCGACGGCGGTTGTCGGCTGGCGTCAACGGGATCCGGTGTCGCCTGATCTCAGGGAAGGGTGTCCATGCCACTCGAAGGCGTATACGAGCCCAGTCCGGCCCAGTGGGTACGGAATCAGGTCGAGCTGTACGAGTCGTCAGGCGGGACGAAGGGAACGACGATGCGGGGCCTGCCCGTCGTCCTGGTGACGAACGTCGGCGCGAAGAGCGGCAAGATCCGCAAGACGCCGCTCATGCGGGTGGAGCACGACGGGGCCTACGCGCTCGTCGCGTCGAACGGCGGCGCGGTGAAGCATCCGGTCTGGTACCACAATCTGGTCGCCTCTCCTCTCGTCGAACTGCGCGACGGCCAGGATGTCTGGGACATGAAGGCCCGCCTGGTCACCGGCGAGGAGCGGCGGGCGTGGTGGGAGCGCGCGGTGGCCGCCTTCCCCGACTACGCGGACTACCAGCGCAAGACCGATCGGGAGATTCCCGTCTTCGTCGTCGAGCGGACCGCCTAGGCCGGACTCCGGACGGGGACCGGACCCGTCGCAGCACGCCCCGCGCCCCCAGGACATCTGTCGTGGGGGCGCGCACGTCGCACCGGCTCCGGCCGCCCGGCTCAGACCACGGAGGCGCGCCCTGGATCGACGGGGTCGATCTCGTGCTCGTCGAAAAGGACTTCGAGCGCCTCGAGACCCATCTCCCGGCGGTAGTCCTTCTCCGCTGCGGTGATGGGCAGCAGCCACAGGATCCGGGCATGGGGTCCGCCGTCCCACTCGCAGACCTCGAAGTCGGGTCCGAAGGGATACGGCAGGCTCACCAGGTAGTGGTCGCAGTCGGAGTCGTCGAGCCACGGTCGGCCGATGGGGACGGTGTGTCCGACGTCGAGTCGCTGGTGTACCGGTCCGCAGTGGTAGTACGCGTTGACGGTGACGCTCTCCAGGTTGATCCATTCGTCGCCCGGTGCCGCAAGGAAGAACTCCGTGCCATGGCCGTCGTGCTGAGTCGCCTCCCAGCAACCCGACGTCACATACAGCCACCAGTCGCCCGGATGCGCGGGATGAACCCGGAACACCCGGAATCCCGGCACGCGATCCTCGATGGGCCCCGCCACGCCCGGGACCTCATCGATGAGGCGCCCCGGCAGCCTCCGACGGAGGTGATCGAGAAGAGCAGTGCGTGCTGCGGTGTCCGGCATCCGATCATGATGCCCGAGGCCTTCCCACAGGGCGCGCATGGGGGTTCACCCTGACGGCAGGCACGGCTCCCGTGACCGGCCCCCGGTCATGATCGTTACCCGCAGTGGCTGCGTCCTCCGGCCTTGGGGCCTGGGCGCGCGTACGACTGGGCCGACGGTGAGGAACGACCTGTGGGTGGCTGGATCAGTGTCGGTCTAGGGGCTGCGGCTGCCCTGTGCCCGCTGCCGCAGCACGGCGACGTCTCCGTCGTCATGGGACACGACCTCACCGGCCATCGTCTGGTGGTGTGTGCCCCGGACGTCAGCGTCGACATGGGTTACGGCGATGAGGGGCCCGGACCCCGACCACCGGCGTGCACACCGTCGTCCCCGCCGGCCACTCCACCGCCTGTGGTGCGGCCGTCGCCCTCGCCCCCGGCACCGTCGGCCCCGGAGCCTGCACCGCCGACACCGCCGACACCGCCGACGCCGCCGACGCCGCACAGGACGTCCGGCCCCGTCCTCTCGGCTCCGCTGGTGGCTGCTCCGCCCGCGCCCGCTCCCCCTCCCGCGCCGGCACCGCCGTCGGCCCCCGTGCCGAGCACCGCTCCGGCCCCGCCCTCCTCACGACCGGCGGACGCGCCCCAGGCCTTCCGTTGGGTGCCGCGGTCGCACTACACCGGCGGTCCGTCGCGACCGGCTCCCGCCAGGATCTCGATGACCATGTCCACGGTCGTGGTCACCCTCCCGGCTGTTCTCGCCGCAGCCGCCCTCCGACCGGGGTCCCGTCGCCGCGGCCGTGGCTGACCGTCGTCTCCCCGATGGGTCCGCGGATCCCCGGCCGCCCGGCCCGCCGCGTCGGCCCGCCCCTCGTCCACATCGCTTCACCTGTCATGGAGTTGTCCTATGCCGGAATGGCTCGTCTACACCCTGGCCTCTGTCCTGGTCTGCGTTCTCGTCGTCACGGCGACCGTCGTACGGCACCGGCGCGTAGCAGTCGACGAGGACACCTCCGAGACCCCGGACGTGCTGGAGTACATGGTCATGATGGTCGGCGTCGTCTACGCCATCGTGCTCGGTCTGGCGATCGCCGGCGTGTGGGAGGCCCGTAGCGCGGCCGAGGACACCGTCCAGCGCGAGGCCCAGGCCCTGTACGAGATCGACCAACGCCTGGACGTCTATCCCGCAGCGTTCCGGACGCAGATCAAGACACACATCGACGCCTACGCCCGGCACGCCGTCACCGCGGAATGGCCGGCTCTGAAGGACGGAACGCCCGTCGACGACACCGGCGCCGAGCTGTTGGGCCGTATCCGCAGCGACATCGCCCACCGCGCGCCGGCCGACGAACTCCAGGCTCAGGCCTATCAGCCGCTCCTTGACCAGGTGGCGGCCGCGGACGACGCCCGTCACCAGCGGCTGGACACCTCCGGTACGACGCTGCCCGCCGCGCTCTGGTTCGGCCTCGTCGCCGGCGCCATGGTCACCCTCGGCCTGCTGTACACCCTGCAGATCCGCCGCTCCGCGCGCGAACTGCTGCTTGCCACCACCTTCAGCGCCCTGGTGGTCTTCCTGCTCTTCCTCGTCTGGAGTTTCGACGCGCCCCTCGGTCACTCCGGGACGGACTCGGCCCAGCCGCTGAGCGACCTGATCACCACCGCGGTCTGAGCGTCACCGGGTGCTCTGTGGGCGGTACGGCTGGAGGAGCTGGTCCACGGGTGCGTAGTCGTCGGTGAGTTGTCGGGCGTCGCCGATCCAGGAGGTGAGGTCGGCGCCCGTGGCGATCTTCCAGCCGGTTCCTCGGGCGTCCAGCGCCTCCTGGGTCGCGCGCAGGTCGAGCGGCCGGTCGGAGGCGACCACGACGAGGTTGCCTCCCTTGGAGGTGGCGGTCGGGTCGAGGCCGATGTCGGCGGGTTCGCCGAGGACGGCGACGTGCTCGAAGGTCGCCCCGAGGGTGGCCACTTCGGCACGGGCGAAGGCGAGGCCTCCGTGATCGATGAGGTTGGCCACGTACAGGCCGTCGTCGTCCAGCACCCGGCGTACGTCGGCCATGGCCTCCACGGTGGTGAGGTGCCACGGCACACTGACGCCCCCGAAGGCGTCGCCGACGACGAGGTCATGGCCGGCGTCGTCCAGTCGCCGCAGGCCGAGCCTCCCGTCCTCGACGCGCACGTCGATACCGCTCTGCGTGCTCAGACCCAGTCGGCTGTGGTCGAGGTGCACGACGCCACTGTCGATCTCGGACACCAGGCTGCGCGTTCCGGGCCGGGTGGCCGCGAGGTAGCGGGGAAAGGTGAGCCCTCCGCCGCCCACGTGGTGGGCGGCGAGCGGCTGACCCGCGGGAAAGGCCGTGTCGACCACCGCCGCGATGGCGCGTACGTACTCGAACTCCAGGAACGTCGGGTCGTCGACGTCGACGTACGAGTGCCGCACGCCGTCCAGAACGAGCGTGCGGCCGCTGTCCCGGTCGGCGTCCGCGACGACCCGTGCGCAGTGGTACCGGGTCTCCGTGTCGCAGGCACCGGGCGCGACCGTGGTGGCGAGGCCGCCGCCCACGACCACCAGCGTCAGGGCCGCCGTGCCGCGCCATCCGCGCGTGCGGCGCAGCTCGATCAGGGCCGACCCGGCCACCAACAGCGATCCCAGGCCGATCAGGATGCCGCTGACCGGCAGTCGGGAGATGAGGACGAAGCCGGTGAGGATCGTGCCGACGATGGCGCCGAAGGTGCCGACGCCGGAGAGTCGGCCGACGACCGTCCCGGTCTCGGCGAGGCTGGTCAGACGCAGCTTGGTCACGATCGGGGTCACCGCGGCGAGCAGCGCGCCCGGCAGGAGGATGGTGAGCGACGCGATCAGCAGGAGCAGCTCCGGCGCCCACTCCGCCGTGCTGCGCAGCACGAGGGGGGTCAGCGCGACGACCGCTCCCGACAAGCCGAGTGCGGGGCCGATCAGGCGGCTCGGATCGACCTGGTCGGCGATTCGCCCGCCCAGCCAGGAGCCGGCGGCGATCGCCGTGAGGGCGATGCCGATCACCAACGTGCTGGTTTCGAGGGTGAGTCCGAGGTAGGGAGCCAGCAGCCGTAGAGCGACGATCTCCACCACCAGGACCGCGGCCGACGACCCGAACACGAGCAGGGCGGCGGTCCAAGGGCCCATGCCGTGAGGGCGGGGCGGGCCTTCGACCACGGGCTTGGCGGACAATCCGGTCACGGGAGACATCCTTGCTTACGGCTCAACGGAACAGCCTGGTCACAACTCGGCGCGCACAACGGAACCATGGTCCCGGAGCCGGCGCCTGGGATTACCGTAACCCGGTGGCTTCACTCTCCCGTGGTGTGGAGCTCTTGCCGCCGTCGGGCCTCGGCCGGGCCGCGTCCGGTGGTCAGGCCACGAGCAGGCGGAGACCGAGGTCTGCCGCGTCGAGGCCGGCGAGGGCGCGGTTGCGTTCGGCCCAGCGGCCGGAGTCGAGATCGTCGCCGAGGCTCCGTACCGCCCGCCGCTCGGCCTCAGGGCCGACCTTCGTCCACACCGACATCGCACGGCGTACGGGATCCTCCAGGTACGCCGCCGGTCGGCGCCAGTACGCCTCGAACAGGCCGTCCTCGCAGTCCCAGGGGACGGGCACCGGCTCGGCGCGGGCGCCGATAGCCTCGGCCATGGCCGTGAGGGACGGGAAGTCCGCGAGGACGGCCGCGAATTCGGGCAGGTAGTCGCGGGTGAGCCAGAAGCGGTCCGGCCATCCGGGCTCGTCCGTGTCGAAGGTGAGCACCACCACGCGGCGGGCCACCCGCCGCATCTCGCGCAGCCCCGCGATCGGATCACCCCAGTGGTGAACGGTGGAGACGGCCATCGCGACGTCGAAGGACGCGTCCTCGAACGGCAGGCTCTCGGCGGAGGCCGCCACGCACGGCGCCGATCCGGGCGGCCGCTGCGACCGCATGACCGCCGACGGCTCCACCGCGGTCACGTCGCGGTCGGCGGGCTCGTAGGATCCGGTGCCGGCCCCGACGTTCAGAACCGTCTGCGCGTCCCCCAGCGCGTTCCAGATCTGCGTGGCGATCCGCGGCTCGGTGCGCCGTGTCGCCGTGTAGGCACCGCCGATCTCGTCGTACAACCGTGCACCCAGCAGCTGCAGTTGCTCCTCCGGTGTCACCTTCACTCCCTTCGCCCGGGCCTCGAGTTCCCTGTCGACGGCCGCCATCATCGCTTCGGCGCGATCGCGCCGCTCACGCAGCAGGACGCGCAGTCGGCGCAGGTGCGCGACCGCGTCGGTGGTCGGGTCGCCGACCAGTTCCGCGACCTCCCGCAGCCCGAAGCCCAGCCGGCGATAGGCCAGCACCTCCCGCAACCGCTCCACGTCGGAGGCCGCGTAGGCGCGGTACCCGGCCACGGTCCGCGCCGACGGGCGAACGAGCCCGATCTGGTCGTAGTGATGCAACGTGCGGACGCTCACCCCGGCCAGCCCGGCCACGCGACCCACGGTCCAGTAGTCCTCCACGGCACCGACTATGGAGCCTGACGCCGCGTGAGGCTCAAGGCATGGAGGCATGTCAGGATCGTGGGATGACGGAAACGAAGATCATCGCGGCGTGCGACGGCGCGTCGAAGGGCAATCCGGGGCCCGCGGCCTGGGCGTGGGTCGTCGCCGGGGCGGACGGCGAGGTCGGTCGCTGGGAGGCGGGCCCGCTGGGCAGGGCGACCAACAACGTGGCCGAGCTGACCGCGTTGCTCAAGCTCCTGGAGCACCTCGACCCGGGTGTGCCGGCGGAGGTGCGGATGGACTCGCAGTACGCGATGAAGGCGGTCACGACCTGGCTGCCGGGCTGGCGGCGCAAGGGCTGGAAGACGTCGGCCGGCACCCCGGTCGCGAACAAGGACCTCGTGGTCCGGATCGACGAGCTGCTCACCGACCGGCGCGTCGACTTCGTGTACACCCCCGCGCACCAGGTGGACGGGGACCGTCTCAACGACGCCGCGGACCGCGCGGCGAGCCACTCAGCCCGTACGCAGCAGCCTGTCGGCTCGGCCGCGGGGTCGCCTCTGCCTCCGCCCGAGACCGCCCCGCCGGGCGGGTCGAAGCGCGGCGGGGCGACGGCCCGCAGGCGCACGGGGACCTCCTCGGGCGAGCGGTCCTCCGGGACGCGCTCCTCGGGCGAGCGGTCCTCGGGCGGTTCGGTGAAGGCGAAGTTCCCCGGCCGGTGCCGCTGCGGAACGCCGTACGCCAAGGGCGAGACGATCGCCAAGAACCCCGACGGCTGGGGTCACCCCGGCTGCGTCACCGCGGCGGGCTGATTTCAAGATCGATTGTCAGTGGTGGGTGAGACGGTGGAGCCATCGATTCGGAGCGAACGAGGGGGAGCCCGTCATGTCCGGAAGCCAGAACTACATCAACCACGTCGCCCTGGTGCTGGATGCCAGTTCGTCCATGTCGCACCTGCGCGGCAAGGTCGTCGAGGTCGCCGACCAGCAGATCGCCTATCTCGCCCGCCGGTCGAGGGAGCTCGAGCAGGAGACGCGTGTCACGGTGTACGTCTTCGCCGACAAGGTGGAGTGCGTCATCTACGACAAGGACGTGCTGCGGATGCCGTCCCTGAAGGAGCTGTACCGGGTCGGCGGGATGACGGCTCTGCTGGCGGCCGCCCTGAAGTCGCAGCGAGAGCTGGCGCAGACGGCTCAGCTGTACGGCGACCACAGCTTCCTGACGTTCGTGCTCACCGACGGACAGGAGAACGCGAGCCATCGCTGCCCCGACACCCCGTCCAAGAGCCCGCGCGAGCTGGTGGACGCCGTGGCCGAGATGATCAGGGCGCAGGAGGACAACTGGACGCTGGCCGTCCTTGTGCCGGACCAGATGGGCAAGCGCGAGGCGATGCAGGGCGGCTTCCCGAAGGACAACATCGCGATCTGGAACGCCACCAGCACGCAGGGCCTCGAGGAGGCCGGCCAGGTCATCCAGCAGGCCACCGAGAAGTTCATGGTGGGTCGGGCGCGGGGCATCCGGGGCTCGCGCGCGGTGTTCTCCACGGGCGGGGAGGCCGTGAACAAGGAGACCGTCAAGGCGGCCGGTCTCGTCCCGGTGGATCCGTCCGGGTACCAGCTGATCCCGGTGGCGCGTGACGCGGGGATACGGGACTGGGTCGTCGAGTGCGGGCACACGTACCGCACCGGTGGCGCGTTCTACCAGCTGAGCAAGTCGGAGAAGGTCCAGGCGCAGAAGAAGATCGCGGTGCTGGAGAAGAAGACCGACCGGGTGTACACCGGGCCCGAGGCGCGGGCGCTGCTCGGGCTGCCGGACGTCGAGGTGCGCGTCAGGCCGGACCACAACGACGACTTCACGATCTTCGTGCAGAGCACCAGCGTGAACCGGAAGCTCGTGGCGAACACGCGGCTTCTGCTGATGCTCTGACCTGATGTCAGCCGAGCGGAGGACGGCTCGCCCCTGACCGCGCCGGTCGCGGAGGCGCGGGGCGCGTCGCGGTGCCGGCCCGGCGGGCGCGGCGGGTAGCGTGCCGCCCGTGTCCGAGCATCCACGTGACCTCGTCGGCTACGGGGCCGAGCCGCCGCACGCCTCCTGGCCCGGTGGCGCCCGCGTGGCCGTCAGCCTCGTCCTCAACTACGAGGAGGGCGGCGAGCAGAACGTTCTCGACGGCGACGCCGCCTCCGAGGGTTCCTGCACGAGATCGTCGGCGCACCGCCGGTGGTCGGGGGACGCGAGCTGAACGTCGAGTCCATGTTCGCCTACGGATCGCGTGCCGGTTTCTGGCGCATCCACCGGACGCTCGCGGCGCACCGTGCCCCGCTCACGGTCTACGCCGTGGCTCAGGCGCTGGAGCGCAATCCGGATGCCGCGCGGGCCATGGCCGGCGCGGGCTGGGAAGTGGCGAGCCACGGCTGGCGCTGGATCGACTACCGGCATGTGCCCGAGGACGTCGAGCGGGCCGACATCGCGCGCTCGGTCGCCACGATCGAGCGGCTCGTCGGGCGGCGCCCCGTCGGCTGGTACACCGGCCGGACGAGTCCGCACACACGGCGGCTCGTCGCCGAGGAAGGCGGCTTCCTCTACGACAGCGACGACTACGCGGATGACCTGCCGTTCTACGTCGAGGCGGCCGGACGACCGCATCTCGTCCTCCCGTACAGCCTGGACGCGAACGACTTCAAGTTCCTTCTCGTCCACGGGTTCACGACCGCCGACGACATGCTGGCGTACCTGATCGACACGTACGACACGTTGCACGCCGAGGGTGCCGACCGGCCGCGGATGATGAGTGTCGGCCTGCACTGCCGGGTCGTCGGCCGCCCCGGCCGGATCCGCGCGCTCGACGGCTTTCTGCGGCATGTCGCGCGGCGCGGCGGGGCGTGGGTCGCCACGCGCGAGCAGATCGCACGTCACTGGCTCGCCACGCATCCGCCGCGACACTGAGCCGCCGGGCCCTGGCCCCTGGCCCCTGGCCCCTGTCACGACAGCCCGGACCGTCGGGGGCCTCCGCTCTCAACGACCTCCGGCCGTAGGCAAGTTTCCGCGCGCCGCCCCCGCGAACGCGGACGACGTCCGTCCGTTTTCTCCGTAACGGCACTATCCGGCCAATGTCGCGGCGATTTCTTCCCTGGGGACAACCGGGCGCCCGGCCCTCTCCTCTCACCGCGCAAGGAGGCGGACGTCCTCTGTCGAAGCCGTGAACGGCCGCTGCCCGCTTCCTTCTCACAGCACCCGGAAGACGAGGGAACGATGACCAGAACGCGTACCACCCGACTGCGGCGTCCGCTGCTCGCGGGCACCACGGCCATCGCTGTCATGGCCGTGACCGCCGGATTCGTGGCCACCACGTCGAAGTCGGCGAACGCCGCCGCGGGGCCCCGACTGAGCCTCATCGCGGCGAGCAACTCGATCACGCTCACCTCCTGGAAGGAGGAGCCGGGCGTCTACCTGGATCTCGGCACCTACCTCACGGCGGAGGGGTCGCCGCTGGAGCTGAAGGTGACCCGGAAGTCCTACAAGGACCCGGTGACCATCACCCAGACCGTGTTCGAGGGCGGCAAGGCCAAGGCCAAGGCACTGCCGAACGGCACCGTGAAGGACTTCTCCGGGCTGCCGGGCTTCGCGGAGATCACCGTCACGGACAAGGCGGGCAAGCAGGTGCTCAGCCGTACCGAGAGCTTCTGCCCGAACAACGCCAGTGGCCGCGTGCGGCCCGACGCGCCCGCCACCTCGAAGTATCCGGAGAGCTGCCCGACCAATCCCTTCACCCTCGGTTCCGTCTGGGGCGTGGAGAAGGGCTGGGCCGCGAACACCTACGCGGGCTCCTACACGCAGCCGGTCAAGCTGCCGGCCGGCACGTACACCGCCAAGGTCTCGGTCGCCAAGAAGTACCGTGATCTGTTCGGCATCGCGAACAAGCCCGCCACGGTGAAGGTGACCGTGCAGGAGCGCAGCTACGAGGACGGCCGGGGTGTCGCGGCTCGTACCGCGAGCCCGGGTGGGCACGCCGGCCACGGCTCCGGTCACCAGGCGACGGCGGCAGGCGGCGCGCACGCCGGCCACGGTCCGGGGCACGCGCCGACGCCCGCCCAGGCCGGCGCGGCCCTGACGAGCGGCGCGGGTCCTTCGTACAACGTGGGTCACGGCCCGCTCAAGGCCGCCCCGCCCGCCCTGCCGTGGGCGCTGAAGAAGCAGCAGATGTCGGCGCGTGCGACGGAGGTCGGCGACACCGGGGGCCAGACGGACGGTTCGCGCAAGGCACCCGCCCTGGGACCGCTGTCCAAGCGGCCCACCGGCAAGGCCTCCGTCCCCGACGTCCCCAAGCCCGACCTGCGGTCGCTGCCGGCCTACGGCATCACCATCAGTGACGGCTACGAGGACGTCCCCGGCAAGGACTACCTGGCCTTCAGCGCCAACGTCTGGAACGCGGGCCCGGCGCAGCTCGTGGTGGACGGCTTCCGCTCGCCCGGCAAGGCCAAGATGGACGCCTACCAGTACTTCTACGACGCCAAGGGCAAGCAGGTCGGGTACACCCCGACCGGCACCATGGAATGGGACCCCCGGCCGGGTCACGTGCACTGGCACTTCACCGACTTCGCCAGCTACCGGCTGCTGAAGGCGGACAAGAAGGAGACCGTGCGCAGCGGCAAGGAGGCCTTCTGTCTGGCCAACACCGACGCGGTCGACTACACGGTGAAGAACGCCAACTGGCACCCGTACAACACCGATCTGTCCACCGCCTGCGGCCAGGAGAACTCGATCTCCGTCCGCGAGGTCCTGGACGTCGGCTCCGGTGACACCTACACGCAGGACCTGCCGGGCCAGTCGTTCGACATCACCGACCTGCCCAACGGCACGTACTACATCCAGGTGCTGGCCAACCCGGAGAACCGGCTGAAGGAGACCAGCACCGCCAACAACAGCGCCCTGCGGAAGGTCGTGCTCGGCGGAAAGCCGGGCAAGCGGACGGTGACGGTTCCGGCGCACGACCTGGTGAACGCGAACTGACGGTACGTCCGTAGCGCACGCTCACCCGAAGGCCTCCCCGTGGCGTCTCGCTCCGGGGAGGCCTTCTCACGTGGCGGGAGGAGCGGCGAGGCCTCCACCGCTCACAGGATCACCACCGAGCGCAGCACGTCGCCCTCGTGCATACGGGCGAAGGCCTTCTCGACGTCGTCGAGCCCGATCGTCTCCGTGACGAAGGCCCCGAGGTCGATACGGCCCTGCTGATGGAGGTCGATCAGCATCGGGAAGTCGCGCGAGGGCAGGCAGTCGCCGTACCAGGACGACTTCAGGGCGCCGCCGCGGCCGAAGACGTCGAGCAGGGGCAGTTCGAGCTTCATGTCCGGGGTGGGGACGCCGACGAGGACGACGGTCCCCGCGAGGTCGCGGGCGTAGAAGGCCTGCTCGTAGGTCTCGGGCCGGCCGACCGCCTCGATGACGACGTCCGCGCCGAAGCCGCCGGTCAGCTCGCGGATCGACGCGACCGGATCGGAGAGACGGGAGTTGACGGTGTGGGTGGCGCCCATCGTCCTCGCCGTCTCGAGCTTGCGGTCGTCGATGTCGACGGCGATGATCCGGGCCGCGCCCGCCAGCCGTGCTCCGACGATCGCCGCGTCCCCGACGCCCCCGCAGCCGATGACGGCGACGGTGTCCCCGCGGCCGACGTCGCCGGTGTTCATCGCGGCGCCGATGCCCGCCATCACGCCGCAGCCGAGGAGCCCCGCCACGGCCGGCGACACGGCGGGGTCGACCTTGGTGCACTGTCCGGCGGCGACCAGGGTCTTCTCCGCGAACGCACCGATCCCCAGTGCGGGGCTGAGTTCCGTGCCGTCGGCCAGCGTCATCTTCTGCCGCGCGTTGTGGGTGTCGAAGCAGTACCAGGGGCGTCCCCGCAGGCAGGCGCGGCAACGTCCGCACACCGCACGCCAGTTCAGGACGACGAAGTCGCCGGGCGCGACGTCGGTGACGCCCTCGCCGACCGACTCGACGACCCCGGCGGCCTCATGGCCGAGAAGGAACGGGAAGTCGTCGTTGATGCCTCCCTGTTTGTAGTGCAGATCCGTGTGACAGACCCCGCAGGCCTGCACCTTGACCACTGCCTCACCCGGCCCCGGATCCGGCACCAGCACCGTCTCCACCCGCACCGGCTCGTTCCTGCCGAGGACGACCACGCCCTGAACCCGCTGTGTCATACGGCCGATTCTTCCCCCTCTCGGACCCGTTCATGGTGTGCCGTGCTGCCTCGATGGCGAATTCCGTACGAAGCCGCAGCGGCCACGCCTCCGGGGCGGGGCGTTCTCCAGCGGCCGCGCGGTGCGAGCGCGGTGTAATTCTGATGCATTTCCGCACCAGATCCGTATCATCGTGGTGCGTGGCTCGGCATCCGAACCGGAAGGCATCATGACCGTGAACCAGCTCCCCTCCCATCCCGACAGCGAACGGCTCTCCGTGACGCTCTGCCCGCCCGCCGTGACGGCCGTGGCGGAACTCGCCGCGGCCGGCGGGGTCAGCAAGGCGGACGTCATCAACCGGGCGATCCTCCTCCTGGGCTTCGTCGAAAGCGAGCGCGCCAAGGGCCACGACCTGATGATCCGTGACACCGAGGGTGCGCTCGAGCGCATCCACATCCTCTGAAACCCGACCCCACCGAGAGGCACACCGTGGCAGATCCGTTTTACGTACCCGTCGTCGTACGCGGGTACGAGACCGACACCCAGGGCCATCTGAACCAGGCCGTCTACCTCCAGTACGCGGAACACGCCCGCTGGTCCCTGCTGCAGACGGCAGGCATCCGGCAGAAGGACCTGCTGGAGAAGGGTGTGGGGCCGGTGGCCCTGGAGGTGACGGTGCGGTACCTGAGGGAGCTGCGTGCCGGCGACGAGGTGGAGGTCACCTGCACCTTCGTCTGGGGCGAGGGCAAGGCCTTCCACATCGAGCAGACGATCCGCAAGGCGGACGGCACCGTGGCCGCCGAGGTGACCGGCGTGGGCGGTCTGCTGGATCTGCAGGCGCGCAAGCTGGTCGCCGATCCGCGCGCGTACTTCCGTGAGCTGGCCGCGTCCCCGGAGGAGTTCGGCCTCTGACCCGGGCGGAGCCGTACACCCGCACGGCCGAACGGGGGCGACTCTCCCCCGGCCGTGCGCGGGGCCCGAGACCGCCCTGATCGCCCTGGACAGCGGCGTCGGGGGCTCGGGCCCGGATGCGTCGGGGCGGGTCCGGGGTGATCATCCGAACATGGCAGGTACTCCCCCACCCCCCGAGACGGCCCGCGACAGCAGCGCGGGGGCGCCCCGCCAGACACTCGCCCTCACGGCGATGCTGTTCGCGGTGTCCATGACGTTCATCGATCAGACCATCGTGTCGATCGCGGCGCCGACCATCACCGACCAGCTCGGCCTCTCGGCCTCAGGCATGCAATGGGTGGTCAACGCCTATCTGCTCTCCCTCGCCGCGTTCTTCGCGCTCGGCGGACGGCTCTCCGATCTCTTCGGACACCGCCGGATCATGCTGATCGGCACGGTCGTCTTCGTCGTCTCCTCGGTGCTGTGCGGCTGCGTCCCCTCCGGCGGCTTCGCGCAGGCCTGGCTCATCCTCTTCCGGGCCACCCAGGGCCTGGGCGCGGCGCTGATGTTCCCGGCGGCGCTGGCCGTCGTCATCGCCGTCTTCCCCGTCGACCGGCGCGGGCGGGCCCTGGCTCTCTTCTTCGGTCTGTCGGGGGCCCTGACAGCGGTCGGGCCCCTTCTGGGCGGCTGGCTGACCCAGTGGACCTGGCGGGCGATCTTCTGGGTGAACGTGCCCGTCGCCGTCGTGGCGATCGTCCTCGCCGTGCTGGCCCGGATCCCGGAGAAGCGCCGGGCCGAACGGCTCGACGTCGTCGGTGCCGTACTGGTGGCGGCCGGTATGGGCCTGAGCGTGCTGGGCTTTCAGCAGGCCGCCGCCTGGGGCTGGAGCAGCGTGGCGACCTGGGCCTGCATCGTCGGCGGCCTGGCGATCCTGGCGGTCTTCTACGGCTACGAGCGGCGGGTCAGCCACCCGCTGATCGATTTCGACGTCTTCCGGGACCGGGCCTTCACCGTCGACAGCCTCGTGCTGTTCTTCGCCATGCTCGCCTTCGTGCCGGTGTTCTTCTTCGCCTCCGTGTACGCGCAGGTGTCGCTGAGCGCCTCGCCGAACCAGGCCGCGCTGTTCCTGCTGTACTTCTTCATCGGCTTCGGCATCGCGTCGCAGTGGGGCGGCAAGATCCTGGACAAGCGCGGCGCCAGGCCCGCGATGAAGATCGGCTGTGCGCTCGGCGCGGTGGGCTTCTACCTCTGGGCGGAGGAGCTCACCGACCTGTCGATGCACGACCAGTGGCCGTACGCCGCCATGGCCGGCGCCGGCATCGGCTTCCTCCTCGCCCCCGCCTCCACGGACGCCGTCAACCGCTCCATCGACGCCTCGTACGGCGAGGTCACCGGGATCACCCAGACGATCCGCAACTACGCGGCCGCGATCGGCATGGCCGTGTTCGGCACGGTCCTGACCCACGTCACGACGGACCGGGTCACCGCGACGCTGCAGCAGCGCGGTCTGCCGCCGGCCGAGGCCGGATCGACGGCCCGTCATGTCGCGGAGGCGGTCACCGGGCACCCGGACGGGAAAGGCCCGTCCGGGGACGGGCCGGTCGCCCAGGCGCTCAAGGGGGCCGGCGACGCGATCCGGCTGGACTTCGCCGAGGCGAACCAGTGGGTCTTCTACGGCATGGCGATCGCGCTGGCCGTCGCCTTCGTGTGCGCGCTCGCCCACCCGGGAACCCAGGTCACGGCGGATCGGAGCAAGGATGTCCCGGTCGGGGAGTCCGCGCCGCGGAGCTGACCGCCGGGGCCGGTCCGCCGCGCGCCGAAGGGGCCGGGTCCGCGTCGGCGGCGGGCCCGGCCCCTCGGGGCGGTGGGATCAGACGCGGTCGGCGGCGATGAGGACGTACTGGAAGGAGCCGTCCTTGTACGAGTTGATGAACGCCTCCTCGATGCCGGTGACCAGCGACGACGTGGCCCGCAGCTCCCAGTAGGGCAGGGTCTCCGGCGTCAGGTCGATGACGGCCTGCGGGACGAGGCGGTTGTCGGCCATGGCGCGCAGGTACTCGCGGCGCGAGTGGATGTTGCACTCGAAGTGGGCGTTGATCTGGGAGACCCACTTCGAGGGCTGGCCGTACCGCGGGTTCCAGCAGCCGGTGATGGTGACGTAGCGGCCACCGACCTCGAGGATGCGGGAGTGCTCGGCGAACAGGTCGTGCAGGTCGACGTACATGCTCGACTCGTTGTTCCAGGAGGCCGCGGCCTGCCCGGTCTCGAAGGGCATGTCGAGCATGTTGCAGACCCGGGCGCGGACGTGGTCGCCGATACCGAGCTCCTGAGCGCGGTTGTTGGCGAAATCGGCCTGCTTGGCGGAGAGGGTCACGCCTTCGACCTTGCATCCGAACCGCTGGTGGGCCATGACAAGGGAGCCGCCGCGTCCGCAGCCGGCGTCCACGAGGGTGTCGTCACCCCCGATGGCACCGAGGTGGTCCAGAAGGATGTCGGTCTGCGCCGACTCCAGGCGGTGGAGTTCGGCGATCAGCTTCTTCTCGTACTCGCTGTCGGCCGGGTCACCGAGGGCTGCGTGGTCGATGTCACCGATGCCGTAGTGGTGGTGGTAGAGCCCGTCGACGTCGCCGAGGCGGAGGTTCACGGGTCGGGCCTCGTGGTCCCAGTACCGGGCGATGTCGCCCTGGTAGGGGGAGGCCGGGGAGGGGACGAAGGGAGAGCCGGCGGAGGTGGAGACGGAGGTGGTGGTGAGCTCAGTGGTCATGGATGGTTCCTTCGTATTTACCAGAAATCGGGCAGGCTGTAGCGGTAGGTGTTGGTCTGGTGCCAGTAGTGGTTGCCGTCGACCCACACGGCGACGCCGCGCAGGAAGCGCAGGACGTTCGGGGCGGGGCAGGCGGCCGCCAGGGCGGCGGCCTCCGCCTCGAAGGCGTGCATGAGGTCGTTGTGGACCTCGACGGCCTTGAGGTAGGCGTCCCGTTCGGAGAGGTTCTCGCGTTCGGCGATCACCACGGGCAGGTTCAGGTGCCGGCCTGGGCTGGCGAGTTCCTTGGTGTAGGAGTAGAGGTCGTTGACGATCGTGGTCGCGTTCCCGGCGAGCGCGATGACCCGCTGCATGGCGGGCTGGGCGTGCAGGTCCGCGGGGAGCTCGTAACCGCCGACGGTGTCGGTGATGGTGGGGCAGGGGCGGAAGTTGTTGAACTGGCGCATCGCCAGGTACTCCCACACCTCGGGGACGTGGTCGGTCTCGGACCACGCGGCCTCGGCGAGGTACCCCATGTGAAGGCGGGCCATGTCGTGCCGGAACCGGTCCGCCTGGGAGGGTGTGGCCTGCTGAAGGAAGTACTCCATGGCGGAGCGGTACGCGCGCCGGGGGGCGTCCGCGTGGAGCGAGTCGGCCCAGGCCCCCTCGTACTCCTTCGTGGTGTGCACCGGGTCGAGGGCGGTGTGCGCGAGCAGCAGCCGGCCGCCCAGGCCGATGGGTGAGCCGCCGTGGTCCTCGCAGTAGCAGTCGTCGACGGCGTTCTCCGCGACCATCAACCGGGTGGCGAGCATCAGATGGTCGATGGTGGGCGCGTCCGGGTGGCAGGCGACCATGTAGCGGCCGACGGAGAAGCCGTCGAACTGGTCCTCCCACTCCTCGGGAACCGCCTGTACCTCGTCCACCGCCCAGGACTTGATCCTGCGGCTGATCTCCTCGACCCGTACGGGGTCGGGCTCGGCCACCGGGTGGAAGTAGAGGCCGGGGATGGGGGTGCCCTCCGCCGGGGCGCCGGGCGCCGCCGGGACGGCCTCCTCGCTCAGGGTCAGGTGCAGGCCTGCCGTGCCCAGGCCGCTCGGTCCGCGGAGGACCCGCTCCAGGGCGGCCTCGGCCTGATCGGCGACGGCGTGGGGCGCGGCTTCGGCCACGGCGGCGGTCGGGGCGTCGGTGGTGGGCCCGGCGACTGGTGCCGCTGCCGCTGCGGGGAGCGGCAGGGTGAGCGGGGCGGGCGGCCCGGGGAGAGCGGGGGCCGACGCGGTGTCGGGCAGGGGTGGGGTGTCCGCCGCGGTGGGAGGCGTGTCGGTGGCAGGAGCGGTGGCGAGGGTGGTGGCGAGGAGGTGGGCCCCGAAGTGGGCCGCGGCGGTGGGCAGGCTCGACTGCAGCGGGGAAAGCCCGGGATCGGGCATCCGTGGCTCCTTGGTGAGGTGGGTGGGCAGTCCCTGGTTCCGGACGCGCACGCCCGGACCGGGTGCGTCGGGGCCGTCGCGGCCGCCGGACGATCGTCCAGGGGTGTCTTGTGGGTCGGGATCGGGAACGGGCGCGAGGCTCGGACTCTGGCTCTGCCTTCAGGCTCGGACTCTGCCTTCAGGCTCGGCCCGACTCGTGCTCAGGGGGTTCCGGCCGGGGGCGGAGTGCCACACCCGGGCCGGTCGGTGAGCGGCGCCCGCACCGGTGCGCTCCGGGGCCGACGCTGTTCGGGCGCCCCGGCGGCGCGGCGAGGTGCCGCGCGCCGGGTGGCGTGGGCCTGGCGCCGACCCCGGCGCCGTCCTCGGCCCCGGCCGTGGATCACGTCCTAGTCGCGCCTGCGCGCGATCTGAACGTTCTCCAGCACGCCGAGCGCGTTGGGCACCAGGATGGCGGCGGAGTAGTACGTGGTGACCAGGTACGAGGTGATGGCCTGCTCGCTGATACCCATGAAACGGACCGAGAGGCCGGGCTCGAACTCCTCGGGCAGCCCGGTCTGGTGGAGGCCGATGACGCCCTGGTTGTCCTCTCCGGTCCGCATGGCGAGGATCGAGCTGGTGTTGTCCTCGTTGATGGGGATCTTGTTGCAGGGCAGGATCGGGACCCCACGCCAGGCGAGGACGCGCTCCCCGTGGAGCTCGACGGTGTCCGGGTAGACCCCGCAGGCGTTGAGCTCACGCCCGATGGCCGCGATCGTCCTGGGGTGGGCGAGGAAGAGCTTGGTGCTGCGGCGGCGGCAGAGCAGCTCGTCGAGGTCGTCCGGGGTGGGTGGTCCCGAGTGCGTCTGGATGCGCTGCTTGAAGTCGGCGTTGGCGAGCAGGCCGAACTCGCGGTTGTTGATCAGCTCGTGCTCCTGGCGCTCGCGCAGCGCCTCGATGGTGAGCCGGAGCTGTTCCTTGGCCTGGTTCATCGGCCCGTTGAACAGGTCGGAGACCCTGGTGTGCACCCGTAGGACGGTCTGGGCGACGGAGAGTTCGTACTCGCGGGGCTTGAGCTCGTAGTCCACGAAGGCGCCGGGGAGCCGGGCTTCGCCCACGTGACCGGCGGACATCGCGATCTCGGCCTCGCCGTGCTTGTTCTGCCGCTGCCGGGGAAGCGAGCTGAACTGCTGGATGTGGGCGTGGAGATGCGGCGCCGCGGCCACCACGGCGTCGAAGTCGCGCCGGGACAGGCTGAGCAGCGTGCCGGCGGTGGCGGCGACGGCGGTGCTGTCCCAGGTACCGCCGCCGTCGAGGAGGGCGTGGTCCCCGAACCGGTCGCCGTCGGCGAGGACGGCCACGGCGACCTCGTCGCCGTACTTGCCGAGGGCGCTCTGGGTCACGCGACCGCGGGCGATCAGGTGGATGTGCTCGGCGGGGGTTCCGCGCTCGACGAGCACCTCACCCTCGCGGAAGTCGCGTTGGACGCACCGGCCGGCGATCGCGGTCAGCACCTCCACGTCGTCGAAGCCGCGCAGCAGGGCGAGTTCGCCGAGCTCGCGGGGGATCACGCGGACGTCGGCACCGTCCTGGACGAACTCGATGCGTCCGTCACCGACGGTGTAGCTGAGCCGGCGGTTGACTCGGTAGGCGCCGCCCTTGGTCTCCACCCAGGGGAGCATCCGCAGCAGCCAGCGAGAGGAGATCTCCTGCATCTGCGGGGCGGACTTGGTCGTTGTGGCGAGGTTACGGGCAGCCGCAGTACTCAGACTGGAGGGCCGGGGCGGCTCTACTTGCGCTTCCGGGCTGGTCTCGACAGTCATCGGGCGAGCGCTCCTTCGCGAGGCGATGATCGGCGTCCACACGCGCCAACCGGTGAAAAGAAGGACGACGGAGAGGAATCAGGGAGAGAAGCGGAGGAAGAGGGGCGTACCGGGAATTCCTCCAGATCCCGTGGAACAATAACGTCCGGTAAGCCCGGCTCGCCCCGGCAGAGGGCATGGTTACCCAGATGCAGTGATCTTGCTCGGCGCCGTGTTTACCCCGGGAATGGACGACATCCGGACACGTGCGAGGCAGGGGTGTGACGCGCCGCGGGGAGACGTCTCGGGTGCGGCTCGCCGACGCGCGGAGGGGCCCGCGCACGCCTGGCGTCCTCGGGCGGGCCTGGCGGATCGGCGCTCGGCTCGACGCCCGGCAGAGAGCGGGCGCCCTGATCCGGCCAGGGCGGAGGTCAGGCCTGGTCGGCGCCGAAGCCGCCTGCCCGTAGGTCCGTTCGAGTCGTACGGGCAGGCATCTCCGGCCCAGCGCGCGGGGGCGGCCGACGGACACGACGTCACATCGAAGAGGCCGTGCGCCGAGCGCAGTTGGCGGCGCACGGCGGGCCCTGCCTCAGTCGAGGCAGAACTCGTTCCCCTCCGGATCCTCCATCACGATGATCCCCTCGTCGATGCCGTCGGGATCGAGCCGGTACTGCCGCTTGGCTCCCAGCGCCTCCAGCCTGGCGGCCTCCTCCTCCAGGGTGGCCATCCGCTCGTCCCCGGTCTGGCCGGGCGCGGCACGCACGTCCAGGTGGACGCGGTTCTTCGCCGTCTTGCCCTCGGGGACCTTCTGGAAGAACACCCTCGGCCCCCGGCCGTCCGGATCGGTGATGGCCGACCGGTCGTTGTGCTTCTCGGGCGGTACGCCCCACGCCGACAGGGCGGCCGTCCAGTCGGGGAAGCCCTCGGGCGGCGGTGCGAGGCGGTACCCCAGCGCCTCGGCCCAGAACGCTGCCAGCGCACCTGGATCGCCGCAGTCGTACGTCACTTGGAATTCCTTGGCCATGCCGCCTCCGACCGCTCGAACTCTGCCAGTCCTCGCCCGGGGCGTCTCCCGGGGAGCCCGGCCATCCTCGCACCGGTCTCTGACACCTGGTATGGCGAAAGGGAGGAGGGCGGCCGACCACCCGGGGTGGCCGGCCCTGCCTCGCGGGCGTCAGCCTCGGCGGGCGCCGAAGACCTGGGTCCAGTAGGGACCGCCTTCGTCGTGGACGCCGATGCCGATCTCCTTGAAGTCGCAGTTGAGGATGTTCGCGCGGTGTCCGGGGCTGTTCATCCAGGAGTTCATGACCTGCTCCGGGGTGCTCTGGCCCATGGCGATGTTCTCGCCGTAGGTCGACCAGGGGTACCCGGCGGCCGTGACGCGTTCGCCGGGTCCGTCGCCGTCGGGGTTGGTGTGGTCGAAGTAGTCGCGCGCCGCCATGTCGTCGGAGTGGCCCTGGGCCGCCCTGGTCAGGGTCGCGTTCGCCGAGAGCGGGCCGCATCCCGCCTTCGCACGCTCGGCGTTGACGAGGCTGATCACCTGGTCGGCGACCGAGTCCGAACCGGAGCCGCCCTGCTTGCCCGCGCCTGTCCCGGTGTCCGAGCCATTGCCGGAGCCGCTTCCGGGCCGCGTGGTCTTGGGCTTGGGCGACGAGGTGCGGGGGGCGGCCGTCCTGGTCGGTTCGGACGTGGCGGTGCTCTTGGGGCGGGGCGATGCGGTGGTGGCCTTGGCGCTGGGCGATGCCGACGTCGAGGCGGAGGCCGAGGCGGAAGCCGAGGCCGTCGAGGGGGTCGCGGAGAGGCCGTTGGGCTCCTGCGCGAGCGGCAGGTCCGGGGCCGGGGCCGCCGCGCGGTTCGCTTCGAGGAGTTCGCCCTCTCCCCCGCGTCCTGCGCTCAGGTAGAAGGATCCGCCGGTGAGGGCCACGACGGCCATCCCCGCGGTGACGGCGACCTTGCGGCGGCTGCGTTCGCGCTCCTGACGGCGGCGGCGGCGCGCGTTCCGGGCCGCCCGCGGGCCGGGCCCGCCGGTCCACGCCGCGTGCGCATCCTGCGGCACTCCCGGTGCGTACGGCGGGGTGAGGTCGACGTGACCGATGAGCTGGGTCTGGTCGGCCTCGTCCAGGTCGGCGGCCGGATCGTGGCTGCCCACGCCGTCCGCGAACGGGTGCGGCGCCGGGGAGGCGTACGCCGTCCGCGCGTACGAGGTCGTCTTCGGGTTCTCGGCGGCCGTCAGCCCCATGAGCAGCCGCGTCGGCGGGGGGACCAGGGGCAGTCCGGCCAGCAGCGTCTCCGTCGGCACGAGGCCGCGCCAGCGGGCGGCGCACTGGACGCAGCCGCCGGCGTGCCGGGCCAGGTGCTCGCGCCAGGGGGCGGAGGGGCGGCCGTCCCAGGTTCCCGCCTCGTAACCGAGGGCGGGGCAGAGCGGGTTCGTCGCGAGCGCGCCGACGACGACCCGTGCCGCGTCGAGCCGGGCCCGCATGCCCTCCACCCGTACGGCCGTGTTCTCGACGGACCACTGGAGGGCCGCGGCGACCTCGTACCGGCTCAGCTCTCCGGCGCACTCCAGCCACCACAGCGCCAGCAGGTCGGCGTCCTCGGGCTCGATCCAGCGGGCCGCCTCCGCGGCCTCGCGCTGCTGACCGGTCAGGTAGAGGTGTCCCACGGTCGCGTCCGCGAAGTCCGTGCCGGGGGCGGGGAGTGCGGCCGCGTCGCCGAGGAGCCGGCTGTGCTGCATGTGCCTGCGGACGCCGTCCACGGCGATGGCCACCAGCCAGGGACGGAAGGCGTCCAGGTCCCGAAGGCCGGCCAGGCCGTCGAGGGCCCGCAGCATCGTCTCGTGTGCGAGGGCGTCGACGTCCTGCTGTCCGTTCAGGGCGCGCCCGACGATGTTGTAGACCAGGGGCAGATGAGTGGCGACCAAGTGGTCCCGTGCCCAGGCGTCGCCGTACTGTGCCGCCCTGACCAGCTCCGTATGGTGCCCCTGCTCCGTACCTATGCCCTGATTCACGCTGTCTGTCCTGCCTGTTGAAGATGTCGGCACACGGGAGATGCCGGCGCGGCCTGCGGATAACGGGAAACGACGCCCCCTTGACGTGATGTAGGTCACTCGACCTGGACGACGTTCGTCCGCGCCCGCGGGCAACAGCGCGGCTCCCCATGCATATACGGCGCGAACGCCGGGCCTGTCTCACCGCGGCCCGGCGCCGGGCCGGGTACGCATGGCGGGAAGTCGGCCACAGGTGTCCCGGGAGGTACTGGAGCCCCGGGGCCGGCGGCACGAGAATGCCGTCTGACAGCGCCGGTCCGGGACCCGAGAGAGATTCACGTGCACCTTCGAGAAGTCTGGCGATTCCCCGTCAAGTCCATGCGCGGGGAGCGGCTGAAGAGCGTCGAGCTCACCGACAACGGTCTGACCGGTGACCGGCACATCCACGTGCGCGACTCCCGCGGTCTGCTGACCGCCCGGGTGCGCTCGCGGCTGCTCGGCCTGTCGGCGACGACGTCGGACGACGGCGGCGTGCTCGTCGACGGGCATCCGTGGGACGGCCCGGAGGCGGCGGCGCTGATCCGGGGCGCGGCCGGCCCCGACGCGGAGGCGGTGCGCTACACCGGCCGGGAGAGGTTCGACGTCCTCAACCTGACCGTCATCACCGACGGCGCGGCGCAGGCCCTCGGCCACGACCCGCGGCGGCTCCGTTCCAACCTGGTGATCGGCGGCGTACCCGGACTCGCCGAACGCGACTGGCCGGGCCGTACGCTGCGCATCGGGGGTGCGGTCATCGGCGTCCTCAAGCTGCGGTCCCGCTGTGTCATGACGACGGTCGACCCCGACACGGGCGAGCGGAACCACGACGTGCTGCGCGACATCCACCGGTTGTACGACGGGACGTTCGCGCTGGACTGCTGGGTGGCCTCCCCCGGCACCGTGACCGAGGGCGACGAGGTCCGGCTGACCGACGAGGAGTGGCCGGAGCCGGTGCGCGGCGGTTGGATCGTCGGGGCGCCGTACCTGGTGCCCTGACGCCTCTCGCCGGGCGGGGCGCTCCCCCGGGGGTCCGCCTCGCCCGGCATGCCGTCGTCCGCCCGCATTCCCACCCGCCTGGCAGACACGCGATCTGGGCCGAAAGCCGGCCTGGAAAGTATGATCAAGCGATGTCTGACATGACCGAGACCACGCCCGGCTGGCTGACGACGGACGAGCTTGATGTCGCCAGGGCCCGGATGCCCATCCTGTACGTCGAGGCCGTGCCCGTGCGGGTGGACGACAGCGGCGAAGTGACCAGCATCGGAGTGCTTCTGCGGATGGGTGCGGAGGGGACGATCAGCCGTACGCTGGTCTCCGGGCGTGTCATGCACCACGAGCGGGTCCGTGACGCGCTGCTGCGCCATCTGGAGAAGGACCTCGGCCCGGTGGCCCTGCCCCGCGTTCCTGCCTCGCTCCAACCCTTCACGGTCGCCGAGTACTTCCCCACGGCGGGCATCACCCCGTTCCACGATCCGCGTCAGCACGCCGTGTCCCTCGCGTACATCGTGCCGGTGGCGGGTGACTGCCGCCCGCGCCAGGACGCGCTGGATCTGGTGTGGTTCAGCCCGCAGGAGGCGGCCTCCCCTGCTGTGCAGGGTGAGATGCCGGGCGGCCACGGGGTGCTGTTGAAGCAGGCCCTCGCCCATGTGGGACACGCCTACTGACGCCTCTGGGCACCCGCGACCACGACGGCGGGCCCGCCTCCCGATGGAGGCGGGCCCGCCGCGCTGTCGATCCCGCGGGTCAGCCGATCTCGGCGCCGAAGGTCGACAGCGCCTCGGTCACGGGCTGGAAGAACGTCTCCCCGCCCGAGGAGCAGTCGCCACTGCCGCCCGAGGTGAGGCCGATCGCCGTGTCGCCGGCGAAGAGCGAGCCGCCGCTGTCGCCGGGCTCGGCGCAGACCGACGTCTGGATGAGGCCCTCGACGATGTCGCCGTTGCCGTAGTTCACGGTCGCGTCGAGGCCGGTGACCTGACCGTCGTGGACCTGGGTGGTCGAGCCGCTGCGCTGCACCTGCATGCCGACCGTGGCGTCGCCCGCCTTGGTGATGGGCTGGGCGCTGCCGTTGTAGAGGTCCACCTCGCTGGGGTGCGGGGTGTCGCCGCTGTACTTCACCAGCGCGAAGTCGTTGCCGGGGAACTGGGAGTCGACCATCGCGCCGATCGCGGCGCCACCGGCCGAGTCGGACCATTCGCTGCCGGTCTCGCCGCAGTGTCCGGCGGTGATGAAGTGGGGCTCGCCGTCCTTCACCACGTTGAAGCCGAGGGAGCAGCGGCCCCCGCCGGAGTGGATGGCGTCGCCGCCGGAGATGAAGGGCTTGAACTCACCGGCGGTGCGCTTGAGTTCGGCCTTGCCACCGAGGCCCTTGACGACCTGCCGCAGGGTGGTGAGCTCGGCGCCCGTGACGGTGCGGTCGGCCGTGACGACCACCTTGTTGGTGACCGGGTCCGTGGCCCAGGAGGTGCCGGGGATGGTCGCCTTGTCGGTCAGGGTCTGCCGCGCGTCGGTCAGTTCGGCCAGGGTGTTCTCGACGATGCGGGGCTTGGCGCCTGCCTCGCGAACGGTCCGGGCGGCGTCCTCGGACACCACGTTGACGACGAGCGCCTTGGTGGCGGCGTCGTAGTAGGTGCCGGCCTCGGCCGTACCGAGGTCCACTTTGAGGGAGAGGGCGAGCGTTCCGGCGGCGGGCGCGGTCAGCGTCTTGACGGAGAGTTGCTCGGTGCTGTCGCTGGCGTTCGCACTCTGGAACGTGATACCGGCGACGACGAGGGCGGCGACCGCGCCACCCGCCACGACGGTCTTTCGCCTGGCTATGCGACGGTGCTTCAAAATTGACCTCCTGTGGGGGCCGTGCCCGGACGATGAGGGGTGTCCGGGTACGGAGGATGACCCGCCGCACTATTCCGACGCGTCACAGTCGCACACAAGAGCCCATTGCAGACGCACACGCGACAACTCGCTTGCGTTCACAGGTCCTTCACGTCGCGGTCCGGCCTGGGCAGGGTTTGTCCCACTCCCGCGAACGTCCGGGCGGCGGTCCCGTCACTGGTCCTTCTCCATGCGGATGGCCTGCCGGAGCTCGTCCGCCGCCTCCCTGCTGTCCCCCTCACGCTGCTCCAGCAGCGCCGCCGCGATGGCGTCCAGCTTGGCCTGGATGGCGTGTGTGTCACGGCGTTCGGTGTTCTTCAGCAGAGTGAGCAGGAGGAGGTTGACGGCCGTCATGAGATGCCCCGCGAAGATCAGCCACGGCACGGGCAGGTGCGCGAAGTGCACGGCGATCATGCCGAGGACCAGGAGCACGCACAGGACGTAGAACAGCGGCGAGCTGGTGACGTTCGACGCCCGCTCGGCGTAGGCGGCGAACCAGTCATGCCCGTCACCGCTCCGCTGCGCGGGATGCTGAGTGGTCATGCCCGCCATCGTCGCCGCTCGGAGCCCGTCGTCGCGGGACCCGCCCGACGGGGCGCGCCGGTGGACCCGGCCGCCCGCCCGCGTCGGACGCCCGCCGGAGCGTCCGGGCGGGCCGCCCGGACGCTCCGTCACACAGTGGTCGCCGGGTCAGCAGCCGCCGCAGTTGTAGAAGGTCACGTCCCAGTGGTTGCCCTCGTCGGCGTAGACGTTGCCGGCACCGGACCTCCACTGCGGAGCGCCGTCCCCGCGCACACCGATGTAGGTGAACGTGTTCTTCACGTAGTTCGTGACGCAGGTGGCCTTGGAGAAGTCGAGCTTGTAGCCGTTCCAGTGCGAGTACGTGCCGGAGGCGTGGCCGGTCTCCGTGCCGCCCGTGATGTTCAGGGCGCAGCCGCTCGCGCTCCTGAGGGTCTGGGCGCCCTGGGCGGTGGCGAGGTTGAGCTGCTCGAAGGAGGTGCAGGTGGGGTTGTTCCGGTCGGAGCAGCCGCCGGACGAGGACCAGGTGATCCCGGAACTGCGGAACATCGAGGTGGCCGTGGCGTGGCTGATCTTGGTCGCCGCGTGCGCGTCGGTCGCACCGCCGATGACGCCCACGCCGGGGGCGAGGAACGCGCCGAGCACGAGCGCGAGGGCGGTGAGGACCGCGCGAAGAGCGGTTCCCGGCGTCCGGCTCGTGGCCGTGTCGGCGGCCCGAGGGGTGTTCGGGGCCTGTGGATGCTTCATGAGCTTTCCTCCTGGTGCGGATTGCGGCGGATGGAAGCGTGGAGCCTTTCGAGTTGGTGGCGCTGGTGGCGCTGGTGGAGCTGGTGGAGCTGGTGGAGCTGGCGGACCGGAGGGTCTACCCGCGTCGACTCCGGGGCGCGGGAGACCCTGGAACACGGCCCCTGGAACGCCGGGGCAGGAAGGTCAGGCGGCCGAGCGGAACGCCGGGAGGTAGCCGCCGGACTGGCCCGCGGCTGTCGGGTGGTAGCTGTTGGAGACGGGCACCGTGAGGCTGTGGAGCCAGGCGTTGCCCGAGCAGATCTCGTGGCCGGTGAACTCGTCCACGACGCTGGAGTACGTGAATCCCGCGTTGGCGGCCTGCTTCGCGAGCATGCCGTTGAGGGCGTCACCGCCCCGGTTGATCGCCGCACGCTCGGTCTCGCTCAGCCCGGCGATGCAGCTGCCGCCGAGCTGGTAGAAGCGCGGGTAGCCGAGCACAACGACGTGAGCCTGCGGGGCCCTGCTGCGGATGGACGCGTAGAGGGACGAGAGGCTGCCGGGCAGGGTGTTGTCGATCTGCGAGATCGCGGAGTTCACCGCGTTGACGCAGGTCGCCTCGCTCTGCAGGACGCAGGTCTGCATGATGTTCGCGAACCCGACGTCGTTGCCGCCGGCGGTGACGCTGACCAGCGTGGTGGAGCTGTTGAGCGGGGTCAGCTGGCTGTTCTTGACCGTACTGGTGGTCGCTCCCGAACAGGCGGTGAAGGAGAACGAGGCCGGCGCGTTGGCCGCCGCCCACAGGGACGGATAGGCCTTGCTGCTGCGCTGGCAGCTGCCGCTGTCGGACAGGTAGCTGCCCGCGCCCACTCCCGAGGAGTAGGAGTCGCCGACGGCGACGTAGCGCTCCCCTGCCGCCGTGGCGGCGGAGGCGGGCTGGGCGAGGCCGAGGGCGGTGGCGGCCATGGCGAGGAATGCGGGCAGAACCCATCTCAGTTTGGATGCGTACATGACAAACAGCTCCATGGGATGGTGTGGGGGCAGGAGTTGTTGAAGCGTCACTCTTGTAGCAGTGATCGACGCCCTCGCGATAGACGCGTGGATCGGATTGTTTCCGTGGGCCCCCGACACACCCCGAGCCTCGGATGAGGGTGTGTCAGGCCGCCGTGCCGTAAGGGGCGGACGACCAGCGCCGGATCACCTGAAGACAGACGGTCGCGGCCACCAGGAGACGCCGCTGCTCGCTCTCGGCCCGCGGGTCCGGTTCGACCTCGTAACGCTGCAGACCGTCCATCGAGCGCCATGTCGAGACCGTCACCCGGCCCACCGCGCGGTCGAGCTGGTCCTGGACGAGCCAGGTCCGGCCCATCACCGCGGTGCGGGTGAGTCGCAGGGCACCGCTCCCGGTCCGTACGTCGAGCCGACGCGTGCGGTTGACCCGGCCCGGTGCACGGGCCTCACCGACGGGCAGGCCGTCACCGTCGGTCAGCCGGAAGCGCGGCCGGGCGATCACCCCCTTGGAGACGAGGTCGACGCCCAGCACGGACCGGCCTGCGAGGTCCTGGAGGACGTACGCGAGGGTTCCGTGCTCGTGCAGGTGCGCCAGGACCGTGCCGTCCTCGGCCGCCACGTGCATCCTGGGACCGTGATAGCGGCGCAGGACCGGCCGCTTCGGCTCGGCGAGGATCAGCCTGCCGAGGGTGAACAGCTCGTGGACCGGGCCCGTTTCGTCTCCGCCCATGCCGTGGCCCCTCCGCCGTCACTCCCGCCGCCGCCCCGAGTATGGCCGGTCATGCACTGTGCCGAGTAGCTCCGTGCGCGGCCGAGTTGTCCCGCGCGCCGATCGTGGCGGCCCGCCCTCGGCCGGACCGTCGTGAGCCTCCGGCCGCGCACCGCTGGGCGGCCGTGCTCCACGCGTGCGTCACGGACTGCCGGGCCGTGTGGGTCGCGGCGGCCGTGTCGGCGGGCAGCCGCGGTGGCGTCCCGATGTGGACGTGCAGGCGCGGCCGGCGCAGCGGCGCGGTCAGCAGTCCGGCCAGCTGCTTGGTGGCGCCGCCCGAGGTGATGCGGCGGGCACCGGCCTGGCCGAGAGGGACCAGCGGTACCCCGGCGGCCGCTGCCAGCCGGGCGGGGCCGCTGCGGAAGGCCTGCGGCGGCGCGTCCGCCGAGTCCGGGCGGTCCGGGATGCAGCCCTCGCCGTAGACCAGGACGTGGCGTCCGGCGCGCAGCGCGGCCTCCGCTCCGGCCAGTGCCTCGGCGGCCCGCGCGGTCCCACGGCGCACCGGCACGTATCCCTCGCGGGTCAGGGCGCGGCCCAGGAGCGGAATGCGCCAGAGGCCGGCCGCGCAGAGCACGACGGGCTCGATGCCCATACGGCGCAGGCCCGCGAGGACCACGAGCGGGTCGGCGAGGCTGGTGTGGTTGGCGACGATCACGGCGCCGCCCTCGGGTACCCGCGGGATGTCGGCAGTGACGGCCAGCCGTCCCAGGAGGGGGACGACTGCGGAGGCGAGGCGGCTGAGCATGCGGGGCCTTCCTGACTGACGGTCGCGGGTGCAGGCCCTCATCGTCGGACCACGGCACCGCGGCGGACCTGAGCGCCCGTACTCATCCGCGCGCATGTCCCCGGACCCAGGGCTGAGTACGTGCGTCACGCCGCCGACAGCTCATCGGCCCGGGTCGCGAGCCGCGAGTCACAAGCCACGAGCCCCGATTCGCGGCGAACTCCGTTGCCGGGAACGGAAGATGCGGCTCGGACTGAACACGCGCCTCCTCCCGCACGTACTGACGGTCGGGCCCCGGTCGGCGGGGCCGTAGGTGGTCGAAGCGGCGCGGCGGCACGACGAGGGAGCGGGATGAGGCACGCACGACGGGGCGTGAGGCGGGTGATGCGGCTCGCCGCCGCAGGCGGGCTGGTCTGCGGTTCGCTGATGGTCTCGTACGCGGTGGCCGGCGAACCGTCGGAAGCGGGCACGGGCACGGTCGGGACTCTCCGGGCGGGAAGTGATCCGACACGGGCGGCGGCGGAGATCGTGACCCGGCTGGGCGACACCCGTACCGCCGGCAGCTGGACCGGCGCGGACGGCCGGACGGTGGTCGGGGTGACGGACGCCGCGGCGGCGGCCGAGGCCAGGCGGGCGGGTGTGGCGCCGAAGATGGTCCGCCACAGCATGGACCGCCTGCGCGCCGCGACCGAGACCCTCGCGGCGCAGCCCCGGGTTCCGGGTACCGCCTGGGTGACGGACTACTCCTCCAACCGGATCGTCGTCCGGGCCGACAGCACCGTCTCCGCCGGCGACTGGTCGCGGCTCTCCGGGGTGGCCGGGAGCATGGGGGACGTCGTGCGGATGGAACGTACGGAGGGCAGGTTCACCACCCGGGTGAGCGCGGCGTCCCCCATCTTCACCGACGGCGGCCGGTGCTCGGCGGGCTTCAACGTCACCGACGGGCGTGACGTCTTCATCCTGACCGCCGGACACTGCGGCGGCGCCGGAACGACGTGGTTCCGGAACCCGGACGACTCGCGCCCGCTCGGCACCACCGTCACCGCCGACTTCCCGGGCGGGGACTTCGCCCTCGTACGGTACGAGGACGGGGCGTCGCTCGACGGCGCCGACATGGTGACGCTCGGCGGGCGGCGGGGCATTCGGATCGTCGGTGCGGCCGAGCCGGTCGTCGGTCAGCAGGTCTTCCGCAGCGGCAGCACCACCGGGCTGCGCACCGGCCGGATCACCGCGCTGGACGCGACCGTCAACTACCCCGAGGGCACCGTCACCGGGCTGATCGAGACCACGGTCTGCGCGGAACGCGGCGACAGCGGCGGCCCGCTGTTCTCCCGGGGGCTCGCCCTCGGCGTGACCTCCGGCGGCAACGGAAACTGCGCGCGGGGCGGCATCACCTACTTCCAGCCCGCGCTGACGGCGATGCAGACGCTCGGGGTGAGGCTGGTCGACCGGGACACCGACCCCGGCCGGCAGCCGAGTCCCGGCCTGCCCTCCCCCACGTCCGGGCTCCCCTCCGACGGCTCCACCACGGACTCCCCCTCGCCGCGGCCCACCTCCTCGGCCGACGCCCAGGCGGGTCCTCCCGGAGCGCCACCGGGGGCGGGCGGCACAGGGGGCGGTTCGGGCCCGGGCACCGTCTCCGGGATCGCGGACGACTTCGGGCCTCTGGGGGGTGTGGCGCCGGGCCTCGGCGTCGTCGGGGCGAGTCTCGTCCTGCTGTTGATCAGCCGCTGGATCGAGGCCAGGCAGGGCCGGCGCAACTACCAGGACTACTACTCCCAGACATGGGCCTGACTCTCCGGCGGACCGGGAACGGGTCACCACCAGTAGGCGGGGTACCTCGGTGAGGTGCGGCGGATGCGGGAGCCGGAGTACCCCGTCAGCACCAGCAGGACCGTCGCACCGAAGAGCAGAGGGACGAAGCGGGCGGGGGCGGGTGTCTGGAGCACGATGACGACGGCCGTCGCGCAGGCGGCGGAGTGGGGCGTGCGCGCGAAGGTGGTGAGCGCCAGGGTGAGGCCGGCGGCGACGGCAGCGGTCCACGCGTTGCCGCCCCCGACGGCGAGGGCGGCGTACCCCGTGGCGGCGCCGAGGAGGTGGCCGACGACGACACTGCGGGGCTGGGCCAGGGGCAGCGTCGGCGCGGCGTGCACCAGCGCGGCGCTGGCGGCCAGCGGAGGTATCAGCACCGGTTCGTGGATGACCGCGCCGATCGCGACCAGGGTCAGCAGAACGGCCGTCGCGGCGCTCACGCTGTGGAACGCGGCCACCGGAGTGGGCCTGGCCGGCGCGCGGCCGGTGAAGCGGGCGGGGCCTTCTCGGCGGGGAGCGTCGAGGGCGGCGCGGGCGGGCTGGGGGCGCGAGGGGGCGTCGGTCGTCATCTGTTGCTGTTTCCGTGGCAGGCGGCCGGGGGCCGGTCGGGGCGGTGGCGGTACGGCGGACGCGAGGACGTCCTGGGGCTCTGTGATCGACAGCCGGCCCGGCCCTGCGCATCGCCCTGGTGCGGCGGCGCGACCGTCCACGACTCTAACCTGCGGGTTTGTCGCCGTTCGTGGCGGGGTGGGTGCCCCGCGACATGAGGACGGGCCGCCCGCTGTGTGGGCGGGCGGCCCGTGGTCGTATGAAGAGGACGGGGTACCGCGTCCCGGCCGTGGGTCTGGGACGGCCGGGACGCGGCCCTTCCGTCCCGTGGGGGGTCAGAAGGGCGGAGGGGTCAGACCAGGACGTTGAGCGCCCCCGGCTGCACCCGCACCGTCACCGGCAGGGTCGCGTCGACCTCGCCGTCGGCGCCGTACGGGAGCGGGCGGTCCGCCTCGATGCGGATCTCCTTGCCGCGCAGGATCTCCACCTGGGGGCGGTTCACGTGCGCCCCGGTCTTGAGCTCGTTCATCGTCGCGAAGAAGTGCCGCTTGGGCGCGTCACCGATCACCACGACGTCCAGCAGCCCGTCGTCGACGCTGGCGCCGGGCGCGACGTTGCGTCCGAAGCCGTAGAAGCCGGAGTTCGCCGCGACCACGGTGTAGCCGGAGCGTTCGTGCGTTACCCCGTCGACGGTGATCCGGTACGTGGCCGTTCGCCAGGCGAGCACGGCCCGCAGGCCGCCCGCGTAGTACGACGCGGCACCGCGCAGCAGACGCGAGGCGTTGGCGTGGCTGTTGGCGACCGCGTCGACGCCCGCGTACACGCTGCCGAGGACGGAGATCCGCGCGTGCGTCGCGGACTCCACCTCGATCGTGTCGACCGCGCGCGGTGCGCCGTGGAGCAGCACCCGTGCGAGCCCCGGGGCGTCGGTGGGAAGCCCCAGCGCCCGGGCGAAGTCGTTGCCGCGGCCCGCCGGGACCAGGCCGAACACCGTGTCCGTACCGCTGAGCGCGCCGCCGACGCACCCGGCCATCCCGTCGCCGCCCACCGCGAGCACGACCTGGCCCTGTGCTCCCGCCCGGCGGGCGAGTTCCTGCGCGTGTTCCAGGCTGCGGCTGTACACGGTGTCGAGCCGCGCGCCCGCTTCACGCAGCAGCCGGGCCAGCGGGAGCAGGGCCGCGGTCCCGCTGGAACCCCCTGCGGTGGGGTTGACGACGGCGGTGAACTGTCGCATTGATCAGGCCTCCGGACGGGAGAAGGGGTCGGTCGACGGGACGATCAGCGGACGGGGATGAGCACCCCGGGGCTGAGCACGCCCGACGGGTCGACCTCCGCCTTGACCGCCTGCAGCATGCGGACTCCCAGCGGGCCGATCTCGCGGGCGTACCAGTCGCGGTGGTCGGTGCCGACGCCGTGGTGGTGGCTGATGGTGCCGCCGGCCGCGAGGATCGCGTCGTTGGCCGCACGCTTCACGGGGGCCCAGTGGGCGACCGCGTCCTCTCCCTGGGCCGAGACGACGGTGAAGTACAGCGAGGCGCCGTTCTCGTAGGTGTGCGAGATGTGGCACATGACGAGCGGCGGGGTTCCCGCCTCGGTGAGGGAGTTCGTCAGTGCCTCGCGTACCGCCGTGTACAGCTGGGGCAGGGTGGACCAGAAGCCCGCGGTCTCCAGCGTCTCGGCGAAGGCGCCGGCGTCGAGCAGGGCGTCGCGCAGGTACGGCGCGTTGTAGCGGCCGTGCTCCCACCGGTCGCCCGGTTCCTCGCCGACGTACTCGCCGCCGCAGGCCAGCAGGATCTCCCGGGCGGCGGCGCGCCGGGCGGCCGTCTCCTCCTCGGTGCCCTCGTAGCCGGTGATCGCCATGCAGCCGGAGCCGGCCGGGGTGTCGGCGGCGCCGATCGCGTCCGGCTGGGCGAGTCCGATGAAGGTCTCGGTCTCGTCCGAGAGCCGCAGCACGGTGGGGCGCGGGCCGTCCTGCGCGAGCCGGCGCAGGGCGGCGGACCCGGCCTCGAAGGAGGCGAAGCGCCAGCCCTCGTAGACCCGCTTCCGCGGCAGGGGACGGATCCGCACGGTGACGGCCGTGATGACTCCGAGGGCTCCTTCGGAGCCGAGGATCAGCTGGCGCAGGTCGGGGCCGGCGGCCGAGCGCGGGGCGCGTCCGGTCTCGAGCGTGCCTTCGGGGGTGGCGACGGTGAGGGCGAGGACCATCTCGTCGAAGCGTCCGTACCCGGCGGAGGCCTGGCCGCTGGAGCGGGCCGCGGCGAAGCCGCCGACGGACGCCCACTCGAACGACTGGGGGAAGTGGCCGAGGGTCCAGCCCTTCTCGTTCAGCAGCGCCTCGACGCGGGGTCCGCGCAGGCCCGGCTGGAGCGTCGCCGTACGGGACACCTCGTCGACGGCCAGCAGCTGGTCGAGGCGGCGCAGGTCGAGGGCGACGAACGGGCGCTTCGTCTCGGGCGTGAGGCCGCCGACGACGGAGGTGCCACCGCCGAAGGGGACGACGGGAAGGCCGTGGGCGGCGCAGGCGCGCAGCACGGCGAGCACCTCGTCGTGGTCGGCGGGGAGGACCACGGCGGCCGGGATGTCCTCGACCTCGCCGGCGCGGATGCGGAGCAGGTCGGGGGTGGACTTGCCGCGGGTGTGCCGGATCCGGCTCTCGGCGTCGTCGCGCAGCGCGTCCTCGGCCGCGAGCGCCGACCGCAGCGCGGTGCGCGCCTCGTCGGTCAGGACCGGGGCGGGGAGCTCGATCTCTTCGAGGGTCGAGGGTCCGCTCTCCCGGGGGGTGACGCCGAGCAGGTCGCGCAGCAGGCCGGTCACCGCTTCGGGCAAGGGGGCCGCCTTGGCCGGGTCGCCCCAGCCACTCCACAACATGTCCATTTCGAGATGTTCCTCTCGGTCTGATTCACGGACGGTGCTGCCGCTCGGCCCGTACTGGCATTACACTGTGACAGATGACGCCCATTCGTCACAACCACTCGGACGCAGATCCCGTGCTGGACGCCGCACGCGACTGCGTGCTCGCCGTCGGCGTACGGCGCACGACCCTGACCGACGTCGCCCGGCGCGCGGGCGTGTCCCGGATGACGCTGTACCGGCGATGGCCCGACGTCCGCAGCCTCGTCGGCGACCTGATGACCCGTGAGTGGATCGCCGTCGCCGCCCAGGCCATGCCGGCCTCGGGCGACGGCCGGCCGGTGCGGTCACGGATGGTGGACGGGCTCGTCGCGGGCGCCGCCGCGTTCCGCGCGCACCCGCTCTTCCACAAGATCCTCGACGTGGATCCCGAGCTGCTGCTGCCCTACATCCTCGACCGCCGGGGCGCGAGCCAGGAGGCCTTCCTCGGGCTCCTCGTCACGGCGCTCGGCGAGGGGCACGCGGACGGGTCCGTGCGCCGTGCCCCCGCGGACCTGCAGGCGAGGTCCCTGCTGCTCGTCGTGCAGTCCTTCACGCTCTCGCTGCGCACCATGACCGACGAGAGCGATCCCGACCTGAGCGAAGCCGCCTTCCTCGACGAGCTGCGCACCCTGCTGGAGAGGACCCTCACCCCATGAACTCCCAGAGCAGCCCCTCCCTGCCCGGCTCCTCGCTCGACGCGGAGCGCCGGAGCCGTGAGCTCGCCGAACTCGCCGACGGCGCCGAGGTCGACGTCCTGGTCGTGGGACTCGGCGCCACCGGCGCGGGAGCCGCGCTCGACGCGGCGACGCGCGGGCTCTCCGTCGCCGCGATCGACGCCCACGACCTCGCGTTCGGCACGTCCCGCTGGAGCTCCAAGCTGATCCACGGCGGGCTGCGCTACCTCGCGAGCGGACAGCTCGACGTCGCCCACGAGAGCGCCGTCGAACGCGGGATCCTGATGGAGCGGACCGCTCCCCACCTGGTCCGCGCCCAGCCCTTCGTCCTCCCCCTCACCCCGCTCGTCAGCCGCGGGCAGGCGGCCCTCGCGCGCGCCGGGTTCCTCGCCGGCGACCTGCTGCGCGTCTCCGCCCGAACGGCGCGCACGACGCTGCCGGCCCCGCGCACGCTCTCCGCCGTCGAGACGCGCCACCTCGCCCCCGCCCTGCGCCCCACGGGACTGCGCGGCGGACTGCTCTCCTGGGACGGCCAGCTCACCGACGACGCCCGGCTGGTCACCGCGATCGCGCGCACGGCCGCCGCGCACGGAGCCCGTGTCCTCACCCGGACCCGCGCCCTCGAACTCACCGGCGACGGCGCCCGGGTACGCGACGAGACGACCGGCCAGGAGCTGCGCATCCGCGCCCGCGTCGTCGTCAACGCGACCGGTGTGTGGGCGGGCGGCCTCGTCGAGGACGTACGGCTGCGGCCCTCCCGCGGAACCCACCTCGTGCTGCGCGACGTGGACCTCGGCCGGCTCTCCGCGGGCCTGCACATCCCGATCCCGGGCGAGACCAACCGATTCGTCCTCGTCCTCCCCCAGCAGGACGGGCGGGTGTACGTCGGACTCACCGACGAGCCCGTCGACGGCGACGTACCCGACGTGCCGGAGGTGCCGGAGACCGACATCGGCTTCCTTCTCGACGTCCTCGGCTCCGCCCTCGACGTCACCGTCCGACGCGCGGACGTGGTCGGCGCCTTCGCGGGTCTGCGGCCCCTCCTCGACACCCGCGGGGAGGGAGGCCGCACCGCCGACATCTCACGGAAGCACGCGGTGCTCACCTCGCCCGACGGGATCGTCACGGTGGTCGGCGGCAAGCTCACCACGTACCGGCGCATGGCGCAGGACGCCATCGACGCCGCCGTGGCCGCCCGAGGGCTCACCGCCGGCCCCTGCCGCACCGCCTCCACGCCGCTCGTCGGCGCGGCACGGCCGCGGACCCTCGCCCAGCTCGACGTGCCCGCACGCCTCGTCCGCCGGTACGGCACCGAGGCGACGGCCGTGCACGAGCTCGGCGTCGAGAACCCGGAGCTCGCCCGGCCGGTCGTTCCCGGCCATCCCGTCACCTGCGCCGAACTGCTCTGGGCCGTCCGCCACGAAGGGGCGCTGGACGCCTCCGACCTCCTCGACCGCCGCACCCGCATCGGGCTCGTCGCCGAGGACCGTGACACGGCCGAGGCGGCGGCGCTCGACGCGTTGGCCGGAACGGCCCGAACGGCCTGACGCCCGGGCACCCCCGAAGGCCCGGTGCTCCGCCCGGCGGGAAGTCTCCCGCCGGGCGGAGCGTGCGCGGGCTGCCGGGCGGTCCGACGCGTCCGACTCCGTCGCCGCCGTCGCCGCCGACGCGGCCGACGCGGCCGACGCGGCTGCATGGCGACGGGAACAGCCGGACCGGTTCCGGAGTTGTGCCGATCATGACGACTCAGCACGCAGTCCTGCGCTACACCGCCTTCTCCACCGACCCGGCAGGCGGCAACCCCGCCGGCATCGTCCTGGACGCGGCAGGGCTCGACGACAGCGCCATGCTCGCCATCGCCGCGGACCTCGGCTACAGCGAGTCGGCGTTCCTGACCGCCCCGCCCGCGGACCTCGACGGCGCGGACGGACGGGCCTTCACGATCCGGTACTTCAGCCCGAAGGCCGAGGTCCCGTTCTGTGGTCACGCCACGGTGGCGACCGCCGTCGCCCTCGGCGAGCGGATCGGCTCCGGCGAACTGGTCTTCGCCACACGGGCGGGGACCGTGCCGGTGAGCGTGACCGAGGACGCCGGCGCCGTCCGGGCCACACTCACCACCGTCGAACCGTACGTCGAGACGATCGGCGACGCGGACCTCGTCGAGGCGCTCGCCGCTCTGGGCTGGCCGCCCGCGGACCTCGACCCCGCACTGCCCCCGCGCATCGCCTTCGCGGGCGCCCGCCATCTCGTCCTCGGCGCGGCGACGCGCGAGCGGCTCGCCGACCTCGCGTACGACTTCCCGCGGCTCGAAGCGCTGATGCACCGGCTCGACCTGACCACCGTGCAGCTGGTGTGGCGCGAGTCCGGGACGGTCTTCCACGTGCGCGACCCGTTCCCGGTCGGCGGCGTCGTCGAGGACCCCGCGACGGGCGCGGCGGCCGGTGCCTTCGGGGCGTACGCCCGCGAACTCGGCCTGGTCCCCGGGACGTCGGTCCTCACTCTCCACCAGGGCGCCGACATGGGCCGCCCGAGCCTGCTGACGGTGGAACTGCGCGAGGGCGAGGCCCGGGTGCGGGTCAGCGGGACGGGTACCCGCATCGTCTGAGAGGCCGCCCTCGTTCGCGTGGCGCGGTGACCACTCACATCGGCGGCTCGGGATGGTGGCCGACGAGGTGGAGGAACCGGTCCGGCAGGTCGTCCAGCCAATCCGCGCGCTCCGTGGCGAGTTCCCTGAGCCGGGCGTTGTCGTTGCGGGCGACGAGGTGGCCCATGTAGCGCTCGTTGAACCGGGCGTACTCCTGGTGCAGGGCGCGGAGCGCCTGGGCCACCCTGCTCTCGGGCGCGGCGACGAGCCGCGCGAGCGGGGCGGTGTGCTGTTTCCACCGGCCTTCGACGGCGAGGCGGAGCAGCTCGTCGAGATCGCCCGCCCGCCGTATGACGCGGAGCAGTTCGTCCGGTGCGAGCCCGAGGGCGTCGGCAAGACCCAGCGTCTGGCGGTCGGTTCCGCCCCAGCGGTGGTCCCTCTCCGCGCGCGCGTAGGCGTCGGCGTCCATGCCGATACGCCGGGCCAGTCTCTCCGCGCTGAACTGCCGGGCGAGGCGGTGCTCACGCAGGGATCTCGGGTGCCGCGCCATGAGTTCGGGGGTGGGACACCAGAGCGCGTCGGCCAGCGCGAAGAGTTCGGCCTCCGACGGTGTCATCGCCCCTGTCTCCCAGGCCAGTACGGCCGTCACGGAGCGATGCACCCCCAGCTGTGCCATGGCGGCGACGACCTGTTCCGGGGCCAGACCGATGCGCAGCCGTGCGGCCCGGGCCCGGTCGGGAGAGAACGGGGGGTGGGACATCTCAGCGGGCCGTGGTCGTCTGCGGGCTCGTACCGTCGTCGTGTACGGCGAGGCCGTCCCAGTCGATGGCCTCCCGTCCACGCCGGCGCTCGAACGCGTGGAAGAAGAGGTTCAGCAGGACCGCCGAGAGCGTGCCGAGGGTGATTCCGCTGCCCAGGACGGCCCGCACCTCGGTGGGCATACGCTCGAAGAAGGGCGCCACGGCGGTCGGGAGCATCGCCGCGCCGAGACTGACGGCCAGGATGAGGGCGTTGCGTTCCTGCCTCAGGTCGACCTTGGCGAGGATCTGGATGCCGACGGTGGCGACCATGCCGAACATCACGACGGCCGCCGCGCCGAGGACGGGGTGGGGAACGGAGGCCACCACCGCGCCCGCCTTCGGTACGAGGCCGAGGAGGATCATCAGGACGCCTGCCGCCACCACGACGAACCGGCTGGTGACACGGGACATCCTGACCAGACCGATGTTCTCGGCGAACGCCACGTACGGGAAGGAGTTGAACACTCCGCCGAGCACCGTGGCCAGACCGTCGGCCCGCAGGGCGCGGCCGACCGTTTCGCCGTCGACCCGCCGGTCGGTGATCTCCCCCATGGCGTAGACGTCTCCGGTCGTCTCCACCATGGTGATGAGCATGACGACGACCATGGCGATCATGGGGAAGACGGAGAAGTGCGGCATCCCGTAGTGGAAGGGGGTGCTCACGCCGAGCCAGTCGGCCTGTTCGACCGCGCCGAGGTCCGCGTCACCGAGCAGCCAGGCGACCGCGGTGCCGCCCACGAGCCCGAGGAGGACCGCGACACTGCGCAGGAACGGGCCGCCGAAGCGCACCACCAGCAGGATGAAGAGCAGTGTCCCTCCCGCGTAGGCGAGGCTGGCGTGGTCGCCGTAGCGGGGCCCGCCGTTGAGCGCGGCGCCGCCGCCGACGTCCTGGAGCGCTACCGGTATGAGGACGACGCCGATGACCGTGAGGAGGGTTCCGGTGACGATCGGGGGGAAGTACGCGGTGAGTCTGCCCGCGAACGGGGCGAGGAGGAAGATCGCGACACCGCCGGTGATCACGGCGCCGTACACCACGAGAAGACCGGCCGTGCCGCCGCCCGCGCCCTGGCCGATGGCGATCATCGGTGAGACGGCCGTGAAGGTCGCTCCCTGCACGAGGGGCAGACGGGCGCCGATCCGCCAGAAGCCCCATGCCTGGATGATGGTGGCGATGCCCGCGGTGACCAGGTCGGCGTTGATGAGGTAGACGAGCTCCTGCCGCGAGAGTCCGAGGCTGTTGCCCAGGATCACCGGCACGAGCACCGCACCGGCGTAGAACGCCAGAACGTGCTGGAATCCGTAGAGCGTGAGCGTGGGGAGCGGAAGAACCTCGTCCACCGGATGCGTGGTGGTGCGGGGTCGTCGGCGGGGGGCCAGTGGTGCCATCTCTGCCTTGCCTGAGGGTAGGTGAATGAGAAGGCGCGACGCCGGTCGCGCGGGAAGGCCTCGAAGGGGGCATCCGGGCGGCCGCGCTGATCGGGCGGTTCACCGGCTGGCGGCACGGGATTACCGGTGCGCGGCCAGGCGTCCAGACATGGAGGCGTGTCGAGCCGGGGCCATGAGGCCCGGGCCGGACACCGATCCTGACGGACGTGTCCGGCGCCGCGCAAGACCGTGCACCATGCTTTTTGAAGTAAAACCCTGAAGTAACTTAGGAATCAGTGGCCATGGAGTGCTTCAGGTGCGGATTTCGTTGCCGTGTAACCGACCGTTGGACGGGCCGGCACACGTCTGCTCAGGACGCCGGGTGGCTCGACACGACCTTTCCGCCGGTGTCGGCGGCGAGGTAGCCGACCGCGCTGTACTCGTTGATGAGGTAGAAGCGCAGGGTCGGGCGGTCGTCGTTGAAGGTCCAGCGGTCGACGATGACGTAGCGCATGTTCGGGTTGTCGACCTTCAGTTCCTTCTCCCCGCGCTTCATCAGCGCGGGGAGACCGTCCCAGGCCATGGCCGAGACGTCGAACGGCTGCTCGTCGGCGGCGTCCGCGGAGATGGTTCCGCCGGGGCCGGTCCTCCGGGCCACGCCGTTGCGGTACTCGTATGCGTCGTAGGTCTTCGCGCCGGGCCGGGTCGGGATCTCGGCGAGGGCGTACTCCTCGTAGATCGTCAGCTCCTTCATCGTGGCCGAGCCACTCGCCTCACGGAGCGCCGCGATGACGGCGCGGACGTTCGCCGTCGTGAGAAGAGTGCCGCGGGGCGTGGGCGCGGTGTCGGTCTGCGTACCGCCGCCCTTCCCGGCGCCGGTGGCCGAGACGCCGGCGCCCGGGGTCCGGCCCGCTGTCGTGGGAGTCGTGCCTCCCTTGCCCTCGGAGCCGGTACCGCCGTCGGGGAACAGGTTCACGACGCCGACGGCGACCACGGCCGCCGCGAGGACGAGCGAGACGGCGAGCACGGCGGTTCGGCGGCGGGTGGGGGGTGTGCGGGGCCCGGAGGGAGCGGGCCGCGTGGGCGGCCCGAACCCGCCACCGAATCCGGCACCGAATCCGCCGACCTGCGGGGAGGCGTGCGAGGGGACGGTGGGGGTGCCCCACGGCTGCGCGACGGGCTGCTGCTGCGGGTGCGCGTACGCGGGGTGGGGATGCGACGGGGGATGCGGCTGGGGGTGGGGGTGCGGCTGCGGGTGCGGCGGGCCGAAGGGGCCGGGGGCCGCCTCCCCAGGCGCGCTCGTGCCGGAGTGCCCGGTCGCCGCCTCGGCCAGCAGTTGTTCCAGTCGCGCCGCGTCGGGACGCGACGCCGGGTCGCGTACGAGGAGTTGGGCGAGTACGGGCGCCAGCGCACCGGACCTCACCGGCGCCGGGATCGGGTCGTCGAGCACGGCGACGACCGTCGCGAGGCTGGTGGACCGGCGCAGCGGGTGGTGGCCCTCGGCGGCGACGTACAGGAGCATTCCGAGGGACCAGAGGTCGGAGGCCGGGTTGCCCTCCTCGCCGCGCACCCGCTCGGGGGCGATGAACTCGGGCGAGCCGATCAGGTCGCCCGTGGCCGTGAGCCTCGACGTCGCCTCGCTGATCACGGCGATGCCGAAGTCGGTGAGGACGGCGCTGCCGTCGGGGCGGAGCAGCACGTTGGCGGGTTTGACGTCGCGGTGGTGGATGCCGGCGGAGTGCGCGGCGCGCAGAGCGGAGAGAACCTGCCGCCCGAGCGTGACGACCTCGGGAACGGGCATGGGTCCCACGGCGAGTCGGTCGTACACCGAGCATCCCTCGACGAGCTCCATGACGATCCAGGGGTGCGAGCCGTCCTGGGGCTCGACGATGTGGTGGATCGTCACGACGTGGGGATTGGAAAGCCGCGCCAGCGCCCGTGCCTCGCGGACGGCCCGCTCTCGCATCTGGGCGGCGAGTCCGGGGTTCGCCTCCTCGATGGCGGGGTCGGGCGGACGTACCTCCTTGAGGGCGACATCGCGCTCCAAGGCGATGTCGCGTGCTCGCCAGACGGTGCCCATGCCGCCGCTGCCCAGTCGGGAGATCAGGTGGAAACGCCCGTCGACCAGGGGTCTTCGGTCCTCGCTCGCGCTCATGAGCGGTCATGGTATGCGGTGCCGGTGACAGGCCGTACGTCGGCGGTCGCCGGCCGCCCGTGCGCGCGGGTCAGCCCACGCCCCGGGGGCGGAACTGGACGCTGATACGCGGCCCGACAGCGCGGCTCGTCTTGGGGACCGCGTGCTCCCAGGTGCGCTGGCACGAGCCGCCCATGACCACGAGATCGCCGTGCCCGAGGGGGAGCCGGAGGGCGACGGGGCCACCGCCGCGGGGGCGGAGGGCGAGGTCGCGGGGGTCTCCGAGGGAGAGGATGGCGACCATGGTGTCGTGCGTGGCGGAGCGCCCCGTCCGGTCGCCGTGCCACGCGACGCTGTCGCGGCCGTCGCGGTACAGGCAGAGACCGGCGGTCACGAAGGGCTCGCCGAGCTCGGAGGCGTAGTGGGCGCTCAGCGTCTCCCGGGCCTCGAGGAGGGCGGGGTGCGGGAGGGGGACGCCCTCACGGTAGTAGGCGAGGAGGCGGGGTACGGCGACCACGTTGTCGTACATCGTGCGCTCCTCGGCCTGCCACGGGACCTCCCCGGCCAGCTCCTCGAAGAGCGCGTCGGCCCCGAGGAACCACCCGGGGAGGTGGTCGACCCAGGCACCGCCGTCGAGAGCGGTCCGCCGGACCCCGTCCAGCGGACCGGGCCGGCTGTCGCCGCCCTGGTCGAAGAGCGAGCCCTGCAGACCGGGCATCTGTGGTCGTGGTGCGGTCATGGTTCCAGCGTAGACGAATATTCGCACGTATGAGCGAATCAGCGCGGGCGGCGACCCCTGGGTGACGGCCTCGTCGGAATGTGCGCGAGGGGAACGACGCCGGTCAGATCCCGTCGAGCAGCAGCCGGGCGGCCGTGGCCGCGCCGTCGGTGCGGACCGTGCCGGACACCGCCTCTGCCCGTACCCGCGACCCGGGCGTCAGAGCCGTCCTCAGCGCGGCCGAGAGGGAGGCGGCGGTCGGCGTCGGACCGTCGTGTGCCACGCCGATGCCCAGCTCGGACACCCTGCCCGCCCAGTACGGATGGTCCGCGCCCTGCGGTACGACCACCTGAGGCGTCCCGGCCAGGGCGGCCGTCGTCGTGGTGCCCGCGCTGCCGTGGTGGACGACCGCGGCCGTCCGGGTGAACAGGGCCTGGTGGTTGACCTCCCCGACGGCGAAGCAGTCGTCCGCGTCGTCGATCAGGGGCAGGTCGGCCCAGCCGTGCGACACGACCACGCGACGGCCCTGCTCCCGGAGCGCCTCGACGGCCGCCCGGGCGACGTCCTCGGGGGCGCCGAGGGGCGTGCTTCCGAAGCCGACGAAGACCGGTGGTGACCCGGCGTCCAGGAACGTCACCAGCCCGGGCGGCAGCGGACGGTCGTCCGGCCTGATCCACGCACCGGTCTGGACGACATCGAGCTCCGTCGCCCGCCACGGGCTCAGGACCGGATCCGTCGCCAGCCAGGGGCGGTCGGTGAACGCGTAGTCGCGGACGTCGTCCAGCGGGGGCAGGCCGATCGCCGCACGGTGCGTGTCGATCGCGTCGCCGAACATCTCGTTCGCGTTCCGGGCGTCCTCGGCCCACAGCGCCCGGTTGTCCGTCACCCCCGGTGACAACGGCCGGCCCCGACGGCCGGGCGGTCGCTGGTACGGCGACGGGAGGACGACCGGCTGGTGGCTCACGTGTACGTGGCGAACGCCCAGCTTCTCGGCCACCGACCGCGCGGCCGCCGTGACCGGCAGCGGGCCGCACGCAACCAGCGCGTCACACCCTTCTGCCGCCGAGGCCACAGGGCCGAACTGCGCGGCGATCAACTCGGCGGCACGCTCCGCCAGCCCCACCGCCGACCCGGGCTCCACCGAGGTCACCACCTGACGCACGGGCCGGCCCACCGGGATCACCGGCACGCCGACATCGGCGAAGAGCCGCGCGAACTCCTCGTCCGGCGGCGCGCACACCCGTACCTCCGCCGCCAACTCCCGGAGCCGCACCGCGAGTCCCGCCATCGGCTCGACGCTTCCCCGCGCCCCATACATCGACAACAGCACACGCACTTCGGCGACTCCCGTTCCAGCCGGCTCCGATCTCGGCAGCCATTCTGCGTCACCTCCGGGGCCGTCCCCCCGCGCCCTTCAGGTCAGGGCATGCCGGTGAGCCTCCGCGAGCGGCCCGAGGAGCGGGTCGCCGAACGTGGCACGCAGCTCGTCGAAGACCTGGACCTTGTGCGCGCCGTAGCGGGAGAGGTGGGCGGCGTACGTGTGAGGGCGCACGAACGTCGGCGGGGTCGTCTTGCTGTGGAACTTGTCCGCGTACATCACGAGCCGTTCCTCGGGGGTCGCCGCCAGGTAGTCCCCGGGCGGCAGCGGGAGCCCCTGCTCACGAATGTCGTGCCGGCTCAGTCCCACCCCTGTGTGGCAGGAGCAGAACCGGCACAGGGCCTCCGGCAGCCCCTCCTCCGCCAGGATCTCGTGGCCCAGCACTCCGTGGCGTACGTAGTTCCGGTGGTCCAGCCGGCCGTCGGCGTCGTACAGGCGGTAGACGCCGATGTCGTGGAGCAGGCTGCCCGCCCGTACGAGGTCTCCGTCGACGGTGAGGTCCGTGACGGGGAGCAGTTGCCGCGCGATCTTCCATACGATCTCGCAGTGGGTGAAGACGAGTTCGAAGGCCTCCGCGCTCGGCGCGTGCTTCAGGTGCAGCGAGCGGATCTCGTCGACCGAGGGACAGTTCATGCCTGGGAGAGTAGAGGCCGTCCGGATCAGGGCGGCACCCGGCGGTGTCGCGAGCACCGAGGAGTTGTTCCCATGTCCCCGCTGATGCGGCTTTCGGCCGTCACCCTCGACTGCGCCGATCCCCTGGCGCTGGCCGTCTTCTACCAGCAGGCCACCGGTCTCGACCTGCACCCCGCGTCCGACGGCGACTTCGCCGGTGTCGTCGGGGCGGACGGGCTGCTGATCGGATGTCAGCGGGTCGACGGCCACCGGGCACCCGAGTGGCCGGGCCAGGACGTGCCGCAGCAGCTCCATCTGGACTTCGCCGTCGACGACTTCGACGAGGCGGAGCGTCGTCTGCTGAAGCTGGGCGCGACCAGGCCGGATCACCAGCCGAACGAACGGTGGCGCGTCCTCGTCGACCCGGCCGGGCATCCCTTCTGCCTCACCACCGCAGGCGGCTGAGACTCCCCGTGCGTACGCCGACGGCGTGGCGGGGGTGTGCTCCGGTGTGGTGACCGCCGTGCGGAGCCGCCCGCCGTACTAGCCTCGCCGCATGCGTCCGGCACACCTCCGCACCGCCCTGGTCACGGCCACAGCCGTGACCCTGCTCTGTCTCACCGGTGCCACCGCCACCGGTACGCGTCCCCCGGCGTCGGCGGACGTCGACGTCCGCGAGGACGCCGGCTCCGTCGCCTCGCCGTTCGTCCGCGCCGCCGGGGCGCCGATGACGGTCGTCGCCCATCGCGGTGCGTCGTCGCTCGCGCCGGAGAACACGATGGTCGCCCAGGAGGTCGGACGGCGCTCCGAGGCCGACTACATCGAGAACGACGTCCAGTTGAGCCGGGACGGCGTGCCCTACCTGATGCACGACGCGACCGTGGACCGCACGACGAACGGCAGCGGGGACATCACCACGCTGACGTCGGCCCAGCTCGACCGGCTCGACGCCGGGTCCTGGTTCGCCCCGGTCTTCACCGGTGCCCGCGTCCCCACCCTCGCCGCCCAGCTGGCCGACCTGCGGACCCGCGGCGGGAACCTGCTCCTCGAGATCAAGCGGGCCGACACCCTCCAGCAGGTCGCGGCCGTCCTCGACGTCGTCGAGGCGGAGCGGATGACGGGCCGCGTCCTCGTCCAGAGCTTCGAGCCCCGGCACCTGCGCTGGGTCCACGAGCTGGCCCCCGGGCTCCCCCTGGCCCTCCTCCGCAGCGCCCTGGACGCCGACCCCGTGGCCGTCTCGAAGGACCTCCACCTCGCCTCGTACAACCCCAGCGGAGCGGCGCTGGAGGCCCGGCCCGGCATCGTCGCCGACCTGCACGCGGCGGGCGTCGCCACGTGGGTGTGGACGGTGGACACGGCCGACAGGTGGAGCAGGTACGAGCAGTACGGCGTCGACGGCGTCATCACCAACCGCCCCGCCGAGCTCACCGGCTGGAACCACGCCCGGTCGGGGACGCGAAGCGTACCCGGACCGTGAGGCCGCCGCCCTCCGTGTTGGCGGAGGCCTCCGCCGTCGCGCCGTGGGCGCGGGCGATCGAGTCGACGATCGAGAGGCCGAGGCCCGCGCCCTCTCCCGGGGCGTGCGTGCGTTCGGTCAGGCGGCGGAAGGGTTCGAAGAGCAACGGGACCACGTCGGGAGGTACCGCCGGGCCGGTGTTCTCCACCTCGATGCCCTCCGGTCCCGTACGGACCAGGACGCGGCCGCCCGGCAGATTGTGGCGTACCGCGTTCGCGACGAGGTTGTGCAGCAGGCGGTCCAGCAGGACGCCGTCGCCCGGAACCGTCAGGGGGCGGGCGTCGAGCCCGACGGTCACGCCGCGCTCCCCGGCCTCCGCCTCCAGCGCCTCCGCCGCCCTGCGCGCGACCTCGTGGACGGCCACCGGCCGCCGCTCCCGCAGGCCCTGGTCGCAGGCGGCGAGCAGCAGCAGCCCGTCGATGGTCCGTTCGCTGTCGTCGGCGACCTCGATCAGCTTCGCCCGGATGCGGGCGACCCGCTGCGGCTCCGGCTCGCCGGCGAGCCCGATCTCGGCCGCGGCCCGCTGAACGGCGAGCGCGGTCCGCAGCTCGTGCGCAGCGTTGGCGGCGAACCGCTGCTGCGCCGACACCAGCCGTTCCATGCGCCCGAGCATGTCGTCGAAGGTGTCCGCGAGGTGCTTCAGCTCTCCCGGCGGGCCCTCCAGGGCGATCCTCTCGTGCAGGTTCTCTCCCGACAGGCGGCGGGCGGTGTCGGTGATCACGGCGACGGGCCGCAGGACCCGGCCCGCCATCCACCAGGCGAGGACGACGGACACGATCGCGTAGACGGCGAGGACGACGAGGGAGACCGTCAGGAGTCGCTCCAGGGCGGCGCTCTCGGCGGCGTCGCTCAGCGTCCGGGTGATCGCCATTCCACGGCTGACACCGGGTGGCAACGGGCCGGGGCTCGCGGGAACGGCCTCCCGCCACAGGGGTGACGCGGTGGGGTCCGGGGTCTGCGCGGTGGCGGGGAGGTCTTCGAGGCGCTGCGCGGGTACGGCGGTGGTCATCGCGACGCTGATCGAGGCGTAGAGCCCCTCTTTGACCAGGAAGTACACCACTCCCGTGAGCAGCGCTCCGGCCAGCAGCAGCAGGCCGCCGTACAGCGCCGTCAGCCGCGAGCGTTCGCCGCCGGCGACGCGCCGCGCCACCGCCGTGATCCGGCGGGTTCCCGCGCCGCCCACGATCCTCCGGGTGCCCGCTCCGCCCGGCTCGGTCCCGGCCGGCCGAGCGTCCGGGCTCCTCTCCGGTTTCCGGCGGCTCACGACGCGATCCGGTAGCCCGCGCCCGGCACCGTCTCCACCACCGGCGGCTCACCCAGCTTGGCGCGCAGTTTGCTGAGGGTCACCCGGACCGCGTTCGTGCGGTAGCTGGTGTGCTCCTCCCACACCTGCTCGATCAGGTCCTCACCGCTGACCACGGCACCGTCGGCGCGCAGCAGGGCCTCCAGGACCGCGAACTCCTTGCGCGACAGCTGCAGATGGCGGCCGTCGCGGCTCGCCTGGCGGCGCGCGGTGTCCAGGACGATCCCCGCGCGTTCGAGGACGGGCGGCAGCGCGGGCCGGGCGCGTCGGCCGAGGGCGAGGACGCGGGCGAGCAGTTCGTCGTACGCGAAGGGCTTGGTCAGGTAGTCGTCGGCGCCGAGGCCGAGGCCGTCGACCCGGTCCCGTACGGTTCCCGCCGCCGTCAGCATCAGGATTCGGGTCATCAGGCGCTGCTCGACGACCCTGCGGCACACGTCGTCCCCGTGCATCCCCGGCAGGTCGCGGTCGAGGACGACGACGTCGTACTCGCCGAAGCGCATCTTCCGCAGCGCCTCCAGGCCGTCGCCGGCCACGTCGACGGCGAGCGCGTCACGGCGCAGCCCCTCGGCGATCATCTCGGCGAGGAAGGCCTCGTCCTCCACCACTAGTACACGCATGCACCCTGTGTATCGGAAGAGACCTTTCGTCTCTGTTAACCGATCCGCTGAGAGAAACGAAACACGTCCCGCCCGCACGATCCGGGGCATGACGACTCGACGTACCCGAGAGACCCTCCAGCTGGCCGCCGCGGCCTCCCTGGCCGCCCTCTGTCTCCTCGCCACCGCCTGCACCGCCGACGGGGGCGGCACGTCCGGCGGCGAGACCGTGAGCGAGGAGGGCAAGAAGGCCGACCAGGCCCTGGAGCACCGGAAGTGTCTGCGCGAGCAGGGCCTCGACGTGCCCGAGCCCAAGCCGGGCGAGGAAGGCGTCGGCCTGACCATCGGCGGCGACGGCATGTCCAAGGAGAAGATGGAGAAGGCGTTCAAGGCCTGCCGGGACAAGGGCGGGGCCGGCATGGGCAAGGAGCTGACCCAGGCCGACAAGGACAAGATGGTCAAGTACGCCCAGTGCATGCGGAAGAACGGCTTCGACATGCCGGACCCGACCTTCGGCGAGGGCGGGGTGTCGGCCGCGCGGCCCATACCGCAGGGCGCGGAGATGAAGAAGTTCGAGAAGGCCGACAAGGCGTGCGAGAGCGTGGCGCGATGAGCGGGCGGCGCAGGCTGGTGGCCGCCCTGGCCACGATCGCGGCGGTCGCCGGCGGCGGCGTGGCCGTCACCGCGCTGGATCCGGGCGAGGGTCGACAGGCCGTCGCCGACCCGCGACTGCCGCCCTCGACGGTGCCGCTGACCCGCGGCGACCTCAGCGACAGCTCCCAGCAGGAGGGCACGCTCGGCCACCTCGGGGAGCGCAAGATCAACGCGGGCTCGGCCGGCACTCTCACCTGGCTGGCGCCGAGCGGCTCGACCGTGGAACGGGACGGGCGGCTGTACGAGGTCGACGGCAGGCCGGTCCGGCTGTTGTACGGCGCCGAACCCATGTACCGGACGTTGAAGACCGGCGACAAGGGGAAGGACGTCCGCCAGCTGGAGGAGAACCTCGCCGCCCTGGGGTATGTCGGCTTCACCGTCGACGAGGAGTTCTCGGCGAAGACCGCCGACGCCGTCAAGCGGTGGCAGAAGTCCCACGACCTGAAGCGGACGGGCACGGTCGGTCCCGACACGATCGCCTTCGCCGGCAGCGCGGTCCGCGTCAAGGAGGCGGGCGCCGCGTCGGGCGACCAGGTCGCCCCCGGTCGGCCGGTGCTCACGGTGACGGGGTCCGAGCGTGTCGTACGGTTCCGGATCCCGGTCGCGGACGCGGGTCTGGCGAAGGCCGGCACCCGGGTCGTCGTCCAGCTGCCGGACGGGACGCGCGCCCCGGGGAAGGTGTCCTCCGTCGGCAGAACGGCCTCCGCGGGAGACGATCCCCAGGACCGGACGCCGAAGATCGACGTCAGGGTCTCCTTCGACGCGCCGGAGAAGGTCACGGGAGTCGACCAGTCCCCCGTCACCGTCGAGCTCACCGGCGAGACACGCAAGGACGTCCTCACGGTCCCCGTCAACGCGCTGCTCGCGCTGCCGGGCGGCGGCTTCGGCATCCAGGTCGTCGAGGACGGCACGGCGCGGGACGTCGAGGTGGAGCTCGGCATGTTCGGCCAGGGCCGGGTGGAGATCAGCGGCAGCGGGCTGCGGGAGGGCATGAAGGTCGGGGTGCCGTCCGAATGACCGACATTACCGATATGACTGGCACACCCGATACAACCGATGCCGGAGCCATGAGTACGGTCGTACGGCTCACCGGCGTCACCAAGGAGTACGCGGGCGGGGTCCGCGCGCTCGACGGGGTCGACCTGACGGTCGGCGCGGGGGAACTCCTCGGCATCGTCGGACCGTCCGGCTCGGGCAAGTCCACCCTGCTGCACATCGTCGGCACCCTGGACCGGCCGAGTGCCGGCACCGTCGAGATCGCGGGGCACGACGTGGCGTCGCTGACCGACCGGCGGCTCTCCGCGCTGCGCTCCCGGCACATCGGCTTCGTGTTCCAGGCGTTCCACCTGGTGCCCGGGGTCGGCGCGCTGGAGAACGTGGCCGAGGGACTGCTCTACTCCGGACTCCCCCGGGCCCGGCGGCGGGCGATGGCCGCGGACGCCCTCGACCGGGTCGGGCTCGCCGACCGGATGGGGCACCGGCCGCACGAACTGTCGGGCGGGCAGAAGCAGCGCGTCGCCATCGCCCGCGCGGTCGTCGGCGAGCCGGATCTGCTCCTCGCCGACGAACCGACCGGCGCGCTGGACTCGGCGTCCGGGGAGGCGGTGATGGAGCTGCTGCACGAACTCAACGCGCAGGGCGCCACGATCGCGGTGATCACCCATGACACGGAGATCGCCGGACGCCTGCCTCGCCAGGTCCGCATCCGCGACGGGCGGGTCACGGCGGACACGGCGGGCACGGCGGGTACGCCTGGTAGGGCGGGTACGCCTGGTAGGGCGGGTACGGCCGGCACCTCGAGCACGGCGGGCGCCGCGCACGGCAGCGCGGTCGGAAAGGCCGGCGTCTGATGCCCCGTACACGCAGGCCGCTCAGGGCCGCCCGGCTCACTCCGCGTGACGTCCTCCACGTCGGGTCGGCCGGACTGCGCAGCCGTCCCGTACGGGTGGTGCTGTCCGCGCTCGGCATCGCCATCGGGATCGCCACGATGATCGCCGTCGTGGGCATCTCGGCTTCGAGCCAGGCCCAGTTGATCCGCCAGCTCGACGCTCTCGGCACGAACATGCTGGTGGCGAAGCCGGGTGAGGGGATGTTCAGCGGGGAGGAGGTCAAGCTGCCCAAGGAGGCGGTCGGCATGGTGGGGCGGATCGAGGGCGTCGAGGGCGTGGGGGCCACCGGCGAGCTCACCCACACGGTACGGCGTTCCGAGAAGATCCCCGAGGGCGAGACCGGCGGCATCGCGGTGAAGGCCACCACGGAGGGGCTGCTCGACGTGTTGCGGGGCGGCGTGGCCACCGGCACCTGGCTGAACGCCGCCAACGGGCGCTACCCCTCCGTCGTCCTCGGCCATGTGGCCGCCGAGCGGCTCGGGATCACCGAGCCGGGTCGTCAGGTCTGGATCGGCGGCCGGTACTTCACGGTCGTCGGCATCCTCGACCCGCTGCCCCTCGCGCCGGAGATCGAGCGCTCGGCGCTGGTGGGCTGGGAGGGCGCGCGGAAGCTGCTGGGCTTCGACGGACATCCGACGGCCGTGTACGAGCGGTCCACGGACGCGTCCGTGCCGACCGTCCAGAAGCTGCTCGCCCCGACGATCGACCCGCGGAACCCGCAGAACGTCCAGGTGAGCGACCCGTCCTCGGCCCTGAAGGCCAAGGCGGCCACCGAGGGCGCGTTCTCCACCCTGCTCCTGGGTCTGGGCGGGATCGCCCTGCTGGTGGGCGGGGTAGGCGTCGCGAACACCATGATCATCTCGGTGCTCGAACGCCGCCACGAGATCGGCCTGCGGCGCTCGTTGGGCGCGACGCGGGGTCAGATCAGGATCCAGTTCGTCACGGAGTCCCTGATGCTCTCCGGTCTCGGCGGCGTCGCGGGCGTGGCGCTGGGCGGCGCGGCGACGGGGGTGTACGCGTACACGGGCGGGCTGCCCTGGGTGGTCCCGCCGTGGGCGGTCGCCGGCGGCTTCGCCGCCACCCTGGCGATCGGCACGGTCGCGGGTCTGTACCCGGCGGTCCGGGCGTCACGGCTCTCCCCGACGCTGGCGCTCGCGGCGGCGTGACGGGAGGAGGGCGCGCCCGCCGGCTCCTCGACGGCGAGGCCCGGGGCTGCTGCCCCGGGCCTCGCCGCACGGGCAACGGAGACGCGCGTGGCCGGCCGGCCGCGGCCGGCCGGGCTCGTGGCTGCTCGGGCGCGTTGCGGTAGCCCGCCTGCCCCGCGACACCTGGCACGCGCGCTCGCTGCGTTGTCGGGGTCGTCCGAGTACGCCCGGTACGAGGACGGACCCTCCGCCTTGCGATCACACGCTCCCCCAGCTCTCGGCTGCGCTCGAGCAGGGGGGACCCTCATGACGCCGCGGGCCCCGCCCTTCGGGCGGACGGCGCTACTTTCGCAACACGCCCCAATCGCCCTCCCGGGACAGGCGCTCCCAGGTCGTCGCGAACAGCTCGTGCAGGGGCGCGGGCGGCAGGAGCCGGCCGAAGAGGGAGTCGACGGTGTTCCCCCAACGCGGACGCGCCCCGTACGTCGCCAGCTTCGCTGCCTCCAGCGGCAGGTGAGGGGCCTTCAGCTCGGTCCACTCCCCCGGCAGGAACACCGTCCTGCCCGCCCTCGCGCGCTTGGCCTCCACCACGGCCCCGGTGGCGACCAGCTCCGCGCGGACCTCCGCGAGGCGCTTGGCCGACCAGCCGTTCCACCGTCGCACCTTGCGGTCGGTGGGCTCGGCCAGTGTCGCCACCTGGAGGTACAGCGCCGCCGCGTCCGGACCGACGCCGAGGTGCCCGGCCGCCCGCGCGACCAGGTCCGGGCAGGACTGCCTCGGATCCGCCTCGTACGCGCCGGCCGGTACCGCGCCCGAGCGGGCGCGCCGCATCATGCGCTCCAGGCCTCCGCCGGCCAGCAGCGGTGCCACCCGGTCCAGTTCCGCCGTCAGGTCCGTGACCTCGCGGACCTGACGCCACACCTCCGGGTCGGCGCACGCCGCGGGCCGGAGGAAGGAGCCGCCGCCCGGCGCGCACACCACCAGGGCACCGGAGTCGTACGCGGTCACCGCCACCGGGCCCTCTTCCGTGCGGCGGCCCTTCGCCACCGGCAGCCGCCCGGGCCCGAACCTCTCGGCGATCCCCTCCGGCGTGTCCTTGACCCGTCCCCCGTGCAGCGCCAGGAGGAGTTCGGGGCGCTCCAACTCGGCCCGCAGGCGTTCGTACAGGGCCGTCGCGCCGGCCACCGCCGGGTCGCCGACCGGCCGGTCCGTCCACGCCCACACCAGCGCGCCCGCGATCTGGACGAGCGGGAGGCCCACCGGGGTTCCGTACGGCAGCGCGGGCCCCTCCGGAGGCACCGGCAGGACCTCCACGCCCGTTCCGTACGGAGTCCCCGACAGCTCCCAGCCGGCCGCCTCGACCGTCGCGTCGGCGGCGGCCTCGTAGCCGCCGGCCAGACGCCTGGCCCACACCTCGGCGAGGCCGAGGTCGGCCTCCAGGGCGTCGGCCGCCTCGTCGTGCACGGCGGGCAGGGCGCCGATCCGTTCCCGCCACACCGCCGCCATCCGGTCGGCCGCCGCGTCGACGCCGCCGGGCTGCCACAGCTCGGCCGGGTCCTCGGGGAGCGCCGCGGCCAGGACGGCCCGCCGACCCTCGCCGCCGAGCCGGGCACGGAGCTTCTCGTAGGCCTCCGCCGTCTTCGGGCTCGCCTTGTAGGGAGCCTTGCCCGCCAGCGCACGGCCCTCGTCCCAGCCCGCGCGGCCGACGATGCCGGCCACCACGAGGCGGGCCACGGCCCTCCGTACGCCTGTCAGTTCGGCGAAGCGCGCGGCCGCGGACTCCGGTACGGGAACGGGTCCGTGCGCCTCGACGGCCGCGACCAGGGCCCGGAGGCGGGTGGCGTCGTCCCGCCCGACCCGGACGAGCCGTGCCTCCGGAACCGCCGCCGGAACGGGATCCCCGGCCTTGGTCCCGGCCCTGTCAGCGTCCTCGTCGTCCCCGTCCCCGTCCCCCGCTGCCGGTGCCACGAACCAGAGCGTCGCGCCTCCGGCACGCAGCTCGGCGGACACCACCGGGATCCCCCTCTCGCGCAGCCCGTCCAGAACCGCGCCGTCGGAGACGCGGCCGACCCACCAGCGGCTGCCGGCCCGGGCGAACGGCTGGTCGGCCCAGGTGTCGAGGAGGGCCAGCAGAGCCGCCCGCTCGGTGTCCGGGGTGGGCGCCACCGCGGCCCGCCACCCCACGGCGTCGATCGCGCCGAGCAGTTGCGACCAGTCGTGCGGGGCGGCGGGCGGCGAGAGCCGCCGCACCTCCTCCGCGATCGTCCCCGTGACGCAGGCGCCGTCGGCGGCGAGCGCGTTCAGCGTGGCCGGCAGCGCGACCCGCGACGTCCGTCGCCTCGGGTCGCGCTCGCCGTCCGAGACCAGGCCGAGCAGACCGGGCATCAGCTCGCTGTCGGGTGCGGACCGGCGCGGCAGCACCGGCGGCGCCTCGGCGAGGAGGGTGACGCGCCGGTGCAGGGCGCGGCGCCGCTCCTCCACGCGCACGGCCCGTCCGGCCACCGCCGCGACGGCCTCCACAAGCACCGGGTCGGTGACGTCCGGCAACTCCCGGGCCAGGGCGGCGCGCAGCGCCTCGGCGCCGTCGAAGGCCGCCGCCAGCAGGGCATCGGCTGTCTGCTGTCCCAGGCTCCGCAGTGCGCGGGAGCCGACCGCGTCACGGGTCCGCAGGAGGTACCAGAAGGCCGGGGGCAGCGCCACGCCTCCGGACGCGGTGGCCCGCCGGACCGGACGCACCCGCCGGTCCTGGGGTGCGTGATGTCCGTCCAGCTCCCACAGCAGGCTGCCGTCGGCCGTGTACGCGCGCACCCCCGTCCGGGTCTGTGCCTCGGCGAGGACCACGTCCTCCACCGCCCCTTCCGGTGGCGCCCACAGGCCCCAAGGCTCCTGGCCCGGCCGGTCGATGTCGAAGCGGGCGGTGCGCCCGTCCACGCTCTCCAGCAGGAAGTGGTCGGGGGCGTTGTCGCGGTACCGGGTGCGGAACAGCACCCGGGTGCCGACCAGCCCGTCCCTGCTGCCCAGCGGGGAGTCAGGAAGACCGGCGGGCAGCGGCGCCAGCTGCAGGGCCTCCCTCGCGAGGGACATCCCCGTCTCTGAGGAATCGCCTTCCCCTTCCCCGTCCGCGTCCGGGGCGCGGCCCGGGAAGCCGGGCAGGTCCACGACTCCCTGACGCTCCCCGGTGACCGGGTCGACCGTTTCCCACGGCCGCCTGCCGAAGACGGCGTTGGTCCAGATCCGCGAGCCGTCGCCGAGCTGGAGCTCGTCGCCGTCGATGCCCTCCGTGCCGCCGGGGCGCAGGGCATGGCCGCCACCGTGTCGGCCGCCCCCGTCCGCGGTCTCGAACTGGAAGCCGTACGCCCCGTCCAGACTGCCGCCGAAGGGCACGAGGCCGCTGAGCTGCTCGGGGGTGAAGGGCTCCTCGGGACGGTCGGCCCAGACGGCGGTGTCGCAGTAGTAGGGGCTCCGCTTGAGCGACCAGCTCACCAGGAAGGATCCGCCCACGTAGTGGACGGCGAAGATGGTGGCGTCCTCCGGCACCGTGAACCGGCAGGAGCCGCGCACCCCGTCGGGGGCCACGGCCACGGCCCGGTCCTTCCCGAAGACCGTCAGGACCGGCCAGGTGCAGGTGACCCCGGCGACTCCCGCGGCCGGACCGTCCACCGTCTCACCGGAGGCGGAGCCGGAACCGCTGCCGGATCCCGCGCCGGAGCGGGAGCCCGCCTCGGCATCCGTGGTGGCGTCGTCCGCGGCTCCCTCCGTGGCCGCCGTGGCCCCGGCCTCCGCCGCGAACTCGGCGTACACCGACTCCAGCTCGGGCCAGGCCAGTTCCTCGGGCAGTCCGGCCGTCAGCGAACGCCGCAGTGCTCCCGCGCCTCCCGCCTCGGCGAGGGCGTCGACGATCCCGGCGAGCGCCGTGACCGTCGGGCGGTCCAGCAGGACCTCCAGCTCGGCCACGGCCTCCTCCGCCCCCGCCATGCCACCGCCCGCGACCGTGCCGACGAGCTTGCCGACCCGCGCGGCGACCTCCTGGGCGATGCCCTCGTTGCCCGGCAGGAGCGTCACCGCCGAGCCGGGTTGCCGTGGGCGCGCCATGGACCGGTCGGACCGCAGGTTCGCGTGTACGGTTCCCTCCAGCCGGGGACCGAACACCGCATCGGCGGCGAGCGCGACGAGGTCCCGCCGGGACCGCTCGCCCCAGAAGCGCATCCGCGTCTCCGGGCCGGGGTCGACGACCGCGACCCCGGCCGCCAGGCAGGCGTCCAGCACGTCCGCGTCGAAGCCCGTGTAGTGGTGACGGGTGGTGTGCAGCGTCACGGCGTCGCCCGCGGCCCGCAGCCGCGGCCCCAACCGCCCTACCAGGTCGAGGAGTTCCGTCGGCAGCGGCTGGCGTGCGACCCCGCCGCCGGACCGCGCCGCGTACTGGTACATGCGCACGAAGTCGCCCAGCCACCGCGGCAGCCCGCCCTCCGGTACGACCCGCCCGGACTCCATCGCCTCCGTCGCGCCGCTCGCGATCAGCATCCGCAGCCACGCCCCACCGTCGGTCACCCCGGCCGGAAAGACCTCGACGAGCCCGGCGAGGACCGCGTCCGTCGGCGGATGGGCCCGAAGGACCGGGGCGGCGGCCGTCAGCAGCGCGTCCGGCACCGACTTCCCGCGCGTGAGGGACAGGATCGTGCCCACGACGCGTGCGACTTCTTCGTTCCCGTGCCCGGCCGCCTTCGCCGACGTCCGCACCCTGCGCACGAGATCCGCCGGGAGATCGGCCGCCGAGCCCGCCCAGGCGGTCAGGAACGCGTCCAGGGCGGCGTGCGCGTCCGCCGGCTCCAACGTCTCGGCGAGGAAGCGCTGATGGGCCCCGAACTCCTTGGCCGGCATCGCCCCGCCGCTGGCGAAGAGCAGCGCGTTGGCGCGGCGGTAGGCGGGATCGACGGGAAGCCCGTGCCGGGCCTCGGCCGCCCGCGCCGCCACGAAGGCACGCGCGCCCGGCCGGCTCCCGTAACCGATCAGCCGGTGACCGACGGTGTCCCAGAACCACGGCAGGTGCGCCGGCGGCAGCCCGCGCGCCCGCGCCGCCATCGTGTCGACGAACCGACCGGGCTTGGTCCAGGTCCGGTTGAGTTCCGCCCCCATGTCCTGGACGAGGCCACGCGCCATCGCCTCGGCGTCCGGGTCGTGCGCGGCGACCCAGTCGGCGTAGGTCGTCGAGACGTGCGTACCGGAGGCGGGCAACAGGCCTTCAAGCGAGACGATCATGCCGTGGATCGTCGCATGTCCCACTGACACCACCGCGGGCCGTCCACCCGGGCGCGGGCGGCACGTCGGAGACCGCGTCCGGTGCGAGACACACCGACCGCCGAGCCGCGGCGTCGCGGCGGGGCGGCCCGGTGGCAGAGTGGAGCGGATACACCCGAACGCCCCACACCCGACCAGAAAGCCTCCCCCATGCGGCTCCACCGTCCCCGGCACCGACTCCTCGCCGTACTGGCCGCGTTCGCGCTCGTACCGCTCACCGGATGCGGCGACACCCGTCCTCCCGCGGACAGCGCGCCGCCGCCGCGGGAGTCGGCCACCGCACCGGACGGCGTGGCCTCGGCCCGGGCACGGTTCCGGGCGCTGGAGCGGAACTACGGTGCCCGGCTGGGCGTGTACGCCCTCGACACCGGCAGCGGCCGTGAGGTCGCGTACAACGACAGCGCCCGGTTCCCCTACGCCTCCACCTTCAAGGCCCTCGCCGCGGGCGCCGTGTTGCGCGAGAACCCCGGTGCCGGCATGCAGCGGGTGGTCACGTACTCCCGGGACGACCTGGTCGCCCACTCCCCCGTGACCGAACGGCACGTCGCCACCGGGATGACCCTCACCGAGCTGTGCGACGCCGCCGTACGGTACAGCGACAACACCGCCGCCAACCTGCTCTTCGACCGGATCGGCGGTCCCGAGGGGCTGGAGGCGACGCTGGCGGAGCTGGGCGACGGCGTCACCCGGATGGAACGGCGCGAGCCCGAGCTCAACGAGTGGGAGCCCGGCGCCACACGTGACACCAGCACCCCACGGGCTCTCGCGGGGAGCCTGCGTACGTTCGTCCTCGGCGACGCGCTGCGGCCCGACGGGCGCGCCACGCTGACCACCTGGCTGCGCACCAACACCACCGGCGCGGAACTGATCCGCGCCGGTGTCCCCGAGCACTGGACGGTCGGCGACAAGACAGGGGCAGGCAGTACGTACGGCACGCGGAACGACATCGCCGTCCTCTGGCCGCCCGGCCGCGCCCCCGTCGTCCTGGCCGTCCTGTCCAACCGTCTCACCGCCGACGCCTCGTACGACGACAGGCTGATCGCCGAGGCGGCCACGGCCGCCACCGAGGCCCTGTCCTGACCCTCAGAGGCTCGCGTCGCGGTGGGTGGGGCGCCCGTCGAGGACGGTGAGGAGCACGGGGAGGTCCGCGAGGTCGGTCGCTGCGACGGCGAGCGGGCTGTCGGCGAGGACGGTCAGGTCGGCACGGTGACCGACGGCGATACGGCCCGCCTCGTGTTCCTCCCCCGCAGCGAACGCGGGACCCGTCGTCACCCCCTGGAGCGCCTCCAGGGCGGTCAGCGCCTGCTCGGGGCCGTGCGGGGGCTGGGTGAGGTCACGGGTCGGGCGGCGGTGGCGGGCCCCCGCCATCACGCCCAGCGGCGGGAACGGCGCGATCGGCCAGTCGGAGCCGAGGACGACCGTGGCCCCGGCGTCCCACAGGTCACGGCACCGCCACGCGCGCGAGGCGCGCTCCTCGCCCAGCCGACGGGACCAGTTGTCGGTGTGGTCGGCGCGGGTGAAGTCGCAGCAGTGGGTGGGTTGCATGGAGGCCAGGACTCCGAGCTCCGCGAACCGGGCGGGTGTGTCGTCGGGGACGCTCTCGATGTGTTCGATCCGGTGCCGGACCACGCCGCCGCCGGCGCCGCCGCCTCCGCCGTGTCCGGCCTGGGCCTTCTCGACGGCGTCGAGGACGTGCCGTACGGCCGCGTCGCCGATCGCGTGGGTGGCGGTCGGCACGCCGGCGCGGTGCAGTTCGCCCACGATCCGGGTGTAGACCTCGGGGTCGGGCCAGAAGGCGTGCGTCGACTCGCCGTGGCAGTCGGGCCGTTCGAGCCAGGCCGTGCCGTTGTCGATCGTGCCGTCCATGAACAGCTTCACCCCCGCGACACGCCACAGCTCCCCGCCGACGCCCTGCCGCGCGATGAGGGAGCGCAGCCCCTCCTCGTCGATGCCGGGCTGGCACCAGGGGGCGACCCGCAGCCGTAGCGGGAGTTCGCCGGCGGCTTCGAGCTCCGCGTACAGGGTGAGGCTGTCGCCGTTGGCGTCCATGGCGTGCCCGCCGGTCAGGCCGGCGGCGGCCATCCGGCGCAGCGCGACGGCGAGGCGGTCGCGACGCTCCGCGTGCGTGGGCTGCGGCGCCGCGCGCTCCACGAGTTCGCAGGCGGCGTCCTCCAGGAGCAGTCCGGTGGGCCTGCCCGCCTCGTCGCAGACGATCTCGGCCGCCTGGTCGAAGGTCCGGGGTCCGTCGATGCCGGCCAGTTCGAGAGCGCGGGGACTGGCCAGCATCGAGTGGGCGTCGAAGAGTTGGAGCAGCGCGGGTACGCCGTCCAGGACGGGCGCGAGTGCGGCGTACGCGACGGGCCGGTCGCCGAACACGTTCGGGTCCAGGCCCCAGCCGGACAGCCACGCCCCGGGGGCGAGCGTCCGGATCTCGCGCGCGAGCGCCTCGCGCAGCGAGCCGAGGTCGTCGCAGCCCGACAGGTCCAGCCCGTGGGTGAGTTCGGCGCCAGAGACGGGGTGGAGGTGGCCGTCGGTCAGGCCCGGCGTGACGACGGCGCCCTTGAGGTCGAGGACCGTCGTGGCGGAATCGGCGAGCCCGCGTATCTCCCGGTCGACGCCGAGAGCGGCGATCCGGCCGCCGGACATGGCGAGGGCGGTCTCCGGCAGGAGGCGGCCGGTGGCCGGGTCGAGCAGACGGGCGGACAGCAGGACGAGGGAGGGGCGCACAACGGCTCCAGGAAGTACGGGTGGGAGGGAAGGTCGGCTCCGGCCGGGATCGGCGGTCACACCGACGCGGGCGGCCGCCCCGGCCTGGGGCAGCCGCGTGGGCATCGGCCCAGGCGTCGGCTGCGGACCGGCCTAGGGCGTGTTGCGAAAGTAGCGCCGTCCGCCCGAAGGGCGGGCCCCGCGGCGTCTGGTGCGTGCGATCGCAAGGCGGAGGGTCGTCCTCGTACCGGGTGTACTCGGACGATCCCGACAACGCAGCGAGCGTGCGTGCCAGGCGTCGCGGGGCAGGCGGGACTTTCGCAACACGCCCTAGGCGTCCGGCATCGGCCTAGGCGCCGGCTTCGGCTTCGGCCTCGGCATCGGGAATCGATTCGGCGGCCGGCGCCGCCGGCCGTTTCGTGTCGAGCGTGCCGTTCGGGAGGGCGAGTTCGCGTTCCGCCGTGGTGAGGGCCATCCGCGTCACCACCTCGGGACGGTTGCTCCGGTCGGTGTTGGCGTGGGCGCCGAGGCCGTCGAGGACGACCAGGATCTGGATGGCCGTCGCGCGCGGGTCGTCCGTACGGAACTCGCCCCGGGCCACCCCGTCGCGGATGAGGCCCTCCAGTCGGTCGTCGGAGGCGAGTTCCTGTTCGGCGACCCGGTCGCGCAACAGGGGCCGGTAGCGGCTCAGATGGCGGGCGTTGATCCAGAGCCGGCTGATGTCGTCGTACGCCTCTCCCGCCGAGAGCGCGAAGTATCGCGCGAGGTGTTCCGTCGGCGTCCCGTCGGGCCGGTCGGCGGGGAGGAGGGCGTCGAGCTCACCCGTGGCCGCGGTCGCGAAGGCCTCGGCGACCAGTTCTTCGGCCGAGGGGAAGTAGTGGCTGATCAGACCGGGGCGTACGTCGAGTTCCTCCGCGATCCGGCGGAGGGTGACGCATTCGAGTCCCTCGGTCAGGGCGACGCGGGCGGCGGACTCGACGATCTCCGCCCGCCGGGCCTCCGGAGATTTGCGGATTCGTTTGCGCTGGACGCTTGACGACATACCGGCGATGCTATTGAGTGTGCGACCAATAAGCAAGCAGGTGGGCACGACACGCATCCGGAGGGCCTCATGGCTTCCACCATTCCCGATCCCCGCCCCGGCGCTCAGGGCGCGCCCAGCACGCCGCCCGGCACCGACCGGGCGGGCCGGGTCGAGGCCCACGGCATCGACCACATCCCCGATACCGAGCGCCATGGACGCCCCCGTGAACTGTTCGCCGTGTGGGCCGCGGCCAACGTCAACTACCTCAGTCTGGTCATCGGCGGCGCCCTGGTCCTGATGGGCCTGAGCCTGGCGCAGGCCCTCGCGGTGATCGTGGTGGGGAACCTCTTCTGGCTGCTCACCGGAGTGCTCGCGATCTCCGGGCCGGCGGCCGGCGCGCCCAGCGAGGTGATCACCCGGGCCATGTACGGCGTCCGGGGCAACCGGGTGAACAACGCGGTCACCGGCTGGATGATCTCCGTCTGCTACTTCGCCCTCAATCTGGCCGCCGCCGCGTCCGCCGCCTTCGCCCTCGTCGCCAGGACGGGTCTCCCCACGAACACGGTCGTGAAGATCGCCGTCGTGCTGGCCATCGCGGCGGCCACGCTCACGATCAGCGTCTACGGACACGCGCTGATCGTGAAGCTCTACCTCCCGATCACCATCGCCCTCACCGCCGCGTTCGGCGTGGTGGCGTACGCGGTGCTGCGGAACGCCGACGTCGGCCACTCCCCCGAGGCGTCACTGAGCGGGGTGGACCTCTGGGCGACGCTTCTGGCGGGCGTCACGGTCATCGCCGCGGGCCCGCTGTCGTACACCACCAGCGCCGACTTCTCCCGCTATCTGCCGCGTACGGCGTCGTCCCGGGCGATCGCCGGCTGGACCGCGCTCGGCGGCTTCCTGCCCAGCGTCGCCGTCTGCTCGCTGGGCGCGCTGGCCGCGACGGCCGTCGACATGACCGATCCGCAGACCGCGCTGGAGCAGATCCTGCCCGGCTGGTTCACCCCGGTCTTCCTGCTCGCCCTGGTCCTCGGCACGATCTCCATCAACGCCCTGACCGCGTACAGCGCGGGCCTGGCCCTCCAGGCGGTCGGCATCCGCATCCGCCGCTCGCTCAGCGTCATCGTGGACGGCGCCGTCGCCTCGGCCCTGACGCTGTACGCCCTGCTCGTCTCCAACTTCCTCGACACCGTCAGCAACGTCCTCCAGCTGACCGTCGCCCTCCTCGGACCCGCCATGGCCCTCTACGCCACCGACATCGCACTGCGCCGCAACCGCTACGACGGCCTCGCGCTGACGGACGAGACCCCGGACAGCCCGTTCTGGTACGCGGGCGGGTTCAACCTGGCCGGCGCGACGGCGCTGGGCGCGGGTGTCGCCGGGGCCGCCCTGTGCGTCAACACCCTCTACACCGGCCCGATCGCCGCCGCCCTGGGCGGAGTGGACCTCGCCCTGCCCGTCGGCATCGTCGTCACCTCGGCCTGCTACGCGCTCCTGACGCGGACGTCCGTCCGGGGACGCTCCGCCACTGCCGCGTGACCGGGTCGGTCCGCTACCCTACCCGCCGGTAAGTCCGACGCAGCGACAGGGAGGTCGTCGATGGGGCGCCAGTGGAGTCTTGAGGAGTCCGTCGTGGTGGACGCCGCGCCGGAGGTCGTGTACCGGCTGGTGGCCAACCTCCGGGACATGGGCCGGTGGAGTCCCGAGTGCCGGGGGGTCTGGGTGGCGCGCCCTCCCGTGGCCGCCGGGAGCCGGTTCGTCGGCTTCAACCGGCGTGGGCTTTTCGTCTGGTTCACGACCGGGCGGGTGTCGGTCGCCCGCGAGGGCGAGGAGTTCACGTTCGACGTCGGCGCCTTCGGGCTGCCGATCGCCCGCTGGGGCTATCGCTTCGCAGCCGAGGGGACGGGTACCCGAGTGACGGAGACCTGGCAGGACCTGCGGACCGGCCGGGGTTCGCGCCTGGCGGAGGTCCTCGGCACCGTCTTCGCGGGCACGAACCCCGAGCGCCGGATCGCCGTCAACCGCGAAGGAATGCGGACGACCCTCGACCGGATCGCGCGCACCGTGGCCGCCCCGGTCTCCTAGTGCCTCGCCCGGGGGGCCGCGCGTCGGCGCAGGTCCCCCCGGGCTGACATGTCAGACCCGCAGGCCGGCCGCGCCGAAGGAGACGTCGAAGCGGTCGCACCAGATGGTGACGCTCGTGTAGGCGGACGGGTCGGTCCCGGGCGGGAGCGGGTAGTTCTGGTCCCCCTTGTTGCCCTTCAGCTTGCCCAGGCTGATATACCTGCCGTCGTCGAAGACCCGCCAGCCCGCCACGCCCTCCTTGACCGGGGCGTCGGTCAGCCACACGCGCAGGTCCGGGCCGTTGCTGGTGTTCAGGTCCTCCAGACGCAGGGTCAGGCTGCCGTCGGCAAGGCGGATGAGCTTCGCCGTACCGGTGGTGCGGTGCTCGTGGCTGATCAGGTCGCCCTGCGCGACCGTCTGCGGCCCGGCCGCGGGGCTCGCGCCCGAGCCGCCGGGCAGCGCTGTGCTCCCGGGCGACGACGTGGCCCCGGGCACCGCCGTCGGAAGGGCCTCGTCGACCGTCTCGTCCTGCCACAGCTTCCAGGGCTGGAACCAGTAGAGCGCCAGGGTGGCCAAGACCGCCGCCACCGCCGTCGCGCCCCAGAGCAGCGACTTCTTACCCCCACGTGCCACGATCGTCCTCGTTCCGTGCTGTCGTACCTCGGTCCTGGGCATTCCATCCCACCGCGCGCGGGGCGCGCCACATGCGCCCCGATGACGAAAGTCTTACGTCACGCGCGGGATCGACGGCGTCGGCCGCCCGCCGTCCGCGCGGCATGGCGGCTCCCCCACCGCGACGACGCAGCAGAGCGCCCGCGAGGACGGCGACGGCCGCGACCGCGTACGCGAGGGTCCCCACCGCGTTCGGGTCGTCGAACGCCCTGCCCGCCACGTACTTCGCCGCCCCCGCCACCGCCACGAGCAGCCACTCCCACCGGCCGTCCAGGGCGACGAGGGCGACCAGGAGCAGGGCGTACCAGGAGTATCCCGGGGTCAGCAGCAGGAAGGCGGTGCCGGTGACCAGGAGCGCGCCGCTCCACGGGCGTTCGGGATCGCCGCGCCGTACGACATGGGCGCAGCCCACGAGCAGGGCGGCGACCAGCGCCGGCACGGCCCACGACGGGGGCAGCACGAGCCGGAGCAGGGCGTAGCGGTTGCCGGCGTCCGCGTCGTCGTACCCCTCCTCCTCGACATAGCCGCCGAGGTAGCCGAGGACGGAGCCGTCGGAGATCAGCAGGTAGGGCAGGTAGGCCAGTACCGTCACGGCCCCGGCCGGCAGCAGGATCGCGGCCGCGTCCCGCACGCGCCGGACCCCGGACAGCGCCCCGGGCAGCACGATCGCGGGCATCAGCTTCACGGCGACGGCGGCTCCCACGAACGCGCCGCCCGCGACCCGGCGGCGGTCGGCGACGAGACCGAGTCCGGCCACGGCGAACAGCACGCCCAGCGTGTCGACATGGGCGTTGTTCACGGCTTCGAGGGGGACGGCGGGGCACCAGGCCCAGAAGACGGCGGTACGGGGATCTCCGCGTCGGCGCAGGATCCGCAGCAGGAGCCCGGTGATGCCGACGGACAGGAGCGCGCCACCGATCTGAAGCGGCTTCAGGCGGGCGCCGTCCGGGGCGAGCAGGTGGACTCCGAGGAAGTACCCCTCGGCGATCGGCGGGTAGATGGTGTGCACGGTGGGGCGGTTGACGCGGGTGCAGTGGGGTGCGGCGGGGGCGGGGGTCGCGGCGGCGTCGAGCGTCGCCGGGACCCGTGCGAGGTCCGGGCGCCGGCAGGCCGCGGCGCCGCTCGGGAACAGCCAGTCGTCCCGGAGCGGGGCGAGTTCGGGGTCCGCGGGAGCGTGGTCGTAGGGCGGGATGCCCGCCGCCTGTACCCGGCCGTCCCAGGCGTAGCGGTACGCGTCGGTGCTCGTACGCGGCGGGGCGAGCAGGCCGGTGGCGGCGACCAGCGCCGATCCGGCCAGGACGAGGACGACCGCCTGACGGGGCGGCACCTTGCGCAGGGCGAGGACCGCCGCGGCGAAGAGCGCCCAGGAGGCGGCGTACCACCACGACAGGCGGCCCGGATCGGCGTAGTAGCCGTCCTGCCGGACGGTGCACGCGAGGACCGTGACGAGAACGGCCAGGAGGCCGCCGGCCACCGCGGTACGGGGAGAGATCACATTCCGCAGCGTCGCAGCCGGACGCCGCCCCGAGGGGCCCGCCGCCCCGGCCGTCCGAGTTCCGTAAGGAGTCGATCCGCCTTCCGGGGCCCGGTGCGCGGTGAGATGGGAGCATGAAACCGCGCCTCGCGACACCGCCCCTGCCCACCTTCCGCGGCCGTCTCCATGACGCGAGAACGGCCACGGCGATCGGCCGCTGGCTCGGGCTCGCCCTCGGGGTCTGTTTCGTCACCGGCGTCACGAGCCACTATCTGCAGCGGCCGCCGGACTGGCTCGCCGACGTCCTGCCGAGCCGGCCGACGTGGGGCTACCGCTTCAGCCAGGGGCTGCACGTGGCGAGCGGCCTCGCCGCGATCCCGCTGCTCATGGCGAAGCTGTGGGCCGTCTACCCGAGGCTGTTCGTCCGGCCGCCGCTGCGGTCGGTACGGCACGCGCTGGAGCGCCTGTCCGTGGCCGTCCTGGTCGCGGCCGGAGTGTTCCAGCTGTTCACCGGCTTGCTGAACATCGTCGAGTGGTACCCGTGGCCGTTCTCCTTCGTCCCCGTGCACTTCGCCGTCGCGTGGCTGCTCACCGGCGCGCTGCTGCTGCACGTCGTCGTCAGGTGGCCGGACATCACGTCCCATTGGGGGCGCCGCTCCCCGGGCACGCTGACTCTTCCGGCCGAGGACGAGCCGGACCGGCGCTCGCTCCTGACGGGCGTCGCGGCGGGCGTGGCCGCGGTCACGCTGACCACGGCCGGCCAGTCGTTCACGCCGCTGAAGCGCCTGGACCTGCTGGCGCCGCGTCATCCGGACCACGGCACGCAGGGCCTGCCGGTCAACCGGACCGCCGTCGCCGCCGGGGTGACCGCGGCGGCCACACGTGACTGGCGGCTGACGGTCGCCGGGCCCCGGTCGTACGCGCTGGGCCTGGAGGAGCTGCGCGCGCTGCCGCAGACCGATGTCCGGCTGCCGATCGCCTGCGTGGAGGGGTGGAGCGTGGAGGCACGCTGGACGGGCGTACGGATCCGGGATCTGCTGGAGCGCGCGGGGGCGTCACCGCGGTCACGGGTACGGGTGGTGTCCCTGGAACGCCGGGGCGCGTACCGGGTCATGGATATGGGAGCGTCGTACGCGGAGGATCCGGCGACGCTGCTGGCGCTGCGCCTGAACGGTCAGGCGCTGTCGCTGGACCACGGCTTTCCGGCACGGATCATCGCGCCGAACCGGCCTGGTGTGCTGCAGACCAAGTGGGTCGCCGGGCTGGAGGTGCTGTGAGCGTGGTCCGGTATGTGTGCGGTGCGCTGGGGGTCGCGCTCATGGCGCTCGGGGCGGTGCTGGTGGTGCGGACCGGAACGGTCGGTGAGGTGGTTCTCTGGCTGGCGGGGGCGATCGTGCTGCACGACGGGGTGATCGCGCCGGTCGTGCTCGGGATCGGGCTGCTGATCGCCGCGGTGCCCGCGCGGGGCGCGGTGCGCGGTGGTCTGATCGTGGCGGGGAGCCTGACCCTGATCGCGCTCCCCCTCATGGTGCGGCCGGGGGCCCCGCCCAACCCGACCGCCCTCCCCCTCGACTACGTCCGCAACTGGCTGGTGCTGATGGGGGTGGTGGCGATCGGGACGGGCGTGATGCTCGGCGCACGCCGGATGCTGGCTCAGCGGCGGCGTCGCCGGAGCTGAAGGAAGCTCCGGTCCCAGGCCCGCCAGCGGCGTTCGACCCGCCACCCGTTGGCGTCGGCGTACGCGGGCAGGGCCCGGGCACCGACGCGGGCCCAGCGGAAGTCGGCGCCGCGCGCTCCGCGGCCGTCGACGACCTGGACGGCGACCCGCTCGTCGACGTCGGGGACGGCCGCCTCCACGAGGAGCTGTCCCTCGGGTTCGACCAGTTCCGCGGCGCGTGCGAGGAGCTGTCCGGGGTCGCCGCCGATGCCGATGTTGCCGTCCATGAGCAGGACGGTGCCCCAGCGGCCCTCGGCGGGCAGCGGGTCGAAGACGGACCGCAGCAGGGCGGTGCCGCCGCCGTCGACGGTACGGTCGACGGCCTCCTGGCAGACGTCGATGCCGAGGACGGGCCGCCCGGCGGCGGCCAGCGCGTGCACCAGGCGCCCGGGTCCGCAGCCGACGTCCAGGACCGCGCCCTCGCAGCGGTCGAGCACCGTGCCGTCGGCCGGATCGGCGACCGCGCACCAGCGTTCGACCTCCAGGGGCAGCAGCCAGCCGTCGTCGCGCCGGAGGAAGACAGGGCCGCGCCCGGAGCGGAGGGCGTCCGCCCAGGGGTCGGCGAGCCAGGGGTCGACGAGGCCCCCGCCGGGGGACGACGGGACGCGGGCGGTGACCGGCGTACGGGCCGGGATGCGTCGCGCTCCGGCCGTCTGGACGGGCGGTGCTGTGCGTACCTCGTCATCGGCGTACGGTCCCGCGGTCCCGAAGGTGTCCGCCGTACCGCACTCCGATTCCAGCGCGCTCATGCGGCACCCGTCGCCGTCGCGGGCACGGCCGCGGGCTTGGTCGCTGCCGCGGTCCCGGTCCCTGTCCCGGTCCCGGTCCCGGTCGCCGTCGCCGTCAGCGCGTGGTGGGTGGCGGCGAAGCGCGTGCCGGGGGCGGTTTCGGCGACGGCCTGGGCGTCGGCGGCCGTGTCGACGTCCCGGAGCCACGGCAGATCGCGCACGCGCAGACCCCCGTCCGTGAGGCGACGGCGCTGCACCGTCCCGGTCTCGGGGACGGACATGGGGACGCCGCGCAGCAGGGCGGGGTCCGGTGTCGCGAGGCCGAGCGCCCAGAAGCCGCCGTCCTCCGCCGGGCCGAACCACGCGTCGCAGCCGCTGAAGTCAAGTCCCGTGCGCAGGAGCTCCGGGGACACCTGCGGGGTGTCCATGCCGACCAGCAGGGTGGGACCCGTACACGACGCGAACGCGGCGGCGAGGCGCGCGTCCAGGCCGCCGGGGCTCTGCGGCACGGTCTCGAAGCCACACGGGAGCCAGTCGCCCGGTGCGCCGTCGAGGACGAGGACCCGGCGGTCGGCCGGGGTGGCGAGCACCGTGGCCAGGGTGTCGGCGAGCGCCGCCTCGGCGAGGCGGGCAGCCTCCTGCGGGCTGAAGGGCGGGGTGAGCCGGGTCTTGACCCGGCCCGGTACGGGTTCCTTGGCGATGACGAGGAGGGTGCTCACCGGTTCGCCTCCACTCGCGCTGCCGGGGCGGTCTCCTCGGTGGCCGGGGGCGTCTCGCGCAGGACCTCGCGCATGTCGCGGACGGCATGCCAGGTGCCCAGCCAGGTGCCGGTGACCTTGGACTTTCCCGTACGGGACAGGTACGGGACGTCCCGCTCGGCCACCCGCCAGCCCGCGTCCGCGGCACGCACCACCATCTGGAGGGGGTAGCCGCTGCGCCGGTCCGTGAGGTCCAGGGCGAGCAGCGCGTCGCGGCGCGCGGCGCGCATCGGGCCGAGGTCGTGGAGGCGGAGTCCGGTGCGGCGGCGCAGCATGCGGGCCAGGGCGATGTTCCCGGCCCGTGCGTGCGCCGGCCATGCGTCGCGTGACGCGGGTCGTCGGCGGCCGAGGACGAGGTCGGCCTCGCCCGCGGCCACCTGGGCGGCGAACGGGACGAGCAGGCCGGGGTCCAGCGAGCCGTCGCAGTCGCAGAAGCAGACGATGTCGGCGTCGGCGGCGAGCAGCCCGGCGTGGCAGGCGGCGCCGAAGCCGCGGCGCGGCTCGGTGACGACGGTCGCCCCGAGGTCACGGGCGATCTCGGGGGAGCCGTCGGTCGATCCGTTGTCGACGACGATCGCCCGCCAGCCGGGCGGCACGCGCTCCAGGACCCAGGGCAGCGCCCGGGACTCGTCGAGGCAGGGCAGGACGACGTTCACCGCGTACGTGGACGCGGAAGGCGATTCGGTCACGGATTTCACCGTACGAATCCGGACGGGACAAAAGGGATCCGTGGACCTTACGAAACGCGGACGTCGCTCGCCTGCGCCACCCCCGAGGTGCCCGAACGCCACGGACCGGTGCGAGGCTGGCCCCCATGCGGCAGCCTGAGCAGTCCGAGGAGACACCACCCCGCGTCCTGGTGGTGGACGACGATCCGACCGTCGCCGAGGTGGTCACCGGCTATCTGGAGCGGGCCGGATTCGCCGTGGACCGGGTGGCCGACGGGCCGTCCGCGCTGGCCGCCGCGGGGGCACGGTGGCCGGATCTCGTGGTGCTCGATCTGATGCTTCCGGGCATGGACGGCCTGGAGGTCTGCCGGCGGTTGCGGAGCATCGGCCCGGTCCCGGTGATCATGCTGACGGCGCGCACCGACGAGGAGGACCGCATCCTCGGCCTCGAGATCGGCGCGGACGACTACGTCACGAAGCCGTTCAGCCCGCGTGAACTGGTCCTGCGGGTGGAGGCCGTGCTCCGCCGCCACACCACCGTCCGGCGGCCCGGTCCGCTGCTGCGGGCCGGCGGCCTGGAGGTCGACCCGGCGGCGCGGCGCGCCACCAGGGACGGGCGGCCGCTGGCGCTGACGCTGCGTGAGTTCGACCTGCTGAGCTACTTCCTGCTGCACGCCGGGGAGGTGTGCGACCGCGAGCGGCTGATGCGGGAGGTGTGGGGGTGGGACTTCGGCGATCTGTCGACGGTCACGGTCCATGTGCGCAGGCTCCGGGGGAAGATCGAGGAGGATCCGGCGCGTCCGACGCTTATCCAGACGGTGTGGGGCGTCGGCTACCGCTTCGAGGCGGCCGCCGACCGGCCGGCCGCCCCCGCGCCGCCGACGGAGGGCTGAGCCGTGCGCGACATACTCCTCATCGCCCTGTACGCCTTCTTGGGCGCGGCCGCGGCCGGGCTGCTGGGGGCCGGGCTGCTGCGGTTGCTGCGCAGCCGCTCGGTCGCCGTGTCCCTCACGGTCGTCGCGAGCGTCGCCGTGACGGCGATGCTCTCCGGGACCCTCGCCGTGGCATGGGCCATGTTCCTGTCGGCGCACGACCTGTTCGTCGTCACCACGGTCGTCGCGATGGCGGCGGCCGCCTCACTCGGCACCGCGCTGCTCCTGGGTCGCCATGTGGTCGTCAGCTGCCGGGAACTCGCTGTCGCGGCGCGGGACTTCGGGGAGGGCGGGGTCTTCGCCGCACCTCGTGTGCCGGCCCCCGCCGAGCTGGCGGCACTGAGCCGTGAGCTGTCGGCCACCAGTGCGCGGCTCGCCGAGTCCCGGGAGCGCGAGCGCGCCCTGGAGGCGTCCCGGCGTGAGCTCGTCGCCTGGATCTCGCACGATCTGCGCACGCCGCTCGCCGGTCTCCGGGCGATGTCGGAGGCCCTGGAGGACGGGGTGGTCGCCGATCCGGTCCGCTACCACCGGCAGATCCGGACGGAGGTCGACCGGCTCAACAGCATGGTGGGCGATCTGTTCGAGCTCTCCCGCATCCACGCGGGGGCGCTGACGCTGAGCCCCGTCCGGGTCTCGGTCCACGACCTGGTGGGCGACGCGCTGGCCGGCGCCGTGCCGCTCGCGCGCGAGCAGGGGGTGCGGCTGGTGGGCGAGCAGGTCGCTCCCGAACCGGTGGAGGTGGACGGCCGGGAGATGACGCGGGTGCTGGCGAACCTGCTGGCGAACGCGATCCGTCACACTCCGGCCGACGGCACGGTCGCCGTGGCCGCCGAGCGCCGCGCCGAATCCGTCGTCCTGTCGGTCACGGACGGCTGTGGCGGCATCCCCGTGGACGAGCTGCCGCGCGTCTTCGACACGGGGTGGCGGGGCACGGAGGCCCGGACCCCGCCCGGTGGGGCGGGACTCGGTCTCGCGATCGTGCAGGGCATCGTGGAGGCCCACGCGGGCCGCGCCGACGTGCGCAACGTGGAGGGCGGCTGCTGCTTCGAGGTCACGCTCCCCGCAGCTCGCTCGTAGCGAACTCGGTCATGCCCTCGGCGAAGCCGACGGCGGGACGCCAGCCCAGGTCGGCCCGGAGGCGGGTGGGGTCGGCGGTGATGTGGCGTACGTCGCCGAGGCGGTACTCCCCCGTCACGACCGGCGGCGGTCCGCCGTGGGCGCCGGCGAGCGCCGTCGCCATCTCGCCGACCGTGCGGGGGTCGCCGCTGCCGGTGTTGTACGGGGTGAGAGAGGCGGGCGCCCGGTCGTCGAGGGCCTCCAGGGCCAGGGCGTTGGCGGTGGCCACGTCCCGTACGTGGACGAAGTCCCGCCGCTGTCCGCCGTCCTCGAAGACCCGGGGGGCCACGCCGCGCGCCAGGGCGGAGCGGAAGAGGGAGGCGACTCCGGCGTACGGGGTGTCGCGGGGCATGCGGGGCCCGTAGACGTTGTGGTACCGCAGGGAGACGGCACGGCCGCCGGTGGTGCGGGCCCATGAGGCGGCGAGGTGTTCCTGGGCGAGTTTGGTGGTGGCGTACACGTTGCGGGGGTCGGCGGGCGCGTCCTCGCCGACGAGCCCGGGCGCGAGGGCGGCACCGCACCGCGGGCAGCGGGGCTCGAACCGGCCCGCCGCGAGGTCGCCTTCGGCGCGGGGGCCGGGGCGCACGGGCCCGTGGGTGGGGCAGTCGTAGCGGCCCTCGCCGTAGACGACCATGGAGCCGGCCAGGACGAGGCGGCCGATCCCGGCCTCGGCCATGGCGGCGAGGAGGACGGCGGTGCCGAGGTCGTTGCAGGCGACGTAGTCGGGGGCGTCGGCGAAGTCCTTGCCGAGGCCGACCATGGCGGCCTGGTGGCAGACGGCGTCGACACCGTCGAGCGCGCGGGCGACGGTGTCCCGGTCGCGCACGTCACCGTGCAGCCACTCGGCCGCCGCGGGCGGTGACGGCGGCGGTCCGGAGTGGGCCGCCGGGAGGAGGGCGTCGAGGACGACGGGGTGATGACCGCGGGCGGCGAGGGCGTCGACGATGTGGGAGCCGATGAAGCCCGCGCCGCCGGTGACGAGTACACGCATGGGGATCACCGTACGGAGCGGGCGGAGACCGCGGGTGACGTGCGCGCCGACGTCCGGGATTCGTAAGGTCCCGGCCGCCGCGTCGGCCGGGCGGGGGGACCGGTCGTCAGCGGGGAGGCAGGACCCGGAACTCCTGGCCGTCGGGGTCCGCGAGCAGCACCGGCGCCGGCTCGCCCGTGGTGGTGGCGGTGGGGTGGTCGAGGCGCGTGGCTCCGAGGGAGAGGAGACGTTCGACCTCGGTGTGCTGGTCGCCGTCCGCGGGCGGGGCGAGGTCGAAGCGCAGGCGGGCCCTTCCGGTCCTGTCCATGTACGGCGGCCCGCCCCAGGTGATCTTCGGCCCGCCGTGCGGCGAGCGGATCGCGGTCTCCTGGTCCTGGTCCCAGACCAGGGGCCAGCCCAGTGCCCGGCTCCAGAAGTAGCCGACCTCCTGGGAACCATCGCAGGCGAGCGCTCCGATGAAGCCGCATTCGGCGAGGAAGGCGTTCCCCGGCTCGATGACGCAGAACTCGTTCCCCTCGGGGTCGGCGAGGACCACGTGCCCGTCGTCGGGGCTCTGGCCGATGTCGATGTGGCGGGCGCCGAGTTCGAGGGCTCTGGCCACGATCCGCCGCTGGTCGTCGAAGTTGCTCGTGAGGTCGAAGTGGAGCGGGTTCTGGTCCGTCTTCGGTCCAGGGGCCGGGAGGAACCGGACCAGGAATCCCGTGTCGTCGGCCGGCCGGAGGACGATGCCGCCGTCCGGGTCGTCGGTGGTCTTCCAGCCGAGGAACTCGCCCCAGAACCGGGCGAGACGCTCCGGGTCGTGCGCGTCGTAACAGAGGGCGTGGAGGCGGGATGTCATCCCTCGGTCTCCGATCCGCCGGCTCGTCGCCCGAGCAGATCGCCTCGGGCCGTCGCCGGACATGTGTGCGGCCAGTCGTGGCGCAGCCTGACCGGGGACGGCCAAGCCGGTCAACTCGTTTTACGGTGCCCGCGCGTCCGCGCGGGCACCGTCGAGGCCGGGTCTACTTCGGGTGGAGGCGGACCGGCAGGGACTGGTGTCCGTTGCTGATCAGCGAGGGAAGGGGGCGGAGTTCGGCGGGGTCGACGGCGAGGGCGAGGTGGGGGAAGCGGGTGAAGAGGTGCTCCAGCGTGGTGGCCACCTCCAGCCGGGCGAGGGGGGCGCCCAGGCAGTAGTGGATGCCGTGGCCGAAGGTGAGGTGGTCCTTGGCCGGGCGGGTGACGTCGAAGGCGTCGGCCGTCGGGCCGTGCCAGTCGGGGTGGCGGTTGGCCGCCGCGTAGGAGGCGAGGACGGCGTCGCCCCGGGCGATGATCCGGCCGTCGGGGAGCGCGATGTCGGTGACGGCGTAGCGGAGCGGGAGATGCGCTACGGCCGGTTCGAGGCGGAGGGTCTCCTCCACCACGTCGTTCCAGCCGGACCGGCCGGCGCGGACGTGGGCGAGCTGGTCCGGGTGGGTCAGCAGGGAGGTGACCGCCTGGTCGATGACGTTGACCGTCGTCTCGTACCCGGCGCTGATCACCAGGAGGAGCGTGTCACGCAGTTCGGCCTCGCTGAGGGCGGAGCCCTCCTCGTCGTGCGTGGCGATGAGGAGCGAGGTCATGTCGTCGCCCGGTTCGGCCCGCCTGGCGGCGATGAGGTCGTCGAGGAGCCCATAGAGGCGTCCGGCGTTGGCCGCGGCCTCCTCCGCCGTGAGCGTGGTGTCGAAGACGCCGTCCACGAGTGCGCGGAAGCCGGCCCTGCGCGTTTCGGGGACGCCCATCATGTGGCCGATGAGAGCGATGGGCAGGGGGTAGGCGAGACGTTCGCGCAGGTCGACGACGTCTCCGTGCGGCTCGGTCGCGAGCTCGTCGAGGAGCCCGGTCACGAGGGTGTCGACGACCGGTTGCAGGGCGGCGACCCGGCGGGCGCTGAAGGCGGGGGCGACCAGGCGGCGGAGGCGGGCGTGGTCGGCTCCGTAGGCGGTGAACATGTTCGTGACCGCGACCCAGAGGGCGAGGGGCCAGTCGCGTACGGCCTCGTCGAAGGCCGGCCAGTGGCGGCGGCCGTCCTTGGAGACGTCCGGGCCGGTCAGCAGCTTCCTGAGCAGGACCGGGTCGCTGACGGACCACGCCTGTACGCCGAGGACGTCCACGAGGGTCGCGGCGCCGCGGGCGCGCAGCAGCCGGTGTTCGGCGTGGCGGTCCGCCCCTGTCGGGTCGAGGACGATCGGGGTGTTCGGCCGGTTCACGGGGAGTCCTTTCGGCGGCGCGTGGAGCGAGCGGTTCCCAGCCTGGGGGTCCCACGCTCCTGACGGAAGATCAGAAAGCCGCCCCGATGGCCGAATCGAGGCGCCACCCTCTCGCATCAGGTCATCTGTCCCGGACTCTTGACTCCCTTACCCGGAGTCGGGATCCTTCACCACACCTTTCGCGCGGAACATGACAATTCCCCGACCGAAGACGTGAGTGATGTCCATGATTCCCCCCACGCACAGCCGTACGTCCGGCAGGCGCGGGCCGCTGGCCGTGCTGTCGCTGCTGCTCGCCACGGTGGCCATGCTGCTCGGGCCCGCGCCCGGTTCGGCCGCCGACAGCTCCTGGTGGGACCCGACGGCCCGGCCCGCCCCCGACTCCGAGATCAACGTCACGGGCGCCCCGTTCAAGGGAACGAACGAACGGGGCGAAGTGCGCGGCTTCGTCGACGCGCACAACCACCTGATGTCCAACGAGGCCTTCGGCGGCCGCCTCATCTGCGGCAAGAACTTCTCGGAGCAGGGCGTGGCCGACGCCCTCAAGGACTGCCCCGAGCACTACCCCGACGGCTCGCTCGCGGTCTTCGACTTCATCACCAAGGGCGGAGACGGCAAGCACGACCCGAACGGGTGGCCGACGTTCAAGGACTGGCCCGCCCACGACTCGCTCACCCACCAGCAGAACTACTACGCCTGGGTGGAGCGGGCCTGGCGCGGCGGTCAGCGGGTGCTCGTCAACGACCTCGTCACCAACGGGGTCATCTGCTCGGTCTACTTCTTCAAGGACCGCAGCTGCGACGAGATGACCTCCATCCGCCTGCAGGCGCGTAAGACGTACGAGATGCAGGACTACATCGACAGGATGTTCGGCGGCCCGGGCAAGGGCTGGTTCCGGATCGTCACCGACTCCGAGCAGGCCCGAGACGTCATCCAGCAGGGCAAGCTCGCGGTCGTCCTCGGCGTCGAGACCTCCGAGCCCTTCGGCTGCAAGATGATCCTCGACGTCGCGCAGTGCAGCCGGGCCGACATCGACCGCGGCCTCGACGAGCTCCACCAGCTGGGCGTGCGCAGCATGTTCCTGTGCCACAAGTTCGACAACGCCCTGTGCGGGGTGCGGTTCGACAGCGGCGCGCTGGGGACCGCGATCAACGTCGGCCAGTTCCTGTCGACCGGCACCTTCTGGAAGACCGAGAAGTGCACCGGCCCGCAGCACGACAACCCGATCGGGCTCGCCGCGGCGCCGCAGGCGGAGAAGCAGCTCCCGGCAGGCGTGACGGTCCCCGGGTACGCGGCCGACGCGCAGTGCAACACGCGAGGTCTCACCGAACTCGGCGAGTACGCGGTGCGCGGCATGATGCAGCGCAAGATGATGCTCGAGATCGACCACATGAGCGTCAAGGCCACGGGCCGCGCGCTGGACATCATGGAGTCCGCGGACTACCCGGGCGTCATCTCGTCGCACAGCTGGATGGACCTGAACTGGACCGAGCGCGTCTACGGGCTCGGCGGTTTCATCGCCCAGTACATGAACGGCTCCGAGGGCTTCATCGCGGAGGCGAAGCGGACCGAGGCGCTGCGTGACAAGTACGGCGTGGGGTACGGCTACGGCACCGACATGAACGGGGTCGGCGGCTGGCCGGGCCCGCGTGGCGCGGACACCCCCAACCCGGTGAAGTACCCCTTCCGCAGCACCGACGGCGGCTCGGTCATCGACCGGCAGAAGACAGGGCAGCGGACCTGGGACCTCAACACCGACGGCGCCGCGCACAACGGCATGGTGCCGGACTGGATCGAGGACATCCGGGTGGTCGGCGGCCAGGACGTGGTGAGCGACCTGTTCCGGGGTGCCGAGTCCTACCTCGACACCTGGGGCGCCTCCGAGCGGCACCGGGCCGGCGTGAACCTCGCCTCGGCGAAGCCGGCGGCGGCGTCCACCACGGAGTGGTGGAACCCCTTCACCACGTTCGCCGCGAGCCGGGCCGTCGACGGCGACCCGGGTACCCGCTGGGCGAGCGAGTGGAAGGACGGCCAGTGGCTCCGGATCGATCTGGGTTCGCCGCAACTGGTCAAGAAGGTCACGCTCGACTGGGAGCGTGCGTACGGCAAGGCGTACCGTATCGAGGTCTCCGACGACGGCGCGGCCTGGCGTACCGCCTGGTCGACCACGAGCGGTGACGGCGGTCTCGACACCGTCACGTTCGCCGGGACGACGGCGCGGTACGTCCGGATCTTCGGTCAGCAACGCGGCACCGACTGGGGGTACTCCCTCCGCGAGGTCGGCGTCTTCAGCGGCTGAGAGCCGGCCCGGGCGGGGTGACGGGACTGAACGCCTCGTCGCCCCGCCCGGGGCCGTTCGGACCCGGGCCGCACCAGAAAGGAACCACCGCATGCCCCGAATGCCGCTCGCCGAACGGCGCCGGCAGTTGACCGAGGCGGCCATCCGCGCCATGACCCGGGACGGCGTGCCGCGCACGACGACCCGGTCCATCGCGGCGGAGGCGGGCGTGTCGCTGAGCGTCTTCCACTACTGCTTCGACTCCAAGCAGGCCCTGCTGGAGTCGGTGATCACGGCGATCACCGACCACTACGTCGGCACGGTGAAGAAGGCGCTGCGGCCGCGCGCGACGTTCAGGGAGACCATGCGGGCCGGATTCGAGGCGTACTGGGAGCACGTCCGCGCCCATCCGGGCGAGCACATGCTGACCTACGAGCTCACCCAGCACGCGCTGCGCACCCCGGGCTTCGAAGAGCTGGCGCGCCGTCAGCACGAGCGGTACGCCGAGATCTACCGGGAGCTCATCGAGGAGCTCGACGCGAGCATGGTGCTCGACATCCTGGTCCCCGTGCCGGTGCTGGCCCGCTATCTCGCGTCGGTCACCGACGGTCTGACCCTGAACATCCTCGTCCTGGGCCACGACGAGGAGTCGGCGGCGCTGCTCGACCTGGTCACCGACCAGGTGGCGGCCCTCGTCAGGGACGGGACCGGCGCCGCCGCAGCCAGTACGCGAAGATCTCCGGAAGCCTGTCCAGGTCCGCTGCGCCGACCGTGACGAGGCGGATGTCCGTCAGCTCCGCCAACTCGGCCTTGCGCCGCACCTTCTCGGCGTACCGCTCCTGCTCCATCAGACCCAGGGCTTCGACGAACGTGCCGTCGGCGAGCACCCAGTCGGCGCGCAGACCGGTGGTGTTCAGCTCGGGGTGGCGCGGGTAGTGCGGCTCAGGGTCGTGCCCGATGCCCCAGTGGTGGAAGAAATCGTCGACGTGTCGTTCCAGCATGGACCGGCACAGGTGTCCGTCCGTGGCGACGGTGAGCGTGCCGCGCGCCTGCCGCACACCGTCCGTCAGGACGCCGGCGAGCTGGAGCCACTCGGCCCAGGAGCGCAGCCGCCTGGCCGGCCGGGCGGTCGCGAGCTTGGCGACGGGACGCGGGATCAGGAAGCGGCAGAGCATCGCCTCGTCGGCGAGATCGGGGTCCGTGACGGTGATCCGGTCCAGTTGGGCGAGTGAGGGCGGACCGGAGAACTCGGTCTCGGCGAGCCGGCGCACGGCGTGGAGGATCGCGTCGGTCCAGGGTCCGTCGGTGCCGTTGTCCCGGAGCACACCGCGCCGGGCGAGGCGGCAGCAGCCGAAGCAGTAGGCGAGACCGGGGCCGGCCTCGTGGGCGGGTGTCCCACAGAGCCTGCACGGCGACACACGGTCCGCAACGACCTGTGCGCCGAACATCGCCTCCTGTTCCCGCCGGTAGTACGGAGTGTCCGCGACCCTGCCGACCCGGCCCGGAGCGGGGCTCACCCGCTGGGCGTTGAGCCATGTCCGGTGGCGCTCGGGGACGAGTTCCAGGGCCCTCGCCGTGAGCCGGGAGGGACTCCGGAACGGTCCCGCGTATGTGGCGGCGGAGGCGGCCCGCCGGTTGTGCTCCTCGGTGGCCCGGCCGGGAGCCGCACACAGGACCGTCTCGGGTTCGACGCCGTGGCGGCGCAGGAGCGTGGTCATGGGCCGCGCGTACGGGTGGGCGTAGACCGTCAGGGTGCCCGTGCCGGGGTCGTACGATCCGGCCTCGGGCAGGTCGCGCAGGGCCACCGACTCCTCGACGAGCCGGATCGACCAGGCGCTGTCGGGGACGACGTACGCGTCGGGGAAGTCGTCGAGGCCCGGGAGGTCCACGGTCGTGGGCGGCTCGACGCCGTGGCGCCTCAGGGCGTCGAGGGCCTCGGGGCGGGTCCGTTCGTCGATGAGGGTCAGCGGCCCGTCCGGCAGGTGGTACTCCCCCACCTGGAGCCCCGCGCCGTCGACCACACGCACGCCGGGGCGGCCGTAGACGGTACGGCTGACGGCGCGGAGGTCCTCGTAGTCGTGAGGGCGACGGCGCCATCGCTCCCAGGCACGGAGTCGGGAAGCGGCCTCGTCGTCCGCCCGCGAGGTGGGAGGGGCGGGAGGCGGCGGCGTCGGCCGCGGCGCGGCGGGGCTCGCGGGGACGGCCGACGGGTCGAACCCTGCGACGAGCGATCGTAGTTCGTCGCGGCCGGGGAGGTTCAGACGAATGTCGCCGATCCAGTGGCCCGCGTTCCGCTGCTCGGCGCCGCTGAACGGCTCGTGGCGGTCGGGGGTCCAGCCCTGCGCATCGGCCACGGCCGCGCGCTCGTCCTCGTCCTCGTCCATGAGGTGCAGGGCGATCCAGCCGTGGCACCCGAGCGGGGCGGGCGAGGCTTCGGCGAGACGGTGCAGGTCCTCCCCCTGGAAGTGGAGGAAGCTGTCGTAGAGATAGCCCATGTGCCGCTCGGCGGCCGAGCCGCCCTGGGGCTCCGGCGCCGCGACGGAGATCGCGCGGGAGTTGTAGGTGTTGTCGGGGCGCGGGACGAGGCTCACGACGACGGGTATCAGGGCGTCGCACCCCACGCCCCCGGGAGCCGGCAGACGGGCGTCGCGCTGCTCGAGGTGGCCGAGGACGAAGGTGCGCAGCGCTGTCACGGAGTCGTCGAAGACGGCGATGGTCGTCGTCACCTTCGGGTCGCCCGGTGGGATCACCACCATCTTCCTGTCGGGCACGTAACGGATCGGCTCACCTCTGTGCATGGCTGGATTATGCCAATGGGGCATGCCCACTCGAGAGCGGCCAGTTCTCGGGGCGACGTGCGGTTCGGCCTCGGGTGAGCGCCGCCGAATGATCGGTTTCCGGCGTCCGTCCGGGCAGCGGTGCCCCGCGGACCGCCGATTCGGCGTCAGGTGTCGGTATAAACAGGCGCATGCAGCATGCCGAGCGGTTCGAGCTGACCTTCCCGACCTCGGGTGACTCCATCGTCGTCACCCGCACGGACCGTAAGGGGGCGGGCGGGCACCCCGTGTACTCCGACGAGACGGGCATCGTGCAGGCCGAGATCGACGAGGACGGCAACGTGCGCATGCTGGCCAGCGGCGGACACCAGAGTCTCGATGTGCCCACTCGCGCCGTCCCCGTGGACTGAGGTGTCCCCGGGGGCGGCGCGGCGGGCGTGTGGGCCGCTCAGGCGTACGGGTCGAACGGGATGCCCGCGGGCTTCGCCTCGGCGAGGTGCGGGGCGAAGCTGCCGTCCTTCAGGCCGAAGTGGGCGCTCCCGAAGTCCGTCTGGACCAGCTTGTCGCGGACGCCCGCGGGGTAGCCGTTCCAGCCGACGAGGGCCGGGAACTGCCACTGGCCCTTGTGGTTCTCCGGCGGCTCGTCGTTCGCGTTGGCGGGGCGGAAGCAGTGGGTGCTCACACCGTCCTTGTGGTAGACGACCTTGGGGTGCGTCCCGTCCCAGCGGATCTGGTCGCGGCCGTACGTGTTGAAGTCACCGTGCGCGGACGTGGAGACGTACTTGGGCTGGTTGTCCTGGATCCAGACCACGACGTGCTCCCAGTCGTGGCGGTGGCCGCCGAGGGAGATGCCGGGGATCGCCTGGTCCTTCTCGAAGTAGAGCCCGTAGAGGACGGCGCACCAGCCGTTGTTGCACTTGGAGCGGGAGTAGCTGTTGGTGTTGTCCAGGTCCCAGGCGTCCCGGCACGAGCCGTTGAGGGCGCCCGTGGGCTTGAGACCCGGATTGACCGTGCCGTCGGGGCCGATGGCCGCTGAGGAGTAGCAGCCGTCCGTGTCGTAGTCGAACGCGGGTTGGAACGTCCGGTCGAGCCCGTCGGCGTTGGCGGGCAGCGGCGGGGGCGGCGCGGCGAACGCGCTGCCCGAGACCGCGACGACCAGCGCGATGCTGCTGCCGAGGGTGAACGTGACCCTGCGGGTCCACGAACTCGTCTTCAACTGCGTCCTCCTGAGGGACCGCCGTGCGGGGCGCCAGAGATGATGTGGGGGTTGCTCGATTGACATGCCCAGATCAGTTCTCTCGAACCCCGCTGTCGCCAGGAGGACCGGCCGGTGACGGCGCGGTGAAGGGTGGCGGTCGACGGCCCGTCAGGCAGGGGCCCCGGACGGCAGGTGCGGCGAGGCGGCGGCCTCGTCGACCCCCTCGGCGTCGTCGGCGTCGTCGGCGTCGTCGGCGTCGTCGGCGTCGTCGGCGTCGTCGGCACCTTCGTTACCGACCGTCGGTGCGACGGGGATGAGGAGGGCGACGACCGCGGCGGCAAGGCCCACTCCGCTGCCGATGAGGAGGGCGACACGGAAGGCGCCCTCGGACGGCAGGAGATGGCCGGCGAAGTCGGTGGTCATCTGCGCCAGGACCACGCCCGTCACCGCCGCGGACACGGAGCTGCCGATGGAACGCATCAGCGTGTTGAAGCTGTTGGCCGACGCGGTCTCGGAGCGGGGCACGGCGCCCATGATGAGGGCGGGCATCGCACCGTACGCGAGGCCCACACCGGTGTTGCAGACGAGGGTCACGATCAGCAGTCCGACGGTCGAGCCCATGAGCGGCAGAGCACACGCGTACCCGAAGGCGATCACGAGGCTGCCGACGCCGAGGGTGATCTTGGGGCCGCGGGCGGCGGTGAGCTTGGCGCCGAGGGGCGCGAGGACCATCATCATCAGTCCGGCCGGGGCCATCCAGAGCCCCATCGCGAGCATGGACTGCCCCAGTCCGTAGCCGGTGGACTCGGGGAGCTGGAGCAGCTGGGGCACGACGAGCGACTGGGCGTACATCGCGAAACCGACCAGCACCGAGGCCGCGTTGGTCATCAGGACCAGCGGACGGGCGGTGACGCGGAGGTCCACCAGCGGTTCGGCGGTGCGCAGTTCCCAGCGGCCCCAGGCCAGCAGTGTGGCGACGGCGGCGGCGAAGAGACCGAGCGTCGTGCCGCTCGTCCAGCCCCAGTCGGAGCCCTTAGAGACGGCGAGCAGCAGACAGACCAGGGCGCCGCCCAGGCCGACCGCGCCGGGCACGTCGAACCGGCCCGCGTCCGGCGCGGTGCGTCCCGCGGGGACGCGGAGCCGGACGAGGACGCCGACCACTGCGGCCAGCGCCGCGACGACCCAGAACAGCACGCGCCAGCTGGCGTTCTCGGCGACCGCGGCGGAGAACGGCAGCCCGAGAGCGCCGCCCACTCCCATCGAGGCGCTGATCAGGGCGATGGAGGCGCCCATCCGCTCCGCCGGCAGCACATCGCGCAGCAGGCTGATGCCGAGCGGCACCACGCCCATGCCGAGGCCCTGAAGACCGCGGCCCACGACCATCGGCACGACCGAGGAGGACAGGGCGCAGACCACCGAGCCCACCACCAGGGGTGCGAGGGACAGGAGCAGCATCCGCCGCTTGCCGTACATGTCGCCCAGCCGTCCGGCGACCGGCGTGGCCACGGCCGCCGAGAGCAGGGTGGCCGTGACCACCCAGGAGGCGTTGGACGCGGAGGTGCCGAAGAGCCCGGGCAGGTCGCCCAGGAGGGGCACCACCAGCGTCTGCGTGAGCGCGGCCACGATGCCCGCGAAGGCGAGGACGCCGACGACGCCACGGGGGCGCGCGTCGGTCTTGGAGCTGGTCACGGGGTTCTCCCTGGGAGCTGGGCGGGGGCCACGTCTCGGCGAATTGCATGATGCATAAGAATTGCAGCATACACATCACTTGTATGATGCATATCCCTACCCGCCGTGCGACCGGGCGCGGCGCGGGGTTGGGAGGATGGGGCACATGGAAAAGCCCACGCACCTGATCGAGTTCGAGACCATGCTCGTCGGGCGCCACTCACATCTGTTCGACCCCCGGGCGCGTGGCGCCGACGGGCGGCTCGACCGGAGCGCCTATGTACTGCTGAGCCGAATCGAGATCGACGGGCCGCTGTCCATCGGACAGCTCACCGAGGCCTTCGGCCTGGACGCCTCCACGCTCCACCGGCAGACCACGGCGATGCTGAAGGCCGGCGTCGTCGAGCGCATCCCGGACCCCGACGGCGGCGTCGCCCGCAAGTTCGGCATCACCGCCGAGGGCCGGCGGCGGCTGGGGGCCGACCGCGGTGCGAACGTCCACGGCCTGGAGCGGGTCCTGGAGAACTGGACGGCCGACGAGGTCGCCGACTTCGCCGCGTATCTCCGGCGCTTCAACAGCGACATCGAGCGCCTGGAGGGACGTCCCTGGCCGCGCCCCAGGACCAGCGACCCGAGCGGCGGACCGACACCCCCCGAACGACTGTCCTAGACTCCGCCGCATGACGACTGCGACCGCGGACATCGCCCGGGATCTCGCGCCGACCGGCGTGCTCCGGGCCTCGATCAACCTGGGCAACCCGGTCCTGGCGCACGGCACGCCCGACGCCCCCGGCGGGGTCACCGTCGACATCGCCCGGGAGATCGCCGCGCGCCTCGGCCTGCCCGTCGAGTTCGTCTGCTTCGACGCGGCCCGCAGTTCGTACGAGGCGATGACCACGGGCCGCGCGGACGTCTGCTTCCTCGCGGTGGACCCGGCGCGCGAGGCCGAGGTCGCCTTCACCTCCCCGTACGTCCTGATCGAGGGGGTGTTCGCCGTGCCCGCGGGCTCCGGGTTCGCCACCCCCGCCGACGTCGACCGGGAAGGGGTACGGATCGGTGTGAAGCGCGGCTCCGCTTACGACCTGTACCTCACGCGCACGCTGCGGCACGCGACGGTCGTACGCGGCGAGGAGGGGGTCGACACGTTCCGTGCGGAGGACCTGGAGGTCGCGGCCGGGATCCGGCAGCCGATGACCGCGTACGTCGGCGCGCACCCCGACGTCCGGCTGATCGAGGACCGGTTCATGGAGATCCGCCAGGCCGTCGGGACGACTCCGGCGCGGCGTCCCGGCACGGTGCGTTTCCTCACGGACCTCGTCGAGGAGCTGAAGGCCTCCGGCTTCGTCGCCGAGGCACTGCGACGCGCGGACCGGTCCCCCACCCTGGTGGCCCCGCCCCGGGACTGACTCGACCGGTCGACCGGTCCGGTGGATCCGGCGCGCTACACGGAGGTCCGGCCCTCGGTGTCCGAACTCCTCAAGCCGAGCACGGCGATGTCGTCCGTGCGCCGGGAGGCCGGGCGGACCCGCGCCAGGAGGGTGTCGATGAGCAGGCTCAGGTCCCGGTCGTCGACGTCGGCGAGATGGCCGGCGAGCTCGGCGAGGGAGTCGTCGAAGTCGGTCCCCGGTGTCTCGACGAGGCCGTCGGTGTAGAGAAGGAGCAACTGCCCGGGGACGAGCGGGAATTCGGTGACGGGGTAGGTGGCCTCCGGGTCGATGCCGAGCAACGGACCCGGTGAGATGTCCAGCGGCGAGGTCCGGCCGTCGGGGTGGCGCAGCAGGGGCGGCGGATGGCCCGCGCCGGCGAGGCGCACCCGGCGGCCGGCGAGGTCGACGTCGACGTACAGGCAGCTGGCGAACAGGCCGGGGTCGAGGTCGACGAGCAGCCGGTTGGTGGCCGAGAGGACCCGGTCGGGCGCCTCGCCGAGGGTCGCGTGGGCGTGGACCCCGGTGCGGACCTGGCCCATCAGCGCGGCGGCGGCGACGTTGTGGCCCTGGACGTCGCCGATGACGGCCGCGACGGCGGAGTCGCCGAGCCGGATGAGGTCGTAGAAGTCGCCGCCGATGTCCATGCCGCGGGTGGCGGGCAGATAGCGCGCGGCCACGTCCAGTCCGGGCACGGTGGGGAGGCCGTGGGGCAGGAGGGCCTCCTGGAGGCCGTGGGCCAGCTGCTTCGTCGTGTCGTAGAGACGCGCCCGGTCGAGCGCCTGCGCGATGAGGCCGGCGAGCGAGGTCATGACGGCGCGTTCCTCGCGCGGGAACGCGTGGGGCCGGTCGTAGGAGAGCAGACACAGGCCGACGGACCGGCCGGAGATGATCAGGGGCAGGAAGGCCCACGCCTGCTTGCTGCTGTTCGGCAGTCCTTCGGGGTAGATCCGCCGCATCTCCTCCAGGTCGGCGAAGAACGACGGGATGCCGCTCGCGAGCGCCTGTCCGGCGGGGGTGGAGGCGGTCCCGAGCGGCAGCGCGTCGAAACGTTCGACGAACGCGCCGGAGTAGCCGCGGTGCCCCGTGATCCGCAGACGGCCGGAGTCGACCGTGGACAGGATCAGGCCCTGGGCACCGAAGGCCGGCATGATCTGGTCGGCGACCAGATCGACGACGTCCTGCACCCCGACGACCTCGGTCAGGGCGGCGGCCAGGTGCATGAGCTGGTAGAGCTGCCCCGCGCGGGCGGGCGCGGTGGAGCTGGGGGCCAGCCCGGGCGCCGGAACGGGCGGGGACGGGGCGCCTGTCGGGACGATCCGGACGCTGACGCCGCGGGCGTCGGGGTAGAGGTGGAAGTCCAGCCAGGTGTCGGGCGGACGGCAGGCCGTGAAGGAGACGGGTTCGCGGCTGATCACGGCGGCGCGGTAGCGGTCCTCGTAGGTGGGGTCGTCGAGCCAGGGCAGGGTGACCCACGGCAGCGTGCCGAGCAGGGCGTCGGCGTCCCGGCCGAGCAGTCCGGCCCCGCCCGAGCTGAGGAAGGTGATGTGCCCTTCCAGGTCCAGGGCGCAGCTGCCGCCGGGCAGGCGCTCGGCGAAGTCGGCGGCCACCTGGGCGGGAGCCGTGGCGCGGCGGCGGGTGTCGAGCGGTACTTCGCGGGGCCGGTCCTCGGGTACGTAGGGCTGTCCCGACGCGGCGGCCTCGTCCATGAGGCGGGCCAGGCGGCGGCAACAGGAGACGACGTAGCCGTGTTCCCGCCGGTTCAGCCGCGGCGGGCGGGTGGCGGGCCACAACAGGAGCAGCGTGCCCCAGCGCCGTGTGCCGGTGATCGGCGCGGCGGCGAGGGCGAGGGGGTACGGGAGGGCCATCGCCGTCCGTGGATAGGAGCGGGCCATCTCCTGCTGGCTGCCGATCCAGACCAGACGGTCCTCACGGGCCGCGTCGGCCACCGGGGCGGGTGAGGCCAGCGGCACCCGCGTCCAGGGTGCGGCGAACTCGGCCGGGGCGCCGCAGAGCGCGTCCAGGCAGAGGACCTGAGGGTCGGGGCCGAAGAGGTAGACGCCGCCGACGGAGGCCCCGGTGCGGCGGACGGTCTCGGTGAGAGCGGTGTCCACAGCACCGGCGCCCGGGGCCGGACCGACCGTGCTGGTCACAGACACCTCCAGCGTCGCAGCCCCATTATCCCGCGGCCCCCGCCCCGGGCCCGCGGAGCTGTGGCACCCGGCGGAACGGAGGCCGTCGGGCACGTGGGCTGCCGTGGGCGCGGACCCTGTGGTCCGTGGGCCGCCGGGCCGGGCTCTCAGTCCGGGACGGGGTCCGTGAAGCCGCGGCGGCGGGCCGCCTCCGGGCGGCAGCGGAGGAGCCGCGCCACCGTCAGTCGCCCGCCCCGGAGCGCGCCGTGGCGGCGCAGTGCCGTGACCGCGTACGTGGAACAACTCGGCGTGTACGGGCAGCACGGCGGGCGGGTCGGGCTGATCTCCTCCCGGTAGTGCTGGACGCCCGCGTGCAGCGCCCCGGCCACCCGCCCCCGCGGCCGGTCCGCCGTCGCGCGCGGGCCGGGCGCGGGGCGCAGCAGCGCCGCGATCAGGGTCGGAAGCAGCACCAGCGCCATCTGGGGGCAGTGCATCGCGCACCACGAGGTGCAGTCGTCGAAGGCCCCTGCGCAGCAGCCCTCTTCCTTCTCCTCGCGCCGCTGGCTGCGCCGCGACCGCGCGGACCCGTTCGCCCTCGTCATCCCGCCCCTCCGTTCGCCGACATGATCATAGGTGCGGCGCGATGGGCGGCCCGAGGGGCCCGCCCCCCAGCGGGGAAGCGGGCCCCTCGGCCGCTGTCAGGTCCTCGTACCGGCCACCGTGCCCGGCGCGGGTGCGTAACCCGTGGGCCGGGTGGTGAACGTGCCCCGGCCCTGGGTGCGGCTGCGCAGGCGGGACGCGTAGCCGAACAGCTCGGCCAGCGGCACCGTCGCCGTGAGGACCGCCGTCCCGGCGCGCGCCGTCGAGCCGGAGACCCGGCCCCGGCGCGCCGCGAGGTCACCGAGCACACCGCCCACGGCGCTGTCGGGCACCGTGACCGTGACCTCGACGACCGGTTCCAGAAGCGTCATCGCGCTCGCGCGCAGCGCCTCGCGGAGCGCGAAGCGGCCCGCCGTACGGAACGCCATCTCCGAGGAGTCCTTGGAGTGGGTCGCGCCGTCCGTGAGCGTCACCCGCACACCGGTGACCGGATGGCCTCCGAGGGGACCCTCCGCGAGGGCGTCCCGACAGCCGGCCTCGACCGCGCGGACGTACTCCTGCGGCACGCGGCCGCCGGTGACGGTGGAGGAGAAGGCGAACTCCCCCGCGCCCGGCTCCTCGGCGTCGAGCGGTTCGACGTCGAGGACGACATGGGCGAACTGCCCCGCACCCCCGTCCTGCTTGACGTGCCGGTACACCAGCCCCGAGACCCCCCGGGCGACCGTCTCCCGGTAGGCCACCTGCGGTCTGCCGACGACGATCTCCAGGCCCTGGGCCAGACGGATCTTCTCCACGGCCACCTCCAGATGGAGTTCGCCCATGCCCGAGAGCACGGTCTGACCCGTCTCCGGGTCGGTCCTGACGGTCAGCGAGGGATCCTCCTCGACGAGCCGGGCCAGCGCGGACGCCAGCCGGTCGGTGTCGAGACTCCGGCGCGCCTCGACCGCGACCGAGACGACGGGGTCCGCCACCGTGGGCGGTTCGAGCAGAAGCGGGGCCGAGGGCGCGCAGAGCGTCGTACCCGCGCGCGCCTCCTTCACGCCGACGACCGCAACGATGTCCCCGGCCACGGCCCGGTCCACCTCCGTGTTCCGGTCGGCCTGCACGCGCAGGATCCGGCCGATCCGCTCCGTGCGACGGGCCGCGGCATCGAGCACGACATCCCCCTTTCCGATGGTCCCCGCGTAGACGCGGAGGTACGTGAGCCGCCCGGTGGCGGTGGAGTTGACCTTGAAGACGAGCGCGGCGAACGGTTCCGCCGGGTCGGCGGCCCGCTCCTGCTCCGCGCCGTCCGCCGTGCCGCGTACGGGCGGTACGTCGAGGGGCGAGGGCAGGTAGGTGACGACGGCGTCGAGCAGCGGCTCCGTTCCGCGGTTGCGGTACGCCGAGCCGCACAGCACGACGACGGCGTCCCCGGTCCGGGTCAGGTCGCGCAGCGCGGCCGTGAGGGTCCGCTCGCCGAGCGAGGAGGTGTCGCAGAACTCCTCCAGCGCGGCCGGGTGGAGTTCCGCCACCGCCTCTTCGAGCGCGCGGCGTCGGCGCCGCGCCTCGTCCACGAGTGCCTCGGGCACGGGGCCCTCGGCGTACGTGTCGGCGCCGGCGGCCCAGACAAGGGCGCGCATGCGGACGAGGTCGACCACACCGCTGAACTCGTCCTCGCGCCCGATCGGCAGCTGGACGACGAGCGGAACCGTGTGCAGGCGGTCCCGGATCGACGCCACGGCCGTGTCGAGGTCGGCGCCCGCGCGGTCCAGCTTGTTGACGAAGGCGATCCGCGGGACGCCGTGCCGGTCGGCCTGGCGCCAGACGGTCTCGCTCTGCGGTTCGACCCCGGCGACGGCGTCGAACACCGCGATCGCGCCGTCGAGGACGCGCAGTGAGCGTTCCACCTCGTCGGAGAAGTCGACGTGTCCGGGTGTGTCGATGAGGTTGATCCGGTGGTCGGCCCACACGCAGCTGACCGCCGCCGCGAAGATGGTGATGCCGCGGTCACGTTCCTGCGCGTCGAAGTCGGTGACGGTGGTGCCGTCGTGGACCTCGCCGCGCTTGTGGATGGCGCCGGTCAGGTAGAGCATCCGCTCGGTGACGGTGGTCTTGCCGGCGTCCACGTGGGCGAGGATGCCCAGGTTGCGGACGCGATTCAGGGAGGTGGTGAGGGGACGGGGAAGGTGGGTACGCACGGCCCGGACCTTTCGGTGGGTAAGAGAAAGGGCGGCGCGATTCCCGGACGAAGCGGCCCGGAGGCGGGCGGAGCGATGACCCCACCGGACGGCACGAGGCGTGCGCGCAGGCGGACTTCACGTCGCGAGGCTCCTGGGTCGCCAGGGCGTCGCGACGGGGCCGTGCCAGGCGGTCGCGGGTGTGCCGGCCGAGCGGCCCGGAGGCTCCTCGGAGGTGAGGAGGGGTCAGGCGTTCGTCACGGGCTTCCGGTGGCGGCCGCGCAGCCGGCACCGGGCAGGGAGAGACATCAGGATCACGTCGTACCGGGACCGGGGCACGACGACAGCGGTGTGGCGACACATGGTCGGGCTCCCCTCTTCGGTCGTCGGCGCGCGCCGTGATCTCGGCGGCACGTGCGGCGAGTCTAGGGAAGGGAGCCCGGTCGCGTCACCGGAGTTTTCGCGGGTCGCTCGGCCGGGCGAAGTACCGGGCCACGTCGGCGTCCGTCACCTCGGCGAGCGTGGGCGGTGTCCACCGCGGGTCGCGGTCCTTGTCGACGACCTGCGCGCGGATGCCCTCGACGAGGTCGGCGGAGGAGAGGGCGGTGCGGGAGAGCCCGAACTCCATGTCGAGGGCGGCCTCCAGAGACTCCAGGGTCCGGGCGCGGCGGACCGCCGCGAGGGTCACCTTGAGTGCGGTAGGCGACTTGGTGAGGAGGACGGTGGCGGTCTCCTTCGCCTCGGGGGCGCCGTGGTCGAGGAGCCGGTCGACGATCTCCTCCACCGTGTCGGCCGCGTAGCAGGCGTCGATCCACTCGCGCGCGGCGGCCAGTCGGCCGGGCGGCGCCGTCCGCGCGAACCGGGGCAGCACCTCGTGCGCGGGGGCCCTGGTGAGTTCGTCGGCCAGACGGGGCAGGTCCTGGGAGGGTACGAAACGGTCGGCGAGGCCGGTGAGCAGGGCGTCGGCGGCGCCGGCCTGTGCGCCGGTGAGGGCGAGGTGCGTGCCCAGCTCGCCGGGCGCCCGGCCCAGCAGGTGGGTGCCGCCGACGTCGGGGGCGAAGCCGATGCCCGTCTCGGGCATCGCGACACGGGAACGCTCCGTGACGACGCGGACGGAGCCGTGGGCCGAGACGCCGACTCCGCCTCCCATCACGATGCCGTCCATGAAGGCGACATAGGGCTTGGGGTAGCGGGCGATGAAGGCGTTGAGCCGGTACTCGTCGCGCCAGAAGTCGAGGGTGGCGGTGCCGCCGGAGCGGGCGTCCTCGTGAATGGCCCGGATGTCGCCGCCCGCGCACAGTCCGCGCTCCCCGGCGCCCTGGAGCACGACGGTCTCGACGGCCGGATCGCGCTCCCAGGCGGTCAGCGCCTCCTCCATGCGGAGCACCATCGGGTGGGTGAGCGCGTTGATGGCCCGGGGCCGGTTCAGGGTGAGGAACCCGGCCCGCCCTTCCGTGCGGACCAGGACGTGCGGAGCTTCCGTCGCGTACGCCGCATCCGTCGCGTCCGTCGCCGGGGTTCCGCCGGGCGCCCCGGAGGACTCCGCCGTCATCGCGGGGGCTCCGTCACGCCGGGGGCCTGCATGAGTCGCATGTTTCCGTCACCTTCCGCCGGACGATCTTCCACCCACCGTATCGGGAGGCCGGACCGTGCCCGGGGACGGGTCTTTTCCTCAGGGAGGTTGAGTACGGACACTCAGGCCGGGGGCCGTCGTCCTTCGTAGCCTCCGGCGTATGAACAGTCATCAGGCCGTCGCGGACGGCCCTCTCCGTATCGGGATCACCGGGGTCGGCGCGTGCCTGCCCGATCGGGTCATGGATTCGGAGCGGCTGCGGCAGCGGGTCGTGGCCGACAGCGGGATGGCGTTGCCCCCGGGGGTGTTCGAGCGGGCCACCGGGATCGTGACCCGGCGTGTCGTGGGGCCGGGCGAGTACGCCTCCACGCTGGCGGTGGGGGCCGCCCGGCAGGCCCTCGCCCGGGCCGGGGCCGAGCCGCAGGACATCGATCTGCTGGTGTTCGCCTCCGCCACGCGTGACATGGTCGAACCGGCCACCGCGCACATCGTGCAGGCCGAACTGGGATGCCGGGCCCATGCGTTGGACGTCACCAACGCCTGCAACAGCTTCGTCAACGGAATCGACCTGGCCCGGAGCATGATCCTGGCCGGGCGGGCCCGGCGGGCCCTCGTCGTCACCGGGGAGACGCCGAGCCGTGCCGTACGCCACGACCCGTCGGATCCGGCCCAGTTCCGGGACGGGTTCGCCGGCTACACCTTCGGCGACGCCGGCGCCGCGGTGGTCCTGGAGGCGGTGGACCGCGGCGGGATCCTCGACGTGGACACCGAGACGCACTCCGAACACTGGCCGGTGGGCGGGATATTCGGGGGCGGTTCGCGCCATCCGCGCGGTGACGAGCACACCTACTTCAGGGGCGACGGCGGCGAGCTGCGCGAGGTGTTCGAGAAGGTGGGCACGTCGGTCGTCGACCGGGTGCTGCACCGTACGGGACTCGAGTGGCGGCACTTCCGGTACGTCCTGGTGCACCAGGTCACCGTGCCGTACCTGCGGCGGTTCGTGGAGATCACCGGCGTTCCGGAGGACCGGCTCGTCGTCACCGTCCCCGAGCTCGGCAACATCGCGAGCGCCACCCTGGGCGTCCAACTGGAGCGGGTCCAGGCCGGGCTGCGCAGCGGTGACCGCGTCCTGTTCGTCGGCCTCGGCGGCGGCGTCAGCATCATGACGATGGTCTGGGAGAAGGCGTGAACGACGCTTTGTGGGTCGTGGTGCCCGCCCACCAGGAGGCCGCGCGCATCGGCGCCACGCTGGAAGCGCTGGCAGCCCAGGACGACCGGGACTTCCAGCTGGTCGTGGTGGACAACGCGTCCGAGGACGACACCGCCGCCATCGCCCGCGCGTTCGCGCGGCGGGCGCCGTTCCCCGTCCATGTGCTCGACGAGCGGGACAAGGGCGTGGGGTGCGCCGTGGACACCGGGTTCCGGTACGCGATCGCGCACGGGGCCGCGCTGCTCGCCCGTACGGACGCCGACTGTCTTCCGCACCCCGGCTGGAGCGCCGCCGCCCGGGCCGCGCTGCGCGGCGGCGCGGGGCTGGTCTGCGGCAAGATCGACGCCCGCAGGGACGAGCACGGGCCGGTCGGCCGCGCCCTGTTCCGTACCCTCGTCCGCGTCGCCGCGTTCTTCGGCCGGGTGCGGCCCGCCCACCGGCGGCGGCACGGCTACCTCGCGCCGTACCGGATGCACGCGGGCAACAACATGGCCATCACCGCGCGGCTGTACGAGGCCGTCGGAGGGATGCCCCGCCGCCCCTCCCCCACCGACCGGCTCTTCCTGAACCGGGTGCGACGGCGCACCACGGCCATCGTGCACGCCCGCGACATGGTGGTGGAGAACTCCACCCGGCGCCTGCGGGCGTACGGAATCGTCGGAACCGCCCGCTGGTACCTGGACCGGGGACCGGGGCGGCACGGGGAGGACCCTCGCTGATGCTGGATGCTCTCGCCCACACCCTGCGGTCGGACCCCGGCCGGCCGGCCGTGCTCGGCACCACCCGGTCCGGCGCCGTCCGGACGAAGGCCACCTGCGGGGAGCTCGCCGACCTCGCGGACCGCTACGCCACCGCGCTGCACGCGCGGGGTCTGCGGCGCGGCGACACGGTCGGGGTCGCGGTACGGCCCGGGCCGCGGGCGCTCGCCGTGATGCTGGCCGTGCACCGGCTCGGGCTGCGGGCGGCCGTGCTCGACCCGGGCGCCGGTCCCGACGTGCTGCGGGCCCGCCTCGCGCTGGCCCGCCCGGCCGTCGTACTCGCCGACGCGGCGGCGCAGGCGGTCGCCGGCTGGGCGCGGCCGCTCGCCCGCCGGGCCCGACTCGCGCTTCCGGACCTCGCGGAGCTGGGCGGGCCCGTGGCCACGGTGGGGCGCCGACTTCCGGGGTGCGCTCCGGCGCTGGAGGCGGTGACCGGGACGTCGGTGCTGCCCCGTGCGATCGACGAGGACGGGGACGCGGTGATCGTCTTCACCTCGGGCACGACCTCGCGCCCGCGCGCGGTGGTGCACACGCGGGCGTCGCTCGCCGCCGGAATGGCGACGGTGACCGGTCTCGTCCGTCCAGAACCGGGGCTCCCCGTGCTCGGCGGTACGTTCTTCGTCCTCGTGCCGTCGCTCGCGAGCGGCGCGCCGGTCGCGCTGCCGGCCCGGTCGCCGCGGGTACTGGCCCGTCAGATGCGCCGTCTCGCCCCGCAGGCCACCTATCTGACACCGCCTCAGCTGAGGTCGGCGCTGGCCGCGGACGCGCGGTTCGGCGGTCGGGTGTGGACCGGTTCCGCCCCGGCGAGCGCGGAGCTGCTCACGCGGGTGCGGCGGGCCGGCGCGGACGAGGCGTGGGGCGTGTACGCGCTCACCGAGCTCTTCCCGGCCGCGGCCGTCGAGCAGGCGGAGAAGGCGGCGTTCGCGGGCGACGGCGATCTGGTGGGCGCGCCGCTGCCCGGGGTGACGGCGCGGACCGGGCCGGACGGCGAGCTGCTGCTGTCCGGGCCAGGGGCCCGGAACCGCTACCTCGGCGAGGAGCCCGACCCCTGGGTCCGCACCGGCGACCGGGGGCTGCTGGACGGGCGCGGCCGGATCGTGCTCGCGGGGCGCTGCAAGGACATGGTCCTGAGAGGGGCGGAGAACATCTACCCGGGTCTCTACGAGCCGGCGCTGCACGTGCCGGGTGTCGAACTCGCGCTCCTGGTGGGCGTCCCGGCCGGTGACGGCGACGAGCGCCTGGTCGCCGTGGTCCAGCCGCGCCCCGGGGCCGACCGCGGCGACGTCCGGGCGGCGCTGGCGGGCCCGCTGCGCCGCATGGGCACCGCACGCCCGGACGCCGTCCTCCTCGCCGACATCCCGCTGTCCGGCCGGTCCCTGAAGCCGGACCGCGCGGCGACGTCCAGACTGGCGGCGACCCGTCCGACGGAGTCGGTCCGATGACGTCGACAGCGACGGACGGGAACGCGGCGCCGGATTCGGGCGCGCCGACGGTAGAGCGGGCGAGGGTGCGGGCCGCCTCACCCGAGCCCGGCCCGGCGTCCCCACCTCCGACGCCCGCCCCGCCCGCCGCGCGGGACGGCGGTACCGAACTACGGGCCGCGCCGCGCGACCCGCTCGCCGCGGCCAACGACGCGGCGGCGTCCGGGGCCTGTCCGGCGTCCGCTGCTCTCCGGCGGGCGCGGCGGCGCGACCGGCGGGTGTATGTGCGGGCGCACCCTCTGCTGTTCGCCCTGCTCGGGGCGGTCCGCGGGCGGGCGGTGACACGGCTCGGGCGGGCGGTGGTGGTGGTGAGCGGTACGGAACCGTACCGCGAGGCCCTCACCAGGATCCCGCTGGACCGTGCGGCGGCCGGCACGACCGGGGGCGCCGCGCGTGAACTCTCCGGTGGGGGAACCCTGTTCGATCAGGACGGGGGCGACCACCGCGACACCCGCCGCGCCGTCGCCGGTGACCTGGGCGCCGCCGGTGTGGAGCGGCTGCGCCCTGTGTGGCGGGCCGTGCTGGTCCGCCGTCTCGCCCCGCTCGCGGCGGGGCGTCCCGTCGACCTCGTCCCGCTGGCCCGCGAGCTCGCCGGTGCGACCGTCCGGGCCCTCCTGGAGTCCCGCGCCGACGCCTCGGCCCTCGCCGAAGCGGCGGCGGCGGCCGCGGCCGCCGCCGTCCGCGACCACCTCCCCGGTCCCCGGCCACCGGGCTCGGCCCGCGCGGCGGCGAGAGCCACGGCACGGCTGGAGGCGCTCCTGGCCGACGGTCCCGGGGAGTCGACGGCCCCGCACGCCCTGCGCGCCATGATCGCCGTCGCGGCCGTGAACACCACCGTCGCCGCGGTTCCGCGCGCCGTCGCGTGGTGTGCCGACGGCGGTCTGTGGGAGCAGGCGGCCGACGCACGGCTGCGGCCCGCGCTCGTCGACGAGTTGCTGCGCGTCACCGCGCCGTCCCCGCTGCTGCCGCGCGTGGCGGCCGCCGATGCCGTGCTCGACGGGTTCCCGGTGAAGGCCGGGGACCGGCTCCTGCTGGTGGCGCGGCATGCCGTGGGAGCCGACCGCGAACCGCCGGACGCCCTCCGGCCCGCCCCTCCCGCCGTCGCCCGGCTCGTCTTCGGTGCCGGTCCGCACGCCTGCCCCGGGGCGCGGCTCGCGCTCGCGCAGCTCGACGACGTCCTGGCCGCCCTCGCCCCGTACCGTCCGAGCGTCGTCGACGCCCGTGTGGACCGGCGCGCCGCCCTGCCCGGCTGGCGCCGGCTGACCGTGCGCGCGACGGCCGCGCCCCGACCCCTCACGGAGGACCCCGCATGACCACGATCGCCGTCACCGGTGCGAGCGGCTTCTGCGGCTCCCATGTGGCCGCCCTCGCCGCCGCGCGGGGCGCCGACGTCCTCTGCGTGGGGCGCCGGCCCGGGCCGGTGGGCCGCCACGTGCCGTGGGACGCCGAGGCCGGACCGCCCGACCTCGCCGGGGCGGATCTCGTCGTGCACTGCGCGGCGGCGGTCGGCGACCCCGTGCCCGGCTCGCCGGCCGAGGCGGCGATGCGGGCCGTGAACGTCGACGGCACCGCCCGGCTCCTGGAGGCGGCGGCGGGCCGCCCGGTGGTCTGGGTGAGCAGCGCCAGCGTGTACGAGCCGGGTCCGGGCCGGGACCGGATCACCGAGGACCACCCGGTACGGGGGCAGCTGAACGCCTACGGCCGGACGAAGGCGGCGGGCGAGGCCCTGGCGCTCGCGGCAGGCGCGGTGGTCCTGCGGCCGCGCGCGGTCTACGGCCACGGCGACCCGCACCTGGTCCCCCGTCTCCTCGCGCGAGTGCGCGGCGGCCGGGTGCTGCTGCCCGGTCCCGACGTCGTCCTGAGCCTGACAGCCGTCGAGAACCTGGCCGACGCGTCCCTGCGCGCGGCCGGCTGGCGCCCCGGCGCCTACAACATCGCCGACCCCGTGCCGTACCGCCGTGACGAGGCGATCGGGACGGTCCTGCGGGCCCACGGAGTGCGCGCCCGGATCCGTCATCTGCCTCTGGCGCTGGCCCGCGGGGCGGCGACGGCGGCCGAGGCCGTGGCGCGCCTTCGCCCGGCCGCCGAGCCTCCGTTGACGAGGTACGCCGTCGATCAGCTCGCGCACCGGGTCGTCCTGGACGTCACGAAGGCGCAGGGCCAGGGCTGGCGGGCCGCCCGCACCCTCGCCGACTACGCGGCGGTGTGCCGGGCCTGAGGCGCACGCCGCACCGGGGAGCGCGGCAACAGGACACGCCCCATCACCTGATGTATGCCTTTCACATGGATGCCCGCCGACGCGACGCCACACCACGCCTCTCCCGGCGCGGCGGGCGGCTGCTGCTCACGGCGTCGTTCGCGCTGATCGCGGTGGTGACCGTGGTGGACGTCCTGGCTCCGCCCGAGGTCCATCTGGGACCGTTCCTGATCGCCGCGCCGGCGGTGACGGCCTCGTTCGCGGGGCCGCGCATGACGGCGTTCGTGGGCGCTGTCGCGATCCTCGCACAGGCGGTGGTGGCGATCCTGCGGACGAGCCTGACCGACCTGAACCACACGTACCAGATCGTGGCGCTGGTCCTGATCACGGTCATCGTCACGTTCTTCGCCTACCTGCGCGAACGGGACGAGATCCGGGTGTCGCGGCTGCGGTCGATCGCGCAGGCCGCGCAGAGCGTCGTCCTGCGCCCGCTGCCGCACCGCGCCGGCCCGCTGCACATCGCGTCCGTCTACCTCGCGGCCGAGGAGGAGGCGCAGATGGGCGGCGACCTCTACGCGGCCGCCCGGACGGCCACGGGGACCCGGCTGCTGATCGGGGACGCCCGGGGGAAGGGGCTCGACGCGATCAGCGAGGCGTCGCTCGTCCTGGGCGCGTTCCGGGTCACGGCGCGGCGGGAGACGGAGCTGCCCGCGCTGGTCGGGCATCTGGAGGCGGGCGTGGGGTCGGCCGAGGAGCCGCAGGCCGTGACGGAGCCCGGGGCCGACGCCGACGAGCCGGCCGACGACGCCGACGAGGCCTTCGTCACCGCGCTGGTCCTCGACGTCCCCGACCGGGAGCCGGTGGTACGGCTCGTGAACTGCGGGCACCCGCCGCCCCTGCTGCTGCGCCAGGGTCGGGTGGTCTCCCTCGACACACCCGACGCGAGCCCGCCCCTCGGACTGGCGGACGTGCTGTCCCCCGACGTCACCGTCGAGACCTTCCCCTTCGACGTCGGCGACGTGCTCCTGCTCTACACCGACGGCGTCATCGAGGCCCGCGACCGCACGCGCGCCTTCTACCCGCTCGTGGAGCGGCTCGCGGCCTGGGTCGGGGACGATCCGCCGACTCTGCTCGGCCGCCTGCGGGACGACCTCCGCGCGTACGCGGGCGGCCATCTCGGCGACGACGCGGCGCTCGTCGCGGTCGAGCGCCTCGCCCCGAAGCCGTAGCCTGGTCGTAGTCGTAGCCCCCGGCCGCAGCTCCAGGGCCGCGCGTGATCCGGAACCTGGCGGGCAGACGCGGGCCGACGGTCCCCGCCCCGGCCCGAAGGAGCGCGCGATGCCGGCGGACGCGAGTTTCGGCATGTCGTACTGGATGCGGGGCACCGCCCCTCCCGACCGTCCGGCCCTCGCCGAGGACCTCACGGCCGACGTCGTCGTCATCGGCGGGGGCATCGCGGGCGTCTGCACCGCGCACGAGCTGGTCCGCGCCGGGCGCGAAGTGGTGCTCCTGGAGGCCGACCGCATCGGCGGCGGCGTCACCGGCCACACCACCGGGAAGCTGACCGCCCTGCACGGCCTCACCTACGCCCGGATCCGTGACACCCACGGCATCCTGGCCGCCGCCCGGTACGCCCGCGCCCAGCGGGAGGCCCTGGAGCACGTCGTCCGCCTCTGCGAGGAGACGGGCGTCGACGCCGAGCTGGAGCGGGCCCCCGCCTACACGTACGTGACCGACGCCCGGCGCGCGGACGAGATCCGGTCCGAGGCGGCCGCATCCCTGGAGGCGGGTCTCGACACCGCGTACGTGACGGAGACCGAACTCCCCTTCCCGGTGGCCGCGGCGGTACGCCTCGACCGCCAGCTCCTCTTCCACCCCCACCGCTTCCTGGTCGGTCTCGCGGAGGACCTCGTCGCCCGCGGCGGCACGGTCCACGAGCACACGCGGGTCACGGAACTGCGGGAGCACGCGGACTGCCGGATCACCACCGCGGCCGGTCACACCGTCCGCGCGCGGGACGTCGTCGTCGCGACCCATTTCCCGCTGACCGTGCACAGCTCGCTCCTGACGAGGCTGACGGTGCGGCGCGAACTCGTGGTGGCGGCCCCGGTGCCGGAGGACCGGGCTCCGCACGGCATGTATCTCACGCCTGAGGACCGCACCCGCTCGGTGCGTACCGCGCCGTACGACGACGGCCGTCGGCTGCTGATCGTCACCGGCGAGGCCTTCGAGCCCGGTACGGATCACACCGGCGAGCGCCTCGAACGACTCACGGGCTGGGCGCGCCGGATCTTCCCGGGGTTCGGCGAGGCGCGGACGACGTACCGGTGGGCCGCGCAGGACGTGCGGTCGGCGGACCACCTCCCGTACGTCGGCCACGAGCACCCGGACACGCAGCACGTCTTCGTGGCCACGGGGTTCGGCGGCTGGGGGATGAGCAACGGGGTGATGGCGGGCCGGCTGCTCGCCGCCCATGTGACCGGGGGGCCTCGTCCGGACTGGACCGAGCTCTTCGACCCGCGCCGTACGCTGCCGCTGCGGGAGTACCCCGACGTCGTCAGGGCCCAGGCCTCGGTGGCCCGCCACTACCTCGTCGCCCGTCCGCCGCGCTGTACCCACATGGGCTGCGAACTCGGGTTCAACGAGCTGGAGGACACCTGGGAGTGCCCCTGCCACGGCTCCCGGTTCGCGGCGTCCGACGGCCGCGTGCTGCAGGGGCCGGCGACCGGCCCCCTGGAGCTCCCGGAACGCGGGGACCGGACCTGACGGCCGTGACTCGACCCGGGCCCGGACGAGGACTTCGGCGTCTCCGCGACGCCGGTGCGCGGGTCGGCAGGCCACGCGTCGGACGCCGGCCCCGAGGCTTCACGGTGTGTACGAGGTCTCGGTCCAGACCGTCTTGCCCTGCTCCGTCCAGCGCACGCCCCAGCGGTCCGACAGTTCGCCCGAGATGAAGATGCCGCGCCCGCCCTCGTCGGACGCGCGGGCCCGTCGCAGATGAGGGGCGGCGGTTCCCGCGTCGGAGATCTCGCAGGTCACCGTGTGGTCGGCGGGGTTGCGGATGATCCGGAGCCGGATCGGCGGGACGCCGTGCCGGATCGCGTTGGTCACCAGCTCACTGACGATGAGTTCGATGGCGAACGCCGTCTCCGACAGGCCCCAGTCGTCCAGCCGGCGGACGGCCCAGCGGCGGGCCCCGGAGACGGCGGTGAGGCTGGGTGTGACCTCCTTTGAGGCGACGTCGTCCGCGTCGAGGGGCCGGGTACGGGCGACGAGGACGGCCGCCTGGTCGAGGGGCAGGTCGTGGAGGTCCGAGGCGCTGAGCGGCCGGGGCGGGTCCGCGCCGGCCAGCCGCGCGCGCAGCGCGGTCAGCTCCGGATCGTCGGGGTCGGCCCGGCCGGAAAGCAGGACGAGGGCGCTGCCGGGCGGCGCGGGAATCTCGTCGGCGGCGAACGGCGGCCCTTCCGCGCCCAGCGCGGTGGTCTCCTCCAGGAGACCGTTCCACCAGCTCCCGTCGGGCTGGCCGAGGAGGACGGTCTGATCACCTGCGCGGGCGATCGCGCAGGTCTCGGTGACCGGATCGTGCACGGCGTACACGCACGTGGCCGTCAGCGGCCCGCCCGTACCGGCGTCCACCCGTTCCTCGCCGAGGCGGCGGGTGGTGTCGTCCAGTCGTGCGAGCAGGTCGTGCGGGTCGAGGTCGAGGGTGGAGAGCACCTGTACGGCTGACCTGAGTTGGACCATGGCGGCCATGACGTCGGGGCCGACGCCCACGATATGACCGACGGTCAGGGCGACGCGGCTGCCGGACAGCGGGATGACGTCGAACCAGGCGCCGGTGCCGAGGCCGGTGGGGAGGTAGCGGTGTGCGGTCTCCATCGCGCTCCGGCCGGTGCGGCCGCCCCCGACGAGGTTCCCCTTCAGGGCGAGCGCCACCGCGTGGTCGTGTTCGTAGCGCCGGGCGTTGTCGACACAGACGGCGGTGTGCGCGGCGAGATCCGCCGCGAGGCGCAGATCGTCGTCCTCGAAGGGGTCGGGCCTGCGCGAGCGGGAGAAGCGGGCGACACCGAGCAGCGTGCCGCGCACGGTCAGGGGCACGACGAGGGTGGGCCCGGCCGGGTCCGACTCCTCCACGTACGGGGCGGAGTCGCGCACGTGGCCGCCGGGCACGTCCAGGGCGACCCCCACCTCCGGGACCTCGTCGGCCTCGGGGGGCCATCTGGCCACGCAACGCGGCGTGGCGTCGACCGACGAGGTCGCGTCCGTGTCGAAGCCGTGCAGCTCGGAGGGGGTGAGGGCCACGGTGGCGATGTCGGCCACGGTGGGCACGACGGCCCGGACGAGCTCCCGGGCGCACTGCACGGCGTCCAGGCGGAGCCCCATCCGCGCGTGGACATGGTGCAGCACGGCCAGGCGGCCGCCCGCCCGTACGCGCGGGGTGACGTCGACGGAGGAGGCGACGAGGCCCAGGGGGCGGCCGAGGTCGTCCTCCAGCCGGAAGACGGAGACGGAGAAGACGTGCTCGCGGGCGGGATCCTCACGGGGGTATCCCGTGACTCGACGGTCGAAGAGGGGCACGCCCGAAGCCAGGACCTCGCGGAGGGCGTCCTCCATCGATCCCGTGGCGAAGCGGGAGTAGACCTCGGCGAACGGCCGGCCGACGATCTCCTGCTCGGGGACCCCGCGCATCCCGGTGGCCGCGGAATTTATCCGGAGGACGCGCAGATCGAGGTCGAGCACGTGCAGGCCGACCGGGGACTGGGTGAAGACGGCGTCCAGGACTCCGGAGCGGATGCCTCCCGGGAGCGGGCCGGCGGGCCAAAGACCCCAGCGGCCGGGAGGCTCTCCCTCCCCCACGGGCCCGATCGTGACGCCCTGGGTCAGCATCTCGACATCGACGAGCGTCAGGAGCTCGGTCACCGGGCGGCCCAGGATCTTGGCGCTCTCGACGCCGAGGAGGCGTTCGGCGGCCGGCGTCCAGACGGCTACGACGCCGCTCGCGTCGAAGACGGCGACGGCCTCACGCCCATGGAGGTCGCCACGGCGTCCTTCGGAGGCTTCCTCTTCCGCCCGTTCCTCACGCTCTGCCATCGTGCCTCGCACTCGGCGTCGACTGACGTCTGCGGTCGTCGAAGCAGCGTAACCCCGGGCGCGGACCGGGGCATCCCGGCCAGGACGGGCGCACGACAGCCAGCACACTCGCCCGGAACGTCCGATAATAGGCCTCATGGCCCGTAAGGAATCAGCGCCGCATCCGCCCCCGACCGTGACCGTCAAGGGCCGGGACATGCGGCTGCGCACGATCGGTTTCCTGGTTCTCGCGGCTCTCGCCATCTGGTTCATCGCCGCGAACACCGGCTCGGTGACGATCCGCCTGTGGATCCCGGAGGTCACGCTGCCGCTCTGGAGCGTGCTCACGGTCACTCTGCTCGTGGGGATCGTCCTCGGCCTGTACATCGCCCGTCGGCGCGCCCGGCGCTGACCGGCACCCGCATGGGCGAAAGGGGGCCGAGGCTGGAGCCCGGCGAGGCGCTCACGGCGAACGGCGTCGGCTGTTTCGCCTGGGACCCCGCGACCGGGCGCCTGACCCTGGACGCCGTCGCCCGGACCGTGTTCGATCTGCTGCCGGCGGAGCTCACCGGCCGCGCCGACGTTCTGCGCCCGCGGATCCAGCCGGAGGACTGGTCTCTGCTCTCCGGCCTCTCGGCGGATCTCCTCGCGGGCCGGCGCGACACGTTCAGCGCCTTCTTCCGTGTGCTGCCCCGGGACGGGAGCAACCGCTGGACGCACGCCCGGGGCAGCGTCGCAAGGGAGCCACACGGCGGCCTCCGGGTGGTGGGGGTGGTCGGGGACGCCACGCCGGACCTGGCGCACTCCGCGCTGCGACTACCGGGCGAGGAGGCACAGGATCCGCTGCGCGCCTTGGGCGAGGGCGCGCTCGCACTGGCCCGGGCCATGAGTGTGCGTGAGGTCTCCGCGGTCCTCGGCGACGAGGTGGGCCTGCGCCCGCTCGGCGCGAAGGCGATGTCGCTCGGGGTGCTGGAACAGGGGCGTCTTCAGATGGTGCGCACCGTCCTCGCTCCGGACGCGGCGGGGTTCCCTCGGAAGTCGCGGCTCGCGGACTCCTGGCCGTTGAACGACGCCGTACGCACCGGCCGCCCGCTCTTCTTCACCTCGGTCCACGCCTTCCTGGACCGCTATCCGCGACTGGCCCGCCATCGGCACGGCTTCGACGCGACGGCCGGCGCGTTCCTGCCGCTGGTCGACGACGGGCGTCCCCTCGGCGCCCTGGGCATCTTCTACGACGACCGGTCCGTCTTCACCCTGGCGGACCACACCCTGATGAAGGCCTGGGCGAAGGCGGTCGCCCGAGCGGTCCAGCGCGTGCTGGCGCTCGACCGTTCACGGGAGATCGCCTCGGGTCTGCAGAACTCCATGCTGCCGCGACGGATCCCGGCGATCCCCGGGGGCCGGATCGCGGTGCGCTACCGGACGGCACGACAGGGGGTGCGGGTCGGTGGCGACTGGTACGACGCGGTGGTGCTGCCCGACGGGGGGCTGGGGCTCGCGATCGGTGACGTGCAAGGGCACGACATCGAGGCCGCGGCGCTCATGGGGCAGGTGCGCGTCGCGATGACCGCGTACGCGGCGGAGGGCCACGGGTGCGACAGCGTGCTGGGAAAGGCGTCGGCGTTCCTCGCGGACCTGGACGCCGACCGCTTCGCGACCTGCGCCTATCTGCGGGTCGCGCTGGCCACGGGAGAGGTGTGCGCGGCGAACGCGGGCCATCCGCCGCCGCTGCTCCGCCACGCGGACGGCACCGTCGAACGCCTGCGCCTCGCGGGAGGCCCGCCGCTGGGGCTCCCCTCTGACTGGGGGCTCGCCCCGTATCCGTACACGACGGCTCATCTGGCGCCGGGCGAGACGCTGCTGCTCTACTCCGACGGACTGGTCGAGAAGCCGGGCGAGGACTTCGACGTCGGACTCTCGCGGCTGGCCGCCGCCTTCTCCCACGGGCCTCCGGATCTGGAGGAGCTGGCCGACCACCTCCTCGGCTCCCTCGCGGGCGGACCGCACGCGGAGGACGACGCGGCGCTGTTGATGCTGCGCCGGGACGGCGCCGAAGCCCTCCCGTAGACGACCGACCGCAGGGCGCACGTTGTCGCATTGGTTCGATTGGGGACCAATCAAACCTCCGCGACCTGCTGCCCTTCTTAAGTTCACCAAAGAATTACCGCACGGCCGTATACCTTTAGATGCACCTCCCTCATCCTGTCCACCGTGTGCCAAGCGGGCACGCGGTGACACGAGAGGCGGGGCATGACTCCCATCAGCCGCAGGGGATTCGTCGGGATCGGGGCAGGGCTCGTGGCGGGAGCGACGCTGCCCGCGGGCACGGCGTCGGCCGCCGCCACCGCCGCGACCGGCACCATCACCGACGTCAGGCACGTCGTGATCCTCATGCAGGAGAACCGCAGCTTCGACCACTACTTCGGCAGACTCCGCGGCGTCCGGGGCTTCGCCGACCGGGCGGCTGGAAACATCCCCGGCGGCTGGGGCATGTTCAACCAGCCCAACTGGGGCGGGCGTCAGTACCCGTGGAAGCTGAGCGCCACCCCGCCCGCGGGCGGGGTCGACGGGGAGACCCTGGCTCAGTGCAACGGGGACCTGCCGCACAGCTGGACCTCGCAGCACGCGGCGTGGAACAAGGGCCGGATGGACAACTGGGTCACGGGCGTCGGCAACACCCGCACCCTCGGCTACCTCGACCGCGGCGACATCCCGTTCCACTACGCCCTCGCGGACAACTACACCGTCTGCGACGCGTACTTCTGCTCGGCGCTCAGCGCCACGGGACCGAACCGCACCTTCCTCTGGAGCGGCAAGATCGACGCCTCCAGCAAGGACGGCGGCGAGGAGTCCGGGCTCACCTGGGAGACGTACGCCGAGGCGCTCCAGCGGGCCGGTGTGAGCTGGAAGGTCTACCAGAACGCCCAGGACAACTACGGCGACAACGGTCTCGCGTACTTCAAGAAGTTCACCGACGCGCGGCCCGGAAACCCCCTGTACGACCGCGGCATGGGCTCCGTACCGAAGGTCACCGGGTCCACCCCGGACGACATCGCCGCCGCGATCCGCGCCGACGCGGTCGCCGGGACGCTTCCGCAGGTCTCCTGGGTGGTGGCGAGCGAGGCCTTCTCCGAGCACCCCTACGCCCCTCCGGGCGACGGCGCGCACTTCGTCGACCTGGTCTACCGCGCCCTGGCCGCGAACCCCGAGGTCTTCGACTCGACCGTGCTGTTCCTCAACTACGACGAGAACGACGGCTTCTTCGACCACGTGCCGCCGCCGGTCGCCCCGCCGGGCACCGCGGGCGAGTACATCGACGGCGTGCCGATCGGCCTGGGCTTCCGCGTCCCGATGCTCGTCATGTCGCCCTGGACGCGTGGCGGCTGGGTCAGCTCCGAGGTCTTCGACCACACCTCGGTCCTGCGCTTCATGGAGACCTGGACGGCCGCCCTCGGCACCCCGGCGACCTGCCCGAACATCAGCGCCTGGCGGCGGAAGGTCACCGGGGACCTGACGGGAGTCTTCGACTTCGCGCGCCCGGTGTACGGAGTTCCCACCGGCCTCCCCTCCACCGCCAAGGTCATCGGGCAGTCCACCTGCGGCCCGCTGCCGAACCCGGTGCCCCAGGACAACGCCCTGCCCGCACAGGAGACCGGCACCCGGCCGGCGCGCGCCGTGCCGTACCAGGTCAACGGGAACCTCGACCGGTTCGAGTTCGGGGCGGCGGGCAAGATCCTCGCCTGGTTCTCGATGACGAACCAGGGCGCGGAGGCGAAGCGGGCCGCCCACTTCACGATCCACCCGCACCAGCACCGGGACACCGCGGCCTGGCAGTACACCGTGGACCCGGGCGCGACCGCCACGGACTACTTCAACATCGGGCTCGGGTCCGGGTCGGGCAAGTACGACATCTCGATGATGGGCCCCAACCGCTTCCTGAGGCGCTTCATCGGGGACGCGTCCAAGGCCGGCAAGGCGATCGAGGTGGCGGCGCGGTTCGCGACCGAGCCGGGCACCGGGAAGTCGGCGCTCTACCTCAGGCTGACCAACACCTCCCCCGGTCCCGTGACCTTCACGATCCGCTCGAACGCCTACCGCACGGACGGGCCGTGGACGTACACGGTCCCGGCCGGCTCGTCGCGCGAGGACTTCTTCAACGCGGTGGCGTACAGCAACGGCTGGTACGACTTCACGATCACGGCCGACGTGGACGGCACCTGGTCACGCCGCTACACCGGCCACATCGAGACCGGCACACCCAGCGTCACGGGCTGACACACACCACCACTTCCGACAAAAAGGGACACAAGGGCAATTTCATGCCCTTGTGTCCCTTTTCTTGGCTGGGATGAAATTGCCCGTATGACCGTTTTGGGATCACGGGTGACGTGAATCACGCGAAGAGGACGCAACCTATGCGGAGGGGCGCCTTCCCCTTGTGCCGCACGGCAGTTCGGCTCGGCCGTGATCACCTGGAACGCATTTCTGAATTTCCTGTTCATTTCGCATCCATGCCCCACCTTGTTCCGTCCGACATTCCTCGCCTACGGTCACCTCGACCCGGACGGATCGCCGAATCCTGCCACCGTCCGAAAAAGACCAGCCATTCACCCGTCGGCAGGAGCGGGGGACCCAGTTTTTTCGCCGTCCCGGATTTCCGGACCGGCTTGGGGTGTAGCCGCACGCGTGCGGCCGGGCAGCTCCAGCCCGAACCCGACAGCTCACCCCGCAGGCGCCGGAGAGGAATCCCGCATGTCCGCTCACGGTAAGCACCGGCGCCCCAAGCGACGTCCCCTCAGCCGAGGTATCGCCCTCGCGAGCACGGGTGGAGCCGCGCTGGCTCTCCCCCTCGTGGCCACGGCCACCGCGCACGCGGCGCCGAACACGGCCCCGGCCGTCGCGCCCCTCGAGAAGACCGTCTTCAGCAGCCCGGCGAAGATCGCCGAATCGATTCCCACCGCCGGGAATTCCGCTGCCAAGATCTATACCGTCGTCCGCGGCGACTCCCTTTCCGTGATCGCGCACGAACAGAGTGTGCGGGGCGGCTGGAAGGCGCTGTACAAGGCGAACCGCAAGGCCGTCGGTGACAATCCGTCACTTATTCGTCCGGGTCTGGAACTCACGCTGAGCGGGAAGCCCGCGGCCGCGACGAAGCAGCAGAAGGCCCCGGCGCGTACGACGAGCACGGACCGCGCCGACCGCTCGCAGCAGCGCAGTGCCGCGCCCGGCGCCGCATCGGCCAAGACCGTGACCAAGGCCGCCCCGGCCAAGGCCGCGCCGGTCGCCGCCAAGAGCTACACCAACGACCTCGACGGCTGGATCCGCGAGTCGCTCGACGTCCTGCAGAAGTACGGCATCCCCGGTTCGTACGAGGGGATCCACCGCAACATCATGCGTGAGTCCTCGGGCAACCCCCAGGCCATCAACCTCTGGGACTCCAACGCCGTCAAGGGAACCCCGTCCAAGGGCCTCCTGCAGGTGATCGAGCCGACCTTCCTGGCGTACCACGTGCCCGGAACGTCCATGGACCTGTTCGACCCGGTCGCCAACATCACCGCGGCCTGCAACTACGCCGCGGACCGCTACGGCTCCATCGACAACGTCAACGGACCGTACTGACGGACGCCCTAGAAGTGGTCGGCGAACCAGCCCGAGGCCAGTCGGCCGACCTCTTCCAACGTGCCGGGCTCCTCGAAGAGGTGCCCGGCACCGGCGACGACGACGAGCCGGTTCTCGCAGGTGAGCCGCGCCTGGGCCGACTCGTTCAGCTCCTGCACGAGCGGGTCGCGGCCCCCCACGATCAGCAGCGTCGGAGCGCGTACCTGCGCGAGGCGCGCTCCGGCGAGGTCCGGGCGCCCGCCGCGTGAGACGACGGCGGCCACGTCGGAGAGCGGGTCCGCCGCGGCCCAGAGAGCGGCCGCGGCGCCGGTGCTGGCGCCGAAGTAGCCGATCCGCAGGCCGTCGAGGCCGGGCCGGCCCCCCAGCCAGTGCGCGGCCCGGGCGAGCCGGCCGGCCAGCAGCTCCGTGTCGAAGACGTTGCCGCGGTCGTCGGCCTCCTCCTCGGTGAGCAGGTCGAACAGCAGCGTGCCGAGACCGGCACGGTTCAGGCTCTCCGCGACGGCCCGGTTGCGCGGGCTGTGCCGACTGCTGCCGCTGCCGTGGGCGAACAGCACGATCCCCGGGGCGCCGTCGGGCACCACCAGTTGGCCCGCGAGCCGCACCTCCCCGGCCGGGATGCGCACCTCCGGATCCCGGGCGTCCGCCCCCCGCCCGGAGTGGTGGCGCTCCAGACAGGCGACGACGTCCTCGTCCGGGGTCTGTGAGAAGTCCTCGTAGAACTGGCCGATCGCGTAGAAGAACGCCGGTTCGTGCACGCAGACGGTCTCGTCCGCCTCCCGGCCGATCCGTTCGGGCCAGTCGCTCGGCGCGACCGGCACCGCGAGGACGATCCGCGCGGCCCCCTGGGCGCGCACGACCCGGCAGGCGGCGACCGCCGTGGCGCCCGTCGCCAGTCCGTCATCGACGACCACGGCCGTGCGGCCGTCGAGCCGGGCCGGCGGGCGGTCGCCCCGGTAGCGCCGGGCCCGCTGTGCGAGGACCGCGCGCTCGCGTGACTCGACGGCCGCCAGATCGCCTCCGGAGACACGGGTGTCCGCCAGGACATGGTCGTTGAGGACCCGGACGTCGCCCTCGCCGATGGCTCCCATGGCGAGCTCCGGCTGGAACGGCACCCCCAGTTTGCGTACGAGACAGACGTCCAGGGGCGCGCCGAGTGCGTCGGCGACCTGTTCGGCGACCGGCACCCCGCCGCGCGGAAGCCCCAGAACCACGACGTCGTGGCCCTTGAGATGCTCCAGGCGTGCGGCGAGCTGCCGTCCTGCGTCGGTGCGGTCGGTGAAGTACATCCCGCTCGTCTCCCTGGTCGGAGCGTGTGTGCGGGCGGGTGCGTGCCGCCGCCCGTCAGGCGGGGCGTGCGACGAGGGTCCCGTCCTCGTCGAGGTCCACCCGCGTTCCGTAGGGCCGGCTGGTCCGGCCCAGTACGTCGTGGAGCCAGCGCGCGTCGCGGCGGGGGGCGTGCTCCAGCCGCAGGCGGCGGGCCCGCAGGGGAATCATGCGTACCTCCTGGAGGCGGCCGTCCTCGGGTCTCAGCGTGACGAGGTAGAGGAGACGCAGATCGTCGCGGTACTGCTCGTAGCCCGTGATGCCCTCGTAGTCGTTGATCAGGTCGCCGCAGCCGTGGAGGACCGGCTTGCCCCGGTGGACCTCCAGGGGCCGGGGGTGGTGCGAGGAGTGGCCGTGCACGACGTCCACACCCGCGTCGACCAGCTCGTGCGCGTAGTCGACGTCGGCACGGGAGAGCGCGTACCCCCAGTTCGAACCCCAGTGGATCGAGACCATGACGATGTCGCCGGGGCGCCTGGTGTCCCGGATCCGGGTGAGGAGGCCGGTGGCGGCGGAGTGGCCTGGCCCCGAGGCGAAGTGGACGCCGCCGCGCCGCGCTGTGGCGGCCCAGTCCCGCGGAATGCCACTGGAGGCCATGCCCAGGGCGTACGCGACGAACCGTCCTCCCCCGGGCAGGGGGACGACCACGGGCCGTGCCGCCTCCTCGGCGTCCTCGCCCGCTCCCGCCGTGGCCACGCCGTGCTTGGCCAGGGTGTCGAGGGTGTCGTTCAGGCCCTGGTGGCCGTGGTCCAGGACGTGGTTGTTGGCGAGGACACAGACGTCGGGGCGGGCGGCGGTCAGGCTCGGCAGGTTCTCGGGGTGCATGCGGTAGTGGACCGCCTTGCCGGGCGCGAACTCGTCGCTCGTGGTGACCGCGGTCTCCAGATTCGTGACACGGACGTCGGGCGCCTCGGCGTCCAGGACGTCGAGCGCGACGCCCCAGGGGTAGGTGTAGTCCACGCGGTGCGGGATGGGGCCGTTGGCCTCCTCGGCGAGCGCCACATAGGACCGTGCATCATGCACGTACCGCTCGTGCAGCGCCGGGTCGCCGGAGTGGGGAAGGATCTGGTCCACTCCGCGGCCGAGCATCACGTCGCCGCAGAGGAAGAGTCGGACCAGGTCACCGCCCATACACCCAGGGTAGACGCGGCGACGCGGGCGGGCCGGATTGTCGGACCCCTTCGCTACGTTGGCGGCATGACTGAATTCGTTCTGGTCGCAGGCGCGTGGCTCGGACCGTGGGCGTGGGACGAGGTGGTTCCCGAGCTGCGGGCCGCCGGTCACGGGGCCCACGCGGTGACGCTCTCCGGTGTCGCCGAGCGGCGGGGTGTGACGGCGCGGCAGCGGACGCACGTGGCGGACGTCGTCGAGGTGGTCGAGGGCCGCGATCTGCGGGACGTCGTCCTGGTGGGGCACAGCTACGCGGGCATCGGTCGGTCAGGCCGCCGAGCGGATCGACGACCGGATGTCCCGTGTGGTGTTCGTGGACTCCAATGTGCCGGCGGACGGTGAGTCGTTCGTGTCCGCGTGGCCGGACGGCCGGGCCATGGTGGAGGGGGCGATCGCCGAGAACGGGGGCTTCTGGCCGCCGCTCGACGCCGCGGAGTTCGAGGGCCAGGGTATGGACGAGGAGCAGATCGCGCGTCTCGTCGCCGGCGCGACGCCCCACCTGGGCGCGACGCTCACCGAGCCGACCGAGCCGGCCCACCCGCTCGGTGAGCTGCCGGCGACGTACGTCAAGTGCCTGCTGGACGGCGCCGAACCGAACGGGCGACGTGGCGGCGCTGCTGAGGAGCGAGCGATCGGCTCGTGCGGAGGGACACGGGCCACTGGCCCATGTTCTCCCAGCCGCGCGAGCCGGCGCGGATCCTCCTCGACGGCGCGGTGACGCCGGCGTGACCCGGCTCAGAAGTTGCCGTAGTTGACCTGCCAGGTCGGCAGGCCCATGCGGCGCCAGAGGGCGACGACACGGTCGCGGTCGTCGAGCGAGACCCGTACCGCGAACCGGTGGCGGATGTGCGCGTCGAAGAGCTCGGCCTTGACGATGTCGTCGCCGCGCCCGTCGTCCGATGCCCGCATCCACAGCTCGTCGTACGGCACTTCATGGCGTGCGAGCCACGACTCGGTGAGGGCGCGGTGGTCCTCGCTGCGACCGGACAGCAGCACGATCGTGTCGTTCTCGGCGCTGCGGAAGGCGCGCAGCGCGCGGGCGACGGAGACGTTGAGCAGGTCGAGGTCGCAGCGGGTGAAGTCGTACGGGCCGCGGTCGCCGCGCAGCGCGAGGGTGCCGTCGATGTCGCACAGCACGGCCGAGGGCAGCGCCGGGTCGGGGACGTACGGCACGGCCGCGGGCCGTTCGCCCAGCCACTCGGCGGTCAGCCGCCAGCCGCCCCGGGTGGCCTTGGCGTGCTTGTCGGCGAGGATGCGGATGATCTCCTCCCCGACGGGCCGCTCGCGCGCGGCGTCGCGCCGTACGCACTCCTCGACCGGTACGTCGGTGAAGTCGTGCACCACGAAACGGGCGTCGAGGCCGACGACGGCCGCCTTCAGCCGCTTGGGGATGTGCGGGGTCAGGTGGGTGTTGTCGACGACGACATCGAAGCCGCCCTCGACGGCCGAGCGGACCGCCGCGTCCTGGATGTCGAGGACGGTCCGCTCGTGGGCGTGGGAGCGGCCCCGCTCGGGAGCGGGGATGTCCAGCATGGTGCGCAGGTCGTCGAGGTTGACTCGACGCATCCGGCCCTCGGCCTCCGTCTGGAGCCGTCGGGCGGCCGTCGTCTTCCCCGAGGCCGGAAGCCCCGTCATGACGTGTACGTCGGGCACGGCTCAGTTCTCCACATCGGTCGTGAACGGGTCGGACGCCTCGGGCCTGACGGAGCGCCAGACGAACAGGTCCGTGGGGCGCCCGTCGAGGCGCAGGAACAGGGCCGACCGGAGGTCGCCGTCGACCGGCAGGGCCTTGACGGCCCGGGCGAAGGCACCCCGGTCCCCCGCCAGGTGGGCGACGCCCCGGTACGCCTCGTCGATGGCGCGCTCGCGGGCCGCCGCCTCGTCCTCCAGACGGGCGATGACCCCGCGCACCCAGGCGTCGAACTCGTCCGGCACCTGCTCCAGGAGCGCGTCCAGCGGCCGGCCGCCCGCGGACTTCACGCCGCCGAGCTCGGCGACCGAGCAACCCAGGCCCTGGGCCAGGCGCTTGACGGACGTTCCCGCGAAGCGCTGGATGCCGTGGCTGCGCCAGATGTCCCGCTCGGTGACGCCGGTGAGCACCTTGTGGAGGCGTACGTACTCGCTCAGCTTGGCCTTGGCGCGCACACCTGAGGCGTAGCGGAGCACGAAGCCCTCGGCGTCGGTGCCGGTGGCGGTCTGTCCGCCCGGCAGGGTGTTCGCCTCGGTCAGGGCGAGCAGTTCGTCCAGCGGCATGGCGGGCCAGGTCCGCACGACCGAGCCGATCGCGGTCCAGTCGGCGGCCGCCTCGGCGAGCGGGACCTCGGTGCCGTCCGGGCCGAAGGCGGCGAGCAGCACCAGGTCACGCCGGTCGCCGTAGTCGACGACGATCCGGTTCTGCGGGTGGAGGATCTCGGCGAGGTAGGTGACGCCGGGGGTCAGCGCACCGGTGTCCCGGCCGTCGAGCCGGCGCTGCGCCCAGGTCGCCTGCGCGCTGATGAAGGAGCCCTTGGAGGCGACCCGCCACCGGCCCGCGTAGTGGAAGATCACCGCGAGGCTGCCGTCGACCTTGTCGTAGACCTCGAAGGGCTCGTCGGGCAGGGCGGGTGCGTAGGGCTGACCGGCCTCGTGCTCACCGATGTTGAAGAACTTCGGCAGGGGCAGCGCGACGATCTCGCCGGTCGCGTCGTCGGCGACGAGCCCCCGGCAGCGCGTCGTCACCTGGTTCCAGATCCGCTCGTACTGGCACGTCCGCGTGTACGTGTAGATCGACAGCGGAAGTTCGGGGTGTGCCTTGCGGGTGACGTGCCCGGCATCGATGGCCTCGGCCAACGCCTGCGGGGGCAGCAGCTCCCGGAGAGTCAGGGACGCCTGGCTCATGGTTCCTCCTGGTCGGTGAAGGTCCATTCTGACCTGCGGAGACCCCGGCCCGACACTGCTTTTCACGGCGCCCGCGTGAACCCGGGGGTCATCCGATCGGTCGACCCCGGGTCCACCGGTCGGCTCCCTCGGGGGATCCACTGGTCCGACCGGTGGCGCGCGGCGGCGGCCGCACGATGGTGAGGAGGGCGGACCGCCCGCCTCCGCCGTCCGACGGGAAGGGACGACGTCCATGCTGCCGACAGCCGTGAGAAGGAGAACCGCCATGGATCCGTACGACCGGCTGCTGCTCGCGGCCGCCCACCGGGGGGACACCGACGGCGTCGGCGCCGCGCTCGCCGCCGGCGCGCACGTCGAGTGCCGTGACGCGGAGCGCCGCACGCCTCTGCTGCTGGCCGCGCGGGCCGACCGGGTGGACGCCGCCGCCCTGCTGGTCGAGGCGGGCGCCGATCCGGACGCGCGGGACAGCCGGGCGGACACACCGTGGCTGATCACCGGGGTGACGGGCAGTGTGCCGATGATGCGTGTGCTGCTCCGCGCGCACCCGGACCTGACGCTCACCGACCGCTTCGGCGGGACCTCGCTCATCCCCGCCGCGGAGTGCGGCCATGTCGCGTACGTACGCGCCGTGCTGCGGGAGACGGACATGGACGTCGACCACGTCAACCGGCTCGGCTGGACCGCCCTGCTGGAGGCGGTCATCCTCGGCGACGGCGGCCGGGCGCACGAGGAGGTCGTCGAACTGCTGATCACCGCGGGAGCGGATCCGCTGCTCGCGGACCAGGACGGGACGACCCCGCTCGACCACGCGCGACGACGTGGGTTCGACGGCATCGCCGGCCTGCTCGCGGCCGCGTCGGCGCGCGCCGGACGGAGGGCGGTCCGATGACGCGCACGAGCACGGTGACGTCACCCGCCCGCACGGGAGGGCGAGCCCTGGCGGGGGCTCGGGTCCTGGCGGGCTCGCGGACCCCAGCGGCGGCTCGGATCCTGACGGGGGCTCGGGTCCTGGCGGGGGCTCGGATCCTGACGGGGGCTCGGGCCCTGGCGGGCTCGCGGACCCCAGCGGCGGCTCGGATCCTGACGGGGGCTCGGGTCCTGGCCGGGGCCGCCGCGGTCGCGGCCGTCCTCGTCGGGTGCGCACCGGGCCAGGCTGTCCACGCCGGGACCGGCGAGGCCTCCACCGCCGCGCGGTCGTCGGACCCCGCGAACTCCTCCCCCGCCACTCCCCCGGGTACGGCTCCCACGCCGACGCCCGACGGGACACTCCTCGTCGCCGACTTCGGCTCCGACACCGTCACGTTCGTCGACCCGAAGCGCGGCACGCTCGGCTCCGTCGAGGTGGGGACGGCTCCGTACGGTCTGGTCGTCGGCGCCGACGGGCGCGCCTGGGTGGCCACCGCCGAGGGCGTCGCCGTGGTCGACACCCGCACCCGCGAACGGCTCGCCCTCATCCCGTACGAGACCGACACCGGCCCCGTCACCACGGGCGAGTACCGGGGCGGGGGCATGGGCATCGCCCTCTCCCCCGACGGCGGGCGGGTCTACGTCGGCGTCAACGTCCCCGGCGGCAACGGCACTCTGGAGTTCGTCGACACCGCGCGCCGGGAGGTGACCGGCACCGTCCCCGTCGGCCGGCGGCCCTTCGACGTCGACGTGGCACGGGACGGCTCCGAGGTGTACGCGACGGACCACGACTCGTTCGACGTGACCGTGGTCCGGGCGGACACGCTCGACGCGCGCCGCATCGAGGTCGCCCCGTACGGCACGGAGGGCGGTCTCGGCTCGTGGCTCAAGCCGCACTACGCAGTCGTACGGCCCTCGGACGGCCGGCTGCTGCTGCCCTTCGAGGGGGAGCGCCTCGCGGTGGTCGACCCGCGCACCGGCCGTACGGAGATCGCGCCGATGACCGCGGACACGCACCAGCACGGTGCCACGATCACCGCCGACGGCACGCTGTTCGTCGTCGGCACGGGGCCGATCGACCCGTCGGAGGACGAGGGCCCTTCACTGACGGTCCGGGCGCCCGACGGCACCGAGCGCGTGTACCCGCTGGAGGGTCCGCACGAGGACGTCGCCGTATCCGAGGACGGCCGCACCGCGTACGTCACGGGCGGCTTCACCCGCGACGGCTGGTGGGACGGCATCACGGTCGTCGACGTGGAGAGCGGCGAGACACGGCGGATTCCCGCGGGTGAACGCCCGCTCGGCATCGCGGTCCTGTAGCCGGCCTGCCCGTGGTACACCACCATCCGAAGACGTCCCCGCTCGCTCACCGAGAGGTTCCCACCGTGGTCCCGAACGCTTCGCCCGTCGTCACCGTCTTCCGCGACGTCCGGCCCTGGGGCGGCCCGCGAACCGACCTGACGGCGGTGGACGGCATCCTGGCGGAGGCGGGCACGGTCCCCGAGGAGGCCGCCGTGGAGTACGTCGACGGAGGCGGCCGGCTGGCGCTGCCGACCCTCGTCGACGCGCACCTGCACCCCGACAAGACGACGTGGGGCGAGCCCTGGCACAGTCGGCGCCCCGCACGGGGGATCGCGGCCTACGTCGAGGGCGACGTGGTGCTGCACCGGGCGCAGCGGACGCCCGTGGCCGAGCGGGCGCTGCGGCTGCTGTCGCACGCGGCGGCCCAGGGCACCCGGGCGACGCGGGCCCATGTCGACGTCGCTCCCGCGTACGGTCTCGAAGGCGTGGAGGCCCTGGCCGCGGCGCGGGAGAAGCTGCGCGGAGTCCTCGACGTCGAGGCGGTCGCCTTCCCGCAGCACGGGGTGGGGCGTACGCCGGGCGTGGCCGAGCTCCTGGAGGAGGCGGCGGCCGGCGGGCTCGTCACGCACATCGGGGGCATCGACCCGGCGGGCTTCGACCTCGACGGCGCGGGGCGCGACGGCGGGCAGCTCGGCACGGTCTTCGGGATCGCTGAGCGTCACGGCCTCGGGCTCGACATCCACCTCCACGACAGGGGCGAGCGGGGCCTCGGGCCGCTGCGTGACATCGCCGCCCGCACCAAGGCGCTGGGTCTGGCGGGGAAGGTCAACGTGGGGCACGGGTTCGCGGTGGCCGAGCTGTCCGGCGGAGAGCTGGACGTGATCGCGGACGTCCTCGCGGACGCCGGGGTCTCCCTGACGACGGTCGCCCTGTCGGCGAGCACGGTCCTTCCGTTCCGTCGCCTCGCCGAGCGCGGTGTCCGAGTGGGCCTCGGCTCGGACGGCGTACGGGACAACTGGAGCCCGTTCGGCAACGCGGACATGCTGCACCGCGCATGGCTGGCGGGCTGGGCGCTGGACGTGCGGCTCGACGAGGAGCTCGAGGCCTGCTTCCGGGTGGCCTCGGACGGCGGCGCGGATCTGCTGGGCCTTCCGCGCGCCGATCTCCGTGCCGGCTCTCCGGCCGACTTCATGCTGGTGGAGGGCGAGTGCGTGCCTCAGGTCGTGGTCGACCAGCCGCGCCGTGACGTGGTGGTACGCGCCGGGCGTGTGGTCGCGAGGGACGGCCGCCTGGTGTGAAGGGCGCGGGGCGCGGGGCGCGGGGCGCGGGGCGCGGGGCGCGGGGCGCGGGGCGCGTGGTGCGGGGCGCGGGGCGCGGGGCGCGGGGCGCGGGGCGCGGGGCGCGGGGCGCGGGGCGCGGGGCGCGGGGCGCGTGGTGCGGGGCGCGTGGTGCGGGGCGCGTGGTGCGGGGCGCGCCGGCCCGGCCCGGCGCCGCCCGCGCCTCTGCCGGGAACTGGATCTCCCCTGCCGGCGTCCCCTCCCCCGAAGGGGGGAACGTGGAGGGGACACGAAGAAGGCGCGGGCTGCTGACGGCGGCCGTCGTCGCCGTGGCCGGCCTGCTGCTGCTCGTTCATCACCTGCTGCCGCGGCTTCCGGGCAACCCGGTCGGTCTGGCAGAGACGTTTCTGCCCTGGCTCGGCCTCGCCGTCCCCCTCGGGCTCGTCGTCGCCGCCCTGCGCCGCTCGGTCCTCGCCGCCGTGGCGTGCCTGGTCGTGGGCGCCGTCTGGCTGGGGGTGTTCCAGGAGCCGTTGGCGTCGTCGGCGCCGGACGCCTCCCGGTCGTACGACCTGACGGTCGTGCAGCACAACGTGAGCGACGAGAACACCAGCCCTTCGCGGGTCGGGCGGATCCTCCTCGGTCCCGACCCCGATCTCGTCGCGCTCCAGGAGCTGACGCCGTCGAGCCTGCCGGCCTTCCGACTCGTTCTCGCGGCCACGCATCCGCATCACGCGACCGTGGGGACGGTCGGGCTGTGGTCGAAGTACCCGCTGACGGACGTCGCCCGCGTCGACCTGAAGCCCGCGCAGGTGCCTGCCGGCTGGGAGCGGGGACTGCGGGCCGTCGTCCGCGGTCCGCACGGGCCGGTGGCGACGTACGTGGCACACCTGCCCTCGGTCAGGGTGCGGGCCACGCAGGGCTACGCGACCGCGTGGCGCGACGAGAGCGCCGCACGGCTCGGACGCGCCCTGACGGCCGACCGGTCCGCCGCGGTCCTCGTCCTCGGCGACCTCAACGGCACCGTCGACGACCGGGGCCTGGCTCCCGTCCTCTCCCAGGTGCGCGGCAACCGGGAGGCCTTCGCGTTCAGCTGGCCGGCGAACCTGCCCCTCGCCCGGATCGATCACGTACTGGGGCGCGGCGACGCGGAGGTCGGTACGACCTGGACGCTGCCCGACACCGGCAGCGACCACCTTCCGGTGGCGGCGCGCGTACGGCTCTGAGCGCGGCCCCGCGCGTGTCATCCGGTCGGTCGCCCAGCGTTGGCTCCGCCGCCCGGTGTCGCCGAGGCTGGTGGGGTGGCGTGGGACACGGACCGCGGCACTCCGGCGGACCCACCCGGCAAGGAGACGACACCTCGATGACCGACTCCGGCACTTCCTACACGGACCTTCGCGCCCTGGTGATCAACTGCACGCTCAAGCGTTCTCCGGAGCGGAGCCATACTCAGGGGCTGATCGACATCAGCACCGGGATCATGGAGCGCCAGGGCGTGCGGGTCGAGGTGCTCAGGGCGGTGGACATCGACATCGCCACCGGTGTCTGGCCGGACATGACGGAACACGGGTGGGAGACGGACGAGTGGCCGGTCATCTACTCGAAGGTGATGGCCGCGGACATCCTCACCCTGGCTGGACCTGTATGGCTGGGAGACAACTCTTCCGTCATGAAGAAGATCATCGAGCGGCTGTACGCGTGCTCCTCGATCCTCAACGAACAGGGTCAGTACGCCTATTACGGTCGTGTGGGCGGCTGCCTGATCACCGGCAACGAGGACGGCGCCAAGCACTGCGCCATGAACGTCCTCTACAGCCTCCAGCACCTCGGGTACGTGATCCCCCCGCAGGCCGACGCCGGATGGGTCGGCGAGGCCGGGCCCGGGCCCTCCTACCTCGACGCGGGGTCGGGCGGGCCGGACAACGACTTCACGAACCGCAACACGACCTTCATGACCTGGAACCAGCTTCACCTGGCGAGGATGCTCAAGGACGCCGGGGGCGTCCCCGCCCACGGAAACCAGCGCTCCGAGTGGGACGCCGGCTGCCGCTTCGACTTCGAGAACCCCGAGCACCGCTGAACGGTCGACGACACGACACGACACGGCGGGGCCCGGCCGACCGGCCGGGCCCCGCCGTGGTGGCTCAGGTGTCACGTCACCCGATGGCGAGCTTGTTCTTCCAGCCCACGCCGTCGCTGTTGCCGACGATCTCGACTCCGCTGCCCGACATCTCCCCGCGGCTGCCGGCGTAGAAGCGCACCGCTCCGTCCACCCGCAGGGTCCAGATGTCGGGGATGCCGTCGCCGTTGGCGTCCGGAGTGCCGTAGAACAGCCGAATGTTGCTGCGTCCCCAGCCCGAGGCGCCGTACTGGGCGTCCACCCCGGTCGCGGAGTTGGCGGCGGACGCGAGGGACGTGAGTTCCACGCCGCTGCCGTCGGCGTCCTTCTTGCCGGTACGGAGCAGCAGGCGGCCTGACACGTCGGTGCGGTAGATCATGTCGGTCACCCCGTCTCCGGTGATGTCCTGGACCGTGACGATGTCACGCTCCAGCCAGGGCGAACTGGACAGCTGGACGGCCGTCTCGATGCTGGCGCCGTTGTAGCCGACAAGGGCCCACAGCGCGTCCCCGACCTTCAGGAAGAAGTCCGTCTTGCCGTCGCCCGTGGCGTCTCCGGCGGAGACGATCTGGGTGATGGTGTCCGGCGCCGGCGCGTTGGACGGCAACAGGATCTCCTGCCGCTTGTCGACGTTCACGCCGCCGTAGCCGTCGCCCGGGTACACCCACAGCCTGCCCTCACGGCGCGCGACGAGGTCCTGGAGGCCGTCCCCGCCGTAGATGTCGCCGAGGTGCGTGATCAGCGTGTTCTTCCAGTAGCCGGACGGTGCCGAGACGTACTGCGGGAGCCCGTCGTCGCCGTTCGGGTCCTTGGCGGGATTGCCGCGGTAGGAACCCGACATCGAGTAGTCCAGGTCGCCGGTGCCCTTCACCAGGTCGGTCGTAGCCTCCGACGGGTAGAGCCGCAGGTTTCCGTTGCCGTCCACGACCATCAGGTCGGGCAGCTTGTCGCCGGTGAAGTCACCAGGGTGGTCCGCCTGGTCCCGAGGGGTCACGTAGAAGAGGTACTTCGTCGGCTGCGACGGGTTGCCCGCGTCGTCGACCGCTCGCACGTGCCTGGAGCGGGTCGCCGCCTCGCCCGAGCCGGTCGTCCGCGAGTTCCTCGGCGGCCTGACGGGCGACTACCTGATCGGCCGGGACGGCCCGCTCTCCTACGCCCATGCGGGTCCCAAGGTCCGCGCGGTGATGGTCAGGGCCTGCGAGGACTGGGGCCTGCCGGTCCCGGCCGACTGGACGGCTTCGTGAGGCGGCTTCGCGAGTCGGCTTCGTAGGACGGCACGACAAGGGCAAGGGCCCGCACCTCCTCCAGGGGGTGCGGGCCCTTCGCGATGTGCACGGTCGTCCGTGTCCCACGTCCGGCGGCCGGTTCCATGGCGCGATGAACGTGTAGTGGACGTTTCGGACGCGCGGACGCCCCCTCAGGCCCCCGCGCACGGGGCCGTTTTGGATTGTCGGACGATCATCCCTACGATCCGCCCATGATCACGAGAAAACGGCTGTCGACCGGGGCCTGCGCGCTGCTCGCCGTCCTGGCCGTCGGGCTGTTCCCGACCGGCGCCGCCGCCGACGAACCGGTGGCCAAGGAATCCCCCAAGGTCGAGCTGGTGCTCGACGTCAGCGGCTCGATGCGTGCCCGCGACATCGACGGCCAGTCCCGGATGTCCGCCGCCAAACAGGCCTTCAACGAGGTGCTCGACGCGGTGCCCGAGGAGGTGGAGCTCGGCATACGCACCCTCGGCGCGAACTATCCCGGGCAGGACCGCAAGACGGGCTGCAAGGACACCCGGCAGCTCTACCCGGTCGGCCCGCTGGACCGCACCGAGGCCAAGACCGCCGTGGCCACCCTCGCCCCCACCGGCTGGACGCCCATCGGACCAGCCCTGCTCGGTGCGGCGGAGGACCTCAAGGGTGACGACAACGCCACCCGCCGCATCGTGCTCATCACGGACGGGGAGGACACCTGCGCCCCGCTCGACCCCTGCGAGGTGGCGCGCGACATCGCCGCCCGGGGCATCCACCTGACCATCGACACCCTCGGCCTGGTGCCGAACGCCAAGATCCGCCAGCAGCTCACCTGCATCGCGGAGGCGACCGGCGGTACGTACACCTCGGTCCGGCACACCGATGAACTCTCCAAGCGGGTGAAGCAGTTGGTCGACCGCGCGGCCGACCCGGTCGTCACCCCGGTCGCTGCCGAGGGCACCGCGCGCTGCGCCGACGCCCCGACCCTGAAGCCGGGCGTGTACACCGACCGCGAGACCTTCGGCCAGCATCGCTGGTACCGGGTGGACGTCCTGCCCGGCCAGGAGCTCCGCGCCTCGGTGAGCGTCTCCGCCGACCGCGCCGTGAACGACGACTACGGCGTCCTGCTGCGGGCGGTGACCCTGCGCGGCCGTGAGATCGTCCGCGGCTCGGAGGCCGGCGACGGGCGGACGGACGTCATCTCGACGGGACTGCGCTATCCCAGGCGGGAGGTGGACGGGGCCGACGCGGACAAGCCCGCGGCGGAGACCGTCTGCCTGCAGATCAGCAACTCGTTCTCGGCTCCGCCGTCGGTCAAGACCACGCCCGGTATGCCGATCGAGCTGGCCGTCGACATCGTCGACGCGCCGGACGAGGCCTCCGACGTGGCCGCGTTCGGTCTCGGCAGGGGCTGGTGGCTGCTCGGCGTGCTCGTTCTGGCCGGTTTCGTGGGCGGTCTGCTGTGGGGCTGGCTGTCCCGCTGGCGCGTCGCCGTCTGGAGGACCAACTGATGCGTACCGTACGCGCGCTGAGCGCCGTCCTCCTGGCCGGAGCCGCCCTGTTCGGACCGGCCGCCGTGCCGGTCCTGGCCGACACCCCCACCCCGAGCGGCAGCGCGAGCGCCGAGGCGGCGGCCGGGCCGACCGAGGCCGGCACCACGTTCCGTACCGCCGCCTTCTTCCGGCAGGGTCAGCAGGCCACCGCGGAGGCCTCCACGGGTGACTACCTGTACTGGGTCTTCCCTGCGGACACCGGACAGCGTCCCACCGTGACGGCCTCGGTCACCCTGCCCGAGTCCGCCGTCCGGCACGGCGCCTCCACCTGGCGGATCGACGTCTACGACGGCCTGCGCCGCCGTCAGCCGTGCATGTACGGGATGCAGTCCAGGGCCGCGGCCCAGGAGGCCGCGACCGTCGAGCTGGCCTGCACCCTGCGCCCGGTCCGTCCCTGGGCCGACACCTGGGACGACGACCCGCTGCCCGGAAGCTACTACGTGCGGCTCACGGTCACCGGCCTCCCCGAGGAGGACCTCGGGCAGCCGTTCACCGCCAGGATCGGGGCGACCTCGGTGGAGAAGGGCGGCGCGTACGCGGGCGGCGGCTCCCTCGCGGCGCCGCTGGTGCCCGGCGCCACGACGGAGGACGCGGCCTCGGCCGGCACGCCGTCCGCCGTGGAGGCGCGGGCGCCCGAGGGCGGCTGGGCCTCGGGCTGGTGGTCCGACCGCTGGATCTGGACGGCCGTCGGGGGCGTGCTCGGCGCGCTGGCCGGCATCGGCGGATACACCCTGACCAGGGGAGCCGGCCGCCCCTCGCGGGTTCCGCCCGCCGTCTGACACGAACACGCGCGCGTGAGGCCCCGGGTCCTGAGGGATCCGGGGCCTCACGCGTCGAACGGGCCCGAGCCGGACCGGAGTCGAGCAGGCCCGTGGCCCACGTCCGGCGCCGGGCCGCTCATCTCCCCGCGGGGCGCACCAGACCGATGTCGTAGGCGTGGACGGCTGCCTGGGTACGGTCACGCAGGCCCAGTTTGATCAGGATGCGGCTCACATGGGTCTTGACCGTCTGCTCGGCCAGGACCAGGCGGGCCGCTATCTCGGCGTTGGACAGACCGCTGGCGATCAGGGCGAGCACCTCGGTCTCGCGCTCCGTCAGATCGCCGACCCGGTCCTTGAGCGGGGCGCGGGGGGCCGCGCTGAGCCGCGAGAACTCGGCGATGAGCCGCTTAGTGATGTGCGGCGCGAGCAGGGCGTCACCTGCGGCCACCACCCGTACCGCGTGGGCGAGTTCCTCGGCGGACGCGTCCTTGAGGAGGAATCCGGACGCGCCCGCTCGCAGCGCCTCGTAGACGTACTCGTCGAGGTCGAAGGTGGTCAGGACGAGCACCTTGACGGCCGAGCCGGCGACGGAGGTGAGCGTGCGGGTGGCTTCGATGCCGCCGGTTCCCGGCATGCGGATGTCCATCAGGACGACGTCGGGGGCGAGTTCGGCCGATCGGGCGACGGCGTCGTCTCCGTCGACCGCCTGGCCGACGACCTCGATGCCGGGTTCCGCGTTGAGCAGCACGGTGAAGCCCTGACGGACCATCATCTGGTCGTCGGCGATGAGAACCCTGATCGGACTGGTCGTCATATGCCTTCCTTGCGAGGTTCGACGGGGAGGGAGGCGGTCACCTCGTAGCCGCCTTCCGGGGTCGGTCCGGTCGTGAGTTCGCCGCCGAGCATGGCGGTGCGCTCCCGCATCCCGAGCAGCCCGTGTCCCGGTCCCGGCGCGAGCGGGGCGGGCGAGGGACCGACGGGCCGGGGCGGTGGAGTGTTGGTGATCCGCAGCGTCAGTCCGGCCGCGAGATGGCCGGTCTCCACGCGCACCCGCGCGCCCGGTGCGTGCCGCATCGCGTTGCTCAGTGCCTCCTGGACGATGCGGTACGCGGAGAGTTCGACGCCCGGTGAGAGTGGGCGACGTTCTCCGGTGGTGACCGCCTCGACGGCGAGTCCGGTGGCGCGGACGTTGTCGAGGAGCTCGTCGAGCCGGTCCAGGGTGGGCTGGGGGCTGTGCCGGACACCGTCGGCGGCCGGGTCCTCCGACCGCAGGACACCGAGGACCCGGCGCAGTTCGGTCAGCGCCTCGACTGCGTTCTGGCGGATGCCCGCGAGGTTCTCCCTCAGCTCGTCGGAGGGATTCTCGACCAGGTGGGGGGCGACCTGCGCCTGAATGGAGATGACCGACATGTGGTGGGCGACGACGTCGTGCAGCTCGCGGGCGATCCGGCCGCGCTCCTCCAGCAGAGCACGCCGTGACCGTTCCTCGGCGGTGATGACCTCCTGGGCGACGAGCTGCGTCCGCGCCACCCGGCTCATCCGCAGCGAGGCTCCCACCACCGCCGCGGTGGCGAACGCGATGGCTCCGCCGCCCAGGTCCTCGTTGTGGGGAAAGCCCGTGGGGACGACCGTGTTGACGAGCCCCGACAGCACGGTGATCACGAGGGTGACGACCGTGACCCGCAGCGGGACCCGCAGGGCGAGGAGCAGCACGACGAAGGTGTGCACCACGATGCCCCAGAGGCTCCAGGGCCACACCAGGTCGGGTCCGACGATCGAATCGCCGACCTGCGCGGTCAGGAACAGCGTGACCGTCGAGAGCCACCAGGCCGGCACGGGCCGGCTCAGAGCGAGGACCAGAGAGGCGGCCTGAAGGACGACGAGCAACTGCATCGGCCCCGTGAGCACGGGCATCGCACTGCCGTACTCGGCCATCTTCGCCGCGCCCGAGACGAGGGCGAGCAGCACCAGGTGCCCGTGCGGCAGCCAGCCGAACCACGCCTGGCGGGGCAGTGGATCGCGGGCCATCGTCCAGAGGTCCTCGCGCAGGGCGCGCGGCACCCGTCCCAGGGCGCCGATCAGCGACCGCCCGCTCCCCTCCCCCACCTGTTCCCCCTTGTCCGCTGCGTCCAGCCTAGGCACGTCGGATCTCCCTCTCCTCATCGGGTCGCTTCATGATCGGGTCGCTTCTTGCCGAAGGGGCGACGACCGCCCTGTTCGTACGCGCGGAACGCGCCGACGCACACCAGCAGCGCGAGCGCGAAGAGCGGGAGCCAGGCGATGCGGGCCAGGACCCAGCCGTATCCGTCGGGCGTGGCGTGGAGACCCGGCAGCGGTCCGTGGCCGAGGAGTTCGCCGGCGAGGAGCCCGGTGACGGTGACCGCGATCATCGCGGTCTGGTGCCAGAGGAACACCGTCATCGCGCCCAGGTTGACCAGCGCGACCGCGGCCCAGGCGGCGGGTCCGCGCAGGGCTCGGCGCAGCGGGTCGAGGAGCAGCAGCGCCGCGCCGCACTGGGCGAGGCCGAACGTGACGGCGGCGAGCGTGGGCGGGTTCAGGTTGGACACCGGGGCACCGGGCACGCCGACCATCGCGGCGGGATAGCCGGCGAAGAGCACCAGCAGCACGGTGGTCGCCGCGCCGCCGCCGAGCAGGATCCGGCCGGTGGTGCGGCCCTTGAGACCGTGGCGGGCCCAGGCCGCACCGAGGCAGTACGGGACGAGCCAGCCGGCGGCCACGTTGATCCATCCGATCCAGGCGGGCCCGTCGAGACCGAAGCGGATCAGGTCGACGTGGAGGACGACGGCGAGCGGCCAGAGCGGGTGTACGCGGGCGACGAGCGGGGTCAGAGCGGTGAGCGCGGCGAAGACGAGCAGGAACCAGAGCGGCGAGAGCACCAGCTTCCCCAGGGTGTACACGGTCTGCCAGGGCACTCCGGAGGCGAGGAGCGCGAGCGCCACCGCGGTCCACACCGCGAGCAGGGCGGCGACGGGCCGGAAGAGCCGGCCGAGGCGGGCCGCGAGCCAGGCCCGGTAGGGCTCGCGGCGGTCGCGGGCGGCGGCGAGGCCCCGGGCGGACACCGCTCCGCCGACCAGGAAGAAGACGGCCAGGGTCTGGAACACCCAGGAGACAGGGGTGAATTCGGGCAGGTGGTTCAGGGGGCTGGCACCGCGCACCGTACCGCTGTCGGCGACCAGGGCGGTGACGAGCCAGTGTCCGAGGACGACGCCGAGGATCGCGAGCGCGCGCAGGGCGTCCAGGGCGCGGTCGCGGCCGGGTGGAGTGGCGGCGTCGATGCGGCGGGCGAGGTCACGCATCGACGGGCTCCCGTCCCTCGACGATCCGGGCGAGGTTCGCCAGCGGTACGGAGCCGGGGAGGAGGTAGTCGCTGTGTCCGCCGTCGCCGGCGTCGAAGACCCTGGCGCCGAACTCCGGCGCGAGGGGGTCCGCGCCGAAGCCCATCTCCCCGGAGGGCAGGGACAGGCGGACGTGGGGCACGTGGGCGATCCAGTCGGATCGGCCGCGCCCGGCCCAGACGGTGGCCGTGGTCCGCAGGTCCGCGGCGCTGTCCGCGCCGGTCCCGGGGCTTCCGTAGAGGACGATCCCGGCGACGGGGAGCCCGGGGGCCGCCTCGGCACAGACGACGGAGCCGTAGGAGTGGCAGAGGAGGGTGAGGCGGGCTGCCGGTCGTGCGGCTCTCAACTCGGCTATGAAGTCCCGCAGTCCCGGGGCGGCCTCCTCGGCCCGGCCCGGGGTGACGGCGGCCGCGCTCGCGGTGGCGGGGGTCGGGTAGCCGAGCCAGGCGAGGACGGCGCCGCGTTCGCCCAGCCGGCGCTGGAGGGCGACGGCGCCGTCCCGGAAGCGCTCGCTGCCGAGCGGGGTGTCCGATCCGGGGACGAGGACGGCGATCCGGTCGGCGCGCGCGAGGTCGCCGACGACCTCCACGCTGCGGCCGCCGTCACGGCCGTCGAAAGCGAGGAGACGGCGGCCCCTGTCCGCCATCGCGTGCAGGGCGGCCGCCCGCCGCAGGTCGCCGTAGTCCGCGGCGGTCCGTTCGGCGGCCAGGACGGCGTCCCGGGTGGCGGTGTACCGCGCGTCGAGGGTGCCTTCGGTGACGGGGGCGAGCGGCCCGAGCACGGGCGGCGGGGGCGCCGGGACGGCGGCGGGGCGGGCCGCGCCCGCCGTCGGCACCGCCACCGAGGCGATGACGAGCGCGGTGAGCAGGGTGCGGCGCAGCCGAGGGCTGCGCGGGCGGGACGCCATGGCGTGTCCTTCCGTACCGGAGTGGTTCGTCGTTCCGGTGGAGAAGGTAGGGATCACGCGCCGTCGTCGGCGTCCCGCCGGAGGGGACAGTCCGCGGGTGGCTCCGAAGTACTACGAGTAGGGGTGGAGGCGGCGCCCGGGCCGTCAGCGTGCCGTCGGGCCGGTCCAGTCGGCGGGGACGCGGGCGAGCCGGACGCGCTGGGGGTGGTCGCCGACCGGGACGGAGGCGACCTTGCGGCCGGTCGCGAAGTCGATCGCCGTCACCCGGTCCGTACCGCTCTCGGAGATGACGCAGGAGCGGCCGTCTCCGCTGACCGTCGCCCAGTAGGGCTTGGACGCCTCCACCAGCGGTCCCTCCCGCAGCGACGCGCGGTCCACGACGGTGGCGTAGTCGTCCATCGTGGCGGCGACGCAGAGCTTGGAGCCGTCGGGGCTCATGGACATGCCGTGGTGGCGCGAGTCGTTGACCCAGGTGGTGCGGTCCGGGTCGGTGGCCGGGTTCTCGGGTAGCGTCTTGACGCGGGTGATCCGGTCGGTGGCGATGTCGTACTCGAGGAAGCCGTTGAAGAACGAGACCTGGAAGTAGAGCTTCGACTCGTCGGGGGTGAAGGCGACGGGCCGGACGGCGTCGGAGAGGTCCTTGCGGCCGAAGGCGTCGAGCCGGGCGCGCATGTCGATGACGCGGACCTGCTCGAAGGTGCGGGCGTCCACGACGGTGATGCGGCGATCGCCCTTGGTCCAGTCCCAGAACGGGTCGTCGAGGGCGGTGGTGACCTCGCCGATGGCCATGTTCCAGAGGTGTCGCCCGTCGGCCGAGAAGACGTTCTCGTGCGGCTTGTCGCCGGTGGCGAAGGAACCGACCTGCCTGCCCGTGGTGATGTCCAGCACGTGCACGGTGTTGGAGGTGGAGGCCGAGACCGCGACGCGGGTGCCGTCGGGTGAGACGGCCATGTGGTCGGAGCGGAAACCGGAGACGGGGAAGCGCCAGTTGAGCGCGCCGGTGCGGAGGTCGATGGAGACGACGTCGGCGAAGCTCGGCCGGGAGACGACCATCGCCGAGCCGTCCGGCGTGGCGTACATGTCGTCGACGAACTGGTCGTGGCCCTCGCCGGGTCCCTGACGGATGCCCAGGAAGAAGGCGAGCTTGAGGGGGTTGAGCCCGATCTCCCACATGCGGCGCTCACGGTCCGGTATGACGTTGATCCGGCCGATGCGCGCGAAGTCGCCGGAGGACTCGATGACGTCGGCCGTGCCGTCCCAGTTGTTCCCGACGAACATGACCTCGCGCAGCGCTCCGGGCGCCGTCGGTCCCGCGGGCGGGGCGGCGGCCACGGTGCCGCCGCCACCGACGGTGAGCACCAGTGCGGCGGCGAACGAACCGAGCAGGAGGCGGCGTGCGCCTCGCGTCCGGGCAGCAGACATCGGTCTTCCTTCCATGAGGGCGTGCGGCACCAACTGCCCTGTTACCCAGGGCAACTTACCCGACAGTAAGGAGTACCCGCGCCGCCCACAAGACTCGGAACGCGTCTGCTGTCACATGAGGCGTCAGCCGTGGGGGAAGGCGCGCGATCAGCTTCTGGCGCAGGACGGCCCCCTGTGCCGACATGACGTGCACCAGGTAGAGGTCGCGGCGGCGCGTCCAGGCACGGCCGGACTCGGGGCCGTACGTCCCGGGCGGCTCGATCCCCCGCGGGCGCGCCGGTCGCCGTGTCCCGTTACGGCATGCGGCGGGCTCCCGCCACGATCGCCTCACGGATCCGGTTGTAGGTCCCGCAGCGGCAGATGTTGCGGATCTCGTCGAGGTCGGCGTCGCCGATCTCGCGGCCGGCCTCCCGCGCGGCGCGGACCTTGGCGACGGCCGTCATGATCTGTCCGGGCTGGCAGTAGCCGCACTGGACCACATCCAGATCCAGCCAGGCCTCCTGCATCGGATGCAGCTCCTCGCCCACGGTGGCGGGAAGTCCCTCGATGGTGGTGATCTCGTCGGTGGGGGCGATGTCCTTGACCGGGACGGAGCAGGGGTTGAACGCCTTGCCGTTGATGTGGCTGGTGCACGCCTGGCAGACGCCGAGCCCGCAGCCGTACTTGGGGCCCGTGACGCCGAGGACGTCCCTGAGCACCCACAGCAGCCGGACGTCGTCCTCGACCTCGGCCGTGACGGCCTTGCCGTTGAGGATGAAGGTGTGGTGCGGCACGGTGGCTCCTGGCTCCTAGAGGACGCGGTCGAGGCCGTCGACCGGCGACGCGGGGATCGGCGGGGTGGTGGGCAGCGGTTCGAAGGCGAGCGGCTCGGCGTGATTGACGGGGAAGCTCGTCGGCATGGTGCCGGTGGCCCGGCCGTACGCGCACGCCACGGCGGCCATCGCGGCGGGGACGGCCAGCTCGCCGGCGCCGCCAGGGCGGTCGGAGGTCGGCGGCATGACGACGATCTCCAGCTCGGGCGGGGTGTTCCACTGTCGCGTGTAGAAGTAGTTGTCCCAGCTGCCCTCCAGGAAGTGTCCGTCGCGGAGGTGCAGTCCGGAGGTGAGTGCCAGGGCGATCCCGTCCACGATGCCGCCCGCCATCTGGGCTTCCAGGCCGCGCGGGTTGACGGCCAGACCGACGTCGACGGCGCAGACGACCTTGGTGACGCGCGGGCCGGTGTAGGCGTCGTGGACCTTCCGGCCGGTCGTCCCGGGCCGGCAGTCGATCTCGGCGAGTACGGCGACGAACGCGTGGTACTCGGGGTGCAGGGCGATGCCCTGGGCCACACCGGCGGGCAGGGACCGGCCCCAGCCGCCCACCTCCGCGACCTTGGCGAGGACGGCTCGGGCACGCTCGTCCTTGAGGTGCTCGCGGCGGAACTCGTACGCGTCCTTGCCCGTGCGCCGGGCCAGTTCGTCCACGACCAGCTCCTGGGCGGTGCGGACGTTGGGCGAGTAGATGCCCCGCATGGAGCCGGTGTTGAAGCCCTTGTCGGTCTCGCCGAGCAGCTGGGTGGTGGCGCCGAGGTGGTACGGGCTCTGCTGCGTGAGCTGGAAGATCGTCTCGGAGAACGTGAGGTCCCCCACGGGCAGCTGGGCGGCGGCGCCGGTGATGATCTCGCCGAGCCCGTGGCCGAAGTCGGTGGCCACGGAGGTGTGGCGCAGCTCGTAGGAGAGCACCTCGCCGAGCGTGTACGTCGCCCGGACCCGCGACGTCGACATGGGGTGCGTACGCCCCTGCCGGAAGTCGTCGGTCCGGTGCCACATCAGCTTCACGGGCTTGCCCATGGCCTGGGAGATCTCGGCGGCCTCGCGGGCCGCGTCGAAGAAGAGCTTGCGGCCGAACGACCCGCCGCCCTCGGTGACATGGACCGTGACAGCGGTGGGCGGGAGCCCGAGTTCGAGGGCGATCTGTTCCTGGGCGACGATCGGTGTCTTCAGGCTCGCCCAGATCTCGGCCGAATCCGTCCGTACGTCCGCGATGGCGCAGTTGGTCTCCAGGGCGCTGTTGCTGGAGAAGCCGAAGGTGAAGCGCGCGTCGACGGCCTTGGTGAGCAGGGGCAACGGCGGTACGACCAGCGGCAGTTCCGCGGCACGCAGCTTCCGCTGGACGGACGCGTCCGAATCGCCCTCGGCGGTGCCGGGTCCCCAGGTGACCGTGAGGGCGCGGACGGCGTCGATGCACTGGCCGAAGGTGCGGCCGCGGACGGCGACGCCGGTGGAGATCCGTACGACGTCGGTGATGCCGGGCATGGCCCGGACTTCGCCCAGGTTGTCGACCGAGCGGACGGTGCCGTTGATCGTCGGAGGCCGGCAGACCATCGTCGGCAGGGCGTCGGGCACCTGCAGGTCCATGGTGAACGTCTTGCGGCCCGTCACGGCCTCCAGGGCGTCGATCCGGCGCCGGGAGGTGCCGATGACCGTGAACTCGGACGGCTTCTTGAGCGCGACCCCGACCGGGGTGTCGGTGTCGGCGGCCGCCTTCGCGGCGAGTTCGCCGTAGCCGACGCTCCGACCGGTCACCGTGGAGACGACCGCCCCGGCCTTCGCGGTGAGGGATCCCTGCAGCTCTCCGAGTTCGAGCGCGGCGGCACGCAACAGCCGGCCCCGGGCGACGGCGGCGGCGACGCGGATGGGGGTGAACGTGGAGATGGTGGTGTTGGAGGCGCCCGTCATCTGGTTGAACAGCAGCTCGGGGCGGGCGTCGGCGAGGGTCACCCGCACCTTCTCCAGGGGCAGGTCCAGCTCCTCGGCGATCACCATCGCGGTCGAGGTGGTGATGCCCTGGCCGACCTCGGCCCGGGGCAGGGCGAAGGAGGCGGTGCCGTCGGCCTCGATCCGGATGGTGATCAGGCCGGCGGTGGGCAGCGCGGCGTGCGTGAGCATGTCGTTGAGGTCGTAGATCTCGGACGGCCCGGGCGGCGAGGGCACCAGGGCGGGGGGCGCGGCAGCCGCCGGCACGGGCGCGAGGACCGCCTCGCCGAGCTGGGCTGCGACGGTGAGGGTCGGCGCCGCGAGGACGTAGCCGAGAAACCGGCGCCGGCCCGTGCCGTCGGCCGGGACGGTCTCCCCGTGCTGCGGATGCTGCCGCGCCTCGTCGCGCACTGTCATCGGCTGTCCTCTCGACGCACCTCGAAGTCGTCAGGATCATCGCGCACTTGATGACCCCTGTCCCCCCGGAACATCGCAGGATTCACTCCGGGCGCGCCGATCCCTCACGTCGCGGCGGCACTGGAGCGGGGAATAGGCCACTCTGCGCCGCGGTTCCGGTCTTGCGTGGCACCCGCCGCACCCGCTCGGAAGGACGTTTCCATGAAGATCGGCATCATCGGCGCAGGCAACATCGGCGGCAACCTCACCCGCCGCCTCGCGGCGCTCGGCCACGAGGTGTCCGTGGCGAACTCCCGTGGCCCGGAGACCCTGACCGCCCTCGCCGAGGAGACGGGCGCGACACCCGTCCCGGTGGGCGAGGCGGCGCGCGGCGCGGAGATCGTGATCGTGACGGTTCCGCTGAAGGCGGTCCCCGACCTGCCCTCCGGTCTCTTCGAGGGCGCCGCCGAGGGCTTCGCCGTCATCGACACCCACAACTACTACCCGCAGCAGCGCGACGGCCGGATCGCCGCCATCGAGGACGACGGCCTGACGGAGAGCCGCTGGGTCGAGCGTCACCTCGGACACCCGGTGATCAAGGCGTTCAACGGCACCTACGCCGAGGACATCCTCGACCGGCCGCTCCCGGCCGGTGACCCGGAGCGCATGGCGCTGCCCGTCGCGGGCGACGACGAGGTGGCCAAGAAGAGGGTCCGCGCCCTGATCGACCAGTTGGGCTTCGACACGGTCGACGCCGGCGGCATCGACGACTCCTGGCGCCAGCAGCCCGACACCCCGGTCTACGGTCTGCGAGCCGGAGCGGAGGCGGTGGCGAAGGCTCTCGCCGAGGCCTCCCCCGAGCGACCGGCCCCGTTCAGGGGCTGAGGGTCCGGGTCCGCGCGCCGCGCCGGGCCACGGCGTGCCCGGGCCGGCGGGTGCCGGGCCGGGGTCTGCCGGGCCGGGGTCTGCCAGCCGTGGGTTCAGTCGGCGTACTCGGCCTTCGGCGGGCCCTCGGGACGGGCGCCGAGGGTCGGGGCCAACCATCGGTTGTACGAGACCATCCACGGGCTGCCCGCGCCGCCCGCGCGGTAGTCCTCCAGGATCGCGTTGACGCGGCGGACGAGGTCGGTGTCGCCCTTGTTCATGGCGACGCCGTACAGAGAGGTGTCCAGGCGCGGTCCGACGAGCCGGAGCGTGGGGTCCTGCGCGGCGAGTCCGGCGGCGAGCGTGGCGTGGGTGAGGATCGCGTCCACGGCCCCCTGCTGGAGTTCGACGAGACAGTCCAAGTGGCTCGACGTCTCCACGGCGACGGCGCCCATACCCGAGGAGCCGAGCAGGTCGACCGCCGAGCTGCCCCTGCTGAGGCAGACCCGCTTGCCGCGCAGCTTCGCGTCGAAGCCCGAGATCCGAGAGCCCTCGGGCACCAGGAGGCGGTGGCCGGTCTCGAAGTACACGCTGGAGAAGGCGACATCGGCCAGCCGCTCACAGGTGATGCTCATGGTGCGGACGATCACGTCGACCTGGCGGGCCTGCAGTCGCGGGATCCGCTGGCTCGGCGGCATGCTGACGAAACGGACCGTGGCCTTCGGGCCGAGGATGTCACGGGCGATCGCCCGTACGAGGTCGACGTCGAAGCCGACCGGCTCCTGCGCGTCCTGGTCCAGCGAGGCCCAGAGATGGCTGTTGAGGTCCACGCCGGCGACGAGATGGCCGCGCTCACGGATGCGTCGCACGGCCTCGCCGTCGACGCGTGAGGGGCTCGGTCCGGCCCGCCGTGGGTCGCAGGAGGGTTCGCGTGCGGCCGGCGCGGCGGCGGTCCTCAGGACGGCGGGGCGTGGGGCGTCCGCGGGTCCGGCCGTGCCGGCGGCCGCCGGCACCGCGGTGAGAAGGGTCGCCATGAGCAGGAGCCAGAAGGCGAAGCGGCCTCGCGACAGACCCCTCCCCCGCGGTGCCGACTCGGATCCAGCAGTCACACGCCCCACCCCCGCGCAGCCGACTCCCCTCCCCCAAGGCTACGCATTCATGACCCAACACGGGCGCACATACCGGGAGTTGGCCAGGTGTTGACTCAGGTTTCACCGAGGCGGCAGGGCGGCCAGGTCACGCAGACGCGGCAGGGTGCGCAGCGCGGTCCGGACGGGCCTGCCCGCGCGGACCGAGAGGTCGGACCTGCCCGCGCGGATAAGGTCGGGCAGTGCCCGGCGTGTGAGGACCGCGCGGGTCGGGCCGGACACCCCGGGCCCACCCTCACGCGTCGGCCGTACGGCGCGCAGCTGGCAGCGATCCAGTCGGGCGCGCTGGCCGCCACTGGTGATCAGGGCGTTCACCGGAGCCATCGGGTCCGCCCCCACGCTCCGCGCCAGCAGCATGCCGACGGCGAGCGGGAGCAGCGCGCCCGCCAGCGCCGCGCCGGTGGTCGTGACGTGCTGCATGCGGCTGGTGCGCCGGGCGTCGGAGATCATGGTGCTATTCGACCAGCGCGGCTGGGGGCCGGGTATCGGACGACGTACTCACTCGGGACCTGGCCACGTACTCAGGTGGGGACCGCGGGGTGCCGGATGCCCCGCGCCGCACGTTCGGAACCGTACGCACACCGAGGAGCCCAGGACACCATGGCCGACTACCGCATCGAGACCCTCCGCACCGGCTACCGGCAGTGGATCGCCCGCAACGACCGAGGCGCGGAGGTGCGCATGGGGGCGGCGGACGACCCGGACGCGCAGCCCTCGTTCACCCCCGTGGAGCTGCTGCTCGCGGCCATGGGCGGCTGCGGCGGCATGGTGGTGGACCGGACGGCGCGCGCGGTGGACCACGACGACCTGCGGATCGTCGTGGAATCGGTCTCCGGACCGGAGGACGACGGCCGGGTGGGCCGGATCAGGGTCAGCTACGAGTTCGAACTGCCCGAGAGCAACCCGCGGGCCGCCGACGTCTTCGCCCGAGGGGTGCGGCTCACGCACGAGAAGTTCTGCACGGTGAGCCGCACGGTCGAGCACGGCGCGACGGTGGAGGCCGTCCTGCCCGACGGGACGATCGGCTTCCGGGCCGGCTGAGGGCCGCCGCGCGGCCGGGGCGCCACACGGCCGGGGCGCGTTCGGTTCCGATCCGTCGATCCGTTCGTTTAGGACCGGCGCGGGTGGTCAGTCGCGGGAGTGTGGCCGGACCACGGCCACCTGACGGAGACCGGACGGGAGGCGTCGGCTGTGACGCTCGACGGAAAGCGAGTCCTCTTTCTCACGACCAACTACGGCACGGAGCAGGACGAGTTGACGAAGCCGGTGGCCACACTGCGCGAGGCGGGCGCCGAGGTCACCGTGGCGGCGAAGAAGGCCGAACCCGTCGTGACGGTCGTGTCGGACCGGCGGCCGGGCGATGCCGTCGACCCCGACACGTCGTACGAAGAGGTGTCGGCGGACGCGTACGACGCGGTGGTCGTGCCGGGCGGGACCGTCAACGCGGACCGGCTGCGGACGGACATGACGGCCCAGCGGCTGGTGGCCGCCTTCGCGGACGCCGGGAAGACCGTGGCCGCGATCTGTCACGGACCGTGGCTGCTCATCGACAGCGGGCTGGTCGCCGGGAAGGAGCTCACCTCCTACCCGTCGGTCAGGACCGATCTCGTGAACGCGGGCGGGACCTGGCGGGACAGTGAGGTCGTCGTCGACGCCTCGGGCGGATTCCGCCTGATCACCTCGCGCACGCCGGCCGATGTGCGGCCGTTCGCGGAGGCGGTCGTCGAGGCGCTCCTCGCGGGCCCGCCCGGACCGGAGAGCCCTCGGCCGCGCGACGCCGAGACGGGACTCACCGAGACGGGGCTCCCCGCGCCGACGTGAGAGCGGCGCTCGGGGAGCCCGCTCGGCGGGTCAGTCGAGCCAGATCTCGCGGACCAGGTGCAGCGGGTCGAGTTCCACGCGGGGCTCGGCGTCCCAGACCATCGTGGCGCGCTCGCCGGCCGTGTAGCACGGCCAGAGTGCCCCCGGGTCCTGGTCCCGTACGAAGGAGACCCAGGCGTGGTGCATCGCCTCGGCGAGGACGCGGGGCGGGGCCTCCCCCGCCACGGCGGTGACACCCTCCGCGTCCAGGAGGTCGAAGGCGTACGGCAGGTCCAGGCAGTGGAACGCCGTGCCGTTGACGGGCGACTCCCACACGAACTCGTACAGCCAGGTGGGGCGCCCGCGCGCCGCCCGGGCGTCGGCCACGGCCAGCGACGGGGCACGGAAGGTGACGTCGGTCAGGGCCTGGCCGAACAGGGCGGCCGGGTCACCGGACCCGTAGGCGGTCGTGAACGAGTCGAGCCGGTCCTCCGGCAGCCCGAGCGCCCCCAGGAGGACCGGCACAGGCGGGCCGTCGGGGCCCGGGGCGGGGAAGGCGTTGAACTCGTGGGCCGTGAAGCCCAGCATGAGCGGGACGTCCGCGCCCGCCTCGCCGGTCGTCAACGCGTCGAGTACCGGCTCCGGGATCAGCTCGCCGTCCGCGAAGGGCGCCAGGGACAGCAGCGGCGGCAGGCCCTCGCGGTCGGGGCCCGGTGCGCCCATCCGGTCCTGCAGGTCGAGGAGTTCGTCGTCGCTCAGGTCGCGGAGCGCCGCGGCGGTGGCGGGTACGCCGGTACGCGCCGTGAACAGGCGGGACGCCGCGCGGGCGACCTCGGGGCCGTCGGGACGCATGACGGCCCCGGAGACGGAGAGCGCGCCGCGGAACAGGTCGCGGGCGGCCGGAACGGCGAGCAGGGTCTGCACGGCACCGCCGCCCGCCGACTGGCCGGCGACGGTGACCCTGGCCGGGTCGCCGCCGAAGCGGGCGATGTTGTCGCGGACCCATTGAAGGGCGGCGATCCAGTCCCGGACGCCTCGGTTGTCGGGAGCGTCGTCGAGGTGCAGGAAGCCCTCGACGCCCAGCCGGTAACCGAGGGAGACCAGGATGACGCCGTCACGGTTGAAGGCCGATCCGTCGTACCAGGGGCTGGCCGCCGACCCCGCCACGTAACCGCCTCCGTGGATCCACACCAGGACGGGGAGCCCGGCCTCGGGGTCGGTGCGCGGCGTGAAGACGTTGAGATTGAGGACCCCGGCGCCCGGGACGGAGGGCTCCGGGATCGTGGTGACGTCGGCGAAGGGCCGGCGCTGGGCGGTCGGCCCGTAGGAGGTGGCGTCCAGCGGTTCGGTCCACGGCTCCGGCGGCACGGGCGCCGCGAACCGGAGGGCGCCGACGGGCGGCTGTGCATAGGGGATGCCGAGGAAGCGGAGGCTTCCGTCGGGGCGGCGCTCACCGCGTACGGGGCCGCGGGTGGTGGTGACGGTGGTGACGGTCATGGGAGCAGAGTCCGGCCGTAGATCGGCCGCGTCAACGCCTGAAGCAGGAAGGTGACACGTGTCACTTACGCGTGTCAGCAGCGGCTGTGCCTGAAATCGGGTCGCCCTGGGTACGGGTCGTTCGACGCGAGGGGGTCGGGTGGCGACGGGACTGCACGCGGAGACGCTCGTGGGGATGCTGGTCGTCGCCGCCGGGGCCGGCCTCATGGCGCTGGGCGCCGTCCGTCAGGGCCGCGCGGTCCGGCCGCCCGGCCCGGCGCGGGCGTGGGCCGCCGCCCGGCGCAGGGAGGAGCGGGTGCTGCGGAGGGCGGCCGTCATGGCGATCGGGTCGGCCCGCGCGGCGGCGGGAGCGGGAGAGCCGGTGATCGTCACGGTCGAGGACGTGCTGCGCCTGGCGGACGAACACCTCGCCCACCCGGACATGGACCCCCGTCTCGCGGCGGCCGCGCTCCGTGACGCGTACGAACGCGGCGCGTGCGCCCGGGACTGCGTGACGGACGCGTACGGCTGACGGGCCATCGCCCTGGGCCCGAGCTCCGGGGCACCTCCGACTCGCCGGCCGCGCTGAGCCGGGCGCCGCGGCGCGGGCCGGCGCCGGGCGCTCAGCGGGTCGGAGGTGTGCGCGGGGACGCGCCGAGGGGCCGAAAGGGCTGTCGGGATCGGTGTCGGCGTGATCGCCGTGGGCGCGTGACGGCCGCCACCGGGCTCACAGCGTGATCCAGTAGCGGCGCTTGCGGCCGATCTCCGTGTCGCGGGTGTCTTCGAGCACCCCGCCGTTGCGCTCGATCGTGCGGGCGGAGGGCACGTTGTCGTCGTCGCAGGTCACCAGGACCCGGTCGAGGCCGAGAGCTCGGGCCTCGGGGAGGACCGCCCCGAGGGCCCAGGTGGCGAGTCCGCGACGGCGGGCGGAGGGCCGGACGCTGTAGCCGATGTGTCCGCCGGCCCTGAGCAGGAAGTCGTTGAGCTCGTGGCGCAGGTCGATCGCGCCGGCGTACGCCCCGTCCTCCACGATCCACCAGTGCGTGGCGCGCACCCGCCCCTGGGCCAACGGCCTTGTCGGGTCGCCCTGTTCCCGCAGTCGGCCGACCCACGAAGCGAAGATCTCGGGCACGGCGAGGGCCTCTTCCTCAGCCAGCCTCATCCCCGCTCCGGACTGATGGGCGCCGGGGCTCCACTCGGCGTGTGCTTCGAGCCAGGAGCGATGAAGGCGAGCTGTGGGGGCGACCAGTTCGGGCATGCGCGCGACGATAACAGGCCGATGACCCCTTTGATCAGGGCTTTCGGCAGCCGTGCGGGCGTGTCCGGGGGACGGCCGGGGTGCGGGCATGTCCGGCGGGCGGCCGGGGTGCGGTGGTGTCCGGCGGACGGCCGCCGGTGCGGGCGGGCGCGGGTGCGGGCGGGCGCGGGCGGGCGCGGGTGCGGGCGGGCGCGGGTGCAGGGGCGGGCGGCCAGCGGTGCGCGGGCGCGGGCGGGCGCCGGTGCGGACGGCCGCCGGTGCGGACGCGGGGGCGGTGACGGGGCGGGCAGCCAGCGGTGCGCGCGGGCGCGGACGGCCGCCGGTGCGGGCGCGGGGGCGGGCGCGGGGGCGGGCGGCCAGCGGTGCGCGCGGCCGCGGGTGCGGCCGGCGAGGCACTCACCGCGTCCCGGCTGCCGTCCCCCCGCGCCCCGTCAGCTCTTCTTCGGTGCCGCGTAGTTCAGGAAGCCGGCCCAGTCCACCACGACGCAGGCCTCGTCGCCGAGGACCCACGCGTCATGTCCCGGCTTGACGGCCATGAAGTCGCCGGGGCCGATCTCGGCCGACTCCCCGTCGTCCATCACGACCTTCATCCGACCGCTGACGACGTACCCGACGTGCGACGCCTCGCAACTGTCCGTCCCGGCAAGGGGCTTCACGTGCTTGGACCACTGCCAGCCGGGCTCGAACACGGCACGCCCGACCGGACCGCTCTCGTCGTTGATCAGGTCGAGCCTGCCCTTGGAGTCCTCGAAGGGACGCGTCTCATCTGCGGAGTCGAAGCTCCGGGACACGATTCCGGTCATGTTCGTCCGCCTTCCGGGCGGTGGGACGTTGCAGCCCCCGAGTCCACTTCCAGATTACGCCGGTGGGCCCGGCGGGACCTGTCGCCGCCCGGCCGGGAACGCCGTTGCCGACGCCGATGATCATGGGTTAGCGTGTTCGTATGACTGCCGGGTCGGCCATGGGCCGTGAGCGAGTGAGGCACCCGGCCTTGGCGTGACCGCCGCCGGGCGGGCGCGAGGCCCGCCTCGGTCGTCTTCCACGCACGCGTACGCGTTCCCACGCCCTGTACGCACGCGACGAGCCCCATCAGGAAGACACCGACGCAGTCTTTTCGAGAGGACCCTTCGTGGCCATCGAGCTCAACCACACTGTCGTATACGCCCGTGACAGGCGGGCCTCCGCCACGTTCCTGGCCGAGGTGCTCGGCCTGGAGGTCGGCGCCCCCTTCGGCCCGTTCCTGCCGGTGGAGACCGGCAACGGCGTCACCCTCGACTACTACGAGTCGGCGGACGCGTTCACCCCGCAGCACTACGCCTTCCTCGTGCCCGACGAGGAGTTCGACGCCATGATCGGGCGGCTCGAGCGGATGGGGGTCACGTACTACGCCGACCCGAGCCACACCGAGCCCGGGCAGGTCAACCACCTCTTCGGCGGCCGCGGCGCCTACTTCGACGACGCCGACGGTCACAACATGGAGATCATCACCCGTCCGTACAGCCGCGGCTGATCACCGACGAGGCTGTCCGCATGTCGGCACGGTGATGCGCGTGACGTCGGGAAATGTTCTTTCAAAGATCATTTCTTTGGTGGTTACGCGCATATCCGTGCCGACAATTCTGTGTGAATCCCTTATCGGGTACATCTACACATAAAGGCCAGATAAGCGCACAATGAAACCGCGGCACGATGCCGCAAGCGCGATCAGACGTGCAAGACGCCAGAAGGAGGCGAGTCGTATGTCTGACGTCTCTCACCGTCCTGGTGACATGAGGGGACACCCCGACGCATCGGAAATGCGTGACCGCTACTCCCGAGTGCTCCAGACCCGTGGTGTCGCCGCGGTCGAGGAACTGATCATGGTGGCCGGTATCTGGGGCGATCTCCGCCTACACGGTCCACTTCGCGGGCCTCCACCCCGACCTCGCCCTCAGCAACCTGATCGTCGGCATCGCCCTCGCGGGGCTCGGGCTCTGTATGTCGATGGCTCCGGAACGGTCGCAGGACCTGAACTTCGTCGCCCTGCTCGCCGGCGTCTGGCTGATCATCTCACCCTGGGTGGTCGCCCGGGACGTGGACACGGGCGCGATCGTCAGCAACGTCATCACCGGCGCGTGCGTCTGCCTCTTCGCCCTCACAGCGGGCGGACTTCTCATGAGCAAGTCCAGGAGAGCGGCATAGAGCTCTGATCCTCTCCCAGAACGGCGCCGTATCCCGCACGGGATACGGCGCCGTCGCCTGTCCCATGCGCAATACCAGTCACATCAGCCACCAACACCCCACCTCAGGTAACGAATTACCCGATGGCGTTTCGGCCACTGGAGTTCTGCGCAAGCTTGCTCCACAGAGACAGGCTCCCGCTTGCGTTTCCCAGTCCTTGGGGGGACTAAGTGAACTGGTACCTCGACGTTCTCAAGAAGTACGCGGTATTCACCGGCCGTGCGCGCCGCCAGGAATACTGGATGTACATGCTGTTCAACCTGATCGCGTACGTCGTCCTGGCGATCCTCGACGCGGTGCTCACCACGGCACCGCTGCTGACCGGCATCTACGCGCTGGCTGTGCTGCTGCCGACGCTCGGCGTGACAGTCCGCCGTCTGCACGACACGGGCCGCTCCGGCTGGATGATCCTGATTGGCCTGATCCCGCTGGTCGGCGGGATCATCCTCATCGTCTTCTACGCGACCGAGGGCAACCAGGCCGACAACGCCTACGGCCCGAACCCGAAGCTCGCGCCCGCGTACTGAGCCGCACCACGGCGAAGCCCCCGCAGGATTCACCTCCGGGGGCTTCGCCCGTTCCGGACGCGCACGCGCGCCCCGTCCGGCCAGTGACGCTTCGTAGCACTTGCCCGCGCCTTGTGCACCGTGGCGCACGACCCGCCCCCTCCCCCGCCCCTAGCCTCGCCGCAACGGTTCGAAATCGAACGAACGAGGGGCGGTACCGGTGAACTGGCTCATCCACGACTACCGCGAGAGCGATCTCGCCGCGGTCGTCCATCTGATCGACACCACGGCCGAGCTCGGCCAGGAGTCCGTGTTCTCCCTGGCCGAGTGCATCAGCGCCCTGACCTCCCGCCAGCCCGCCGTCGTCGCCGTCCACCAGGGCGTCCCCATCGGAGCGGCCCTCGCCTGTGTCTCGGGCGAACGGGCCTGGGTGATGCGGATCGCGATCTCCTCCGCCTGGCGTGGCCGGGGGCTCGCCAGCGCGCTGCTCGTCGAGCTGGAACGGCGGCTGGTCGCGGCGCGGGTCGGGCGCATCGCGTACGTCCTGCCGGAGGAGGACCTGCTCGGCGAGGGCCTGCTCAACGCCGGCTACACCCGCCAGCCCGCCGTCGCGTACTTCGAGAAGGTCGAGCCGCTGCACGGCCCGGCCGCCAACCTCCTCGACGACCTGGGCGGCCGGCTGCTGCCGAGCGACCTGTGGGCCAAGGTCGCGGGCATGGAGCGGGAGAAGGACCTGATCGAACGGCGCGTCGTGCTTCCGCTGGCCGAGCCCGAGCGGGCGGCTCGGCACGGAGTTCGGCCGCCGCGGCGCGGTGGGACTCTTCGGTCCGCCGGGCACCGGCAAGACGACGTTCGCCCGGGGCATCGCCTCGCGGCTCGGCTGGCCGTTCGTGGAGATCCTGCCGTCCCGGCTCGCCGACGAGGGCAATCTCGCGGCGGCCCTGCGCTCGGCGTTCGCGCGGATCGCCGAACTGGAGCGCGTACTCGTCTTCATCGATGAGGTGGAGGAGATCGCCCCGGTCCGTCAGGAGCCCGCGCAGCCCGGTGGCATGCACGGTGTGACCAACGAACTCCTCAAGCTCATCCCGGGTTTCCGTGAGCGGGACGAGCGGTTGCTCGTCTGCGCCACGAACTCGATCCGCTCCCTCGATCCGGCCTTTCTGCGCCCGGGGCGCTTCGACTACCTGATTCCGATCGGCACACCGGACAAGGCGGCCCGCGCCGCGATCTGGGCGCGGTACACGGAGGGCCGGTCCGACGTCGACATCGACGAACTGGTCTCCGCGAGCGATCTGTTCACGCCCGCCGACATCGAGCATGCCGCGCGGATCGCCGCCCAGAACTCCTTCGAGCGCGATCTGGTCGCCGTCGGCGGCCGCCCGGTGAACGACGACCGGCTGCCGGGCGCGACCACGAACGACTACCTGGAGGCGATCGGCCAGTGCCGGCCGACGGTGACACCGGAGATGATCACTCAGTTCGAGTCGGACATCACCACCCACGCCCGGTTCTGACGCAGCGTCACTACGGCCTGGTGAGAAGGCCGCTCGTACGTCCGGGGCCGGGGCCGGGGCCGGCGCATATCGTGGTCCCATGGAGCGGTACGAGGGACTCGAACTGATCACCGTCACGAAGACCACGGAGCTGGAGGCGTGGCTGGAGGCCCACCACGCCGACACACCCGGGGTCTGGCTGCGGATCGCCAAGAAGGGCGGGGGAGGCGAGTCGCTGACCATTCCGGAGATCCTCGACTGCATGCTCTGCTTCGGCTGGATCGACGGGCAGCGCAAGGGCGGGGACGGCGTGTACTACGTACAGAAGTACACCCCGCGGAGAGCGGGCAGCCTCTGGTCGCGGGTGAACGTCCGCAAGGTCGAGGCGCTCACGGCGGCCGGCCGGATGCGCGCGCCGGGGCTCGCCGAGGTGGCCGCCGCCCAGGCGGACGGCCGGTGGGACGCCGCGTACCCGTCGCAGGCGGAGGCGACCGTACCGGACGATCTGGCGGCGGCCCTCGCGGCCGACGAGCGGGCACGGCTCTTCTACGAGGGGCTCGGCAGGACCGATCAGTACCTGGTGATCCTTCGGCTGTGGCAGGCCCGCACGCCGAAGGGCCGGGCGCAGCGGCTCGAGCGGATGGTGGCGAAGCTGGCGGCGGGCGAGAAGGTCCGGTGAGGGGGGCGGGCGGAGGGGGTCAGCGCCGGCGCCGGTAGAGGACCTGGTGGGCTTCGTGTTCGACGAAGGACGCGGTGTGGGTCATGCCGACGGCTTCGAGGAGTCGCCGGGAGGGTCGGTTCGCCTCCTGCGTCAGGGCGACGACACTCGGCGTGTCGCGGAGCGTGGCGTCGAGGACGGCGGCGACGGCCTCGCGGGCGTAGCCGTGCCCCCAGTGCTCGGGCAGGAACTGGTACGAGATCTCCGTCTCCCCGTCCCTTGCCCCGGGCTCGACGGTCACGAGACCGAGCAGCACCCCGTCGGCGGCCCGCACCACGGCGTGCACGCCGGCCGCGCCGACGACTCGCCGCTGGCGGATCCGTACGACCTGCTCGGTCACCGGCCCGCCGAGATGCCGCCGTACCTCGGGGTCGGTCCACAGCCGGGTGACGGCCGGCACGTCGGCCGCGCGCACGGGACGCACCAGCAGGCGCTCGGTGGTGAGGGCGTCGGCCGGCGCGGAGGAGGAAGAGGCGTGCATACGTACGATCATCGCAGCCCGGACCCTCCGGCCGCTCAGGCAGCGCGGCGCGTGGCGTCGGCCCGGTCCGGCCCTAGGCCACGGGGCCTACGCCAGTCAGCCGCGCGGGCCCGACCATCGTCCGATGCGGTACGGGGCGGGTGGCGCCTAGCGTCGTGGCCATGCGAATCGGAATTCTCGGCACAGGGAATGTGGGACGGGCGCTGGCGGCGGGCTGGGCTCGCGCGGGCCATGACATCGTCCTCGGGTCACGGCGGCCCGAGGACCCGCAACTGCTCACGGAACTGAGGGAGCTGCTGGACGCGGGGGTCCGGGTCGGTGATCCGGCGGCGGCCGCGACGCACGCGGAGGTGCTGGTGAACGCCACGCCGGGGACTGCTTCGGTGCCGCTCCTGGAGTCGGTCGGCGCGTCCGCGCTGGAGGGGAAGGTACTGCTGGACGTCGCCGTCGGCTTCCTGGAGGACGAGTCGCTGTCGCACCCGGTGGTCAGCCTCGGGGAGGAGATCCAGCGGGCGTTCCCCGGGACGCGCGTCGTCAAGACGCTCTGCACGGTCGACCGGGTCGTGATGGTCGCACCGCGCTCCCTCGAGGGGCCGAGCACGCTCTTCCTGTCCGGCGACGACGCCGAGGCCAAGGAGACGGTGAGCGGTCTGCTACGTGATCTGGGCTGGCCCCAGGACTCACTGCTCGACCTCGGCGGTATCGCCACCGCCCGCGGCCAGGAGCACTTCGCACTCCTCTTCATCGGGATCGCCCTGTCGACGAAGACCTTCGGCTTCGGCATCCGGGTGGTCCGTCCCGCGCCCGCCTAGAAGACCGGTCCGCCCTCGTCGTTCACCACACCAGCACCGTAACCTTCCCACGGTGTCGCGCCGTTACCACCTCGATGGCCGATAATCGACAGGCCGTTGGCATATGTCAGAAGCACCACCGTATCGAGTGTTGCCAAATCCCTTACGGGGTGTCTCCGCCTGTGCAACAGTCGTATCCGGGCCTTGTTCCACCGCTCGCCCGCGTCGCGCCTGTATCGGAGTACGACATGCCGTCCCCTCTCTACGCGGACCGTCCAGCCCAGCCGCCGGAGCCCGGCACCGTGGACGCGCTGATCTCGCAGACCCGCCGTCTGCGCGGTGACGTGGACGCCGTGCGCCGGGACGCGGTCCTGGACGAGGACGACCCGAAGAACCGCTGGCAGCGTGCGCTCTGCGATCTGGCCGTACATCAGCTCGACGACCTGGGCGCCCACTTGGGCCAGCTCAAGGCCGGCATCCCCGACGAGCTCCCCGCCACGCCCGGTGCCGATGTCATCGAGGTGGAGGCCGAAGGCGTCTCCGATCCCGGCGCCGCCTACGGCGTCCCGGCCGCGCGCACCGGCTCTCTCCTCAGCCGCGTCGGCAGCGCCGAGTGGAACCTGCTGAACGACGAGGTGAGCTGGTCCGAGGAGCTGTACCAGATCTTCGGACGGACCCCCGAGAGCGGCCCGATGTCGCTGGACGAACTTCCCTCGATGGTGTTCGCCGAGGACCAGTCCGTGCTCCAGGCGATGGTGACGGACTGCCTGATCGACGGGAAGCCCATCGACGGCGAGTTCCGCATCGTCCGCACCGACGGCCGGGTCCGTACGCTCCACATGATGGGCGAGCCGGTCCTCGATTCCGACGGCTGCACGGCCTCCATGTGGGCCGTCCTGCGTGACGTCAGCGAGCTGCGCCGAAGCGAGCGCGCCGTCCGCGAGTCCCGGGACAGCCTGCAGCGCCGTCGCCACATCGAGCGCACCGAGCGTCGCGTCGCCGTCGAGCTCCAGGAGGCCGTGCTGCCGCCCTGGCGCGGCTCCCTGCGCTTCGCCCACGGCGGCCCGGGCGCCCCGCTCGACGTGGCGGGCCACTACCTGCCCGCCGCCTCGACCGGTCTGATCGGCGGCGACTGGTACGACGCGCTGGCGCTCCCCGACGGCGACGCGCTCCTGACGGTCGGTGACCTCACAGGTCACGGGGTCTCGGCGACCTCCTCCATGGCGATGCTCCTCGGCGCGCTGCGCGGCATGGCCGTGGCCGGAATTCGCCCTGGCGCCCTGATGGGCCATCTGAACCAACTGCTGGAGTCGGCGGTGCAGCCGGCGCTCGGCAGCGCGATGTGCTGCCGCTACGAACCGGTCAGCCAGACACTCTCCTGGGCTCAGGCAGGGCACCCCGCCCCGCTGCTCTTCCGCGACGGGACGGGACGCGCCCTGAAGCGGCCCGACGGCGTGCTCCTGGGAGCGACGGCCGGGTCCACGTACGAGGAGGCCGAGATCCGGCTGCTCCCCGGGGACCTGCTGATGCTGCACACGGACGGGCTGACCCGCCGCGGCGGCTTGGACGACACGGGTACGCAGCGACTGCTCGCGCTGGCTCCGCGGCTGGCCGGGGCCCGCGACGCGCAGGACTGTGTACGGTCGGTGGTGGAGGAGTTCGGTGAGGCACCGCGCGAGGACGACGCCTGCCTGATGGTGGTCCGCGTCGGCCACTAGCTTCGCCGCGAGCCCCTGGCTCCGCCTCGGGAGCACGGGCTCCACAGCACGCACGGGCCCCACAGCACACGCAGGCTCCGCGCCGGGCCGTCGACCTCGTGCCGAGACCAGCTCACGCCGCCCGCCGGCTCGCGGGTCGCGCGCCGTCGGTGCCACCCCGCACCACGGAGCGAGCACGCTTGGCGAGCACCTCTCAGGAGGGCATACCGGCACGTGCCGGTGTGCCCTTGCTCGTACGGTCGGGAGTCGGACCGGCCCTCAGATCCCGCGGGCCCTCGGCCGCTTCGCCGCAGGCTCGGGCAGCGCGAGCGCGATCTCCTCGCGCAGGTCCTCGATCTTGGCGTAGCCGGCGTACTGCCCGGTCAGCCGGTACATCTCACGCAGCCGGTCCCAGGTGCGGTGGGACGAGGTCTCGCCCATGGAGACCAGGGCGAGCCGCGCGTACCGGTCGGCCTGCTCCGGGTCGTCGGCGATGAAGCAGGCCGAGGCGAGGGAGATGTAGTCGAAGAGCTTGGACCGGTTGTGACCGCTGCGGCGCAGGTCCAGGGCCAGCTTGGCGTGGCGCTGCGCGGGAACCGCGGCGGCAGGGTCGTGTTCGGCGAGGGTGCGGTACGCGAGGGCCTGCATGCCGTGCATGTCGGCGTCGTCGAAGTTCTGCATCCAGCTGGGCGGCGGCACGTCCGACCGGTCGGAGACGAAGAGGTCCTCGGCCTCGCCGAGCGTACGGCGCATGGCCTGGCCCTTGCCCATGGACGCCTGCGCCCATGCCTCGATGGTGTGCAGCATCGCCTGCGTACGCGGCAGAACCTCCTCGCCGGAGCCGGACTTCGCGAGCTTCATCAGGTCGAGGGCGTCGTCGGGCCGGCCCAGGTGGACCATCTGGCGCGCCGCGCGGGACAGTGCCTCCCCGGCGCGCGGCCGGTCGCCGCCCTCACGGGCCGCGTGGGCGGCGATGACGAAGTACTTCTGGGCGGTGGGTTCCAGGCCCACGTCGTGGGACATCCAGCCCGCCAGGACGGCCAGGTTGGCCGCGACGCCCCAGAGGCGGCGCTGGAGGTGGTCGGGGTGGCGGTAGGCGAGCATGCCGCCCACCTCGTTCAACTGGCCTACGACCGCCTTGCGTTGGAGACCGCCGCCACGGGAGGCGTCCCACGCTCGGAACACCTCCACCGAGCGCTCCAGTGCTTCGATCTCCTCCGACCCGATGGGGGCGGCCTCGTAGCGGTCGAACCCAGCGGGGTCGGCGTGGAGGGGATCGTTCGCACGGGGGGCCTGCGCGGCGCGTGCGGGGTCGGTGTGGAGCCAGTCGTGCATGGCGCTGCTGAGTGCGGAGCCGGCGGCGAGCACGGCGCCCGCGCCCATCAGGCCGCGTCGGTTGAGCATGAGGTCCATTCCCGTGAATTCGGTGAGGACCGCTGCCGTACGCTCGGGCGCCCAGGGCAGCCCGTCAGGGTTGTCGGTGTTCCTGACGTTCTGCCGTCTCCCGGCGCGCCCGTGTCGTACGAACCCGAGGTCCTCGATGGTCACGACACGGCCGAGTCGCTCGGTGAACAGTGCAGCCAGCACCCGGGGTACGGGGTCGCGCGGGGTCTCCCCCATGTCGATCCATCGCCTCACCCGTGAGGTGTCGGTCGACAGTTGCGGATGGCCCATGGCCGCCGCCTGCCGGTTGACGAGTCTCGCGAGCTCTCCCTTGGACCAGCCGGCGAGGCCGAAGAGGTCTGCCAGGCGGGTGTTGGTCTGTCCGGTCACGTCTAAGCCCCCAGGTTCTCGGCTGAGTTGACAGTAACCCCCTGTCATAGGGCTGGCGACTATTCGCCAGGCTTCGCCAGGGTGCGCCCGATGTTCCGCCACCCGCGCCGGGGTGTCAGGTAGGAACGCGCCACCCCGCCCCGGCAACCGGCCCACATTCCCCAGGGTGCGGCCCGGAGGTCGGGCGGGGCGACGCACGCAACTTGTCGGCACACGAAGGGATCTGTCTCCTCCATGTACACAGCATCGTCCTCCGTGTCCGCCCCGCCCCGGCCGCAGCACCGTCCCGTACCGGTCGGCAGCGGACCGTACCTCGCCCCCGTCGTTCCGGCGGCCCGCGCGAGGCGATGGGCGGGCAGTGCCGCTCAGCCGCTCAGCGGAAGAATCGACCTGTCCGGCCCGCAGGGGGCCCAGGTGCGGATGGCCATCGCGTCCGTCCACCGGATCTGCCCGGAGTTCAACCCCGTGCAGGTCCTGCGACGGAGCGGGCGTTCCGTGCTGATCGTCGGCACCACCGGGCGCGCCACGGCCGTGGCGAAGTGTTTACTGGACCACTCCCCCGCGTGGGTCGAGCGGTTCCAGCACGAAATAGCGGCCTACCGCTCCTTCGTCCGGCACCGGCCCCCGGTGCGAGCGCCCCGGCTGATCGCCGCGGACCCGGAGAACTGCACGCTGGTGATCGAGCGGATGCCGGGGCGGGCGGCGGCGCTGACGCGCCACCCCGTCGAGGCTCCGCCCCGCACGGATCTGCGCGCGGCGCTCGGCGCGATCGCCCGGCTGAACGCCTGGCGGCCGCCGGCCGGCACCTTCGACGCGCCGCTGGACTACCCGTCCCGGATCGCGCGCTACCACGAACTGGGCCTCTTCACCGACCGTGACCGGGACGACCTGCAGAAACTGCTGCACGGCCTGGCGCACGCCGGTGGCCGGCAGGGCATGGGGCAGTTCTGTCACGGGGACGCCCTCCTCTCCAACATCCTGCTCTCGCCCGCGGGACCGGTCCTGGTCGACTGGGAGCACGCGGGCTGGTACCTGCCGGGCTACGACCTGGCCACCCTGTGGTCGGTGCTCGGTGACGCGCCGGCGGCCCGGCGTCAGATCAGTCAGCTCGCCCAGCAGGCGGGGGCGGCGTCCCGGGACGCCTTCCTGGTGAACCTGATGATCGTCCTGACCAGGGAGATCCGTACGTACGAGACCGCGGTGCAGCGCACCATCAAGGAGGCTCCGCCGGCCGGTTCTGTACCCGTCCCCTCCGGTGCGGTCTCGCCCGGTGAGGAACAGCGGCGGCTGCTGCGGCGGCTGCACGACGACTGCGCCATGGCACGGCGGGCCGTGCGCGCCGCGGTCGGTACGCGCTGAGGCCGCGCCGACCGTTCCACGGGGGTGGTGACACGCCGTGCGCCCGGTGCCGACACACCGGGTGCGCGGCGTTCTGCCGTTCGCCGTGCGCTCCGCCCATTGGTCCACGCCTCTGACGCGCCGCAGGCCCGCGAGCCGTCGCCGCGAAACTCCGTGCGACTCTCCCGGCATCCCATCTGACATGGGAAGTTCCGTGCGTCGAGGGGTGATTGACGGATCGTCCGGAAGCCGATACCCCTGTACGGGTCCGGCCCCGCACGCCCCTCGTCACCCCTGGTCTCGGAGGCTGCCTTGCACCGTTCCGTGTCGCGCAGACGGGTTCCCCGAGCGGTGGGCGCAGCGGCGTCCGCCGCCCTGCTCCTCCCCCTCCTGTCGGCCGCGCCGCCTGCCACGGCAGAGCCGGTGGCGGCCGGCTCGCTCCAGCGGCAGTTCGCGGCGGCCGCCGAACGTCAGGGCGTGCCGCCGAGCGTGCTGCTGGCGGTGGCGTACCTCCAGTCCCGGTGGGACGCGCACGGCGGCGCCCCGAGTGTCACCGGCGGCTACGGCCCGATGCACCTCACGGACGCGGCGACCGCGCTCGCGGAGGCCCCGCACCACTCACACGGGGAGGAGGACGCGCGGGGCGACGGTTCCCGCGCGCCGCGGGCCGGCTCCGACACGCGGCCCGCACCGCCCACGGCGGCACGGCTGCCGGAGCGGCTGAGGACGCTGGACCGGGCGGCCGCGTTGACCGGGATTCCCGCGCGGGAGCTGCGGACCAGCACCTCGGCGAACATCGAGGGCGGGGCGGCCCTCCTCGCCGCGGCTCAGCGCGGTTCGGGGCGGCCGCTCAGCGCCGACCCGGCCGACTGGTTCGGCGCGGTGGCGCGCTACTCCGGCGCCGACGACACGGCGACGGCCACGACGTACGCGAACGACGTGTTCGACGTGATCCGGTCCGGTGAGTCCCGGCGTACCGACAGCGGGCAGGTGGTCACACTGAAGGCGGACGCGGACCTCGTGCCCGAGACCGGGCAGGTGGCGTCGCTGGGGCTGCGGACGGCGGACACGGGTCGGACCGAGTGCCCGAGGACGGTCGCCTGCGAGTGGGTCCCGGCGCCGTACGAGGAGTTCGGGGACGGGGACTACGGCAACCACGACAAGGCGGACCGGCCCGCGTCCCAGTCGATCGAATACATCGTCGTCCATGACACCGAGGCGACCTGGGACGTCACGCTCCAGCTGGTGCAGGACCCGACGTACGTGTCGTGGCAGTACTCGCTGCGCTCGTCGGACGGCCACGTCGCGCAGCATCTGCCGCTGAAGGACGTCGGCTGGCACGCGGGCAACTGGTTCGTGAACGCCAAGTCGGTGGGCCTGGAGCACGAGGGATTCCTCACGGAGCCGGACTCCTGGTACACGGAGGCGATGTACCGCAGCTCGGCGCGTCTGGTGCGGTACCTGGCCCGGCGGTACGGCATCCCGCTGGACCGGCAGCATGTCCTCGGACACGACAACGTGCCGGGCACGACGACGTCGACGATCCGCGGCATGCACACCGATCCGGGGCCGTACTGGGACTGGGCGCACTACTTCAGGCTGCTCGGCAGGCCCTTCACGCCGACCGCGGGCCCGGACGCGCGAGTGGTGACGATCCGCCCGGAGTACACCGCGCACCAGCCGGTCTACACGGGGTGTGTGAAGGCCGGCGAGGCGTGCGCCCCGCACGGCTCCGGCGCCGTCCGGCTGCACACGGCGCCGGACGCGGACGCCCCGCTGGTGAAGGACGTCGGGCTGCGGCCGGACGGCCAGGACTCGACGACCGGGGTCGACGACACCGGTGCCCGGGCCTCGACGGGCCAGCAGTACGCGGTGGCGGAGCGGCGGGGCGACTGGACGGCGATCTGGTACCTGGGTCAGAAGGCCTGGTTCCACGACCCGAAGGCGCAGCGTACGGCGGTGGGCTCCCGGGGGCCGGTGCTGACCCCGAGGGAGGGCCTGGCGGAGGTACCGGTGTACGGGCGGGCCTATCCGGAGGCCTCGGCGTATCCGGCCGGAGTGCCGGTCCAGGCGGTGTCGCCGCTGCCGTACAGGCTGCTCGCGGGCCAGTCGTACGTGGTGGGCGGCCGCACCCCGGGCGAGTACTACTTCGCTCCGGTGTTCGACACCGCGGGGCACCGGGTCGTCCGGGGCCAGGAGGAGTACTACGAGATCCAGTTCGGTCATCGGGTCGCCTTCGTGAAGGCCGCTGACGTGCGGGTCTCCCGGGCCTGAGCGGCGTCCGGACGGAGCGCGGAGGGGTGTCGCCGGAGGAGGGGGCCGGCGACACCCTCACGTCGTTCATATGACTAGTTTCGGTGCCGCGTGGGTCTCCCGGGCCGGGGGTAGGGCTTGGCCGGTCGACGCCCACGCCCATCGAAAGGCCCCGCACGCATGGCTCAGCCCTTCGTCCTGCCGGATTTCTATGTCCCGTATCCGGCGCGGCTCAATCCCCACGTGGAGACCGCCCGCACGCACACCCGGGAGTGGGCGCGGGAGATGGGGATGCTGGAGGGCTCCGGCATCTGGGAGCAGCACGACCTCGACTCGCACGACTACGCGCTGCTCTGCGCGTACACCCACCCCGACTGCGACGCCGAGGCGCTGTCCCTCGTCACCGACTGGTACACGTGGGTCTTCTTCTTCGACGACCACTTCCTGGAGGTCTTCAAGCGCACCCCGGACCGGCCGGGCAGCAAGGCGTATCTGGACCGGCTTCCGCTGTTCATGCCGAAGGGCCCGTCCTCACCCGTGCCCGAGCCGACCAACCCGGTGGAGGCCGGCCTGGCGGACCTGTGGCGGCGTACGGTCCCGTCGATGTCCGCCGCCTGGCGGGAACGGTTCGCCACGGCGACCGAGGCTCTGCTGTACGAGTCCCTGTGGGAGCTCGACAACATCGACGAGGGCCGGATCGCCAACCCCGTCGAGTACATCGAGATGCGCCGCAAGGTGGGCGGGGCGCCCTGGTCGGCGGGACTTGTCGAGTACGCGGCCGGCGCCGAGGTGCCGGAGCAGGTGGCGCACTCCCGGCCGCTGCTGGTGCTGCGCGACACGTTCTCCGACGCGGTCCACCTGCGCAACGACCTCTTCTCGTACCAGCGGGAGGTCGAGGACGAGGGCGAGAACAGCAACGGTGTGCTCGTCCTGGAGAAGTTTCTCGGCTGTACGACGCAGGAGGCGGCCGAGGCCGTCAACGACCTGCTCACCTCACGGCTCCACCAGTTCGAGAACACGGCGCTGACCGAGGTCCCGGGCCTGTGCCTGGAGGAGAGGCTGAGCCCCGCGGAGTGCGCGGCGGTCGCGGCGTACACGAAGGGGCTGCAGGACTGGCAGTCGGGTGGCCACGAATGGCACCTGCGCTCCAGCCGGTACATGAACGAAGGACTGACCACCGGGACTTCACACTTCGACGGGGTGATCGGCACCTCCGCCCTGGACATCGCGACCCTCTTCGGCCGACCCGCCGCCGCCCGTCTGCGCGCCCTGACGCACGTCCCCCACCAGCGGGTGGGCGCGTCGCTGCTGCCCGACTTCGACCTGCCCTACCCACTGACGGTCAACCCGCACCACCAGGAGGCGAAGCGCCGGTCCGAGGACTGGGCGGATCGGATGGGGCTCCTGGACGACATCTGGGACCGCCCGATGATGGAGGGCTTCGACCTCGCGCTCTGCTCGGCGGGGCTCGACCCCGACGCCACGGTGGAGGAGTTGGAGCTCAGCGCGGAGTGGCTGACGTGGGGCACGTACGGCGACGACTACTACCCGCTGGTCTTCGGCCGGCCGCGGAACCTGATCGGCGCGAAGGAGTGCACCGAGCGTCTCAAGTCCACGATGTCGGTGACCGATCCGGACGCGGGGCGGGTATCGGCCGTGAGTCCGATGGAGCGTGCCCTCGCCGATCTGTGGACGCGGACCGCGGGTCCGATGGGCCTGGACGCCAGGGCGCGGCTCCGCTGCGCCATGGACGGGATGCTCGACAGCTGGATGTGGGAGCTGCACAACCAGGCGCAGCACCGGGTCCCCGACCCCGTGGACTACATCGAGATGCGGCGCCGCACCTTCGGCTCGGAGATGACGATGCTGCTGTGCAGACTGCGGCGCACGGACGGGCTGCCGCCCGGGATCTTCGACAGCGGCACGGTCCGTGCGCTGGAGAACTCGGCCTCGGACTACGCGGCCCTGCTCAATGATCTCTTCTCGTACCAGAAGGAGATCGAGGTGGAGGGCGAGGTCCACAACGGTGTCCTCGTCCTGCAGAAGTTCTTCGACTGCGATTACCCGACGGCCGTGTCGATGGTCGACGATCTGATGCACGGACGGCTGCGACAGTTCGAGCATGTGAAGAGGCACGAACTGCCGCTGCTGTACCAGGACTTCGGTCTCGATGCGCAAGGGCGCGCCGCCTTCGAGTCGTATGTGCGCGAGCTGGAGGACTGGCTCGCGGGGATCCTCAACTGGCACCGGGGGGTGCGTCGTTACGGCCCCGACGAGGTGCGCTCCGGCAGTGGTACGTCACTGGCCCGGCGAGGTCCGACCGGCATCGGTACCTCGGCGGCGCGGCTGACCGCCCTGTTCTCTGCGTAGGCCGTGGCGAGCTCGGGGAGAGCATGTCTCTCCCCGGGCGACCTCGTCAAGGAGGTAAGCCAAGTCTCTTGTAGAACCCCGGGAACCGCAGCTGTCCGCTTCCTGGAATGCCATTGGCGTCCCCGGCCGAGGTTGTGTAACTCTCTTTCATAGGCCCACCCCCGAGGGGCCGATGGAGGAGGCGGACGTGCCCAGTGGCATACGGGGCAAGGACCTGGCCGGTCTGCGGAAGATGAACACCGCGGTGGTGATCCGCGCGTTGCACGCCCGTAGTCCCCAGACGGTCAGTCAGCTGACGTCCGCCACCGGGCTGTCCAGGCCCACGATCGAGGCCCTGGTGGAGACCCTGTCCGCGCGCGGATGGGTGGCGGAGACCGAGGGGATCCCCTCGGGAAGGGCCGGTGGCAGGCCCGCCCGCTCCTTCCGGTTCCGGAGTGAGGCGGGCCTCGTCGTGGGCGTCGACATCGGCCTGCACAAGGTCGTGATGGACCTGTCCGATCTCGCGGGCGAGACGGTCGCCCGGGTACGTGCGGACACCGATCCGGAGATGACGGGGCTGGCGCGTCTCGACTTCCTGCGCACCCGTCTCGCCGCACTCCTCGCCGCGCACTCCGTGTCCTCCGACCGGCTGCTCGCGATCGCGGTCGGCGTGCCCGGCATGGTCGACAGCACGGGCCGGGTCAGGTCACTGGTGATCCCGGAGTGGAACGACGTCGACCTCTCCCGGCGGCTCGCGGACACGTTCCCGTGCCGGATCCTCGTCGAGAACGATGCCAACCTGGCCGTGGTCGCCGAGCATTGGCGCGGCTCGGCCGCGCTGGTGGACGACGCCGTCTGCATCCTGGCCGGTCGCCGGATCGCCGCCGGGCTGCTGCTGTCGGGGCGTCTGCACCGAGGGCGCCGCGGCGGTGCGGGCGAGATGAGCACGCTTCCCCACCTCGGCCTGGGGCCGGCCCGCGAGTCCCTGCGCTGGAACGGTGAGCGGCTGCCCGGGGAGTCGGACATCGAGGCGCTCACCCGCGCGGCGGCGGAGAGGGACCCGCAGGCCCTCGCGGCCGTCCACGACTTCGCACGGCGGCTGGCCCCGGGCATCGCGGCCCTGATCCTTGCGGTCGACCCCGAGCTCGTGGTCCTCGCCGGCGGGATCAGCCCCCTGGCCGACGCCCTGGTCCCCTCCCTGACCGAGGAACTCGACCACATGACCCAGCACGTGCCGCCCATCACCGCCAGCACCCTGGGCGACGCGGTGGTGGCGCGCGGCGCCGTCCGCAGGGCTCTGGACGCCGTGAACCGCGAACTCCTCGACGATCCCGAGTCACTGACTCCCATGACCTGACGAACAGCCGTCACCTCCCCCGGATGTCTGTGAAAGAAGGAGCGACACATGTCCGACGCGACAACGCTGCTGGTGGTCGGCGCGGGTGACCGCGGAACCCGGCACGCCCGCTACGCCCTGCACCATCCGGACCGCGCACGGGTCGTGGGCGTGGCCGAGCCGTTGCGTGTACGGCGCGAACGCTTCGCCATCGAGCACGGCCTCGCCCCCGACGCAGCCGTGGCGGACTGGCGCCGGATCGTGGAGCGCGGCCGCGTCGCGGACGCGGTCCTGCTCTGCACCCTGGACCGCGACCATCTGGAGCCCGCTCTGGCGTTCGCGGCGCAGGGGTACCACATCATGCTGGAGAAGCCGATGGCCCTGGACGAGGAGTCCTGTCGCGCCATCGTCGGCGCCGTCGAGCGGGCCGGAGTGATCCTGGCCGTGGGCCACGTCCTGAGGTACACCCCGTACACCCGGGTGCTGAAGGGCCTCGTCGACGCGGGCCGCATCGGGGACGTCGTCAGCGTGCAGCATCTGGAGCCGGTCGGTCACTGGCACCAGGCGCACTCCTACGTCCGTGGCAACTGGCGGCGTTCGGACGAGGCCACGTCCATGCTGATGGCGAAGTCGTGCCACGACCTGGACTGGCTGCAGCACATCATCGGTGAGCCGCCCGCCCGCGTCTCCAGCTTCGGCCGTCTGACGCACTTCACGCCCGCCAACCGCCCCCAGGACGCCGCCGACCGGTGCGTGGAGTGCCCCGTGCGCGGCGAGTGCGCCTTCGACGCCGTGCGGATCTACGGCGACCGGCTCGCCGCCGGCGAGAAGGGCTGGCCGCTGTCGGTCGTGCTCGACGAATTCACCGGGCCGGCCCTGGACGAGGCGCTTCGCACCGGCCCGTACGGGCGCTGCGTGTACGCCTGCGACAACGACGTCGTCGACCATCAGGTCGTCGCCATGGAGTTCGCCGGTGGCGCCACCGCCACCTTCACCATGACCGGCTTCACGGAGATGGCCAACCGTCACACCCGGATCTTCGGCACGCGTGGCGAGATCCGGGGCGACGGCCGCATGCTGCACATCCATGACTTCCGCACCGGGGCCACCGAGGAGATCGACACCGTCCCCGCCGGGGACATGTCCGCCTCGGGCGGTCACGGCGGCGGCGACGAGGGCCTCATGGAGGCGTTCGTCGCGGCGGTCGCCGCCGAGGACCCCTCGCTCGTCTCGTCAGGCCCGCGTGAGTCGCTGCTCAGCCACCTGTCCGTGCTCGCCGCGGAGCGCGCCCGCGAGACGGGAACCGTCGTCGAGGTGTCCTGAGCCCGACGTCAGGCGGACCGGCCGCGCAGGTGGTCCAGTTCGCGGCGCTCGCGCTTGGTCGGACGGCCGGCGCCGCGGTCCCGGACCGCGGCCACCGCCACGTGCTCGCGCGGGGGCGGCGGCGGACTGTTGTCGACGTACGCCTCGGCGGCGACGGGCGGGCCGACCCTCTTGGTGAGGAGCTGCTTGACCTCGACGATCCGCTCCCGGCCGCCGTGGAAGAGGCGCACCTCGTCGCCGGGCTTCACCGGCTGTGCGGGCTTGGCGCGGTCGCCGTTCACCTTGACGTGCCCGGCCCGGCAGGCGGCGGCGGCCTGCGAGCGGGTCTTGGTGAGGCGGACCGCCCAGATCCAGCTGTCGACGCGTGCGCTCATCGGCCCCCGCCTCTCGTCAACCCTGCTGGAACAGCTCGGCGGGCAGCGGCTTGAGCAGCGCGTAGAGATCGTCGGTGATGGGACGGTCCCAACTGGCGATCGTGACGAGGACGTTGTCGCTGCGGTCGAACTGCACGCAGGCGATACGGCTCTCGGAGAGCTTCAGGCGGCGCACGATCAGCAGGTTGTCTCCCTGCATCACCGGCATGTCCTCGGTGTCGAGCACCTCGACGGGCTCGTCGTTGTCCAGCGCCGCGAGGAGCTGGGCCACCTCGAAGGGGATCTGGCCCTCGGCGAGCTCGCGGGCCGGGGAGCCCTCCGGGAGGTTGCCGATGATCATCGCGGGACCACGGCCGCCGAACAGGTCGTAGCGCAGGAAGACGCCCTGGCAGCTTCCGTCGGGCGCGGGCAGCAGGCCGGCGCCGAGATTGCCGGGCCAGTCCCCCGGGTCCATGGCCAGGACGTCGAAGTCCGGGCCCGCGGGTGTGGCGGCGCTGCGGCGGCGGAGGAAGGACATACGGCCATGGTACGTGCCCCGGCGCCCACCGCGACGCGCCGGGGCGCCTCCGGCCGAGGCACCTCGGCGACACGCCGCGACACCCGGGCGACGCGCACCACGGCGGGCCTGCTCACCGCCGGTGAGCAGGGACGACGAGGGCGCCGGGCAGCTCAGTCGGGGCGGCCGGGGCTCCCGCTCTCGTGGGGCTCCCGGCCGGTCTTTCCGAGGGCCTGGGCGAGGCCCGCGCGATCCGTGCCGAGCTTGCGGTAGACGGCGGACAGCAGCTGCGTCACCGCCGCCTCGTCGGCGCCCAGCGCGGCCGCCGCGTCCTCGCCACGGACAGTGAGCTCGGCCGCGGTGTGTTCACGCGCGGTGAGTGTGTCCGTGCCGGCCGGGTGGAGGGTCCGGGGCCTGAGCCCGGCGGCGGCGAGCTCCGCCCTGGCCTCGTCCCCCAGCCCGTCCGCCCCGCACGTCTGGGCGGCCTCCAGGCCCCGGTAGAGGTAGTCGGCGGCCTCGCCGGTGCGTCCGGTGCGGCGCAGCGCGGCGCCGAGGGCCACGAGGGAGCGGGCCAGCTCGTACGCCGCGGGTGACCGCTCCAGCCAGTCGACGGACTCCTCCAGGAGCTTCACGCGCTCGTCGCCACCGACGACCTCGGCCGTCACGCGCAGCGCCTGGCCGATCGTGGAGGGCGCGCCGTACTGGCGGGCGCGGGCCACGGCCTCCAGGGCGGTCGCGGTGGCCCGCTCCGGGGTCTCCCGCGCCTCGGCGAGGGCGAGGTGGAACTGCCAGGGGCACCAGGCCGGGTTGCGCATGCCGCGCGGGTCGAGGCGCCGGCCCACGGCGGCCAGCTCGGCCGCCGCCTCCTCGACGCGTCCCGTGGCGAGGAGGAGTTCGGCGTGGACGGTCTGGGAGTCCGGGAAGGTGACGGCGGCGGGGAAGGGCTCGCCGAAGTCGTGGGTCCGGGCGATCCGCGCGGCCTCCTCGACCCGGCCCCGGGCGAGCAGCACCTCGATGGTGACACCCACGGCGTACCAGTGGGCGGGGGTGCGGGGTCCGACGCGCTCGGCGAGCCGCAGGCCGGCGCGGACGAAGTCCTCCGCCTCGACGAGCCGGCCGCGGCGCAGCCGGATGTAGCCCTGGAGTGTGTACGCGAAGGAGAGGTGGGCGCCGCGCCAGCCCTGGCGCTCGAACTCGGCGGTGCCGGCCGCGAAGAGCTCCTCGGCACGGCCGGGCCGGTCGGCGTAGAGGAAGGTGAGCGCGACCAGGACCGGGACCTCGAAGCCCCGGCTCTCGTCGGCCCAGCTGAGGCCGCCCTCCAGGGCGCGGTCGGCGTGGTCGACGGCGACGGCCGAGGGTTCGGCACGCAGGGTGGCGTCCCAGGCGCGAAGGCCGATGACGTACCGCTCGGTGAGGTCGCGGCCGGTGAGCCGGTCGGCGAGGCGGGCCAGTCGGCGGGAGCGGGCGGGCGAGTCGGGTTCGTCGGCCCGGAAGGCGTCCCACATGAACTTCTCGGACTGCATACGGAGCCTGCTGCGGGCGTCGGTGGTGAGCCGGGACTCGCGGCCGAGGAGTTCGGAGGCCTCGACGAGCCGGTCGCTGTGGGCGAGGACCTGGGAGAGGCGGTAGACGATGCCGTGGCGCAGCGCCGGGTCGGAGACGGGCTCCTCCAGGGCGGCGCGGAGGTGGTTCACGGTGGTGGCGGGCTCGGTGAGCAGGGAGGCGCTGCCGAGTTCGAAGAGGACGGCGGCGCGTTCCTCGTCGGCGGGAGGCTCGCGCAGGGCGCGGGCGAGGAAGCGGCGGGCCGCGTCGGGGGCGCCGGCGCGCAGGGTCTCGCGGGCGGCCTCGCGCAGATGGCCGACGACCCAGGGGTCGCCCTCCGGGTGGGTCTCCAGGAGGTGGCGCGCGGCGGCGGTGGCGCCGAGTCCGGCGTCGATGACGCACCAGGCGGCCTGCCCGTGCAGTGCGACACGGGTGGCGGCGGGGATGGCCTTGTAGACGGCGGTGGCGATCAGCGGGTGGACGAACTCGAGGGTCTCGGTGCCCGCGAGGACGCGCGCGTCGCGCAGGCGTCCGGCGCAGTCGGCGACCGCCTCGCCGCCCAGCCCCGCGACGGCGCCGGCCAGCTGGGGCGAGATCTCGGTGCCGAGGACGGCGCAGGCCCACGCGAGGCGGACGGTCGCGGTGCCGAGCCGTTCCAGGGTCGCCACGAGGCCGCTGCCCTTGACGGCGGCGGCGAGGTCGCGGAGTTCGTGGGCGGCCTCGGCCCGGGGTTCGAGGCCCCGGTCGCGGACCTTGGCGGCGAGTTCGACGGCCTCGAAGGGGTTGCCGGAGGTGACGGTCCAGCACTCACGGCAGAACGTGTCGTCGGCGTGCGAGCCGACCCGGTCGCGGACGAGGCTCGCGATGGCGGAGGAGGTGAGGGGTTCGAGGCCGAGGGGCCGCCTGCCGGACCGTCGTCCGGTGAACTCGTCGCCGTTGTCCGGGAGTTCGTCGGGCCGATAGGCAACGACCAGGAGCATGGGGAGCTCTTCGGCGCGCGGCGCGAAGGCGGAGAGCCAGCCGAGGGACTCCGGGTCGGCCCAGTGGGCGTCGTCGAGGACGACGACGAGCGGGGCGCGCCGGACGGCCAGGTGGGTCAGGACCCAGTCGAGCCCGTCGCGCAGGCCCTGCGGGTCCGGTGGTCCGCCGTCGCCGGCGGCGCAGAGCCCGAGGGCGGGGCCGACGATGTCGTACCAACTGCCGAGCTGGGCGCGGAGTTCGGTGTCGGACGCCGCGGCGAGCTGCGGCTGCAGGAGCTGCCGCGCGACGTGGAAGGCGACACGCTGCTCCTGGTCGCCGCCGCGCGCCGCGAGCACGGTGCATCCCTTGCCGGCGGCGCGCCGCCGGATCTCGGCGAGCAGCGTGGTCTTCCCGAGGCCGGCGGGCGCGGCGTAGGCGAGGACGCCACCGCGGGGCGTACGGAAGGGCGGCGGGGTGGCGCGTCCCGTCGACGCGTACCCGGCAGGCACCGGGACCGCCGCCTGCTCCTGGCGGCCGGCGGGGCGCGCCGGTTCGGGCACGCCGCGCAGGAGCCGCAGCGCCGGGGCTTCCGGCCCGGCCGAGCCCTCCCGCGGGAGCCCGCCCGGCGCTTCGGGGCCGGGTGCCTCGCGCGGGAGCGGGAGCCGTTCGTCCGGATCGTCCGGTTCCGGCCACGGCTCGTCGTCGCCGAGACCGGTCAGCTGGTTCAACGCCTCTTCCGCCGCGGCGAGTTCCGCCTCGCGCTCGAAGAGGCCGAATCCCCGGCGGCCCGCTCCGCCACTCTGCACTGCCACGTTCCTCCACCCCCACGCCGGGGGCGCACACCCGGCGCGCGGATGAGTGCGGCCGGGCCGCTGGGCCCCGCGAAGACCCCAGCGTACGCCCGTATACGCCCCCTGCGAGGGTCAGACGGCGGACCGGTCGGGGTGTTCCGCAAGTTCTTTCAGAACGGCCAACGCCTGTTCCGCCCGGGCATGTTCGACGAACAGGTGGTCGTGGTGGAAACCCGCCACGACATTGCAGCTCAGTCCGGCCCTGGCGAGCTCCCGCGAGACGGCCGCGGTCAGTCCGACCGCGTCGAGCGCGGAGTGGACCCGCAGCGTGATCCAGGCGGCCACGTAGTCGTACGCCAGACCGGCGTCGTCCGCCTCCTCCTGGCGTACGACCAGCGTGAGCCCTTCGCGCTCGGCGACGGTGGCGACCGGGACGACCCCCGCCGGAGCGGGGCCGTCCACGGTGGTGAAGACGTAGCGGCCGGAGTTGAGCTCCGGCCGCATCCCGGCGACGAGCCGGGTCAGATCACGTTCTGCACTCATGATCACCACCCTAGGACGGGCGGGACCGGGAGAGCGGGGCGCGGACGAGGTGTCAGGTCAGGTCGAACTCGCCCTCGCGTGCGTTGACCACGAACGCCCGCCACTCGGCCGGCGTGAAGATCAGCGACGGCGCCTCCGGGCTGCCTCCGTTCCGCATCGCGATGAAGCCCTCGACGAAGGCGATCTGGACGTCTCCCGCGCCCTGGCTGCCCGACCTCCAGTCGGCGCCGCTGAGGTCGAGTTCGGGCTTGTCCCCACCCGTGAAGGCCTGCTGAGTGGTGGTGCTCTCCGCCACGTCCGTGCTCCTCCCGCATAGCGCAACGTCGTCGTTCCGGGGCTCAGGGTAGCGAGGGGGACCTGGCGCCGACAGACCTCACGCGCCGGGCGGACGGTCGCCCACGAGCCACATGGCGAAGAACTGCGCGCCCCCTCCGTACGCGTGCCCGAGCGCCCTGCGCGCGCCCTCCACCTGATGTTCGCCCGCCTGCCCGCGCACCTGCAGCGCCGCCTCGGCGAAGCGGATCATGCCCGAGGCTCCGATGGGGTTGGTGGAGAGCACCCCGCCCGAGGGGTTCACCGGCAGGTCGCCGTCGAGTTCGGTCACTCCGGCCTCGGTCAGCTTCCAGCCCTCGCCCTCCTCGGCGAAGCCGAGGTTCTCCAGCCACATCGGCTCGTACCAGGAGAACGGGACGTACATCTCGACCGCGTCGATCTCCCGGCGCGGGTCGGTGATCCCGGCCTGCCGGTAGACGTCGGCGGCGCAGTCCTTGCCCGCCTGCGGCGAGACGAAGTCCTTCCCCGCGAAGAGCGTGGGCTCGCTGCGCATCGCGCCGCCGTGGACCCAGGCGGGCGGCCGGGGCGAACGCTCCGCGCCCGCCCGGTCGGTGAGGACCATCGCGCAGGCTCCGTCGGAGGACGGGCAGGTCTCGGAGTAGCGGATGGGGTCCCAGAGCATCGGCGAGGCCTGGACCTTCTCCAGGGTGATGTCGTGCTCGTGCAGGTGGGCGTACGGGTTCTTCAGGGCGTTGCGCCGGTCCTTGTACGCGACGAGGGAGCCGACGCCGTCGGGGGCGCCGGTGCGCCGCATGTAGGCGCGGACGTGCGGGGCGAAGAAGCCGCCCGCCCCGGCGAGCAGCGGCTGCTGGAACGGGACGGGCAGGGAGAGGCCCCACATCGCGTTGGATTCGGACTGCTTCTCGAAGGCGAGGGTCAGGACGGTGCGGTGGACGCGGGCGGCGACCAGGTTCGCGGCGACGAGCGCGGTGGACCCGCCGACGGAGCCGGCGGTGTGGACGCGGAGCATCGGTTTGCCGACCGCTCCGAGCGCGTCGGCGAGGTACAGCTCCGGCATCATCACGCCCTCGAAGAAGTCGGGGGCCTTGCCGATGACGACGGCGTCGATGTCCGCCCACGTCAGCCCGGCGTCCTCCAGGGCTCGCAGGGCGGCCTCGCGGACGAGTCCGGCGATCGACACGTCGTGCCGGGCGGCGACGTGCTTGGTCTGGCCGATCCCGACGACGGCCACGGGCTCCTTAGACACGAGGGTCCCCTTCCAGGACGGCGACCAGGTTCTGCTGCAGGCAGGGCCCGGAGGTGGCGTGGGCGAGAGCGCGGTCGGAGGCGCCCCGGTGGATGCGGGCGGCGGCCTCGCCGAGGCGGATCAGACCGGCGGCCATCATCGGGTTGGCGGCGAGCGCTCCGCCGGACGGGTTGACCCTCACGCTCTCGTCGAGGTCGAGGGCCCGGCGGAGCACGATCTCCTGGGAGGTGAAGGGCGCGTGCAGTTCCGCCGTGTCGACGGGCCGGTCGAAGGCCCCGGCGCGTTCGGCGGCGAGGCGGGTGGAGGGCGAGTCGGTGAGGTCCCGTACGCCGAGCGAGTGGGCCTCGATCCGGTGGTCGATGCCGCGGATCCAGGCCGGGCGCTCGCACAGTTCGCGGGCCCGCTCGCCGACGGCGAGGATCACGGCGGCCGCGCCGTCGCCGACGGGCGGGCAGTCGCCGGTCCGCAGCGGTGCGACGCGGTACTCGCCCTGGTCACGGGCGCCGGGCAGCTGGGCGTGCGGGTTGGCGGTCGCGTCCTGGCGGCTGCGGGCGGCGACGGCGGCCAGCGCGGGTTCGTCCGCGTGTCCGGCGTCGATGAGCGCCTGTGCCTGGAGCGCGGCGAGGGCGACGCTGTCGGGCCAGAGCGGGGCGACGTAGTAGGGGTCGAGCTGCCGGGTGAGGACGTCGCGCACGGAGCCGGGTGAGGACTTGCCGTACGAGTAGACGAGCGCGGTGTCGGCCTCGCCCGTCAGCAGCTTCACCCAGGCCTCGTAGAGCGCCCAGGCGCCGTCCATCTCGACGTGGGACTCGGAGATCGGCGGCCAGGCACCGACGCCGTCGAGGGCCATCGTGAAGGAGAAGGCGCGCCCGGCGAGGTAGTCGGAGGACCCGGAGCAGGTGAACCCGATGTCGGAGGTCTTCAGGCCCGTCCGACGCAGCACGTCGTGCAGGACGGGCATGAGCATCTCGACCTCGGACAGGTCGTCCGTGCGCCGCCGGTGGTCGGTCTGGGCGAAGGCGACGATCGCCACCTCGCGGTCCGGTCGGTCCGATCGGTCCGGCGTCACAGCAGCTCCTTGTACGTGTCGTAGTCGGCGTCGGGTTCGCCGGTGGGCCGGTAGTGGTCGGGGAAGCGGCCGTCCTCGCTCCACACGGGTTCGACGCGGAGACCCATCCGGACCTGGTCGTACGGGATGCCGCCGATCCGGCCGTGGAGCGCGAGCCCGGCGCCGTCGAGGGCGATGTGGGCGTACACGTACGGCACTTCGATGTCGAGGTTCTTGGCCTTGATGTTGACGATGCAGAAGGTGGTCACCGTGCCGCGCGGGCCGACCTCCACCCGTTCGGTGGTGGCCACGCCGCAGGTGGGGCAGGCGCCGCGGGGAGGGACGTAGACCTTGGTGCAGGACGGGCAGCGTTCGCCGACGGTCCGGTTCTCGGAGAGGGCGTGGAGATAGGCGGTCTGGGCGCGGCCGGGGCTGTACGTGTAGTCGAGCCGGGCGGGGGCGACGATGCCGGTGACGGGGTCGTCGAAGGTGCCGTCGTGGTGGCGGGCGCCGGTCACGGGCTCGCCGTCGTACGGCTCGAAGCAGGCGATGTCGGTGATGGCGCCGGCCCGTTCGGCGGCCCAGCGGATCCGGACCCGCGTGCCGGTGCTCACGGCCTCCGGTCCGGGCGCGTCCAGGGCGTGGAGGAGGGCGGTGTCGGCGCCGTCGAGTCGGACGAGGACCCAGGCGAAGGGGGTGGACAGGGGCTGTCCGGGGCGGGGTTCGGGGTTCCAGGCCCAGGTCGTGACGGTGCCGGTGGCGCCGACCTCGACGAGTTCGCGCAGTTCGGCGGCGGTCACGGGGTCGTACTCGACGGGCGGTACGAGCACGCGCCCGTCCTCGGCCCGGACGCCGAGCACGGTCTCTTCGCGCAGCCCGGTCAGAAAGGCGGCTTGCACGGGCCCGAGGGACCGGGTGAAGGGGAACTCGACGACGAGGGGCGCGCGGAGGGTGTCCGGCGCGGGGGCGACTGACATGGGACTCCTTGGGTGGGGGCGAGGGCGGAGGGGAATCCAGCCCCGCCGGCGTTCGAGGCGCGGAGCCGGAAAGGAGCGCCGGTCCGGGAGGGGAGGTCACTCCCGAACCGGGCTGAACCGCGGAGCTGCGGGCGCAGCCCCCGGCCCGGGAAGGGAGCTCACCCCGAACCGGGCTGAGGTCCCGGGATTTCCCGGGACGGGGAGCCCCCGGCCCGGGAAGGGAGCTCACTCCCGGCGGTAGACGGGCGGGCGTTTCTCCGCGAACGCGCGCGCCCCCTCCTTCGCGTCCGCCGTCTCGAAGATCGGCCAGCCGCGCTTCAGTTCCGCCGCCAGCCCCTCCCCTTCCGTCATCTCCGCCGTCTCGTACACCGACGCCTTCACCGCCTCGACCGCGAGCGGCCCGCAGGCGTTGATCTGCTCGGCGACGGACAGGGCCGCTTCGAGTGCGGTCCCGTCGGGGACGACGCGGCCGACCAGTCCGATCCGGGCCGCCTCCTCCGCGCCGTACGGACGCCCGGTGAGGAGCATCTCCAGCGCGTGGGTCCGGGCGATCTGGCGGGGCAGACGGACCGTCGAGCCGCCGATCGGGAACAGCCCGCGCTTCACCTCGAACAGTCCGAATGTCGCGGTGGCGCCCGCGATGCGGATGTCGGTGCCCTGCAGAATCTCGGTGCCGCCCGCGACGCAGTACCCCTCGACGGCGGCGATGACGGGCTTGCGGGGGCGGTGGTGGCGCAGCATCGCCTTCCAGTGCAGGTCGGGGTCGGTCTTCATCCGGTCCCGGTACCGCTCGCCCTCCATTCCCTTGCCCGCCAGCGCCTTCAGGTCCATCCCGGCGCAGAAGGAGCCGCCGGCGCCGGTGAGGACGACGGAGCGGATCGTGTCGTCGGCGTCGGCCTCCAGCCAGCCGTCGTAGAGCCCGACCAGCATGGGCAGTGAGAGCGCGTTCTTGGCCTCAGGCCGGTTGAGCGTGAGCACGAGTGTGGCGCCTTCGCGCTGCACGGTGAGGTGTTCTGTCCCACCCATGGACGTTCTCCCGTCTCCAGACCTAGAACAGGTTGCAGGAGGCGCGGGTCCAGTTCAATAGTTTTCTGACACCCAGTCAGATTCTTCTGCGCGCCCCCTTCCCACCTCCGCCGCCCGGCGCTCTAATGACCGCCGAGTCGGAGTCAGTTCGGGCCAGGACGACCAGCGAGGTCAGGAGGAACGGTGGAGTACAACCTTGCCGACCTGTTCGAATCGGTCGTGGACGTGGTCCCGGAGCGCGAGGCGCTCGTCTACGTCGACCACCCGGGCACGGGGGCGGAGCGCCGGCTCACGTACGCGGAGCTGGACACCGCGGCCAACCGTCTCGCCCACCATCTGATCGACGCCGGGATCCGGCCGGGCGAGCACCTGGGCCTGCACCTCTACAACGGGATCGAGTACCTGCAGACCGTCCTGGCCTGTCTCAAGGCACGGATCGTCCCGGTCAACGTGAACTACCGCTACGTGGAGGAGGAGCTGGTCTACCTCTACACGGACGCCGATCTGGCCGCGCTCGTCTTCGACGCCGAGTTCACCGGACGGGTCGCGGCCGCGCTGCCGCAGACGGAGAAGCTGCGGCACCTCGTGCGGGTGGGGACCCCGCGCGAGAACGCGCCCGCGCTCGACTGCGTGCCCTTCACGGAGGCGGAGGCGGCCGGTTCGCCGGAACGGGGCTTCGCCCCGCGCTCCGCGGACGACCTCTTCATCATCTACACCGGCGGTACCACGGGGATGCCGAAGGGCGTCATGTGGCGCCAGGAGGACCTCTTCTTCGCCGGGCTCTTCGGCGGCGACCCGGCGGGCGAGCCGGTCAAGCGGCCGGAGGAGCTCGCGGAGCGCGTGGCGGCGGGCGGCGCCGGGATCACGTTCTTCCCCGCTCCCCCGCTGATGCACGGAACCTCGACCCTGACCTCGTTCATCGCCTTCAACTACGGCCAGCGGGTGGTGATCCACCGCAAGTACGCGCCCGAGGAGGTGCTCCGGACGATCGAGAAGGAGAAGGTCTCCAGTGTGTCGCTGGTCGGTGACGCCATGCTCAGGCCGCTGATCGACGCGCTCCACGGGCCACTCAAGGGCACGGACCTCTCCTCCCTCTTCAGCGTCTCCTCGTCCGGGGCGATCATGTCGGAGACGGTACGGGCGCAGTTCCAGGCGCTCGTGCCCGGCGTCCTGCTCCTGAACAACTTCGGCTCCTCGGAGTCCGGCTCCAACGGAAAGGCGACGGACGACTCGGGCCCGGAGAGGGGCTTCCGCCTGGAGGTGAACGAGCGGACGCGGGTGGTCGACCCGGCGACGTACGAGGAGGTGGCCGTGGGCGAGCCCGGACGCCTCGCCCAGCGCGGACACGTGCCGCTCGGCTACTACAACGACCCGGCCAAGACGGCCGAGACCTTCTTCCGGAAGGGCGACGAGCGGTGGGTCCTGCTGGGCGACATGGCGACCGTCGACGAGCACGGCATCGTCACGGTCCTCGGCCGCGGTTCGCAGTGCATCAACACGGGCGGCGAGAAGGTCTACCCGGAGGAGGTCGAGCAGGCGCTCAAGTCCCATCCGGACGTGTACGACGCGCTCGTGGCCGGGGTTCCCGACGCGAAGTGGGGCAACCATGTGGCGGCCGTCGTCCAGCTGCGCGCCGGGGCCCCCGCGCTCGACCTGGAGACCGTCCAGGCCCACTGCCGTACCCGGCTCGCCGGGTACAAGATCCCCCGCCAGCTCGTGATCACCGACCGCATCGAGCGTTCCCCCAGCGGCAAGGCGGACTACCGCTGGGCCCGCTCGGTGGCCGCCGCCGAGGACCCGCGGTCCCCCTCACGCTCCTGAGCACCGACGCCGCCGTGCACTCCGGGCCTGCCGAACCACCTCATCGAGGCGTGCCGGGCGCGGCGTCGTCGCAGGGGGCCGGTGGGGCGAGGCCGTCCTGATATGACTCGGACATGACGCGCATCATCGCCGACATCTCGGTCTCGCTCGACGGCTATGTCACCGGTCCCGATCCCGGTCCGGAGAGCGGTCTGGGCACGGGGGGCGAGGCCCTGCACACCTGGGCGTTCTCCGACGACGCCGAGGACCGCCGGATCCTGCGCGAGGGGACCGTCCGCTCGGGGGCCGTCGTTCTCGGTCGTCGCCTCTTCGACCTCGTGGACGGGCCGCAGGGCTGGGACGACACGACCGGTTACGGCGCCGGCGAGGTCGGCAGGCCCGCGTTCGTGGTCGTGACGAGTTCGCCACCGGAATCGGTGCGTCTCACCGATCTCGACTGGACCTTCGTCACCGGCGGTCTCCCCGAGGCCGTCGCCGTCGCGCGCGAACGCGCCGAAGCGGCCTCCTCGGTCAGGGACGAGGACCTCGACGTCGTCCTCATGGGCGGCGGTGCGACGATCGGCTCGGCCTTCGAGGCCGGGCTCGTCGACGCGCTGTCCCTGCACCTCGCGCCCGTCGTCCTGGGCTCCGGGACGCCCCTGTTCACCGGCGGAACCCCGCGCACGCTGGTGCGGCGGAGCGTGACCCCGACATCGACCGCGACGCACCTGATGTACGACGTCCTCTGACCGCCGCCCCGGGGGGTCAGATGCCGAACTCCCGCAGCGCGGCGAGGAACTCGGCCGGCCGGGAGGTGTGGATCTCGTGACCGGTCCCGATCGTGACGAGTCGGCCCTCGGGCAGTCGGTCCGCCATCCAGAGCAGCCGCTCCTGCGCGAGGCGGCTGCTCTCGCCCCCGGCCAGGACCAGGGTCGGTGAGGTGATTCCGGTGACGCCCTCGCGCCAGGCGGGGTCCGGCTCGTTCAGCTGGGCGTCGGTGGCGAGGACGACATCCCAGTCGAGAACCGGGGGGCCTTCGGGGCGGTCCGCCTGGCCGCGCGGCGGGTCCAGCGGGAAGAAGACGGGCGCCTCCTCAAGGACCAGCCGGCCGATAAGGCCCGGGTCGTCCATGGCGAGGAGGTAGGCCGCGGCGCCGCCCATCGAGTGGGCGACCACGTCGGCACCGCCGAGATCCAGCGCCTTCATGAACCCGCGCAGCTCGTCGCGGAACGCGTCGAAGCCGTACGGGCCGGTCCAGTCGCTGAGGCCGTGCCCGCGCAGGTCGACGGCGTACACACGTCGGTCGCCGGCCAGCTCCTCGGCGATCCGCGCCCAGTCGGCGCCGCTCCCGCCGCGGCCGTGGACCAGCACGACGGGCGGGGCACCCTCCTCACCCCACACCCGGTACGCGAGCCGCACCCCGTCCACGGCGACCGTGCGCACCTCCGGGTCGAGGAACGCGGCGATCGGACGGGCGAAGGCCGCCGCGTCGTCGACCCAGGGGAAGTGCCCAGCGCCGCGCTGGACCGCCACCTCGGCGTGCGGGAAGCACTCCGCGAGCTCCGCCGCCCGCGCCGGGGAGGGACCGCCGTCGTACTCCCCCGCCAGGATCAGGACCGGCGCGGTGAGGGCGCTCAGCGCCGCCCGGGTCGCCCCGGCGTCGAAGGCGCCGGGTGCGTAGTAGGCGGCCGCGGCGTCCCAGTGGATCTCGTCGACCGCCGCGGCGGCGTGGGCCCGGGCGGCCTCGTCCCACCGTCCGTAGGCGAAGGGGGAGGCGATCTCCATGACCCGCACCATGGGTGTGTCGGTGTCGATCGTCGCGAGGGCGGCCCGCGCCCCGGCGTACCAGGGCTGGTCGGCGAAGACCTCGCCGGCCCTGTCCCACTCCTCGTCCGTGATGTCGATGCCCACCGCCCTAGCGCCCGGGGTGACCAGGACGAGGGAGCGGACCCGCTCGGGGTGCGCCGCCGCGTAGAGGGTGGCCAGGTTCCCGGCGGCCGAGTGGCCGAGCAGGTCGACGCTGTCCAGGCCGAGATGGTCGCGGAGCGCCTCGACGTCCGCCACCTGCCGGTCGCAGCGGTACGAGGCGGGGTCCGCGGGTGCGCCACTCGCACCGGTACCGCGGAGGTGGAGCACGATCAGCCTGCGACGCGCGGCAAGGCCGCCGAGCTCGCCGAAGTACGCGGTGTCGCGCATGGGGCCGCCGGGCAGACAGACGAGCGGCTCGCCGTCCCCCCGTACGTCATAGGCGAGTTCGGTCCCGTCGTACGTCGTGAAGGTCGGCATGGCACCGATCGTCGGCGATGCCCGATGATCTTCGCAACCGATTTCTCCCACGGCGCGATACGGTGGGGATCCACCCCCGTCGACGAAGGAACAGCACACCCATGCCCGAGACCCTCCGAGGCGACTGCGCCGACTGCTTCGGACTCTGCTGCGTCGCGCTCCCCTTCGCGAAGTCCGCGGACTTCGCGGTGAGCAAGTCCTCGGGCGAGCCGTGCCGGAACCTCCAGGAGGACTTCCGCTGCTCCATCCACACCAGGCTGCGGCCGAGCGGGTTCTCGGGGTGCACGGTCTACGACTGCTTCGGAGCGGGCCAGAAGGTCTCCCAGGTCACCTTCCACGGTGTCTCCTGGCGCGAGGCCCCGGAGACCTCGCGCCAGATGTACGAGGTGTTCCCCGTGATGCGCCAGCTCCACGAGCTGCTGCGCTACCTCACCGAGGCCCTCGCCCGACCCGCCGCCCGCCCGGTCCACGGCGAGCTGCGGCACGCCCTCGCCCGGGTGGAGCGGCTGACGGAGGGGTCGGCGGACGACCTGGAGAAGCTCGACGTCGCCGCCGTGCGCGGCGAGGTCAACCCGCTCCTCCTGAGGACGAGCACGCTGGTGCGGGCGACCGCGGGCGGCAAGGCCAGGAGCCGGCGGGGCGCGGACCTGATGGGGGCACGGCTCAGAGGAGCCGAGCTGCGGGGCGCGGACCTGCGCGGCGCTCTGCTGATCGCCGCCGACCTCACGGGCGCGGACCTGTCCCTCGCCGATCTGATCGGCGCGGATCTGCGCGACGCCGAGCTGTCCGGGGCGGACCTCACCGGCGCCCTGTTCCTCACCCAGCCGCAGCTGAACGCGGCCCGCGGCGACGGCACGACCCGCCTCCCGGAAGGCTTCGAACGCCCCACCCACTGGGCGCGCCAGCCGTCAGGCTAGGGGGCGTACACGTACGGCGTGGTCGTCGTGAGGGCGGCGAAGCCGAGGCGCTGGAGGATGGGGCGGCTCGTCTCGGCCGCGTTCGACCTGGACGAAGCGGTGGCCCCGCTCCAGGGCGATCCGTGTGCGGAAGGCGACAAGCGCCCGGTACAGGCCCTTGCCCCGCCACGGCTCGACCGTGCCGCCGCCCCACAGGCCCGCGAAGTCCGTGCCGGGGTACAGCTCGAGGCGCGCGGCGCTGACGGGTTCGTCGCCGGCCATGGCGAGTACGGCGGCGACGGTGTCGGGGGTGGCGGCGAGCTGGTCGAGGAGCTGGCGGCCGATGTGGGAGCTGTCACCGCCGAAGGCCCGGTCGTGGACCTCGGACACCAGCTTCACCCCGGCGGCGTCGGTGACGGGGACCAGTTCGACGCCCTCGGGAAGGTCCACGGAGGTGGGCAGCGTGGCGGCCTCGGCGACCATCAGGGTCTCCGGCTCCTCGGCGGTGAAGCCGGCGGCGAGCAGGCGCTCGGCGAGGTCGGCCGGGCCGTCGTGTCCGTACACCTTCCACTCGAAGGGCAGACCGAGCTCCGTGTAGTGCCGGATCTGTCCGGCGATGGCCTCGTCGGCGTCCCGCTCCTGGAGACCGGACCAGAGGACCCCGTTCCAGGCGTGGGCCGGGCCGGTCTGCCGCACCACGGGGCCGACCCGCTCCACCCGTGCGCCGGGCCCGTCGGGGCGGGCGCCGAGGCGCAGTTGACGGTCGAAGAGGGCGCGGAGCGCTGCGTGGTCCATGCACGGCACTCCAGCACCCGTGCCGGGGCGCGGCAAGTGGATTTCCGCGCCCCGACGAGCCGGGGAACGTGCACCGTGGGGTGAGGCGCGCGGGCTCCGCCGTCCGTGCGGCGTCGCACGGGGGACGCCCTGTCATCGCACGGCGGACGCCTCCCGGACGGGCTCCCAGAACTGCGCCAGCGCGCCTTCCCGGTACGGAGCGGGGCTGACGCTCAGCTCCCCCGCGAAGGGCCGGTCGAGGACGACGACCAGGAGGAGGCTGAAGCCGATGAGCGCCGCCACCGAAGCGACGAAGAGCAGTTGCATCCGCCGGCTCCGCATGCCGTAGAGGAAGGTCAACGGGATGATCACCAGCGCGCCTCCGACGGCGAGCACCTGAAGGAGGGGCGGCAGCTGCTGGCCGGCCATGGTGAGCCGGGCCCGGCGGTCGCCGGCCACCTCGTCCAGCGTGGCGACCGCCTGGGCGTAGAAGGTCTTCTGCGACTCGGTGACGGGCTCGTACGCCTGCAGGGCGTCGTACAGCTCCTCGAGCCTCCGTCCGGTGACGGAGTAGTCCGCGGTGCCCTCACGCATGAGCGGCCACTGCACCTCGACGACGGTGTGCACATAGCCGGAGGCCGCCGCGTTCACCCGGGCCTGTTCCGCCGGCGGGAAGGCGCGGGCGTCCCTCACGATCAGCGCGACACCGGTCGCCTCGGCCGCGACGACGTTCTGGGTGTTCTCCATCTGGGTCCACAGGGTGACGATGACGAACGCGAGGATGATCCCGTAGATGGCGCCGAACATCCCGAGGACGACGCCCACCATGTCGTTGTGCTCGCCGTCGGCGAGCCGGGGGTGTCTGCGGCGCAGCAGCACGCTGCCGGTGAGTGCCGCGAGTACGGTGCCGCCGACGATCAGGACGGCGAGGGTGAGGGTACCGACGTGGTTGAGCAGCCAGAGAATCACGGTCACTCAGCGTAGGGGAGTGATCACGGGAGCAGAAAATCGTCGCCGCCCTCTTGCCATGGGCCGGGTCCGGCCGGATTTACTGACCTCACTACATCTACCGAATGATCGGTAGTCCGATTTCAGACGTTCAGGGCGTTCGGACGGGAGTGGGCGGCACATGACGGATCTGCTGGACAGCGGCGAACGGCTCGGGCGCGAGGAGCTTGAGGCACTCCAGCTGGAGCGGCTGCGTGCGACGCTGCGCCACGCGTACGAGAACGTGGACTTCTACCGGCAGTCCTTCGACAAGGCGGGGACGCACCCCGACGACTGCCGCTCGCTGGCCGACCTCGCCCGCTTCCCGTTCACCGTCAAGACCGACCTGCGGGACCACTACCCCTTCGGGATGTTCGCGGTCGACCAGTCCGAGGTCCGGCGCATCCACGCCTCCAGCGGGACCACGGGCCGCCCGACGGTGGTCGGCTACACCGACCGCGACCTGGACACCTGGGCCGACGTCGTGGCGCGCTCGATCCGCGCGGCGGGCGGCAGGCCGGGCCACAAGGTCCATGTGGCGTACGGGTACGGCCTGTTCACCGGCGGTCTCGGCGCGCACTACGGCGCGGAGCGGCTCGGCTGTACGGTCATCCCCGCCTCGGGTGGCATGACGGCCCGTCAAGTGCAGCTGATCCAGGACTTCAAACCCGAGATCATCATGGTCACGCCCTCGTACATGCTCACCCTGCTCGACGAGTTCGAGCGGCAGGGGGTGGATCCGCGGACGACCTCGCTCAAGGTCGGGATATTCGGCGCCGAGCCGTGGACCGAGGCGATGCGCCGGGAGATCGAGGAGCGCTTCGCCATCGACGCCGTCGACATCTACGGGCTCTCGGAGGTGATGGGCCCGGGCGTCGCGCAGGAGTGCGTGGAGACCAAGGACGGCCTGCACATCTGGGAGGACCACTTCTACCCGGAGATCGTGGACCCGTTCACGGGAGAGGTCCTGCCGGAGGGCGAGGAGGGCGAGCTGGTGTTCACCTCCCTCACCAAGGAGGCCATGCCCGTCATCCGGTACCGCACCCGCGACCTGACCCGGCTGCTGCCGGGCACGGCGCGGGTGTTCCGGCGGATGGAGAAGGTCACGGGCCGCAGCGACGACATGGTGATCCTGCGCGGGGTGAACCTCTTCCCCACCCAGATCGAGGAGATCGTCCTGCGGACGCCGGCGGTGGCCCCGCACTTCCAGCTGAAGCTGACCCGGGAGGGGCGGCTCGACGCGCTGACCGTACGGGCCGAGGCGCGCCCTGACGCCTCCCCAGAACAGCGGGCGGAGGCGTCCCGGACGATCGCGCAGGCGGTGAAGGACGGCGTCGGGGTCTCGGTCGCGGTCGAGGTGGTCGACCCCGAGACGCTGGAGCGGTCGGTGGGCAAGATCAAGCGGATCGTGGACCTGCGGGGCGAGCACTGACCGGCTTCTTCTCCGGAGGGCAAGCCGGTCGCGCGCCGTCAGGAGGCGGCGAAGCGGTCGCGCAGCTCGCGCTTGAGGATCTTTCCGCTGGCGTTGCGCGGCAGCTCGTCCACGAAGAGGATCTTCTTCGGGGCTTTGAAGTGGGCGAGCTTCTCACGGGCGTGGGCGAGGAGTTCGGCCTCGGTCACCCCGGCCGCGCGGGGGACGACGACGGCCGTGACCGCCTCGATCCAGCGGTCGTCCGGCAGACCCACGACGGCGACCTCGGCCACCCCCGGATGGGTGTACAGGGCGTCCTCGACCTGGCGTGAGGCGACCAGCACACCGCCGGAGTTGATGACGTCCTTCACGCGGTCCACGACCGTGTAGTAGCCCTCCGCGTCGCGCACGGCGAGGTCGCCCGAGCGGAACCAGCCACCGCGGAAGGCGGCCCTGGTCTCGTCCGGCTTGTCCCAGTAGCCGTCGCACAGCTGCGGTGAGCGGTAGACGATCTCGCCGGGTGTGCCGTCGGGAACCTCCGCTCCGTGCTCGTCGACGACCTTGGCCTCGACGAACCGCACCGGCTTCCCGCAGGAGTCCATCCGCCCCTCGTGCTCGTCGGGGCCGAGGACGGTGGCGAGCGGACCGATCTCGCTCTGACCGAAGCAGTTGTAGAAGCGCAGGCCGGGCAGCCGTTCGCGCAGCCGCTCCAGCACGGGCACCGGCATGATCGACGCACCGTAGTACGCCTTGCGGAGGGCGGAGAGGTCGCGGCCGGCGAACTCCGGGTGGTCGGACAGCCCGATCCACACGGTCGGCGGCGCGAAGAGGCTGTCGGCGCGGCCCTCCTCGATCAGGTCGAAGAGCGCCTTCGGATCGGGCCCGTCGACGATGGTGTTCTCGGCACCGACCGCGAGGTAGGGCATCAGGAAGACGTGCATCTGCGCGGAGTGGTACAGCGGCAGCGAGTGGACGGGCTTGTCGTCCTCGTGCAGGTCGAGGGCCTCGATGGCACTGGCGTACTCGTGGACGAGCGCCCGGTGGGTCATCCGGGCGCCCTTGGGCAGGGCGGTCGTGCCGGAGGTGTAGAGCAGTTGGACGTACTCGCGCGCGTCGCGGTCGGTGTCGTACGTCTCGGGCTCGGCGAGCGCCGCGAGGAAGGAGTCCTCGGTGTCCCGCAGGGCCCGCACCGGCAGGTCGGCCGGAACCCGGTCGGCGAGCGCGGGGTCCGCGAGGACCAGCGAACTGCCCGACTGACGCAGGATGTAGTCGAGGTCGTCGCCGCTGAGGTGGTGGTTGACGGGGACGTGGATCAGATCCGCGCGGGAGCAGGCGAGGAAGGCGATGAGGTACGCGTCGGAGTTGTGGGCGTACGTCGCGACGCGGGCCCGCTCCCCGAGCCCGTACCGCTCGCGCAGAACGGCGGCCGCGGTGGTCACGGCCGCGTCCAGCTCGGCATAGGTCCAGGCGCGGTCCGCGTACCGCAGGGCGGTCCGCTCGGGGGTGCGCTGGGCGCTCATGCGCAGGACGCCGTCGACGGTCCGGGTGAGGAGTCGTTCCATGCCGGGATCCTCGGCGGCCCCGTGCGACGGGTCAAGTACCGGAGCGGGCCGGCTGCGTTGCCGAGCCCGTGTCAGGGGCTGAACGACAGGAAGACGAACGCGGCGAAGATCGCGAGATGGACGCCGCCCTGGAGCAGGGTGGCCCGGCCGGGCACCACGGTCAGCGCGCTCACGACGGCGGTGAGCACGAGCAGGACCATGTGGACGGCACCGACGCCCAGGATCAGGGGCCCGGAGAGCCAGATCGAGGCGAGGGCGATCGCCGGGATGGTCAGGCCGATGCTGGCGATCGCGGAGCCGTAGGCGAGGTTGAGGCTGGTCTGCATCCGGTCCCGGCGTGCGGCGCGCACGGCGGCGAGCGTCTCGGGGAGCAGCACCATCAGGGCGATGATCACGCCGACGACGGCCTTGGGCAGGCCGGCCGACTCGACGCCGTCCTCGATGGTCGGCGAGATGATCTTGGCTAGACCCACCACAGCGACGAGCGCCAGCAGGAGCAGACCGAGGCTCGCCACGGTCTCCCGGACGCTCGGCGGATCGGCGTGGTCGTCCTCGGACTCGTGCCCGGGACGCGCGACGGGGAGGAAGTAGTCGCGGTGCCGGAACGTCTGGACGGCGACGAACACTCCGTACAGACAGAGCGAGGCGACGGCGGCGAAGGCGAGCTGCGCCCCGGAGAACTCGGGGCCGGGGTGACTGGTGGTGAAGGTCGGCAGGACCAGGGTCATCGTCGCGAGCGTGCAGACCGTGGCGACGGCGCCGCCGGACCCCTCGGCGTTGAAGACGGCGACGCGGTTGCGCAGGGCGCCCACGAGAAGGGAGAGACCGACGATGCCGTTGCAGGTGATCATGACGGCGGCGAAGACGGTGTCACGGGCGTAGGTGGAGGCCTTGTCGCCGCCGCCTGCCATCAGGGTGACGATCAGTCCGACCTCGATGACCGTGACGGCGACGGCGAGGACGAGCGACCCGAAGGGCTCGCCCACGCGGTGGGCGACGACCTCGGCGTGATGGACGGCGGCCAGGACGGCGGCGAACAGACAGGCCGCGACGAGACCGATGACGAAGCCGGGGAGACCGCGTCCCCATGTGAGCCCGAGAGTGACGGCCGCGAGGACCGGTCCCCACGTCGTCCACTGCCGTACCAGTCCCGCCTCGCTCGAACTCATGCCCTGCATCCTGCCATAAAGGAGACATGCGCCGACTTGCGGCCTATGCTCCACCCGGCTCCGTGGTCCACTCGGCTCCGTGGTCCACCCGGCTCCGCGCTCCGGGCGGCCCCCGTGCCCCCGCGGTCCGGGACCGGCCGCTGCGTCGGTCAGCCGAGCCGGCGCCCGTCGACCCTCGGGTGGCTGTCGCCGAACACCCACGGACTCGTCCCGTCGATGAAGTCGTGGGGGAAGCCGCGCGTGAACTCCGTGGCCGCCTCCAGCCGCTCGACGACCTCCTGGGGCAGCGTCACCTCGAGTGCTCCGAGGTTGTCCTTGAGCTGGTCCGCCGAGCGGACGCCGACGATCGGGAGCACGGCCCGGGACCGGTGGCGCGCCCAGGCTAGCGCGACCTGCGAGGGGGTGACTCCCAGTTCGTCGGCGGCGTCCTGCACCGCGCGCGCGACAGCGAGGTCCCGGTCGGAGAGGGAGTCGACGGAGTACCGCGAGGTCGCGCCCGGTCCGCCCGGCCGGGTGTACTTGCCGGACAGGACGCCGCCGGCCAGCGGACTCCACGCGGTGACGCTCATGCCGAACGCCTCTGCCATCGGCAGCAGTTCGCGCTCGGCGTCGCGCTGGAGCAGGCTGTACGGCACCTGAAGTCCCGCGAAGGGCTGCCAGCCGCGCCACTCCGCCAGGGTGTTGGCGCGGGCGACGAGCCAGGCGGGGGCGTCGGAGATGCCGACGTAGAGGACCTTGCCGGCGTGCACGGCGGCGTCGAGGGCGCTCATCGTCTCCTCGATCGGCGTGTGCCGGTCCCAGATGTGGACCCAGTAGACGTCGACGTGGTCCGTGCGCAGCCGCCTGAGGCTCGTCTCCAGGGAGCGGACGAGGTTCTTGCGGTGGTTGCCGCCCGCGTTCGGGTCGGTCGCGTCGCGGGTGACGGTGTACTTGGTGCCGAGGACGAACCGGTCGCGACGCCCGGCGAGCAGCTCGCCGAGGATCGTCTCGCTCTCGCCGCCCTGGTAGTTCACGGCCGTGTCGATGGCGTTGCCGCCCGCGTCGGCGTACAGGTCGACGATCCTGCGGGCCTCCTCCGGCGAGGTGCCGACGCCGCCCTCCTCACCGAAGGTCATCGCGCCGAGCATCAGCTCGGACACGCGCAGGCCGGTTCGGCCGAAGAGTCGGTAGCGCACAGCGGAACACACCTTCCGGGGCCGGGGCACGACGGTTCGACTGTACGTGACCCGGCCCGGAAGCCGGCTAGAGCGGGCGCTCGCGACCCTCCCAGTAGGGCTCCCTGAGCCTGCGCTTGTAGAGCTTGCCGTTCGGATCCCGGGGCATGGCGGCGATGAAGTCCACCGACTTGGGGCGCTTGTAGCCGGCGAGGCGCTCCTCGCAGTGCGCCAGGATCTCCGCGGCGAGCGCGGCGCCGGCTTCGTGGCCCTCGGCCGCCTCGACGACGGCCTTCACCTCCTCGCCCCAGTCGGCGTGCGGGATGCCGAAGGCCGCGGCGTCGGCGACCGCGGGATGGGTCAGGAGCGCCGACTCGATCTCGGCGGGATAGATGTTGACCCCGCCCGAGATGATCATGTCGATCTTGCGGTCGCGGAGGAAGAGATAGCCGTCCTCGTCGAGGACGCCCAGGTCGCCAACCGTGAAGAAGTCGCCGATGCGGTTCTTCGCCGTCTTCGCCTCGTCCTTGTGATACGAGAAGCCGCCGGTGCTCATCTTCATGTAGACGGTGCCGAGTTCGCCGGCCGGGAGGCGGTTGCCGTCGTCGTCGAAGACGGCGAGTTCGCTGATGGGCCAGGCCTTGCCGACCGTGCCGGGCTTCTTCAGCCAGTCCTCGGCCGTGGCGAAGGCGCCGCCGCCCTCGCTGGCCGCGTAGTACTCCTCCACACAGCTCCCCCACCAGTCGATCATCGCCCGCTTGACGTGGTCGGGGCAGGGCGCGGCGCCGTGGATGGCGTGGCGCATCGACGAGACGTCGTACCGGCTCCGTACTTCCTCGGGCAGCGCGAGCAGCCGGTGGAACTGGGTGGGGACCATGTGCGTGTGGGTGCAGTCGTGGGCGTCGATGAGCCGCAGCATCTCCTCGGGGGTCCACTTGTCCATGAGGACGAGCGGATGGCCGATGTGGAGCGCGGCGCCGGCGAACTGCAGCACGGCCGTGTGGTAGAGCGGCGAGCAGACGAGGTGCACGTTTCCGTCGAAGGGCCTGATCCCGAAGATGCCGAGGAAGCCTCCGAGGTACGTCTCCTCGGGGAGCTTTCCCGGCAGCGGGCGGCGGATTCCGCGGGGGCGGCCGGTGGTGCCGGAGGTGTAGTTCATGACCCAGCCGAGGGTGCGGTCCTCCGGGACGGACTCGGGTCGGCCGTCCAGGAGTTCGGCGTACGGCCGGAACCCCGGCACCGTTCCCACGGCGTAGCGGTGGGTGGCGGGCAGGCCCGCCTCGTCGGCGGCGGCCGTCGCGGCGGGCCCGAAACGCTCGTGGGCGACGAGGACCTTGGCACCGGAGTCCGCGACGATCCAGGCGATCTCGGGTCCGACGAGATGGTGGTTGACGGGGACGAGATAGAACCCGGCCTGGGAGGCGGCGAGATACGCGGCGAGGAACTCCACGCCGTTGGGCAGGACGACGGCGAAGGCGTCGCCCCGCTCCAGGCCGGCCGCGCGCAACCCGTGGACCAGGCGGTTCACGTCGGCGTGGAGCCGTCCTGCCGTCCACTGCTCGCCGTCCGGCGCGATCAGCACCGTACGGGCGGGGTCGGCGGTGGCCTGGGACCAGAAACCGTTCGTCTCACTCACGGGGCACTCCGTCCGGCGATGCGGTTGATGCGGTCGACGGCCCTCTCGAACCCGCTGGTGAGCTCGTCGAAGACCTGCTGCACACTGCGCTCGGAATTCATCCGGCCGACGATCTGCCCGACCGGTGTGCCGAGCAGCGGATCGACCTCGTACTTCTGGATACGGGAGACGGCCTCGGCGACCAGCAGCCCCTGGAGTGGCATGGGGAGGGTGCCGGGGCCCGCCGGGTCGTCCCACGCGTCGGTCCACTCGGTGCGGAGCTGGCGGGCGGGCTTGCCGGTCAGGGCGCGGGAGCGCACGGTGTCGCCGGAGCCGGCGGCGAGGAGCTTGGCGGTGAGGGCGCGCGAGTGGAGGTCGGCCTCGGTGGTGGTGAGCCAGAGCGAGCCGAGCCAGACGCCCTGGGCGCCGAGCGCGAGCCCGGCGGCGATCTGCTCGCCGCTGCCGATGCCGCCGGCGGCGAGGACGGGCAGCGGGGAGACGGCGTCGACGACGTCGGGGGTGAGGACCATGGAGGCGATCTCGCCGGTGTGGCCGCCGGCCTCGTACCCCTGGGCGACGACGACGTCGATGCCTGCCTCGGCGTGGTGGCGGGCGTGCCGGGCGCTGCCCGCGAGCGCCGCGACGAGCACGTCGTGGTCGTGGGCTCGCCGGACCACGTCGGCGGGCGGGGAGCCGAGGGCGTTGGCGAGGAGCTTGATGGGGTAGTCGAACGCGACGTCGAGCTGGTTGCGGGCGACCTGCTCCATCCAGCCGGTGATGCGCCAGCCGGAGGCCTCGCCCTCGGCGAGTTCGGGTACGCCGTGCTTGGCGAGGGTGGTGCGGACGAACTCGCGGTGCCCTTCGGGGATCATCGCCTCGACGTCGGACTCGCTCACCCCTTCGACCTTCTTCGCGGGCATGACGACGTCGAGCCCGTACGGCAGTCCGTCGGTGTGGTCCTGCATCCAGTCGAGGTCGCGGGCGAGCTCGTCGGGGGCGGTGTACCGGACCGCTCCGAGGACACCGAAGCCGCCGGCTCTGGTGATGGCGGCGGCCACCGCGGGGAAGGGCGTGAAGCCGAAGATGGCGTGCTCGATCCCCAGTTTTTGGCTCAGCTCCGTCTTCATGGGCGGCAGGATGCCGCAGGGGATCGGCCGAGGGAAGAGATTTTCTGATGCAGTGTCAGATTCTTTGCCCGACCGCCCGCTTCCTTGACGCCCCCTCACCCCGGTAAGAAAGTTTCAGCCGTTGCGCGTGTGGCCGAAGGATTCTTTCAGAGGCGTGGGAGAGGGTAGGCATGACGGAGGAATCGGCAGGAGTCGCGGTGGGCCGGGGCATCGGTCGCCGGGCGTTCGGCGGCCGGGTGCTCGCCCTGGGAGGTGCGTTGATGGTCGGCTCGATCCCGGGGGCCGCCGCGGCCTCCGCACCCGGGGGCGGACGGACGACCCTGCGGCACGGGTCCGCCGAGCGGGCCGGGCTGCTGCCGGAGCACCTGGACCGGCTGGTCGCCGACGCCGAGGCGTTTCTCGGCCCCTCCCCCCGGCACCCCTGGTACGCGGGAGCGGTCCTGCTCGCCGGGCGCGGCGGAACGGTCGCGCTGCACCGGCCGATCGGGGCGGCGGTGCGGTACGCGGGGTACGACGAGACGACGGACAGCGGGATCGAACTGCCCGCGGACCAGCAGATCCCGATGGCGGCGGACACGGTCTTCGACCTGGCGTCCGTCTCGAAGCTGTTCACCTCGATCCTGGCGGTGCAGCAGATCGAGCGCGGGGCGCTCGATCTGGAGGCGCGGGTCACGAGGTATCTGCCGGAGTTCGGCGGCGGCGGGAAGCAGGACGTCACGGTCCGTCAGCTGCTGACGCACACCTCGGGGTTCCGGGCCTGGATCCCGCTCTTCAAGGAGCCGACGCGGGAGGGGAAGCTGCGGCTGCTCTGGGCGGAGACGCCGGCCAGCCCGCCCGGGACCCGCTACCTCTACTCGGATCTGAACCTGATCTCGCTCCAGTTGGTCCTGGAGGAGATCACCGGTCGCACCCTGGATGTCCTGCTCCGGAACGAGATCACCGCTCCGCTTCGGATGCACCGCACGCGTTTCAACCCCCCGCTCTCCTGGCGGCCGAAGATCGCGGCGACGGAGGACGCCCGGCTGCCCTGGTCCGGCCTGGACCGCGGCATGGTCTGGGGGGAGGTACACGACGAGAACGCCTACGCCCTGGGCGGGGTGGCCGGCCACGCGGGCGTGTTCTCCTGCGCCTGGGACCTCGCGGTCCTCGCCCGCACCCTGCTCAACGGCGGTGCGTACGGCGACGCCCGGATCCTGGTCCCCGAGTCCGTGGAGCTGATGTTCACCGACTTCAACACCGACTTCCCGGGCGACGAGCACGGTCTCGGCTTCGAGCTCTACCAGCACTGGTACATGGGCGCGATGGCGACCCCGCGCTCGGCCGGCCACACCGGGTTCACCGGTACGAGCCTGGTCCTGGACCCCACGACGGACGCGTTCCTCGTCGTGCTCGGAAACTCCGTCCACCCGGTCCGCTCGTGGCGTACCGGCTCGGCGCCCCGGGTCGCCGCGGCGAACAACCTGGCCAGGGCGGTGCCCGTCCGCCCGACGCACGGCCGGGCGGCCTGGTTCTCCGGCATGGCGAGCGCGACGACCTCCACCCTGACACTGCCGCCGCTCGGCGGTGCGGGACGGCTGGAGTGCGCCCTGTGGTGGGACACCGAGCCGGGCGTGGACGCCGCCCTCCTGGAGGCGTCCACGGACGGCGGCGCGACCTGGGGGCCGGTCCCGTTCACCACCGTACGGAGAGGGCAGGAGCCGCGGGAGCGCCCGGCCGGCTCGGTGAGCGGCTGGTCCGGGCGCGTCTGGCACGAGGCGGTCGCCGACCTGACGGCCCTGAGCGGCGCCGCCTCCGTACGGCTGCGGTGGCGGTACACGACGGACAGGCTCTACGTCGGACGCGGCGTGTACGTCGACGGCCTGCGGGTCCTCGGCCGCTCGGGGCACCCGATCTTCGACGCCTCGCGCCCCGCGGACGCGTCCCGGATCGAGGCCGTGGGCTGGGCCGGGTCGGCGGACTGAGCCGCTCGCGCGAGGCGGGGTGCGGTCGCGCGGAGGCGGGGTGCGGTCGCGCGAGGCGGGGGCAGCCAGGTTCAGGCCGCGACCTGCTCGGCCTCCACCCGGGAGAGGAAGCCCTCCACCACCTGGCGGTAGTGCTCCGGCTCCTCGGCGGAGGCCATGTGGGCGCTCTCCTCGAAGAGTGTCCACACGGCGCCCGGAATGCTCTCCACCACGGGGCGGACCACCGTGGGGGTCACCATGTCGTGGCGGCCCGAGGTCACCAGGACCGGCAGGTCGATCTCGCCCAGCCGGTCGGCGACGCTCCAGTCCTTCAGACTGCCCGTGACGTTCCACTCCGGCCCCCACAGCGCCGCGTTCACGTCCTCCCGCATGGCGAGCACGGAGCGCACCAGGTGCTCGGGCCAGGGGTCGAGGCGGCAGAGCCAGCGCTGGTAGAAGGCCATGGTGGCCCCCAGGTAGGCGTCGTCGTCGGTCGTCCCCTCCGCCTCGCTCCGGTCGATGACCTCGCGGAGCTCGGCGGGGAGGGAGTCCTTCAGCCGCCGCGCCTCGGCGGCGTACGCGGGCGCGTCGGCGACCACGCCCGCCAGGACGAGGCCCGCCACGCCGGACGGCCTGCCGAGGACGTACTCCAGGGCCACCTGGCTGCCCCAGGAGTGGCCGAGCAGATGGACACGGTCGAGCCCCAGCTCCCGGCGCAGTGCGCCGATCTCGGCCACGAAGGTCTCGAGGGTCCACAGCGCGGGGTCCTGCGCCTGTTCGGACCTGCCGCAGCCGAGCTGGTCGTAGAAGACGACGGCGCGACCGCCTCCGTCGGCGAGCGCCCCGAGGTCCTCCAGGTAGTCGTGCGACAGGCCGGGGCCGCCGTGCACCACGAGGAGAGGCGGCTTCCCGTCGGGGCCGGGGAGCCTGCCGACGACCCGGTACCAGGTGTGGTAGCCGCGGAACGGCACGGTGCCTTCGGTGACGGCCATGGCGCCTCCTGGGGAGATCGGCGTTCCTCCCATCATGGGCAGGGCGCGCGGGAGCGCGCACGCGCAGGCCCCGGCGGGCCTCGGTCTGCCGGTGCGGCCGCCGGCCTCAGCCTGCCGGTGCGGCCGCCGCCCGCAGGGCCGCGAGGACCGGGCTGATGAGGGGGTGCTCCTCGGCTCCTCTGCGCACGGCGGCGAAGACGCGGCGGGTGGGCGCCACGCCGTCCACCGGGCGGATCACCACCTCGTCGAGGGGCGCGCCGCGCAGCGCGGAGCGCGGCACGAGCGCCACGCCCGCGCCCGCCGAGGCGAGGGCGACGACGGCCCGGAAATCGTCGGAGGAGTGCTCGAGGCGGGGTTCGAAGCCGGCGTACTCGCAGGCCAGGACGGTCACGTCATGGCAGGGGTTCCCGGCGGACTGGCCGATCCAGGCGTCCTTGGCGAGATCGGCGAGGGCGATCCGCTCGTCGCCGGCGAGCGGGTGCCCGGGCGGCAGGACGGCGTCGAACGGCTCGGCGTACAGCGGTACGCGGGTGAGTCTGGCGTCGTCCTCGCCGGGAGCGCCCCGGTACTCGACGGCCACGGCGACGTCGACCTGGCGGTCCAGGACCATCAGCAGGCTCTCGTCGCCCTCCGCGTCCCGTACCCGGACGCGTATGCCGGGCGACGTGCGGGCGAGACCGCTGATGGCGGGGGCGACGACGAGGCCGATGCCGGTGGCGAAGGCCGCGACCGTGACCGTGCCGGCCTCGCCCGAGCCGTAGGCGGCGAGCTCGGACTCGGCACGCTCCAGCTGGGCGAGGACCGCGTTGGCGTGGCTGAGGAGGATCTCCCCCGCCGGGGTGAGACGCGCCCCGCGGGCGTTGCGCTCGACGAGGCGGTGGCCGGTCTCCTGCTCCAGGGCGGCGAGCTGCTGCGAGACGGCCGAGGGGGTGAGATACAGCGCGGCGGCAGCCGCCGTGACGGTGCGGTGGTCGGCCACCGCCCGGAGGATGTGCAGCCGCCGCGCTTCGATCATGCCCCTAGTTTCGCAGGGCGGCGCGCGCGTCGACGAACGCGTCCACAGCCCGGTTCACATCATCGGACGAATGGGCCGCCGAGAGCTGGACCCGGATGCGGGCCTGGCCCTGCGGGACGACCGGGTACGAGAAGCCGATCACGTACACACCGCGCTCCAGGAGCAGCTCCGCCATCCGTCCGGCCTCGGACGCGTCACCGATCATGACGGGCGCGATGGCGTGGTCGCCGGGGAGGATGTCGAAGCCCTCCGCGGTCATGCGGGTGCGGAAGAGCTCGGTGTTGGCGCGCAGCCGCTCGCGCAGGTCGCCGGCGGACTCCAGCAGGTCGAGGACCTTGAGGGAGGCGGCGGCGATGACCGGCGCCAGGGTGTTGGAGAAGAGGTACGGGCGCGAGCGCTGGCGCAGCAGGGCGACGATCTCGGCGCGGGCGGCGACGTAGCCGCCGGAGGCGCCGCCGAGGGCCTTGCCGAGGGTGCCGGTGATGATGTCGACCCGGTCCATGACGCCGTGCAGCTCGGGGGTGCCGCGACCGCCGGGGCCGACGAAGCCGACGGCGTGGGAGTCGTCGACCATGACCATGGCGTCGTAGCGCTCGGCCAGGTCGCAGATCTCGCCGAGCGGGGCGACGTAGCCGTCCATCGAGAACACGCCGTCGGTGACGACCAGCTTGCGCCGGGCGCCGCCCTCCGTGGCCTCCTTGAGCTGCTGCTCCAGGTCGGCCATGTCGCGGTTGGCGTAGCGGAAGCGGCGGGCCTTGGAGAGGCGGATGCCGTCGATGATCGAGGCGTGGTTGAGGGCGTCGGAGATGACGGCGTCCTCGGGGCCGAGCAGCGTCTCGAAGACACCGCCGTTGGCGTCGAAGCAGGAGGAGTAGAGGATCGTGTCCTCCTGGCCGAGGAACGAGGAGAGACGGGCCTCCAGCTCCTTGTGCACCTCCTGCGTGCCGCAGATGAAGCGCACGGACGCCATGCCGTAGCCCCAGCGGTCGAGCGCCTCGTGGGCGGCGGCGATCACCTCGGGGTGGTCGGCGAGGCCGAGGTAGTTGTTGGCGCAGAAGTTGAGCACCTCGCCCGGCTGACCACCGGCGGTGACGGCGACGGTCGCGGACTGGGGCGTGCCGATCACGCGCTCGGGCTTGTGCAGCCCGGCGGCGCGGATCTCGTCGAGGGTGGTACGGAGGTCGTCGCGTACGGAAGTGAACATGGTTCGGTCCTTTGAGGGGATCAGACGGTCCAGTCGAGGATGATCTTGCCGCCCTTGCCGGACGCGGCGTCGTCGAAGGCGGCCTCGAAGTCGGTGTACGCGTAGCGGCCGGTGATCACCGGGGCGAGGTCCAGTCCGCCCTCCAGAAGGACGGACATGGCGTACCAGGTCTCGAACATCTCGCGGCCGTAGATGCCCTTGATCGTGATCATGGAGGTGACGATCTTCGCCCAGTCGACGGAGAAGTCCTCCGCGGGCAGACCCAGCATGGCGATCTTGCCGCCGTTGGTCATGTTCGCGACCATGTCGCGCATCGCGCGCGGGTTGCCGGACATCTCCAGGCCGACGTCGAAGCCCTCCTTGAGGCCGAGCGTGCGCTGGCCGTCGGCGATCGTCTGCTCGGCGACGTTCAGCGCGAGGGAGACGCCCGTCTTGCGGGCGAGCGCGAGGCGCTCCTCGCTGACGTCGGTGATGACGACGTTGCGCGCGCCGGCGTGCTTGGCCACGGCCGCAGCCATGATCCCGATCGGGCCCGCGCCGGTGACGAGGACGTCCTCGCCGACGAGCGGGAAGGAGAGCGCGGTGTGCACGGCGTTGCCGAACGGGTCGAAGATCGCGGCGACGTCGAGGTCGACGGGGACGCGGTGCACCCAGACGTTGGACGCGGGCAGGGCGACGTACTCGGCGAACGCGCCGTCGCGGCCGACACCGAGGCCGACGGTGGCGCGGCAGAGGTGGCGGCGGCCGGCCAGACAGTTGCGGCACTTTCCGCACACGAGGTGGCCCTCGCCGCTGACCAGGTCGCCGATGGCGATGTCGGCGACGTCACGGCCGGTCTCGACGACCTCGCCGACGAACTCGTGGCCGAGGGTCAGTGGCGTGGCGATGGTCTTCTGTGCCCACCCGTCCCAGGAGCGGATGTGCAGATCCGTCCCGCAGATACCGGTCCGCTTGACCTTGATCAGTACGTCTCCGGCGCCGATCTCCGGCTCCGGTACGTCCATGAGCCAGAGTCCCGGCTCCGCGTTCTGCTTGACCAGCGCCTTCAATGCCATGGCTCCCGACGTGCGTGTCCTGTGACCTTCGGGGTCCGGGCGCGGGTTCGCGCCCAAGATCCCCGAAGGAAATCTTCCGTACGTCAGGCTCCCGGTCCATCGAGGTTTTCTTAAGCACCGCCACAGGTGAGCTTCACGCCGTCGGCAGGACGCGGCCTCCCGTCAGCGTCCGAGGGCCGCCATGGCGGCGTTGTGGCCGGGGATGCCGCTCACTCCGCCGCCCCTGACCGCGCCCGCGCCGCAGAGGAGGACGTTGGCGTGCTCAGTCTCGACGCCCCAGCGGCCGGTGCCCTCTTCCCCGTAGGGGAAGGAGAGGTCGCGGTGAAAGATGTGACCGCCGGGCAGCCGCAGGTCGCGTTCGAGGTCGAGCGGGGTCTTGGCCTCGATGCAGGGGCGGCCCTCGTCGTCGACGGCCAGGCAGTCGGCCAGCGGTTCGTCGAGCACGGCGTCGAGTTCGGCCAGGGTCGCCTTGAGGAGAGCGGCGCGGGCGGAGTCGTTGTCGGCGGCGAACAGCCGGGCGGGGGTGTGCAGTCCGAAGAGCGTGAGGGTCTGGTAGCCGCGCTCGGCGAGGTCCGCGCCGAGGATGCTCGGGTCGGTCAGCGAGTGGCAGTAGATCTCGGAGGGCGGCGCGCTCGGCAGCCGGCCGGCGGCGGCTTCGGCGTAGGCCGTGGCCAACTGGCCGTAGCCCTCGGCGATGTGGAAGGTGCCGGCGAACGCCTCGCGCGGGTCGACGGACCGGTCACGGAGCCTCGGCAGCCGGGTGAGGAGCATGTTGACCTTGAGCTGGGCGCCTTCGGCGGGCGTCGGGGGTGCCTCGCCGAGCAGGGCCGCGAGCGCCTGGGGTGAGGCGTTCACGAGCGTGTGCGCCGCCGCGACGACTCCCTCACCCTCGGCCGTGCGGTAGGAGACCTCGGCTCGGACCCCGTCGGTCTCGATCCGGGTGACCTCGTGCCCGGTGCGGATCTCCGCGCCCGCGGCGCGGGCGGCGGCCGCGAGGGCGTCGGTGAGTGCGCCCATGCCGCCGACGGGGACGTCCCAGTCGCCGGTGCCGCCGCCGATGACGTGGTAGAGGAAGCAGCGGTTCTGCAGCAGCGAGGGGTCGTGGGCGTCGGCGAACGTGCCGATCAGCGCGTCGGTCAGGACGACGCCCCGGACGAGGTCGTCGGCGAAGGTCTCCTCGACTGCGGCGCCGATCGGCTGCTCGAAGAGCATCCGCCACGCGGTCTCGTCGGCCACGCGGGCGCGCAGCTCCTCGCGGGACGGCAGCGGCTCGGTGAGCGTGGGGAAGACGCGTTCGGCGACCTCTCCCGTACGGCCGTAGAAGGCCTGCCAGGCCTCGTACTCCCGGTCGGAGCCGGTGAGCGCGGCGAAGGAGGCACGGGTGCGCGCCTCGCCGCCGCCGACGAGCAGGCCGCCGTCGCCCTTCGGGGTGTACGAGGAGATGGACCGTTTCCGCACCGCGAACCGCAGGCCCAGCTCACGCACGATCTTCGGCGGCAGCAGGGAGACGAGGTACGAGTACCGGGAGAGCCGGGCGTCGACCCCCGCGAAGGGCCGGGTGGAGACGGCGGCTCCACCGGTGGAGCCGAGGCGTTCCAGGACGAGGACGGTACGTCCGGCGCGGGCCAGGTAGGCGGCGGCGACCAGTCCGTTGTGGCCACCACCGACGATGACGGCGTCGTACGAGCGCTGTGCGGTCATGTCTCTTGCTAACACGCGAAGATCGCCCCGCGGAACCCCGCGTGCGCGGATGGGCCGGACGCGCCGCCGCCGGCGGCGGGGCCGGCACGAAACGGGGGAGTTAGGGCGTGTGCTCCCGGGCGGCCTGGGGGCCGTCGGTGTCCTGCGGGGTGGCGACCCTGCGGTAGAGCTCGACGGCCTCCGTGTGGCGGCCGAGCCGTTCGAGGCAGTCGGCCTCGTCGTGGCGGCTGGCGAGGGTGTCCGGGTGGTCGTCTCCGAGCGCACGCGCGCGTGCCCGGGCGACGTGGTGGTAGACCGCGAGCGCGTCCTCCCAGCGTGCGAGCCAGCCGAGGCCCACGGCGATCTCGCGACGGCTGACGAGTGTGTCCGGGTGGTCCTCGCCGAGGACCCGCTCGCGGATCGACCACACGTCGCGGGCCTCCTCCACGGCCTCCTCCCACCGGGAGAGACGGCCGAGGTTGACGCCGAGGCCGTGACGGGCGCGCAGCGTCTCGGGGTCCTCGGGGCCGAGGACACGCGTGCGGGCGTCGACGAGGGCGCGGTAGACGTCGAGGGCCTCGGCGCTCCGGCCGAGGCGGCCCAGACAGATGCCGACCTCGTAGCGGGCGGCGAGGGTGTCGCCGTGGTCCGGGCCGAGGACGGCGCCCCGCGCCGCGGCGACCTCGCGGTAGGTGGAGAGCGCCTCCGCCCAGCGCCCCAACCGGCCCAGGTTGTACGCCACTTCGTACCGCGTCACCAGCGTGTCGGGGTGGTCGTCCCCGAGCAGCCGGGCACGCGCCTCGGCCACCTCCGCCGCCATCCGGTACGACTCGTCGAGCCGCCCCAGCCGGCCCAGGTTGAACGCCAGGTTGTGGCGGCAGCGCAGGGTGTCGGGGTGCTCCGGGCCCATGGTGCGCTCACGCGAGGCGAGCACTCCCGCGTAGACCTCGTGCGCCTCGGCATGGCGCCCGAGGCGGCCCAGGACGTACGCCGTCTCCTGGCGCGCGGCCAGGGTGTCGGGGTGGTCCACGCCGAGGACCCGCTCGCGCGCCTCGGCCACCCGACCGAACTCGCGCAGGGCGTCGGACGGCCGGGCGAGCCTGCTGAGCGTGAACCCGAGTTCGTACCCGCTGGTGAGCGTGTCGGGGTGGTCGGGTCCGAGGGCGCGGCGGCGGTCCTCGACGACGGACCGGTGCACGTCCTCCGCCTCGCGCCAGCGGCCGAGCCTGCCGAGGCTGAGCCCCGCCTTGTGCCGGCTGGCGAGCACGGCGAGGAGTTCCGGCGCCGGAGCGGGCCGTTCGGCGCGTTCGGCGGTCCGCCGGGGCGGCACGGGCGACGCGGTCGTCCACTCCCCCGTGAGCTCGGCGGCCGGGTCGGACGCCAGGGTGCGCAGCGCGAGGGACACGGTGGTGACGCGGAGTCCGGTGGTCATCCCCCTGGCCCAGGAGGGAAGCGGGCGGGATGCCGGCTCCCGGTCGCGCGTCCCGGCGTACGCCGGACCGAGCCCCGGCACCGGGCCGTACGCGGACACCGGTCCCGGGCCCGTGCGGGCGGTGACGATCCTGCGGCGCAGGTCGCTCGCGTCCGTGGGCCGCCCGTCCGGCGTCTTCGCGAGCAGGTCGAGGACGATCCGGTCCAGGTAGTCGGGAAGCTCCGCGCGGTGCGTCCGCAGCGGTTCGGGCGGGGTGTCGCGATGGCCGACGAGGATGGCCCAGGCGTCCTCCAGGTCGAAGGGCGGGGCGCCGGTGGCGATCTCGTACAGCACGCACCCGAGCGAGTACAGGTCGCTGCGGTGGTCGATCTCGCCGCCGCTGATCTGCTCCGGCGACATGTAGTGCGGTGTGCCCATGGCGATGCCCGTGCCGGTGAGCTTGGAGGTGAAGCCGATGTCGGCGCCCAGGCGCGCTATCCCGAAGTCACAGATCTTCACGGCGCCGTCGCCGAGTCGCATGATGTTGGCGGGCTTGAGGTCGCGGTGGACGATGCCCTGGCGGTGCGTGTAGGCGAGGGCCTCGGCGACCTGTTCCGCGATGTCCACGACGTCGTGGACCGGCAGCGGGTGCTGCTTGTTCTCCTCCAGGAGCTGGCTGAGGTTGTGTCCCTCCAGCAGCTCCATGACGAGGAAGAGCACGCCGTCGTACTCGCCGAAGTCATGGACGACGGTGACACCGCGGTGCTGGAGGGAGGCGGCGACCCGGGCCTCCCGCCGGAACCGTTCGCGCAGCACCGTCATGAAGGCCGGATCCCGTTGCGGCCCCAGCGGCTTGAGGCACTTGACCGCGACCCTGCGGCCGAGCGACTCGTCGGTGGCACGCCACACCTCGCCCATACCGCCCCGCCCGATCACGTCGTGCAGCCGGTACCGGCCCTGGATCAGCCTGGTGTCCGCCATCGCGTGCTGTCGCCCCCGTTGATGTTCCGCGCCCTCCCCGGCGGGTCCAGTATGGCCGCCTTGTGCCTGAGTGTGTACGGCGCGGGGCGCGCTTCGGGGCCCAGCCGTGCCATCGCTTTCAAGATGTGACCTGGCGGCAGCCGCCAGCGGAGCCCGGCCGGGACGGAGCGCAGCAGATTGGCCGTGGCGGTGAGCCGGTACGTGACGGTGTCGGCAGGCGGCGCGGCCCTGCCGTAGAGCTCATGGGCGTAGTGGGGCAGGGAGTCGTACGCGAGTGCTGCCACGCGCCGCCAGATGATCTCGCGCGCCGGGACGAGGGCGGATCCGACGGGTGGGCGGCGCAGGAAGGCGTCCACCGTGCGGGCGTCCTCGCCCGCCGCGAGCTGTGGCCGGGCGTCCTCGAAGTAGGAGGCGAGTTCGCCGGCGGTGGCGGGGACGGTACGCGGGTCGAGTCCGACGAGCCGGGCGGAGACGCGGTGTTCGTCGATGTAGCGGTCGGCCTGGGCGTCGGTGAGGGGGATGCCTGAGCGGCGTACGACCGACAGGTACGAGTCGACCTCGGCGCAGTGCACCCAGAGGAGGAGCTCGGGGTCGTCGACCCCGAGCAGCCGGTGGATCTTCCGTACGCGTGCGCCGGCGGCCTCGGCGGCATCGGTGGTGCCGTAGCTGATCGTGCCGACGAAGTCCGCGGTGCGCAGCAGCCGGCCCCAGGCGTCGTTCCTGAAGTCGCTGTTGATCATGACGCCGCGTACGGCGACGGGGTGCAGCGCCTGCAGGTACAGGGCGCGGACGCCGGCGATCCACATCACCGGGTCGCCGTGCAGCTGCCAGGTGACGGAGTCGGGACCGAAGAGCCCGGGGTCGGCGTCCTGCCTCATGACGTCCAGGCTACGGGTGGCGACGGCGGATCGTCCGGGAGGAGCCGAAGGAGAGCCGAACGCTCCGGTTCCGGCGTTCTCGCCGCGGCCGCGGCGGGCGCGGCGACCGCCGCCCCGCCGCGCCGCTTCCGTACCGTCACCAGGTCCGTCTCAGCCGCGGACCTCGGGGTCGTCGGTCCAGGTCAGGGAGTCGATGAGCCACTCGCCGTCGGCCCGCTTGATCTCGGTGTGCTTGCGCCCCCACGCCGAGAAGGGGACGCCGCCGCGGATGCCGTGCTTGTGGTAGAGCGAGGTGCGCAGGGCCCGGTCGTCGGCGACGACGGTCGAGTACTGGACCTCGAACTCCTCGAAGTCGGTCAACTCCGGTCCGTTCAGATATTCCTGACGCGGCACCAGGAACTCCTCGACGTCCATGCGGGTGAGGTTCCCGTCCGCCGCCGCGTACGCGATGACGGCGTCCGGGGCGAGCACCGCGCGGGCCGCGTCGAGGCTGACCGGTTCTCCGGAGCGGCGGGTGAAGGCGGAGAGGAAGGCGATGAGCGCCGTGTCGACGGCTCGCTCGTCGGTGGAGCGCTCCGGGGTCCTGCGCCACTCGTGGGCGAGGACGGCGAACACCGAGTCGCTGCACCATTCGTTCTTGAGGAAGGTGGCGTCGCGCAGGACGGACTCGTGGCGCATGCCGATCCGGCGCATCAGCGCGGCGGAGGCCCGGTTGCGGATGTCGCAGATCCCCATGACGCGGTGCCAGCCGAAGTGTTCGAAGGCGATGTCGAGCGCGGCGGCGACGGCCTCGGAGGGGATGCCGGTCCCGTGCACGTCCGGGTGGAAGGCGAACCCCACCTGTCCGGTGTCCGGTTCGTCGGGCTCACGACGGAGCAGCACCTCGCCCACGACCCGGCCGGACTCGTTCTCCACGGCCAGGTCGAGCCAGTCACCGGGCTTGGCGAGCGACTCCCCCGCGATGACCCGCTCCACGACCTCGGCGGTCACCTCCCGCGTGTGCGGCTCGTGCGGCAGGTAGCGCGCGACCTCGGGCAGCGAGCGGTGGGCGTGGACGGCCTCGACGTCGTCCATGCGCACGGGCCGCAGGCCGAGCCGCTTCGTCCGCACCGGGTACGGCGGGTGGACGGGCGCACCGTCGGCGGTCGGGTCGGCGGGGCCGGCCGGCTGGGGAAGGTCGGGTACGTCCGTCATGGGGGCTCCGTTCGCGCGGTGAACCCCACAGTCTGCCGGGTACGGTTCGGGCCGTCCTCCAGCGGGTCGCCGAAGCTTCGGGGCGGGCTCCGGGCTCCCGGGGCCGGGACTTCGGGGCGCGTGCCGTCGAGGACCCGCCGCCGTACCGCCACAGCGCGGTGCTGCGCTGCCCGCGTCATCTGCGCATCGGCGTGGACGGGGTACGCCCCCAGGGGGTGTCTTGTGGACGCCGCGAGCCCGGCATGATCCGCCGGACGCCCCCAGGGCCTGTGGTCAGGCCGTGACGTCGAGCATGCGCGTGAGGATGGTCCGGCCGCGGTCGGCGAGCTTCGGGTCCCGCCCGGTGACGCCCGTGTCGAGGTAGGAGACGCCCAGGCGCGCGGTGAAGAGGGGCAGGGCCCGCCGCTCGGTGTCGGAGAGCCCCCGTCCGTATCCGCCGAAGAAGGCCGGCGCGAGCTCCGGGCGCGGCGGCCAGGCCGCGCAGCACAGCCACACGAGGTCCTCGACGGCGATGCCGTGGTCGGACTTCTCGAAGTCGATCAGGCTGTGGGTGCCGCGCCGGGCGTCCCAGAGCCAGTTGCGGGTCGAGTAGTCGCCGTGCCGGAAGACGACGGGGAGGTCCTCGGCCAGCCGGGGCAGCTCGTCGCTCACGCGCTGAACGAGGGCCCGCTCGGCGGCCGTGAGGTGGTCGGCGGTGCGCTCCAGACAGGCCGCGGCCTCGTCCGCCTGCCGGGCTACCGCGGCCAGGATCTCCGTACGTTCCCGGCCCGTCCTCGGCACCGGGTGGTCGTGCCATCTGCGGAGCAGCCGGCCGGCGAGTTCGTGTACGCGGGTCTCCTCCCCGGCCGTGAGCGGGAGGCCCCTGACGACCCGACCGGGGAGCGGCGAACTCAGGATGGCCCGCAGAGCGGGGTCGCAGGCCAGGAGCCGAGGGGCCTCCCCCTCGGCGAGCGATCGGGACGCGTGGTCGTAGCCGCGCACCTCGCGGGCGAAGTTCTCCGGGTTCGGGCTGAGCTTCACGTACGCCGCCTCCGTCCCGGAGTCCACGCGCCAGACCCTGGAGTCCCCGCGGGACCAGGAGACGTCGAGGACGTGGGCGAGCCCGGGCAACCGGCGCGTGACCCATTGCCGCAGATCCGCGGGGAGGGGGGCGTCGACCGGCACGTAGGGGGCTCTTCTCGGTGGGAGACGGCGGCACTCGGAGTACCGGTCTACCCGCGCCGCCACCGCCCTTACGCGACCCGCGCCCACCTTTCATCCGAAAAGCACGCGCTTCCGGCCGCACGGCCCTCTAGGTCTCCGCGCCGTGCGCGTGTCGGGGCCAGTCCGGCGCGGGGTCCGCGGCGAGCAGCGGCCGCAGGGCACCGACGACGGCGCCGATGCACACGTCGCGCAACTGGGTGCGGGTGCAGGTCTCGTGGGTGAGCCAGTCGACGCAGAGGACCTGGACGAAGACCAGCCAGCTCTTCAGGACACCGGACACGGCCTCGCGGGCCCCCTCGTCCGCGAGGGGGAGAACGGCCAGCAGCCGCGCGCGGAGCGCGTCCAGCTCGTTCGTCATGATCGTCTGGATCACCGGGTCTCCCGCGAGGACCCGGTTCGCGGCGAGGACGGCGTTGCGGTTCGCCACGAAGTAGTCGAGATGGACGTCCATGCCCTGGATGAGCTGCTCCACCAGGGAGTCGGCGGGGTCGAACCGCGTCCGGGCGAGCAGCTGGTCGGCCGCCTGCCGGTACACGGCCGCGAAGAGTTCCTGCTTGCCGGGGAAGTGACGGTAGAGCAGGGCCCGTGAGACGCCCGCCTCTTCGGCGACCTGCTCCATCAGCACGTCGCCGTACGGATGCGCGGCGAAGAGCCGTGCGCCGACGGCGAGGAGCTGGGCGCGGCGGTCGGCGGGGGTGAGTCGCTGGCGAGGGGTCACGGACGGAGTCTAGTTGACATGCGTCTACTAGCGCTCCACTGTAGTAGACACATGTCAACTAGACGCCGCCTCGGCGGCTTGGGGGGACGATGGTCAAGGTTCTGCGGGCACTCGCGCACCTGATGGGCTGGGCCTGCGTCGCGATCGGCCTGCTCCATGTGGCACTCGGCAACGCGGCGACCCCGGGAATCGGCGCCGCCGGCGCGACGGTGGACAGCTGGGGCCGGTTCATGGGGGCGGCCTTCGTCGGCTACGGACTGGCCTGGCTGTGGGCCGCACGGCAGCGACCGGTCCCGGCCCGGGCGGTACGGTGGCTGACCGCCGTCTTCCTGCTGGGCGGGGTGGGCCGCCTGCTCTCGCTCGCCGTCCACGGCCGGCCGCACGGGTTCCAGACAGCCCTGACGGTGATCGAACTCGCCCTGCCCCCGATCCTCTTCCTGCTGGCGGGCGCAGAGGAACGAGCCGCACGGACGCCCCGGAAGACGGCGCCCGCCGAGGGCTGAGCCCGGCCGGACGGGCACGGCGCCGGGCGGGCGGGGCGCCGGGCGGGCTCAGCGGCGGACGCGGGGCATGCCGAGGCCTATCCAGGAGATGATCTCGCGCTGGATCTCGTTGTTGCCGCCGCCGAAGGTGAAGATGACGGCCGAGCGGTAGCCCCGTTCGAGTTCGCCGTGGAGGACCGTGCCCGCCGAGCCCTCCTTCAGGGCCCCGGCCGAGCCCACGACCTCCATGAGCCAGGCGTAGGCGTCGCGGCGGGCCTCGGAGCCGTAGACCTTGACGGCGGAGGCGTCCTGCGGGGTGAGGGTGCCCTGCTGGACGGCGTTCACCATCTGCCAGTTGAGGAGCTTCATCGCGTCGAGCCGGGCGTGCGTCCGGGCGAGGCTCCGGCGGACCCAGCCGAGGTCGATGACCCGTCGGCCGTCGGCGAGCTTGGTGTCGGCGGCCCAGCGCTGGACGTCGTGGAGGGCGCGGATCGCCATCGTGCCGTGGGCCGCCAGGGTCACCCGCTCGTGGTTGAGCTGGTTGGTGATGAGCCGCCAGCCCTTGTTCTCCTCCCCGACGCGACGGGAGACGGGCACGCGGATGTTCTCGTAGTAGCTCGCCGTGGTGTCGTGCGAGGCGAGGGTGTTGATGAGGGTGCAGGAGTAGCCGGGGTCGCTCGTCGGCACGAGGAGCATCGTGATGCCCTTGTGGGCGGGGGCATCCGGGTCGGTGCGGACGGCGAGCCAGACCCAGTCCGCGGTGTCGCCGTTGGTCGTCCAGATCTTCTGCCCGTCGACGACGTACTCGTCGCCGTCCCTGACCGCCCGCGTCTTGAGGGCGGCGAGGTCCGTGCCGGCGTCCGGCTCGCTGTAGCCGATGGCGAAGTCGATCTCGCCGGAGAGGATCTTCGGCAGGAAGTACGCCTTCTGTTCTGCGCTGCCGAACTGCATGATCGTCGGGCCGACGGTGTTCAGGGCCATCAGTGGCAGCGGCACACCGGCCTGGGCGGCCTCGTCGAAGAAGATGAACTGCTCCATGGGGCTCAGCCCGCGTCCGCCGTACTCGACGGGCCACCCGACGCCGAGCCAGCCGTCGGTGCCGAGCCGGCGGACGGTCTCGCGGTAGAACCGCTTCTGTGCCGCCGGGTCGGCATAGCGCGCGTGGACGTCCTCCGGCACGAGCTCGGCGAAGTACGCACGCAGCTCCTCGCGCAGGCGGTGCTGGGCGGGCGTGTACTCGAGGTGCATGGGGCCTCCCGTGGCGGCGTCCTGGGTACCGTGCGCGCGACGGCGGCCACGGTAGAACGTGTTCCACAAATGGGGAAGCCCCACGACCGTCCCGGGACGGTGGCGGGGGAAAGACCGAGTACCGCCCCGGCCCGGTGGGGGATGAGGCCGGACCGAGGGCGGTCGGGAATTCTTCCGGGCGTGGGTCAGGGCAGGAGCTCGTCCAGGGATGCGCGTCCCTTCTCCGCCATGCGGCGCTCCGCCCACGCGATGCTCTTCGGATTCACGTCACGACCTGAGGCGAGGACGAGGTCCTCCGCCGTGTATTCGCCCTCCGACCCGGCATGCAAGAGGCGGTCGGGCGTCGGGCTGTCCCCCGGAGATGTCTTGTCGGACTCAGCGTTCATGCCGCCTCCTAGGAGTTCTTCCGGTACCGGCCATTCTCGTGTCCGGGCCCCGGGACCGCATCCGGGCCGGGCCCGGGCCCGGCCTCGGGCACGGGACCGGCCTCGGGCTCAGACCAGGGCGGCGGCCTCCTTCACGGAGAGGCCGCCGCCTTCCGCGTACCGCTGCTCGTACGTCTCCGGGTCGAGGACCGTGCGCAGGGCGTCCTCCGCGCGCTCCCGTACCGACGCCTCGGTCTGCCGGGTGAGGGGGCCGAGACCGCCGCCTCCCAGGTCCGTGCCATGGGCGTCGTACGCGCCCAGGAGGCGGGCACCGTCCTCGGCGGCGCCCGGCGCGCCGAGTCCGGCCTTGGCCCACGCGGCCGTGGTGAACTGGCCGACCACGAGGTAGGGGGCCACCAGGTAGGCGAGGCTCTCCACGTCCCGTACCGAACGGGTCAGCCGCGCCGCGGCCTCGTCGTACGCGCCGTCCAGACACGCGAGCCAGCCGCGCAGTCCCCCGGAGAGGCCGATGAAGAGGTCGGGCGTGTCACCACTGAACTCCTCCTCGATGCGGTCGAGCTGCTCGCGGGCGAGGGCGGTGCGTCCGGTGTGTCCGTAGTGCTGGGCGAGAAGCAGACGCGCCGTGCTGACCGGCTCGCCGCTGGGCTCGTTCGAAGCCTCCCCGGCCGCTTCGACGAGGAGCTCTTCGGCCGCGGACCGCGCCGCGGGGTCGGCGGAGATCCTCAGGCGTACCGCGGCGAGCCGGGCCTTGAAGGCGGGCAGCTGGGAACGGGCGCCGAGGCCGGCGGTGGCGAGGGAGGCCCGCTCGAAGTCGGCGGCGGCCTCGGCGAGCCGTCCCGACCGCTCGTACGCCTCGCCGCGCGCGGAGAGGGATTCGGCGATGCCCCAGGCGTCCTGGAGCCGCTCGAAACGGGTGAGAGCCTCCTCGGCGTCGTCCGGACGGCCACCGAGGAGTTTCGCCCGCACGAGGTGGGTGAAGGCGAGGTCCCAGTCGAGGCCCTCGGCGCGGCAGGCGGCGAGGAGCGCGCCGAGCGTCTCGTCGAGGCTGTGGAACTCCCCGGTCATCAGGCGGGCGAAGAACCACATGGTCCCCGGCTGCCGGCAGTTCTGCCGGAGGCCGGGGCGGTAGGCGGAGACGACGGCGTCGAGTCGGGCGCGGATCCCGGGCCGCTGAAGGGCGGTGGCGCCTTCGCCGCCCTCGGACGCGAGCACGAGCAGCCCGCACCCTCGTCGCGCCTCCCACAGCTGTTCCCCGGACCACGGCGGCGGCGTGTCGGTGCAGCGGTCGGCGAGGGGAGCGGCGGGGCGTACGGGCGGAACGAACGGGTCGGGTCCGAGGGCGGCCGCGGCGCGGGACCAGGCACGGGCGTCGGCCTGGCGGGCCCTGAGCTGCCAGAACCAGCTCAGGGAGAGGACGAGACAGAGCGCTTCCTCCTCGTCGCCGTGCTCGACAGCGGTCCGCAGGGCGGCGGTGAGGTTGTCGTGCTCGCGCTCGAAACGGCGTAGCCAGAGGTCCTGCCCGGGGCCCCGGAGGGCGGGGTCCCCGGTGCGGGCGAGCTCCCGGTAGTGGACGAGGTGCCGGTACTCGGCGTCACCCCGGTCCCCGGCTTCGTCGAGCCGCTCACCGGCGTACTCGGCGACCGTCTCCAGGAGCCGGTAGCGCATGGCCCCGTCATCGCCGGGCGCGGCGACGACGAGCGATTTGTCGACGAGCGAACCGAGCAGATCGAGAACGTCGCCGCACGACGCCTCGGCTCTCACGGGGGTGTCGGCACCAGCGCGTGGACCCCCCACGGCACCGGCGCCGGGCCCACCGCCGCCCGGAGGCCCACCGCGGGGACGGCCACAGCCGCCCGGAGGCCCACCGCCGCCCGGACCGCCACCGGTGTCCGCGGCGACCCGTCCGGGGGGCGGGCCGCCGGCCGCCGGAGCGGCCTTCGGACCTTCCCCCTCGTACGTCGTCGGGCAGACCGCCTCCGCCGCCTCCAGGTCGCAGCCGCCCGTGAAGACCGACATGCGGCGCAGCACGGCGCGTTCGGGTGCGGTGAGGAGGTCCCAGGACCAGTCGACGACCGCCCGGAGCGTCTGCTGCCGGGGCAGGACGGTCCGTGCGCCCGACGTCAGGAGCCGGAAGCGGTCGTCGAGGCGGTCGGCGATCTGGCGCGGGGACAGCAGTCTGAGCCGGGCCGCCGCCAGTTCGATCGCGAGCGGGAGCCCGTCCAGGCGCCGGCAGATCTCGGCGCACGCCTCGGGGTCGTCGGCCGGCGCGAAGCCCGCACGGGCGGCCGCACCCCGGTCGGCGAGGAGCCGGAGCGCCGTGTCCTGCGGCAGTGGCTCCACCACACGCACGAACTCCCCCGGTACGCCGAGTGGTTCGCGGCTCGTCGCCAGAACCGTCACTCCCGGGCAGCGCGCCAGCACCTGCTCCACCAGCTGCGCCGCCGCGCCCACCACGTGCTCGCAGTTGTCCAGGAGCAGCAGCAGGCGGCGCGGCGCGCCGTACTCCACGATCCGGGTGAGGGTGTCACGCGCGGCCCCGCCCCAGAGCTGTGTCTCCCGGCCGCCGAGAGCGGTGAGGACGGCGTCGGCGACGTCGGACGCCTCGCGTACGGCGGCCAGTTCGGCGACGCGTACCCCGTCCGGCTGCCGGTCCACCATGCCTCCGGCGGCTTCCAGGGCCAGCCGTGTCTTGCCCACCCCACCGGGTCCGAGCAGGGTGACGAGCCTGCGCTCACCCAGCTCGGCCATCAGAGATCCGAGTTCACCTCCGCGCCCGACGAAGGAGGTCAGTCGGGCGGGGGGAGCCGGCGGGCGCCCCGCGGGCTCCTGACCCGCGAGCAACTCCGCGTGCAGGCAGCGCAGTTCGCTCCCCGGGTCCACTCCCAGGCGGTCGGCGAGGAGGGCACGGACCTTCTCGTACGCCTCCAGCGCCTCGGCCGCCCGGCCCGCCGCCCGCAACGCGCGGATACGGAGCGCCTGAAGCGGCTCGTCCAGGGGGTACTCGGCGGCCAGGGCCTCCAGCGACGGGAGAGCGGTGTCCGCCTCGCCCAGGGCGACGGCCGCGGTGAGCCGGTCCCGCCGGGCGTACGTGTGGCGCTGCTCCACCCGTACGACCAGCGGATCATCGTCCCGGCCCGGCAGATCCGCGAGCGCGGGCCCGTTCCACAGTCCGAGCGCGTCGTCGAGCAGCCGCGCCGCCCGCTCCGCCTCCCCGGCGGCCAGCGCCGCGGACCCCTCGGCGGCCAGTCGTTCGAACACGTACAGGTCGATGTCCTCGGGGTCCGCCGCGATCCGGTAGGCGCCGGCGAGCGAGACCACCGCCTCCCGCCCCAGCGCCCGGCGCAGCCGCCCGACCAGCGCCTGGAGCGCCTCGGTGCCGTCACCGGGGGGATCGTCCTCCCAGATCAGCTCGATCAGCTCACCCGTCCGGACGCCCCGCCCGCCGGCTGCGGCCAACGCCGCGAGCAGGGCCCTCAGCCTGGCGCCGCCGAGCGGGGCCTCCCGGCCGTCGGGCAGCAGGGCCCGGCTCGGGCCGAGGACGCGGTACGGGATGATCACCGGCCCATTCTCCCTCGCCGGGTCACAACTCCGGCACTCGGTGTGTCGCCGCCATGGCGTCGGAGGGGTGCGGGTTCGACAATGGTGGGGATGACCGATGACGACCGGAGCACGCACAGTGGCGAGATCGGGCCCACCGAGCGGCTCGCCATGAACCGGACCGGCAGCTTCGACTGGGATCTCGACACGGGCACCATCGACGTCGACGAGGCCGGGCTGCTGGTCTTCGGGCTGGAGTCGACCGGGTTCGACGGACGGCCCACCACACTCATCCAGCGCCTCGACGAGGAGGAGCGGACCCGGCTGGCCCAGGTGATCCGGCACGCGATCACCAGTGGCGAGACCTCGTACTCCGCGCACTTCCAGACCGAGGACGAAGACGGCGCACCCCAGTGGACGCACGTGCAGGCGCGGATCCTGCGGACGCCCGACGGCATGGCGCACCGCATCGTGGGGATCGTCCGGGACACCACCACCGAGGTCGCGCACTCCGAGTTCGTCCTCGACCTGGAGAAGCGCCGCGAGGTCCAGACGAGCATCGTCGAGCGGACCACGCACGCGCTGTCGCGGGCCGTGACGGTGGACGACGTGACGGCGGCCATGACCGGGCCGGGCGGGCTCGCCCGGCTCGGCGCGGACGGACTCGCGCTCGGCCTGGTGGAGAACGGATCGCTCAACATCATCGCGCTCAGCGGGGAGTCCCTGGACGCGCTGAACGACTTCCGTTCGCGCCGCCTCGACCGGGGACTGCCCCTCGCCGAGACGGTGCTGAGCGGACGGCCGCGCTTCGTGCCCTCGTTCCCCGCCATCGGACGTGACTTCCCCGTACTCGAGCCGTACGTCGAACGGCTGAGGTTCAAGTCCGCCTGCTATCTGCCGCTCGTCGCGCAGGCGCGTTCGCTCGGCGGGATGGCGCTGTTCTACCGGCGCCGCTCGGCGTTCAACGCGGACGAACGCAATCTGCTGCTGGGGCTCGCCGCGATCGTCGCGCAGTCGCTGCAGCGCGCCATCCTGTTCGACGAGGAGCGGGAGCTGGCGACCGGGCTGCAGGAGACGATGCTGCCGCGGCGCATCCCGGCGATCTCCGGCGGCGAGATCGCGGTCCGCTACCACGCGGCCTGGAGCGGGCGGCAGGTCGGCGGTGACTGGTACGACGTGATCGCGCTGCCCCGCAGCCGGGTCGGGATCGTCGTGGGGGACGTCCAGGGCCACGACACGCACGCGGCGGCGATCATGGGCCAGTTGCGCATCGCGCTGCGGGCGTACGCGGGTGAGGGCCATGCGCCCTCGACCGTACTCGCGCGGGCCTCCCGCTTCCTCGCCGAACTGGACACCAACCGGTTCGCGACCTGCACGTACGCCCAGGTCGACCTGGGCACCGGGACCGTGCGCGCGGTGCGCGCCGGCCATCTGGGGCCGCTGATCCGGCACACCGACGGCAGGGTCGGGCAGCCCAAGCTCCGGGGCGGGCTGCCGCTGGGCCTTGCGACCGTGTTCGGGGAGGAGGAGTTCCCCGAGACCCGGCTCGACCTCGTGCCCGGCGAGACGCTGGTGCTGTGTACGGACGGTCTCGTCGAACAGCCGGGCTCGGACATCCAGTCCGGGCTCGACGCGCTGTCGGCGGCGGTGAGCAGCGGACCGCCGCAGGCGGAGGCGCTCGCGGACCATCTGTCGGAGCAGCTGTGGGAGCGGTGGGGCGCGGGCGACGACGTGGCGCTGCTCGTGCTGCGGCGCAGCCCGGACCCCGGCACGCCTCGGGCGCCGCGCATCCACCAGTACATCCACCAGGCGGATCCCCAGGGCCTCTCGGACGCGCGGGCGGCGGTGGGGCAGGCGCTGCGGGACTGGAACATGGCCGAACTGGCCGACGACGCCGAGCTGTTGACAGGCGAGCTGCTCGTCAACGTGCTGCTGCACACCGAGGGCGGCGCGGTGCTCACGCTGGAGGTGCTGCCGGAACCGGTCCGCCGGGTACGGCTGTCGGTGCAGGACCGGTCGAGCGCCTGGCCTCGCAGGCGTACCCCGGGCGAGGCGGCGACCTCGGGGCGAGGCCTGATGCTGCTCGACGCCCTCGCGTCGCGGTGGGGTGTGGAGCCGCGTGGCGAGGGCAAGGCGGTGTGGTGCGAGATCGGCCCGGTGCACGCGGAGGTCGCGCCCGGGCCGTCGGCCTGAGTGTGGGTGAGGAGCGGCGATGGACCCCGTGGCGGCGCTGGACCGGATCGCCTTCCTGCTGGAGCGCTCGCAGGCGCCGACGTACCGCGTACGGGCGTTCCGTACCGCGTCCGCCGCCGTCACGGCCATGGGGGACGACGAGGCGCGCCGTCGCGTCGCGGCGGGGACGCTGGAGTCGGTCAAGGGCATCGGGCCCAAGACGGCGGCGGTGGTCAGGGAGGCGCTGGAAGGGCGTATCCCGGAGTACCTGGAGCGGCTCGAGGCCGAGATCCCCGTGCCGGAGGCCGTCGGCGGCGAGGCCCTGAGGGCCGCGCTGAAGGGCGACTGCCATCTGCACTCGGAGTGGTCGGACGGCGGCAGCCCGATCGAGGACATGGGCCGTACGGCGGCGCGGATCGGTCACGAGTGGGCGGTCCTGACCGACCACTCCCCCAGCCTGAAGGTGGCCCGCGGTCTCTCGCCCGAGCGGCTGCGGGAGCAACTGGACGTGGTGGAGCGGTTGAACGAGGAGTGGGCGCCGTTCCGTCTGCTGACCGGGATCGAGTGCGACATCCTGGAGGACGGTTCGCTCGACCAGGAGCCGGAGCTGCTCGACCGGCTGGACGTGGTGGTCGGCTCGGTGCACTCCAAGCTGCGGATGGACGCGCCGGCGATGACGCGGCGGATGGAGAGGGCGGTACGCAATCCGCTGATGGACGTCCTCGGGCACTGCACCGGGCGGCTGGTCAGCGGGGGCCGGCTGCGGCCCGAGTCGGTCTTCGACGCGGAGCGGGTCTTCGCGGCCTGCGTCGAGTCGGGGACGGCGGTGGAGATCAACAGCCGCCCGGAGCGTCTCGATCCGCCGCGTCGGCTGCTGCGGCAGGCGGTGGCGGCGGGCGTCTGGTTCGCGGTGGACACGGACGCCCACGCGCCGGGTCAGCTGGAGTGGCAGATCTTCGGGTGCGCGCGGGCGGAGGAGTGCGGGGTGCCGGCGGAGCGTGTGATCAACACCTGGTCCGCGGACCGGCTGCTGGAGTGGACACGGGACCGGTAGACCGCCGGAGCCGGTCCCGGCACCCGTCGGGAGGGCGTCAGGAGCGCTGCCAGACCGTGGTCGCGTTGCAGAACTCGCGGATGCCGTGGCCGGAGAGCTCGCGGCCGTAGCCGGAGCGCTTCACCCCGCCGAACGGAAGCGCCGGGTGGGAGGCGGTCATTCCGTTGACGAAGACGCCACCCGCCTCCAGGTCCCGTACGAAGAAGTCGATGTCGGCGTCGTTCCGGGTCCACACGTTCGAACTGAGTCCGAACGGCGAATTGTTGGCGACGGCCACGGCCTCTTCGATGTCGCTCACCGGGTAGAGCGTGGCGACCGGGCCGAAGGTCTCCTCCTGGTGGATGCGCATCTCGGGGGTGATGTCGGTCAGCACGGTCGGGCGGTAGAACCAGCCGCGCGGGAACTCCTCGGGACGCGAGCCGCCGCAGAGGACCGTCGCACCCTTCCGTACCGCGTCGTCGACGAGCTCCTCCAGGTCGGCGCGGCCCTGCTCGGTGGCGATCGGGCCGACGTCGGTGGACTCGTCGAGGGGGTCGCCGACGGTGAGCGCGGTCATGGCGGCCGTGAAGCGTTCGGCGAAGTCGTCGTAGACGTCGCCGTGGACGATGAAGCGCTTGGCCGCGATGCAGGACTGGCCGTTGTTCTGGACGCGGGCTGTGACGGCGGTCTTGACGGCGCGCGGCACGTCCGCCGAGGGCATCACGATGTACGGGTCGCTTCCGCCCAGTTCCAGGACCGTCTTCTTCACCTCGTCGCCCGCGATCGCCGCCACCGAGCGCCCCGCGGGCTCGCTGCCGGTGAGGGTGGCGGCGACGACCCGGCGGTCGCGCAGGACGGACTCGACGGCGCCCGAGCCGATGAGGAGGGTCTGGAAACAGCCCTCGGGGAAGCCTGCACGGCGGAAGAGGTCGCCGAGGTAGAGCGCGGTCCTGGGCACGTTGGAGGCGTGCTTCAGGAGGCCGGTGTTGCCCGCCATGAGGGCGGGTGCGGCGAACCGGATGACCTGCCAGAGGGGGAAGTTCCAGGGCATCACGGCGAGGACCGTGCCGAGGGGTCGGTAGTGGACCCGGGCGGTGTCGGCACCCGAGTCCCGGACGTCGCCCGGGGCCGGGTGTTCGTCGGCGAGCAGCGCCTCGGCGTGGTCGGCGTACCAGCGCATGGCCTTGGCGCACTTGGCGGCCTCGGCGCGCGCGGACGTGATCGTCTTGCCCATCTCGGTGGTCATCGTGCGGGCGACGTCCTCGGCGTCCTCGTCGAGGAGGTCGGCGGCACGGCGCATGAGGCGGGCGCGTTCGGCGAAGGAGGTGGTGCGGTACTGCCGGAAGGTCTCGTGCGCGGCGTCGATCCGCCGCTCGATCTCGTCGTGCCCGTGCGCGTCGTACGTGCGCAGTGTCTCGCCCGTCGCGGGATTCACGGTGGCGATGGCCATGGGTCTCCTCCTGCCCGTCCGTCCAACAGGAACCCTCCCGCGCCCGGCCGTCGATCGCAATCGGGGAGGGGGCACGGGGGTGACGGCCCGGGGTGTCCGGTACGTCAGGGCTCCAGGGAGCGGTGCCCGCCGGACACCCAGCGGAGCGCCCCGGCCAGATGGTCCCGGAACGTCCCGTCCTCGTACGCCTCCACCGGGTGCCCCAGCGCCGTGAAGACGACCCGGCCGGCGCCGGCCTCGCGGCACCACACCAGAGGGTGGTCCGCGCCCAGGGTCCCGCCCCGGTACGTCGCCTCGTCCGCGCGGGCCAGGACGCGTACGCCGGCGTCCCGGGGGTTCGACGTGAAGTTGTACCACTCGTCCGTCCACGCCCAGCGACCCGGCAGCGCGACCGTTCCGGGGTGGTCGGAGGCCTCCACACACACCACGCCCGGCTGGATCTCCGGGTGGCCGTCGAAGCGTGTGCCCAGCAGTTCCCCGTAGAAGGGCCAGTCGGGCTCGGCGTTCGCAGCCGCGTGGATCGCGAGGAAGCCTCCGCCTCCCCTGACGTACGCCTCGAAGGCCGCCCGGCCGGGCGCGTCGAGGACGGTTCCGGTCGTCGACAGGAAGACCACAGCAGCGCAACGTCCGAGCCGCTCCGGTGTGAAGGCGGCCGGATCCTCGGTCACCTCGGCCTCGTACCCCGCCGCGCCCGCGAGCTCCGCCAGCGCCTTCGCGCCCGCCGGGATCGAGTCGTGCCGGTAGCCCGCGGTGCGGGTGTAGATCAGGACGTCCGCGATCGGCACGAGATGGGCTCCCTGGAGGAAGTAAGCGCTTTCTGGCTCGACCGTAGCGATCGACGCCCTCGCGCCGCAACCATTGGCGAATCGGATACACCTCTGTATCTTTTGGCGGCAGCACGTCCCGCCACCGTGAGGAGCACCCCCGTGAGCACTCTCCCGCCCGCCCTGGCCGCCGCCGTGGGCCCGCTGCCCGACGGGGTCACGCTCCCCCTGCCGCCCACCTTCGGCACCGTCGAGGAGGAGCGCCGGTACCGGAAGGAACAACTCGCCGCCGGGTTCCGGCTCTTCGGCAGGTTCGGGTTCTCCGAGGGGGTCGCCGGGCACATCACCGTCCGTGATCCCGAGCAGCTCGACGCCTTCTGGGTGAACCCCTTCGGCATGAGCTTCAGCCAGATCAAGGCCTCCGACCTGATCCTCGTGGGGCACGACGGCACTCTGCTCTCCGGCAACCGCCCTGTGAACCGCGCCGCGTTCGTCATCCACTCCCAGGTCCACGCGGCCCGCCCCGACGCGGTCGCCGCCGCGCACTCGCACTCGTTGCACGGCAAGGCGTTCTCCAGCCTCGGCATTCCGCTGGATCCGATCACACAGGACGCGTGCGCCTTCTTCGAGGACCACGGCGTCTACGACGACTACCGCGGCGTGGTCAACGAGCTGGACGAGGGCGAGCGGGTCGCGAAGGCACTCGCCGGACACAAGGCGGTCATCCTCAAGAACCACGGACTGCTCACGGTGGGCCACTCCGTCGCCGAGGCCGTCTGGTGGTTCATCACCATGGAACGCTCGTGCCAGGCACAGCTGTTGGCGATGGCCGCGGGTACACCGCAGCTGATCGACCGCGAGACGGCGCTGATCACCCGGGGCCAGGTCGGCACCCCGCTGGCCGGCTGGTTCCAGGCCCGCCCGCTCTGGGACCAGATCACCGCGTCGGACCCCGACCTCTTCGACTGACCCGCGCCACGGGTTTTCGGCTGACCCGCGCCACGGGTTTTCGGACTCAGCCCTGCGCCCGGGTGTCCGTCTCCCGCGTCGAAGCCTCCAACAGCGGCGCCAGGAAGTCCCGTTCCAGAGTTCCTGGCGGCAACTCCTCCGGTTCCACGTAGCTCTGCGCGAGTCCGCCCTCGCGCAGGGCGATCAGCATCCGGGCGAACCGGTCCGCGTCCACGGTCAGTTCGCGTCCCGCCCTGCGCAGTACGGTCGTCAGGCCCCGGGCGATCTCGGCCCGCAGCCGGGCGTCGTGCTGGGCGAGCACCCAGGCCGCCTGCCGGTCCCGGATGGCGTGCAGGGTGAACTCGGTGGTGACGAGGTACCAGTCGCGCTCGTCAGGCTCGATACGGGAGGCGAGTTCGGCGAGCCGCTCCAGGGTGTACTCCTCGTCTGCGAGGCCGTCGACGGCCTCCGCGAGGCGTCGTACGGTCCGCTCGCTGTGCTCGTCGAAGAGGGCGAGGAAGAGCTCTTCCTTGCTGGCGAAGTTCGAGTAGTACGCGCCCCGGGTGTAGCCGGCGCGGTCGCAGATCTGCTCGATCGAGGTGGCGTGGAAGCCGTGCTCGGCGAAGGTCTCCAACGCGGCCTTCAGCAGGGCCGCCCGCGTCCGGGGACGGCGCTTGGTGACACCCTTCGGCACGGGGTGAGCTCCTTCGGTCGCGGTGGAGGCGCCCACGATACCGGCGGCTCTCGCAGGCACGGATCTGCCCCGGAAGATAAAATTCACGCATGGGAGAGCGGCCCGTCGCGCCCGCCGCACCCGAGCTCGTCCTCGAGATCGCAGGGGACGCGACCGTGATGAGTCCGAGCCGGGTCTACCGCATCGGGCGCGACCCCACCAGTGACATCGTCCTCGACGACGACCGGGCGTCCTGGCACCACGCGGTCCTTCGGGCCGTGGGCGACCATTGGACGCTGGCGGACGAGGGCAGTACGAACGGCACGTTCGCGGACAGCCACCGCATCGCCGTGCGCGAGGTCGGTCCGGGAACGGTCATACGGTTCGGGCACCCGGGAGACGGTCCACGGGCCGTCCTCTCCGGGACGGCCGCACGTGCGGCCCCACCCAGACCCGAGGCGCCGGCGCAGGCGCCGGCAGGCACCGCGCCCGAGCCCCAGGAACCGGCGCCGACGCCCGTACGTGAAGAGCCCGAGGAACCGGCGGCGACACCCGTACGGGCAGAGCCCCAGGAACCGGCGGCCGCGCCCCTACGGGCAGAGCCCCGGAACCCCGGGCCGACGCCCGTGCGCGCGGAGCGCGAGGCGTTTGCGCCCGCGCCGCCTGATCCCGAGCCCGCGGCGCCTGCCGCGCGGGCCCCGTCGGCGGAGGCGGCTTCAGCGGCGGCTGCATCAGCGGCGGCGCCCTCCGCCGAGCCCCGTGCGGCGGAGCCCCCCTCGACGGAAGCCCCATCCGCCGGGTCTCGTGAGGCTCCGGCGCGGGAGCCCGGGCCCGTGACACCGGTGCCCACACCCGTACCGGGCCCGGAGACGCCTCCCTCGCCCCCTCCCGTACCCAGCCCGGAGCCCCCGGCCCCCGCGCCGCCGCGGACCCCGCCCCGACCCTCCTCCGTCTCGCATCCGGCCGCGACCGGCACCTTCCGGCAGCCCACGTCCGTGCGGCCGCTGCCGACGCGCACCGTGCGGATCGGGCGCGCGCCCGACAACGACCTCGTCGTCGACGACCTCGTCGTCTCGCGGCACCACGCCGAACTGAAGGCGCGCGGCGACGGGACGTACTGGATCCAGGACCTCGGCAGTCACAACGGCACCTTCCTCAACGGCCGTCCCGTCGCCGAGGCCCGTGTCACCCCGGACGACATCGTCGGCGTCGGACACTCCGCGTTCTGCCTCATCGGAGGGCAGCTCGTCGAGTTCACCGACACCGGCGAGGTCTCCCTCGACGTGCAGGATCTGGCCGTCACGGTCGACCAGGGGCGCAAGACCCTCCTGGAGGACGTGTCGTTCCCGGTCGGGGAGAAGTGTCTGCTCGCGGTGGTCGGGCCGTCCGGGGCGGGCAAGTCGACGCTGCTCGGCGCCCTGACGGGCCAGCGCCCCGCCGACCACGGCACGGTGCTCTACGACGGCCGGGACCTCTACCGGGACTACGCGGAGCTGCGCCAGCGCATCGGTCTCGTACCGCAGGACGACATCCTCCACCTCCAGCTCACCGTGAAGCGGGCCCTGACCTACGCCTCCGAGCTGCGCTTCCCCGAGGACACCGCCGCCGACGAGCGCCGGGCCCGGGTCGACGAGGTGATCGGCGAGCTCGGCCTCGTCGAGCGGGCCGATCAGCCCATCCACAGCCTCTCGGGCGGCCAGCGCAAGAGGGTCAGCGTCGCGCTCGAACTGCTCACCAAACCGTCGCTGCTCTTCCTGGACGAGCCGACCTCGGGGCTCGACCCGGGCATGGACCGCTCGGTGATGCACATGCTCCGCGGGCTCGCGGACGACGGCCGTACGGTCATCGTCGTCACGCACAGTGTGCTGAGCCTGGACGTCTGCGACCGGCTGCTCGTGCTCGCGCCCGGCGGCCGCGTGGCCTACTACGGGCCTCCGGACGAGTCGTTGGACTTCTTCGGCTTCACCCAGTGGCCGGAGGCGTTCGAGGCCTTCGAGACCGACCGGCGCCGCGACTGGGCGGAGCAGTACCGCGCGTCGCGGCACCACCGCCGGTACATCGCCGACGCGATGCAGCGGCCGGGGCTGGCGCCCGAGGAGGGCGCGCCGGAGCCCGGTCCGCCGCGGAAGGCGCAGAGCTGGGGATCTCAGCTGCGCACCCTCGTCCGGCGTTACGCCGCGGCGCTCTCGGCCGACCGGACCTTCATCGCCATCATGATCGCGCTGCCGTTCGTGATGGGCGCGATGGCCCGGGCGCTGTCGGAGGGCAGCCTCAACCCCGAGTCGACGCTGAACGTGCTGCTGATCCTCTGTGTCGGCGGCGTGCTCACGGGGGCCGCGAACGCGGTACGGGAGCTGGTGAAGGAACGCACGATCTACCGACGCGAGAGAGCCGTCGGCCTGAGCCGTTCCGCGTACCTCATGTCGAAGGTCGTCGTCCTGGGGCTGATCACCGTCGTCCAGGCCGTGGTCCTCACGCTGGTCGCGCTGATCGGGGTGCCGCTGAACGTCCCGGACGGCAAGGGCGTGCTCATGCCGCCTCTCGTGGAGATCACGCTGGCGGTCGCGCTGCTGTCGTTCACGGCGATGATGCTCGGGCTGTTCGTCTCCGCCCTCGTGCGCAAGGAGGAGGTGACGATGCCACTGCTCGTCCTCCTCGCCATCGTGCAGGTGGTGTTCTGCGGGGCGCTGCTGACCGTCACGGGCACGCCGGTACTCGAACAGCTGGCGTGGCTGGTGCCGTCGCGGTGGGCGTTCGCCGCGATGGGGGCGACCATCGACATCGGGAAGATCGCACCGAGCGACAAGACGGCGGATCCGCTCATGGAGCACACCGCGAGCGCCTGGCTCTTCGACATGGGGATGCTGGTCGTGCTCTGTGTCGTCCTCGGGTTCCTCGTGGCGCGGCTGCTGCGGCGGCAGGAGCCGGTGATCATGCGGAAGTAGCCGATTCCCCCGACCCGACATCGGATTCCGGATCCAGGATCCACGGTCCTGGATCCAGGATCAGATATCCAGGATCCGATATCCAATATCCGGAACAGTGAAGGCAGGCCGCCCATGGGCATCCCGGTCACTCCCCCGGTACCGGACGACATTCCGGACTTCCGTCCGACCCATGTCGTACCGCGCGACGGTCTTCCTACCTGGGAGACCCCCGACCCGGGCCTGCCGACCGTGCCGCTCGACGCGTTCCTGCCGGTGCAGCTCACGGACCGTGTCGGGGACTGGGGCCAGATCCTGTGCTCCAACGGGTGGACCGCCTGGGTCGACGCGCGCCTCCTCGTCGCCGTACCGGTGGATCCGCCCGAGGCCCGACAGCAGCTCGCCAGGACCGCCGACCCCCGGCCGCTGATCGCCCGGGCGGAGGAGTCGCTCGGCCGCTACCGGCGCGCGGCGGAGGAGCTGGCGGCGGGCGGGGCGGACGGGGACACCTTCGGGCGGCGTACGCACGGACTGCGGGTGGGGATGGTGGTCGACGGGGAGTCGCTCTGGCTCTTCGACGCGGAACACGAGCGCTGGGTCTACTGCGACGGTTCGGCGCTGAGTACGTACGCGGCCTCGGCTGCCCCCTCGGCGGCCGCGACCCCGCCCGAGGGCGGGGTGGCGGAGGCCGGGCACGAGCCGACGCGGGTGGTGCCCCGACTCGACGAGGGCGACGGTCCGTCGGAGCCCCCGGCGGGACCGCCGCCCACCCGGATCGTGAACCGGGCTGACCAGCAGGGTGAGCGCTGATGGCCGGCGCGGCCCGTAACGCGGATCTGCCCGCCGGCCGGGAGTCGGGACTGGTCGGCAAGCAGATCGCGGGCTACGCGGTCGAGGCCGAGATCGGCCGTGGCGGGATGGCGGTCGTGTACCGGGCACGCGACCTGCGGCTGGACCGGACCGTCGCGCTGAAGCTGCTGGCCCCCGAGCTGGCCCGCAACGACACCTTCCGCAAGCGGTTCGCCCACGAGTCGCGGGTGGCGGCCGCGATCGACCATCCGCACATCGTGCCGGTCTTCGAGGCCGGCGAGACGGAGGGCGTGCTGTACATCGCGATGCGGTACGTCGCCGGGCGGGACCTGCGGGCGCTCCTCGACCGCGAGGGGCCGCTGGAGCCGGTGACGGCGGGCCGGATCGCCGTCCAGGTGGCGTCCGCCCTGGACGCGGCGCACGCCCACGACCTGGTCCACCGGGACGTGAAGCCGGGCAACATCCTGGTCGCCGAGGGCACCGACCGCGACCATCCGGAGCACGTGTACCTCACGGACTTCGGACTGACGAAGAAGTCGCTGTCGCTGACCGGTCTGACGACGGTCGGCCAGTTCGTCGGAACGCTCGACTACGTGGCGCCCGAACAGATCTCGGGGAAACCGGTGGACGGCCGCTGCGACGTGTACAGCCTGGCGTGCGTGGTCCAGGAGACGCTCACCGGCATGCCGCCGTTCCGCCGCGACGACGACATGGCGCTGCTCTGGGCCCACCAGTACGATCCCCCGCCCCCGCCGTCCGCCGAACGTCCGGAGCTTCCGGAGGCGGCGGACGAGGTCCTGGCCAAGGCGCTGGCCAAGACTCCGGAGGAGCGCTACGGGACGTGCCTGGAGTTCGTCGCGGCGCTGCGGGCGGCCCTGGAGCGGGGCGGACCCGGCCCGGGCGGCGGCGCCGGCCCGCTCGGTCCCGAGCCCCCGTCACCGCCCCCCGAACCCCCTGCCTGGGCCCGTCCGGTCTTCCGGACTCCGCCCCCGACCTGGCACTGACCCGACGCCGGGACGCGCGCCGACGTCCGCCTCCGCCCGCCCCTCCCTCCGTTCAACTCCGGGGCTTCTCCGCCGTCGCGCCCTTTCCGAACACCTCGATCAGCCGGGTCAGGCTGTCGTCCCCGTACCCCTCGGCCGCCGCCCGCCGGAACGCCTCCAGCGTCGCGGCGGGCAGTGCCGGGTCCACGCCGGCAGCTCGCGTCGTGTGCACGACGTGGTCCATGCTGGCCACGGCCATGGAGACCCGCTCCACGTCTCCGCCGTGCTGCCCCGCCTCGATCCTGGGTGTGTAGAAGTCCAGGAACCGGCTCATCCCGCCCAGCGTCCCGGCCGCGTACGGCCTGATCTCGGCGGCGCTGATGCCGTGCGCCTCCGCCAGCGCGACGGTGTGCAGCCAGGCGGTCAGGGCGTTCCAGAAGAGATCCATCTGGAGCTGGTAGTAGAGCGCGGCCAGCCCGGGGTCCTCACCCCGGTAGTCCGTACCGGTGATCACCTTCAGCGTGGCCTCGCACGCGTCGAAGAGGTCCCGGGGCCCGCTGTAGTAGGTGTCGAACTCCGTCGAGCCGATGCCGGAAGGCGGCGTCTGGACTCCGCCGGTGAGATGGCGGGCCCCGTGCCGTGCCGCCCATGCGGCACCCTCGCGGGCCCGGTCGGGGGTGTCCGAGCTGAGGTTGACCAGGACGCGGCCCTCCAGCGCCGAGGCGGCCGGCTCCAGGATGGCGTACATGGCGGCGTAGTCGGTCAGGCTCAGCACCACCACCCTGTTGGCCGTCAGCGCCTCCTCGACGGTGGCGGCGCGCACCGCGCCCCGGGCGACCAGGTCGTCGGCTCGGGCGGCGGTGCGGTTCCAGACGGTGACGCGGTAGCCGGCGTCCAGATAGGCACCTGCCATCGCCCGGCCCATCGGGCCGAGCCCGATGACCGTCACGGACTGGGTGTTCACAGCGGACGTACTCATGGATGTTCCCCTTCCCCGGAGCGCTCTAGAACGAACGCTCTAACTAGGGAGGACCGTAGCACGGTGGCTAGAGCGATCGTTCAAGTTCGGTACGGTGACGGGGTGAAGACGACGACTGCCTACGATCCCGAGACCGCCGGAACGCGCGAGCGGATCGTGCGGACGGCATCACGCCTGATGCAGCGCCAGGGCTACGAGGGCACCGGCATCAAGCAGATCTCGCGCGAGGCCGGGGCGACGCTCGGATCGCTGTACCACTTCTTCCCCGGCGGGAAGCAGGAGCTCGGCACTGCCGCCGTGCGGCTCGGCGACGAGGAGTTCAGCGACTTCCTGCGTGAGGCGCTCGAAGCCGAGCCCGAGCCGGAGAAGGCCCTCGTCGCGCTCACCGCAGCCCTCGCACAGGGGCTGCGGGAGTCCGACTGGCTCGACGGGTGCCCGGTCACCTCCGCCGTCGTGGGCACGGCGACCACGGCCCCCGACATCCAGCAGGCGGCCGCCGAGGCGTTCGCGAGGTGGCGGACGGTGGTCGCGGGGAAGCTGGCCGCGGCGGGGTTCGCCGCGACGGACGCCGAGGAGCTGGCACACACGGTGGTCGCCACCCTGGAGGGCGCCGAACTGGCGGCGCAGACCGCCCGCAGCGCGGTGCCGCTGGAGGTCGCGGGACGCCATCTGGCGCGCCTCGTCGCCTCGTACCGCTGACTCGCCTCGTACCGCTGACTCGCCTCGTACCACCGAGCGGCCTACTCGCGTGACGCGGGTCGCCCTCAGCCCTTCGGGCGCTGCCGCTCGGGGGTGTCCACCTCGCCGCGGCGGTGGACGCGCGAAGCGAGCAGCCCGCCGAGGAAGCCGGCGACGAGCCCCCAGAGCAGGGCGAAGCCCGCCGTCCTCCAGACGTGCGGACTCAGCACGACCTGACCGCCGAGGGATTCCAGTTCGCCGATGCCGAGGATGGAGAGCCCGAAGCGCGCTTCCACGTGGGTGATCGGGGCGACCACCAGCATCGTCAGGGCGAAGGCGACGCCCAGGTGGACCGCGTGCTGCCAGAGCCGTGTGCGGGACGGCGAGCGGACGGCGGCCACGAACGCCACGGCCAGGACGAGGACCGCCGCGATCGGCAGCATCCACCAGGCCCGGGAGTCGTACGAGGCGAGGGACGACAGGTCCACGGTGGAGAGGTTGCCGGTGTCCGTGCGCAGCACCGCGTCGAGGATCGGGGGCATCGGCAGCCCGAACGGCCCCTCGACCGTGCCCTCCCAGGACCCTCCGATGCCGACCCCGAGGGCGAGCCAGCTGACGTTGGGCAGGCCGAGGAGGATCACGGCGAGGGTCTCGGACGCGTGCCCCCGGGTCGCCGCCACGACGATCCCGATGACCAGGCCCATGAGCACGTACGCGAGGAGCAGGAGCAGCATCGCGGAGGCGACCGGCCGTACGGACTCGTGATAGCGGACCAGCCGGGGCGGGAGCGGGGTCCCGCGCGAGACCAGCAGGGCGATGAGGAGGACGCCGAGGATCCAGAGCAGGCCGAAGAACAGGGTGGGTCCCAGCTCGGCGCGGAATCCGACGGTGGGGTCCACCGCGTCGAGCAGTTCGCCGAAGAGGTCGGACATGGCGTCCTGGCTCTCCCCGCCTCCGATCGAGACGGGGAAGTCGTGGCGGGCGAGCGCCGACAGACCGGCGAGCCCGGCCAGCCAGAGCAGGACGGTGCGTGCGACGCGGGCGAGCAGGTCACGGGTCCTGGCGACGGCGTGATGGCGCAGTGGGAGCAGAAAACAGAAGCCCGTGACCAGTGCACCCACCAGGGTGACGGTGAGGGGCATGGCGGTGAGATCGGCGTTCGTGCCGGCGAGTGCGCCGGCGTCGCCTGAGAGACCGATCTGACCGCCCGCGGCCATCACGACGACCGCGGCGACGATGTTCACGAAACCGCCGGGCAGGTCGGCGGCGCCCGCGGCCCAGAGGCCGAGCGCGGCGACGACCGCCATCGCGACGAACCCGGCGAGGACGGCTGCCAACGCCTCGCCCCAGTGGCGGGCGAGGTGCTGGGCGTCGTGCGCCGGGCCGGATGTGGTGGGGAGCCGACTGCTCACGGTCTCCACGCTAGTACCGGTGGTTGACCTCCGCAGTCCCGATGGGTGGGCGCCGTCCGCTTGCGGGCGGCCCCGGTTCCACGCACACAATGGGCCCGGAACGGAAGAAAGGGAAAAACGTGACTTCCCACCCGCCGTCCGACCGTCCCTCGGGTCCCCCCTCGGGTCCCCCTTCGGGTCCGCTCTCGGGCCCGAGCACCACACCGGGAGCGGCCGGACCCCCGCCACCCTCCGGGCCGCCGCGCGGCGCTTCGGGGGGAGGTTCGGGCGGTCCCGGCGGCGGAACCGGTGGCGGTGGAACCGGTGGCGGTGGCGTGCCCGGCGGCCCCGGCGACGGTGGAGCCGGCGGCGCGGGCGGCGAAGGGGGCGGCGGTGGCCCCTGGTGGCGTTCCGTACCCAAGGTGGCGTCCATCGCCGCCGTGCTGGTCGCGGCCATCGCCCTGGTGGTCGTCCTCACCCGTCCGGACGGCGACAGTGACGCCGGTGGCGGCGCGGGAGGCGGCGAGGTGTTCCTGCAGAACGCCTCCGCCACCGGGCCCGACCCCTTCACCAAGTCGACGGCCAACGACGCCGACCCCTCGCAGTCCCCCGCCCCGCTGCCCAGTGCGACCAGGTCCGCGGACGCCACCGCCACGCGCAGCGTGTCGGGTGCGTCGGCGGGTCTGTACGGGGGAACGCGGAACGTGGCGAGCTGCGACGTCGAGCAGCAGGTGAGTTACCTCGCCGACCAGCCCGCCAAGAACGCGGCCTTCGCCTCGACCCTCGGCATCTCGGCGAACGAGGTCCCGGGCTATCTGCGCTCCCTGACCCCGCTGCAGCTCCGCGTCGACACGCGGGTGACGAACCACGGCTTCCGGAACGGCGACGCCACCTCGTACCAGGCGGTCCTCCAGGCGGGTACGGCGGTGCTCGTCGACGAAAGGGGCGTGCCCCGGGTGCGTTGCGCCTGCGGCAATCCGCTGACCCCGCCGGTCGCCCAGCAGTCGCCGAAGACCACGGGCACCCGGTGGGCGGGCTACCAGCCCTCCCAGGTGGTCGTCGTGGCGCCCTCGGTGACCGTGGTGAACGTCTTCATCGTGTACGACCCCGAGACCGACGGCTGGTTCGCCCGTGAGCCGGGCGACACGGGAGACCAGGACAAGCCGACGACCCCGCCGACGGCGCCTCCGTCGCCCTCCGTCTCGGACTCGGGAACGGGATCCCCCACCTCGCCGGCCCCCTCGACCTCCACGCCTTCGTCCCCGCCGGCCCCCGAGTCGCCCGCGTCGCCGGATTCGCCCGGCACGAGCACGCCCTCCGGACCGGCGACCGGCGACACGGCCACGGAAGGGCCGCCCACCGGCGGCGCGACGGACCAGTCGGCGTCCGTGGTGAGCCCGCAAGCGGCCGACGGCGGGGCACCGGCCGCCCGGTGAAATCCGGATGCCCGGGCCGCACGATCCGTGTACGGTCCACCGAGTGGAACCTCTCACCGACCGACAGATCCGCTCGTCCTTCGTGAACTGCACGAAGGGCGAGGCGAGCAGACTCAAGCTGCCGCTGGACTTCGCCGAAGTGCCCTGGCAGGACCTCGACTTCCTCGGCTGGGTCGACCCGGGCGCGCCGCTGCGCGCCCACCTCGTGGTGGCCCGCGAGGACGGTCCGCTCGGCATCACGCTGCGGGTGCCCGCCACGAGCCGCACGAGCGCGGTCAAGTCCAGCCTGTGTCAGGTCTGCCTCACGGGGCACGCCTCGTCGGGCGTGACCCTGCTGGCGGCACCGCTCGCCGGCAGCCGCGGACGCGAGGGGAACACGGTCGGCATCTACATCTGCTCCGACCTGGCCTGTTCCCTGTACGTCCGCGGCAGGCGCCAGCCCAGGCTGCGGGCCGGCCGCCAGGAGGAGTCGCTGACGCTGGAGCAGCGGATCGAGCGTACGACCTCCAACCTGGACGCGTTCCTCGCCAAGGTGACGGCCGGCCGGTGAGCAGCGGTGGGGCGGGCCCCGCTCAGCGGAAGGCCTGCTCGCCCGTGAGCGCCTTGCCGATGACCAGGGAGTGGACCTCGCTGGTGCCCTCGTAGGTGAGGACCGACTCCAGGTTGTTGGCATGGCGCATCACCGGGTACTCCAGGGTGATGCCGTTCGCACCGAGGACGGTGCGGCACTCGCGGGCGATGGAGATGGCCTCCCGGACGTTGTTCAGCTTGCCCACGCTGACCTGCTCGGGCGTGAGGCCGCCCGCGTCCTTGAGGCGTCCCAGGTGCAGGGCGAGGAGCATGCCCTTGCCGAGCTCGAGGGACATGTCCGCCAGCTTCTGCTGGGTCAGCTGGTAGGACGAGAGGGGCCGTTCGAAGACGATGCGGTCGCCCGCGTACGCGATCGCGGTCTCCAGACAGTCGCGGGCCGCGCCGAGGGCGCCGAACACGATCCCGAACCGCGCCTCGTTGAGGCAGCCGAGCGGGCCGGACAGCCCGCGCGCGCCGGGCAGCATCGCGTCGGCCGGCAGCCGTACGTCCTCCAGGACGAGTTCGCTGGTCACGCTCGCGCGCAGGGACAGCTTCTGCTTGATCTCGGGCGCGCTGAAGCCGGGGGTTCCGGCGGGCACCAGGAAGCCGCGGACGCCTTCGTCCGTCCGGGCCCAGACGACGGCCACGTCGGCGACCGAACCGTTGGTGATCCACATCTTGGTGCCGTTGAGCACCCAGTCGTCGCCGTCGCGCCGAGCGCGGGTGCGCATGGCTCCGGGATCCGATCCCGCGTCCGGCTCGGTCAGCCCGAAGCAGCCGATGTAGTCGCCCGCGGCCATGCCGGGCAGCCACTGCTGCTTCTGCTCCTCGGAGCCGAACTTCCAGATCGCGTACATCGCCAGGGAGCCCTGGACGGAGACCAGGCTGCGCAGGCCGGAGTCGACGGCTTCGAGTTCCAGACAGGCCAGGCCGTACGCGACGGCGTTGGTGCCCGCGCAGCCGTAGCCCTCCAGATGCATGCCGAGGACGCCGATGCCGCCCAGCTGCTTGGCGAGTTCCCGGGCGGGGATGGCGCCCGCCTCGAACCATTCGGCGACGTGGGGGCGCAGTTCCTTGTCCGCCATGGTGCGCACGGTCCGGCGGATCTCGCGCTCCTCGTCGCTCAGCAGGCCGTCGATCGCCAGCAGATCGAAGGGGTGGACGGGAGTCGGCTTCGACGCGTTGGGCGACTGCGGCGACGGCTTCACGGACGGCCTCCAGGCTGGTGCGGCTATGCGGCGCTCCGAAGCGTATCCGCAGATCGGATTTTGGATCCAGTATTGAATATCGGATCTCCGATGCGTACGTTCCAGCTGGATCCGATCATCGGCGGAGGAGAGCGTGATGGGCGCAGATCAGCAGGTGACGCCCGGTCCCGGGGCCCTGTCCGGAATCGTGGTGGCGGACTTCGGGCGCGTTCTGGCCGGTCCGTACATGACGATGCTGCTGGCCGATCTGGGCGCCGATGTCATCAAGATCGAGCGGCCCGGATCCGGGGATGACACCCGCGCCTGGGGTCCCCCCTTCGCCGACGGCCAGGCGACCTACTTCCTCGGGGTGAACCGGAACAAGCGGTCCGTCGCCCTGGACCTCACCGATCCGGCCGATCTGGCCACGGCCCGGGCGATCGTGGAGCGCGCCGACGTGCTCGTGGAGAACTTCCGGCCCGGCACGATGGAGAAGCTCGGTCTCGGTTACGAGGACCTGCGCGCGTCCAACCCCGGACTCGTCTACTGCTCGGTCACCGGATTCGGCACCGCCGAGGGCGCCGGCCTGCCCGGCTACGACCTCCTCGTCCAGGCGATGGGCGGGCTGATGAGCGTGACCGGCGAGCCGGACGGGCCGGGCACGAAGGCGGGGGTCGCGCTCGTCGACGTGATCACCGGCCTCCACGCGGGCATGGGCGTCCTCGCCGCCCTGCGGCACCGGGAACGCACCGGCGAAGGCCAGCGGGTGGACGTCTCGCTGCTCACCTCGCTCCTGTCCGCACTCACCAACCAGTCGGCCGCCCACCTCGGCGCCGGTGTCGTCCCCCGGGCCATGGGCAACCGGCACCCGAGCATCGCTCCGTACGAGGTGTTCGACGCGCGGGACCGCCCCCTGGTCCTCGCCGTGGGGAACGACCGTCAGTTCCGGGCGCTCTGCGCACGCCTCGGCCGGCCCGGCCTCGCCGACGACGCGCGCTTCGCGACGAACACCGACCGCGTCGCCCACCGCGAGGCGCTGGTCGCGGCGCTGGCCGGCCCCCTCGCCGAGCACACCGCCGACCACTGGTTCGAGGAACTCACCGCCGCCGGGGTGCCCTGCGGCCCGATCAATGATCTCGCCGCCGCCTTCGACCTGGCGGACCGGCTGGGTCTCGCGCCCCGGGTGCCGGCCGAAGCGGCAGGGCCTGGACAGGTCGTCAACCCGATCACCCTCGGCGTCACCCCGCCCTCCTATCGCGCCGCGCCCCCGCGCCTGGGACAGCACACCGCCTCCGTGCGCGACGAGTTGGAAGAGGCGCCCGACGGTCCGTAGGAAGATATACGGATACGTTCAGGAACACGGAACGCCCGAACCACCGAACCACCGAACCACCGAACCACCGAACCACCGAACCACCGAACCACCGAACGACGGAAGGTCACAGGCGATGAGCAGCGCGGTGCAGAAGGGGCGGCCGCCGACCGCCCAGCAGTTCGTCCTGGCGGAGCTGCGGCGCGCGATCACCGCCGGCGAGCTGCGGCCCGGCGGGCAGATCCGCCAGGACGCGCTCGCCGCCCGCCTCGACGTCAGCCGCGTGCCCCTGCGGGAAGCGCTGAAGATCCTCGAGGGCGAGGGCCTCGTCGTCCACCACATCCACCGGGGCTACTTCGTCGCCGAGCTCTCGCTCGCGGACCTGGAGGAGGTCTACCGCATCCGGCAGCTCCTGGAGACCGAGGCGGTCCGCATGGGTGTCCGGCGGGGCGAGGACGGACTGCTCGCCTCCCTGGAGAAGATCCAGCGGGAGGTGGAACGGGCCGCCGACGCCGGGGACGTGACGGTGATGGCCACGGCCAACCGCCGCTTCCACTTCGCCCTGATCGAGGCGTCCGGCATGCCGCGTCTGGTCCGGCTGATCACCACCCTGTGGGACGCCACCGACGCCTACCGGTCGCTGTACTACACGGAGGTGGCGAACCGGGAGCTGGCGGTACGGGAGCACCGCGCCGTGATCTCGGCGGTACGCAACGGGGACGAGGAGGCAGCGGTCCGCCGGCTCGACGAGCACCGGGCCCACGCGGTCGCCGCGCTGCGGGAGATCCTGGACCTGGAGTGAACCCCCGTGCGCCGCAGGCCTGTCCACCGAAAACCGGGTGACCCACTGCGCATCCCCGCTCTAGCCTCGTCGCCATGAGCCATGGACGCCTGCTGAACATCGTCGACGTCGAGGCGACCTGCTGGAACGGAAAGCGGCCGCCTGGGGCCGTGAGCGAGATCATCGAGATCGGGCTCACCGTCGTCGACCTGGACGCGGGCGAGCGGACGGGGCGCCACCGCATCCTGGTGAGGCCCGCCCGGTCCGCGGTCAGTCCGTTCTGCACCGAACTGACCGGTCTCACGCAGGCGGAGGTCGACACGGGCGTGGACTTCGCCACGGCCTGTCGGCAGCTGGCCGTCGAGCACGCCGGCGGGCTGCGCCCGTGGGCCAGTTGGGGCGACTACGACCGCAAGCAGTTCGCGGAACAGTGCCGGGTGACGGGTACGGAGTACCCCTTCGGTCACCGGCACACCAACGCCAAGGCCGTCTTCACCGAGGCGAACGGCCTGGCCAAACGCCCGGGCATGGCACGCGCGTTGGAGATCGCGGGTCTCCCGCTGGAGGGCCGGCACCACCGGGGCGAGGACGACGCCTGGAACATCGCCGCACTCGTCCTTCAGCTGAACGACCGCGGCGCCTGGCCGTTCGCCTAGCATCCCGGACGTCCGAGAGCATTGACAGGGTCATATCATCCTCACCATCCTGAGAGCGCTCTCAGAGCGCTCTCAGTCCCCTTTGAGCCCTCGCACCCCACACTCGAGGAGCCCCAGCCGTGCCTACCCACCGCCGTCGCCGCAGGCTCGCCCTGCTGGCGCCCGTCACCGCCGCCGCCCTGATCGGTACCGCCGTCACGCTCGCCGGCCCCTCCCCCACGGTCCAGGCCGCGTCCACCGGAACCGCCTCCGACACCGACACCGCGGGGGCCGCCGCCGTTCCGGCCACCATTCCGCTCACCTTCACCAACAACTCCGGTCGCAACGAACAGATCTACGTCTACAACCTCGGTACCGAGCTCTCCACCGGCCGCCAGGGCTGGGCGGACGCGAACGGCACCTTCCACCCCTGGCCCGCCGGAGGCTCGGTCCCGGTCCCCGCGCCCGACGCGGCCATCCCCGGCCCCGCCCGCGGGCAGTCCATGACGATCCGGCTGCCGAAGTTCTCCGGCCGGATCTACTTCAGCTACGGCCAGAAGCTCGTCTTCAAGCTGGCGACCGGCGGTCTCGTCCAGCCGGCCGTCCAGAACCCGAGCGACCCCAACCGGAACATCCTCTTCAACTGGTCCGAGTACACGCTCAACGACTCGGGCCTCTGGCTCAACAGCACGCAGGTCGACATGGTCTCGGCCCCGTACGCGGTCGGCGTCCGGCGCCCCGACGGAAGCGTCACCACCACGGGCCGGCTCAAGCCCGGCGGGTACAACGGCTTCCTCGACGCGCTCCGCTCACGCCCGGGCGGCTGGGCGAACCTGATCCAGACCCGTTCCGACGGCACCGTGCTGCGCACCCTCGCACCGGGCCACGGCATCGAGGCCGGCGCGCTGCCGTCCACCGTGATGGACGACTACATCAACCGCGTCTGGACGAAGTACAGCTCCTCGACGCTCACCGTGACGCCCTTCGCCAATCAGCCGTCCGTGAAGTACTTCGGCCGTGTCTCGGGCAACGTCATGAACTTCACCGACACCTCGGGCGCGGTCGTCACCTCGTTCCAGAAGCCCGACTCCGACAGCGTCTTCGGCTGCTACAAGCGGCTCGACGCGCCCAACGACCAGGTCCGCGGCCCCATCTCCCGTACCCTCTGCGCGGGGTACAACCGCACCACCCTCCTCACCAACCCCCAGCAGCCGGACACCACGCCGGCCGGCTTCTACCAGGACGCCGTCACCAACCACTACGCGCGGGAGATCCACGCGCGCATGGCGGACGGCAAGGCCTACGGCTTCGCCTTCGACGACGTCGGCGCGCACGAGTCCCTGGTGCACGACGGCAACCCGCAGCAGGCGTACGTGACGCTCGACCCGTTCAACTAGGGCGTGTTGCGAAAGTAGCGCCGTCCGCCCGAAGGGCGGGCCCCGCGGCGTCTGGTGCGTGCGATCGCAAGGCGGAGGGTCGTCCTCGTACCGGGTGTACTCGGACTATCCCGACAACGCAGCGAGCGTGCGTGCCAGGCGTCGCGGGGCAGGCGGGACTTTCGCAACACGCCCTAGGGCCTGATCCGGAAGACAGGCCCTAGCGGCGGATCCCGGGCCTGCCGTATCGCGTCCGACGCGCAGCGGAGCATCCGCGGCACAGGCGATCCCGCCACGTGAGGGATCATGGAAGGAGGAGCGGAGAAGGGACGGAACGGACGATGCGGAACCGCACTGTCGCCGACCTGATGACGCCGACCGCGGTGGCCGTGCAGCCGGGGACGTCGTTCAAGGAGATCGCGCGATTGCTCGACGAGTACGGCATCACCGCCGTACCGGTCGTCGACGAGGCCAACCGGCCCATCGGCGTGGTGTCGGAGGCGGATCTGCTGCGCCGCCACACCGCCAAGGACGGCCCGAGCACCGCCGGGGCGATGATGTCCAGCCCGGTGGTGGTGGCCCGCCCGTCCTGGACGGCGGTGGAGGCGGCACGGTTGATGGAGCGGCACCGGGTGAAGCGGCTGCCGGTGGTGGACGCCGGTGGTCAGCTCATCGGGGTGCTCAGCCGGAGCGATCTGCTGCAGCTGTTCCTGCGTCGCGACCGCGCGATCCAGGAGGAGATCCTGGAGGACGTCGTCGTCCGCATCCTCGGCCTCTCCCCCGCCTCGCTCCACGTCGACGTGGACGAGGGCCGGGTGACGCTCAGCGGCACGCTGGCGCGCAGGAGTCTGTCACCCGTCTTCGTCCGGCTCTGCGAGAGCGTCGACGGCGTCGTGGAGGTCGTGGACCGGCTGGCGTACGAGGACGAGGACGAGGCGGACGGAGCCGGGGCCGGAACCGGGGCCGGGGACGACGCCGAGCCTCATGTCGTGGACGGAGACGGGGCCCGGGGGCTCGGGCGGCCCGAGTTCGACGGGGAGCCCGATCACGGTGTCCCGGTCGAGGATCTGCGGCCTCCCGGGGTGTGACGCGGAACCGCGCCCGCCGGTGCGGCTCCGGCGGGCCCGGTGGGCGAGGCGCACCGGCGCCCGAGGGCGGGGCGGGGCCCCGGCGCCTGAGGCGCTCCCGCTACGAGACCGCCTCCGGCCAGCCGTAGCCGGGGCCGGTGTGCTGGGGTACGGTTCCCGCGCCCACCGCCTCCATCTCGCGGTTGGCCTCGCGCATCAACTGCCCGGCAAGGTCCCTCATGGCGCGGCTCGCGGCGAGTTCGTCACCGATCGCGGGCACGTCCACGTCCGTCGGGTTGCACCGTGCGCTGCCGTGGCCGGTGAGGGTCGACGTGCCGGTGTTGAGATGTGCCTCGGCCTTGGTCCTGCCGTCCTCTTCGACCAGTTCCAGGCCGACCGTCCACTCAAGGGTCCGTGTCATGGTCTGCCTCCTCGCACCGTCGGGACGCGTGGGGCCGCCGCGCATCCCTTGCTACTCCCATGGTCCGTCCACGCGCGCGTGAGCGCGCGGCGGCGGGAGCGCGGAGAGGGCGGACTCGACGTCGTCGAGGGCGCGCCGGGCGACCGCGATCCGCTCGCGCAGCCCCGCGTCGTCGACGGTCCCGAGGACGGTCCCGTCGACCGCGCCGCGGACCGCCGTGTCGGAGACGTCCGTCCCGGCCTCCTCCGCTGTGACCACCTCCTTCACGAGCGCCCCCTTCACGACCGCCGCCTTCTCGGCATCCCTCTTCTCCACCGCCTCCATCTCCGCCTTCTCGATCTCCCGGGCCTCCTCCAGGGAATTGATCACGACGCCGATGAGCACGTTGACGAGCACGAACGAGGCGATGAGGACGTACGAGACGTAGTAGAGGAAGCTCCACCGGGAGATCTCGAGGCCCGCGTGGACCGCGTCGCCCAGTCCGTCGAGGGTCATCAGGAGGAAGAGGGTGAGCACGGCGCGCCCGATGGAGCCGAAGTGCTCGGGGTCGTGGCCGGCGAAGAAGACCCAGCCGACCATGGCGTACACGTACAGCAGCAGCGCGCCGACCAGCAGGAAGCTGACCGTGCCCGGCAGGCTCCGGCCGACGGCGACGAGGACGATCCGCAGCTGGGGGAGGAAGCGTGCGGCGCGCAGCACGCGGGCGAGGCGGAGCAGTCGCAGCACGGTGGAGTTCTCGCGGGCGGCGGGGACGAACGCGGCGAGGACGACGAGCAGGTCGAAGAGGTTCCACGGGTCCCGGAAGAAGTCGAGCGGGCGCGCGGCGTACGCTCCCGCGCGGAGCACCATCTCCACCGTGAACGCCGCCAGGAACAGGTGCTCGATCGCCTGCAGCTGGGTGTGCCAACGGGCGCTGACGCCGGCGTACGTCTCCACCCCGAGCACCGCGGCGTTGCCGAGGACGAGCAGGAAGACGGCGGTGGCGAACCAGCGGGCCTCGGTGATCTCGCGACATCGTTCCGCCACGCGCACGCGGTGACTGCGGCCCACCACAGCCGACTGATCCGACATGTCGATGCTCCTCAATTCGTTGACCATGCTCACGTGATCCAACGGCGAGGGCGCGCAAGGGTTCTGGGTACGGACCGCCGAGCGAGTGGCGTCGAGCCCGGGCTTCTCCAGTCGGCTCGCGCTGCTGATCATCCGCCGGAGCGCATCAGCGGGACGCGGACCGAGGACCCACCGGCGCTCGGAGGCGCCGGCGGGCCTGGTCCGAACAGGGCCTACCGCCGTGCGGCGAGCCGCTCAAGCAGGGTGGCGCTCCGGGCCAGCAACACCTGCTCCTCATCCGTGAGTTCGGCCTCGATGGCCTGCGCGAGCCAGCCGACCCTGCGGCCACGCTCCGCTTCGAGCGCGGCCCGGCCCGCGTCCGTCAGCTCGACCAGCGACTTCCGGCCGTCCGTGGGGTGCGCGCGGCGCGTGATCAGGTCCTGGTCCATGAGCAGGCCCACCGCACGCGCCATCGACTGGGGGCGTACGCGCTGATCGGCCGCGAGGTCGCTGGTGGTCATGGCGCCGTTGCGGTCGAGCGCGCCGAGCACGGCGACCTGGCCGAGCGGGATGCGGTCCTCGTGGGTGACGCGTCGGGTGAGCTTGCCCATCGCGGTGCGCAGTTCTGCGGCGATGGCGGCGGCTTCCGAGGTGGGCATAGGGCACCTTACCTCGCTGGTCAGGAACGGATGCGTCATCCGGGCCGTACCGCGCAGCCGCACTGCACAGCCATGCTGTACAGCAATACTGCTCAGCCAAACTGAACAGCATTGCTGTATGGTTTCGCTCCGTCGGGCTCGGCGCCAGCGTTGTCGCAGCAAGGGCACGGCACACGACAACGGGAAGGACCTCCCATGTCCGCACAGGCAGTCGGAACCGTCGACGCCACCATCGAGACCGTCACCGCCCGCCGCATCATCGACAGTCGTGGCAACCCCACGGTCGAGGTCGACGTCGTCCTGGCGGACGGATCACTGGGACGTGCAGCCGTCCCCTCCGGCGCCTCCACCGGCGCCCGGGAGGCCGTGGAACTGCGCGACGGGGACCCGGCGCGCTGGCACGGCAAGGGCGTCGACCGGGCGGTGGCCCACGTGAACGGGGAGATCGCGGCGGCCGTGCACGGCCGGGACGCGGTCGACCAGGCGGCTCTCGACGCGGCACTGGTCGCCCTCGACGGCACGGCCACGAAGTCCCGGCTCGGCGCCAACGCGATCCTGGGCGTCTCCCTCGCCGTCGCCAAGGCCGCCGCGGCGGCCCACCGCCGGCCCCTCTACCGCCACCTCGGCGGGAGCGAGGCCCACCTTCTGCCGCTGCCGATGATGAACATCGTCAACGGCGGCGCCCACGCCGACAACCCGCTGGACTTCCAGGAGTTCATGATCGCACCCGTGGGCGCGGACTCCTTCGCCGAAGCCGTGCGCATGGGCAGCGAGGTCTTCCACACCCTGCGCCGCGATCTGCTGGCCGCCGGGCACTCCACGGGCGTCGGCGACGAGGGCGGCTTCGCGCCCGCGCTGCGTACCGCCGAGGAGGCGCTCGACTTCGTGATGGCCGCCATCGAGCGCACCGGCTACCGCCCCGGTGCGGACATCGGTCTGGTCATGGACCCGGCGTCGTCGGAGTTCTTCCGCGACGGGGTCTACGACTACGCGGGCGAGGGGGTGCGCCGCACCCCCTCCGAGCACGCCGACCATCTGGCGAAGCTCATCGACGCCTACCCGATCGTCTCCATCGAGGACCCGATGGCGGAGAACGACCTGGACGGCTGGCGCGAGCTGACCGCCCGTGTCGGCGACCGCTGCCAGCTCACCGGCGACGACGTGTTCTGCACGAACGAGACGCTGCTGCGCGAGGGCATCCGCACCGGCGTCGGCAACTCGGTCCTGGTCAAGGTGAATCAGATCGGGACCCTGACCGAGGCCCTCGCCGCGGTGGCCGTGGCCCACGAGGCGGGCTGGACGGCGGTCATGTCGCACCGCTCGGGCGAGACGGAGGACACCACCATCGCGGATCTGGCGGTGGCGACGGGGTGCGGTCAGATCAAGACCGGTTCGCTCTCCCGTTCCGACCGTACGGCGAAGTACAACCAACTGATCCGAATCGAGGAGGAGCTGGGCGCCACGGGGCGCTTCGCGGGGCGCTCGGCACTGCGTCGGGCCTGACCCGGGCCTCCAGGCCCCCCGCTCACGACCGGGAGCCCGCTCGACCCCGACGCCGAAGTCCGGGCCCTCCCCCGCGCCCGTCCGTGTGCGGGGCGCCGGCCGGCCGCGCATGCTCGAAGCATGCAGGTGACCACCACCGACCTGTACGAGGTCACGATGGCGCTCTCGTACCTACGGGAGGGCATGCGGGCCCCTGCCACGTTCAGCCTCTTCGTGCGCGACCTCCCGCCGGGCCGTGGGTTCCTCGTCGCCGCGGGACTGGAGCCGGTCCTCGACCACCTCTCCCGGTTCCGGATCGGCCGGGCGGACGTGCGGGAGTTCGCCGAGGTCCTCGGGTGGCCCGTGGAGACGCTCGAACCGCTCCACGGCCTGTCCTTCGACGGGCAGGTCCGCGCCGTCCCGGAGGGGCGGCTCGTCTTCGCCGGCGAGCCTCTCGTCGAGGTCACCGCGCCGCTGCCGCAGGCCCAGCTCGTGGAGACGTACCTGCTCTCGCTGCTCTGCCATCAGACGGCGGTCGCCTCCAAGGCCGCGCGGTGCGTGCTGGCGGCCGGCGGGAAGCCCCTGGTGGACTTCGCGCTCCGCCGCTCCCACGGACCGGCGGCCGGCATGCAGTCGGCGCGGCTCGGCGCGCTGGTGGGCTTCGCCGGGACCAGCAACGTCGCCGCCGCGGTCCGGTACGACATCCCCGGCTCGGGCACGATGGCCCACTCGTACGTCCAGGCGTTCCCGTCCGAGGAGGAGGCCTTCCGGGCGTTCGCCCGCTCCCATCCCGGCCCGGTGACGTTCGTCGTCGACACGTACGACACCGATCGCGGGGTGGGAACGGCCGCGCGCGTCCTGGCCGAGCTGGAGCGCGGTCCGGGGTGCGCGATCCGCCTGGACAGCGGTGACCTGGCCGCCCTGGCCCGCCGGGCCCGCGCCACGCTGGACGCGGCGGGGCTCCGGGACGTCGGGATCATCGCGAGCGGCGGTCTCGACGAGTACGCGATCGCCGGGCTCGTACGCGACGGGGCGCCGATCGACGTCTTCGCGGTGGGGACGCGGGTGGGGGTGGCGGCGGACGCCCCGTACCTGGACGCGGCGTACAAGCTGGTCGAGTACGACGGCACGCCGGTCATGAAGTTCTCGCCGGGGAAGGCGACGGCGCCGGGCCCCAAGCAGGTGTTCCGGGGTCCCGGTCTCCGGGACGTCATCGGTCTGGCCAACGAGGAGCCGCCGGCGGGTACGGAGCCGCAGCTGCGGACCGTGATGCGCGGGGGGCTCCGGACAGAGCCGCCGGACACCCTCGACGCGGCGCGGGCCCGCTTCGAGGCCGATCTCGCGCTGCTTCCGGAACCGGCCCGCCGGATCGAGGACCCCGCGGCCCCCGTCCCGGGCATGTCGACGCGACTGGGTGTACTTTCGACGATCGTCCGGCACCGGATCGAGGCGCGTCCGAAGCCCTAGACCCGCCTAACCCGGAATCGGCCCGTGCTTCAAGGAGGGCAAGGTCACAGCCGTGTGCCCTGCTGCACCTTTGTTCACCTGGCCTAGCATCCGAGCATGACAGTCCTTCCCGACGACGGGCTCAGCCTCGCCGCCGAATTCTCCGACGCAACCCGTGAGCAGTGGCAGCGCCTCGTGTCAGGCGTGCTGAGCAAGTCGGGCAAGGACGTGGAGGGCGCGGCGGCCGAGGACGTCCTGACGACCACTCTGGAGGACGGGCTTCGCGTCCGTCCCCTGTACGCCGCCGAAGACACCGCGTCCGACCCCGGCTTCCCCGGCTTCGCGCCCTTCGTGCGGTCAGGCCGTGCCGAGGGCAACACGCTGGGCGGCTGGGACGTGCGGCAGCGCCACTCGGTCGCCGACGGCGAGGCGGTGCTGACCGACCTGGAGAACGGCGTCACGTCGCTCTGGCTGCTCGTCGGCGAGGGCGGCGTCCCCGTGTCGTCGCTGGCTCGGGTCCTGGAGGGTGTGTACCTCGACCTCGCACCCGTCGTGCTCGACGCGGGCGCCGACGTCGAGGACGCCGCGCGGGAGTTGCTGCGCCTGTACGAGGAGCGGGGCGTCGCGAAGGAGGCCGCGCGCGGCGGTCTGGGCGCGGATCCGCTGGGCTTCGAGGCGCGTACGGGCCGGTCGTTCGGCTTCGCTCCCGTCGCCGCTCTCGCGCGCCGGTGCGCCGAGGAGTACCCGGGCCTGCGGGCGCTGACCGTCGACGCACTGCCGTACCACGAGGCCGGAGGCTCGGCCGCGCAGGAGCTGGGGTGCTCGCTGGCGACCGGCGTCGCGTATCTGCGGCAGCTCACCGAGGCGGGGCTCAGCGTCGAACAGGCCTGTGGGCAGCTCGAGTTCCGCTACGCGGCCACCGCCGACCAGTTCCTGACGATCGCCAAGCTGCGGGCCGCACGCAGGCTGTGGGCCCGGATCGCCGAGGTGTGCGGAGCGGGCGCGGCCGGCGCGCAGACGCAGCACGCGGTGACGTCGTCGGTCATGATGACGCGTCGCGACCCGTGGGTGAACATGCTGCGTGCGACGGTGGCCACGCTGGCCGCCGGGGTGGGCGGGGCCGATTCCGTCACCGTGCTGCCGTTCGACCACGCGCTGGGGCTGCCGGACGGGTTCGCCCGCCGTATCGCCCGTAACACCTCGACGATCCTCATCGAGGAGTCGCACCTGTCCCGGGTGATCGACCCGGCGGGCGGATCCTGGTACGTGGAGCGGCTGACGGACGAGCTGGCCGAGGCCGGCTGGGAGTTCTTCCAGGGCATCGAGCGGACGGGCGGTCAGGCCGCTACCCTGCGCTCGGGCCGTCTCGGGCAGGAACTGGCCGCCACCTGGGAGGCGCGCAGCGCGAAGCTGGCGAAGCGGCGCGAACCCATCACGGGCGTCAGCGAGTTCCCGAACCTCACCGAGAAGCCCGTCGTCCGCGAGGCCGCGCCCGAGCGGCCGGCCGGCGGTCTGCCGCGCGTGCGCCGCGACGACGCCTTCGAGGAGCTGCGCGCCCGTTCCGACGCGCATCTCGCCGCGACCGGCGCACGGCCCCGGATCTTCCTGGCCACGCTCGGCCCCGCCGCGGCGCACACGGCGCGCGCCACGTTCGCCGCCAACCTGTTCCAGGCGGGCGGCATCGAGCCCGTCGTGGAGGGCACCTTCGAGGAGAGCGGGGCGACCGAGGCCTGCCTCTGCTCCAGCGACGCGCTGTACGAGGAGCAGGCCGCGGACCGGGCCGCCGAGCTCGGGGCGCTGGGCGCCCGCCATGTGTTCCTCGCCGGGCGGCCCGCCGCGTACGCCGGTGTCGACTCCTACGTCTTCGCCGGCTGCGACGCCGTCGCCGTACTCTCCGCCACGCTCGACCGCATGGGAGTGTCCTGATGTCCATCCCCGATTTCTCCGCGATCGGTCTGGGGACTCCGACCGCCGCGGCCGGCGCCGACGAGTGGCGGACGGCCGTCAAGAAGGCCGCCGGGGGTGACGACCTGCTCTGGGAGACCCCGGAGGGCATCGCGGTCAAGCCGCTGTACACCGGGCAGGACCTGGAGGGCCTGGACTTCCTGGGGACGTATCCGGGCATGGCTCCGTATCTGCGCGGACCGTACCCGACGATGTACGTCAACCAGCCCTGGACGATCCGCCAGTACGCGGGCTTCTCCACCGCCGAGGAGTCCAACGCGTTCTACCGGCGCAACCTGGCGGCCGGCCAGAAGGGCCTCTCGGTCGCCTTCGACCTGCCCACGCACCGCGGCTACGACAGCGACCATCCTCGGGTGACCGGCGACGTCGGCATGGCGGGTGTGGCGATCGACTCGATCTACGACATGCGTCAGCTCTTCGACGGCATCCCCCTGGACAGGATGACCGTGTCGATGACCATGAACGGCGCGGTGCTTCCGGTGCTCGCGCTCTACATCGTGGCGGCCGAGGAACAGGGCGTGCCGCCGGAGAAGCTCGCGGGGACCATCCAGAACGACATCCTCAAGGAGTTCATGGTCCGCAACACGTACATCTATCCACCGAAGCCGTCGATGCGGATCATCTCCGACATCTTCGCGTACACGTCGCAGCGGATGCCGCGCTACAACTCGATCTCCATCTCGGGCTACCACATCCAGGAGGCGGGTGCCACGGCCGACCTGGAGCTGGCGTACACCCTCGCCGACGGCGTGGAGTACATCCGCGCCGGACGTGAGGCGGGCCTGGACGTGGACGCCTTCGCGCCCCGGCTCTCCTTCTTCTGGGCGATCGGCATGAACTTCTTCATGGAGATCGCCAAGATGCGGGCGGCCCGGCTGCTCTGGGCGAAGCTGGTGAAGCAGTTCGACCCGCAGAACGCCAAGTCCCTTTCGCTGCGCACCCATTCGCAGACGTCGGGCTGGTCGCTCACCGCGCAGGACGTCTTCAACAACGTCACGCGCACGTGCGTGGAGGCGATGGCGGCCACGCAGGGGCACACGCAGTCGCTGCACACGAACGCCCTCGACGAGGCGCTCGCCCTGCCGACCGACTTCTCGGCGCGCATCGCCCGCAACACGCAGCTCCTCATCCAGCAGGAGTCGGGCACGACGCGGGTGATCGACCCCTGGGGCGGCAGCGCCTACGTGGAGAAGCTGACGTACGACCTGGCGCGCCGGGCCTGGCAGCACATCCAGGAGGTCGAGCAGGCGGGCGGCATGGCGCAGGCCATCGACGCCGGGATCCCGAAGCTGCGCGTGGAGGAGGCGGCGGCCCGCACCCAGGCCCGTATCGACTCCGGCCGGCAGCCCGTGATCGGCGTCAACAAGTACCGCGTCGACTCCGACGAGCAGATCGACGTGCTGAAGGTCGACAACTCCTCCGTGCGCGCCCAGCAGATCGCCAAGCTGCGACGGCTGCGCGACGAGCGCGACGAGACCGCCTGCAGGGACGCGCTCGACGCGCTCACCCGGGCGGCCGGCGGCGACGGCAACCTGCTGGAGCTCGCCGTGCGCGCGGCCCGCGCCAAGGCCACCGTGGGCGAGATCTCCGACGCCCTGGAGAAGGTGTACGGACGGCACGCGAGCCAGATCCGTACGATCTCCGGTGTGTACCGCAACGAAGCCGGCGAGTCCCCCTCCGTCGACCGCACCCGCACCCTCGTGGACGCGTTCGCCGAGGCCGAGGGCCGCCGCCCCCGCATCCTGGTCGCGAAGATGGGCCAGGACGGCCACGACCGCGGCCAGAAGGTCATCGCCACCGCCTTCGCCGACCTGGGCTTCGACGTGGACGTCGGCCCGCTGTTCCAGACGCCCGCCGAGGTCGCGCGGCAGGCCGTCGAGGCGGACGTGCACATCGTCGGGGTGTCGTCGCTGGCCGCCGGACACCTCACCCTCGTACCGGCGCTGCGCGAGGAGCTGGCAGCGGAGGGGCGTGAGGACATCATGATCGTCGTCGGCGGCGTGATCCCCCCGCAGGACGTGCCGACCCTCCTGGAGATGGGCGCGGCGGCCGTCTTCCCGCCCGGGACGGTGATCCCCGACGCGGCGTACGACCTGGTGAAGCGGCTCTCGGACGGTCTCGGGCACGAGCTGTGATCGACCGGGACGCGTATGTGAAGGGTGTACTCGGCGGGAAGCGGGCGATCGTGGCCCGCGCGATCACGCTCGTCGAGTCCACCCGCCCCCAGCACCGCGCCCTGGCACAGGAGTTGCTCACCGAGCTGCTGCCGCACAGCGGGAAGGCGCGGCGGATCGGGATCAGCGGCGTGCCGGGGGTCGGGAAGTCGACGTTCATCGACGCGTTCGGCACCATGCTGACCGGTCTCGGCCACCGGGTCGCGGTCCTTGCCGTCGACCCGTCCTCGAGCCGGACGGGCGGCTCCATCCTGGGCGACAAGACGCGGATGGAGCGGCTCGCGGTGGACCCGGCGGCGTTCGTACGGCCGTCGCCGACGGCCGGGACGCTGGGCGGGGTCGCCAAGGCGACCCGCGAGTCGATCATCGTGATGGAGGCCGCCGGTTACGACGTGATCCTGGTCGAGACGGTCGGTGTCGGACAGTCCGAGACCGCCGTGGCCGACATGGTCGACTCGTTCCTGCTGCTGACGCTCGCGCGGACGGGAGACCAGCTGCAGGGCATCAAGAAGGGCGTGCTTGAGCTGGCGGACGTGGTCGCCGTCAACAAGGCGGACGGACCGCACGAGCGGGACGCCCGCGCGGCGGCTCGTGAGCTGTCGGGGGCGCTGCGGCTGATGCACGGCGCGGACGCCGCTTGGACTCCGCCGGTGCTGCACTGCAGCGCCCGCGAGTCGACCGGTCTCGACACGGTCTGGGAGCGCCTCGAACAGCACCGTACGCTGCTCGACTCGACGGGCCGCCTCGCGGCCCGCCGGCGCGACCAGCAGGTCGACTGGACCTGGACGATGGTCCGGGAGGAGCTGCTGGGGCGCCTGCACGCCCACCCGGCCGTACGGGCTCTGGCTCCCGGCCTCGAACAGCAGGTCAGGGAGGGTGAGTTGACGGCGACGACGGCGGCCGAACGCCTCCTCCGCGCGTTCGGGGAGCCCGGCGGGACGGACGACGTGTACGCGGGGCGGGACGCCGGCGAGGCGTAGCCGAGGTGTCGGCATGCCGGACGCGGGCCGGAGGACGGACGTCCTCCGGCCCGCGTCGGCGTTCGCGGTGGTGCCGTCGGTCCGCCGGTGTCAGCGGCACTGACCGTGGCGCGGTCCGCGCCCGGTGACGCCCGTCGTCTCGGGGGCGGGGGTGTTGCCCTCGCACCTCGAGGGGCCGGTGACGGTGGTGCCGTTCAGCGTGGTGCCGCCCGTGTTGGAGTCGAAGGTGGCCGGGCCGGTGACCGCGCCGCTTCGCAGAGGACGACCGGCCCTGTCGTCGCGAACTCGGTGCTTCCGTCGGGGCTGGGCACGGTGCCGTTGATCTCGTTGCCGTTGGAGGAGGTGCCGGTGCCGATGGTCTGGCTGATGCCGCCGCCGTAGATCAGGCCGCTGGAGCAGGTGGCGTCGGTGATGATCTCGGCGAACGTGGAAGCGGGCCCGGTGGTGGCACCGGGGGTGCGGACCGTGACGCCGACAGAGTTGGCGTACGCGGCGAACGGGACGGTCACGGCGAGGGCCGCTCCCGCCACGAGGGCGAGGGCCCTGGCCGTGCGCCGGGTCCGGGAACGGCGGTGGACGACAGAGTGCATGGGATCCGTCTCCTGGGATCTCCGCAGGGGACGCAGCCCAGTGCGGCGGGCGGCAGCTGCGTACCGTCGCAGCCGAAGCCGTGTGCGTCTATGAGGTGTTTGGAGGCTGAGACCTGACATATGCAAGGTCGAGCAGGAGAGCGCTCGCCCGGGCATGAGAGGGGCGGGGCCGGGCAGGCGAGAGCAGGGCGAGATCCGCCCTGGCGGCGTCGCCGGAGATACCCTGAGGATGCGGATCAGCACGGGGACGGAAACGGGGACGGCCTGTCGCCGGCCCTGGACGGGGCGGAGTACGACCGCACCGAGAGGAGATCCGGACCATGTCCGAGAACCAGCCGACCTCCCGTGGAGACGACGTCTACCAGCCCGCGGACGCGGAAAGTGGGGACTACCCCGACGGCGAGCTCGATCCGGACAACGCCCTCGGCACACCGGTCACGGAGGACATGGGCGAACCCGGCTACTCCCCACCGGATCACCCTCGGGGCGTGACCCGGTACGGGACGACCGTACGGGAACAGCGCGAGGGCGAGTCGCTGGACGACCGCCTCGCCCAGGAGAGCCCCGACGTCGCGACCCCGGACGGCGACGACATCGGCGACCTCCCGGACGGGGAAGGAGAGCCCGTCGACGCAGAGTCGGGCCTGTCGCGCGCCGGCCGTCTCGCCGTGCCCGCCGGAGGCAGTACGACCACGATCGTGGCCGACGACGTGGGCCCGGACGACGGCATCACCTCGGCCGAGGAGGCCGCGGTCCACGAGGAGACGGGCATCGACGGCGTCTGACCGCCGAGCCGGAGCGGTGACGAACCCGTGGCGCCCGCCAGGCATGGTCTCGGCCGCGACGGGGAGCCGCCCGGCATGACCGAAAAGTACCCTGATGCGAATCCAGATCCCGACCCCCGCACGACCTCAGGGCTCGAACCGGGTGGCGGGGTGCCGCCCGGCGAGACTCCCCCCGCAGAGGCGGGCACCGGCACGGCCACCGGCCCCCACCGACCTCTCAAGGCCGGATGGGGGCGCGGTCCGCTCGTGCTGATCGTGGCGCTGGCCGTGCTGGTCGCCCTGTTCTTCCTCGTCTACGCCATCGTGCTCGCGCTCTGACCCGGCCCGTCACGGCCCGTCGTCACCTTCGCGGTGGCGGCGGCCGGGCAGCATCTCCTGCACCTTGGCCTTGAGGCCCTGCCGGATCATGCCGGTCCGGTCGCTGTCGCCCTTCACGACGGCCGCCGCGGCGGCCTCGATCTGATCGAGGCTCGCGTGCGGAGGAATCGGCGGCACCGCCGGATCGGTGCGGAAATCGATGACGAAGGGACGATCGGCCGCCAGCGCCTCCCGCCAGGCGGCCTCCACCTGCTCCGGCTTCTCCACCCGGACCCCGCCCAGGCCGATGGAGCGGGCGAAGTCGGCGTACGGGACGTCGGGGAGCTCCTGGGAGGGCAGGAACTGCGGCGCTCCGGTCAGCGCACGCATCTCCCAGGTGACCTGGTTGAGGTCCCGGTTGTTCAGCACTCCCACGACGAGCCTCGGGTCCTGCCACGAGGAGCTGTACTTGGCGGCGGTGACGAGTTCGGCCATCCCGTTCATCTGCATCGCGCCGTCGCCCACGAGCGCGACGGCGGGCCGGTCGGGATGAGCGAACTTGGCGCCGATCGCGTACGGCACCCCAGGACCCATCGTGGCGAGCGTGCCGGACAGCGAGCCCCGCATCGAGCCCCGCATCCGCAGGTGCCTGGCGTACCAATTGGCCGCCGAACCGGAGTCGGCGGCGAGGACGACGTCGTCCGGCAGGAGGGCGTCGAGAGTGTGCACGACGTACTCGGGATTGATGGGGTCGGCGTCCACGGCTGCCCGGCGCTCCATGACCTCCCACCAGCGCGCGGTCTCCTTCTCGATCTTCTTGCGCCACCCCCCGTGCTTCTTCCGCCTCAGCCGCGGCAGGAGGGCCCTGAGCGTCGTCTTCGCGTCTCCGACCAGGTTCACCTCGAAGGGGTAGCGCAGCCCGATCATGAAGGGATCGATGTCGATCTGCACGGCGCGCGCCTGGTCGAATTCGGGCAGGAACTGCGTGTACGGGAAGCTGGAGCCCACGACGAGGAGGGTGTCGCAGTCCCGCATCATCTCGTACGAGGGCCGGGTGCCGAGCAGTCCGATCGAGCCGGTCACATAGGGGAGGTCGTCCCCGAGTGCGTCCTTGCCGAGCAGCGCCTTCGCCACTCCCGCTCCCAGTACGTCGGCGATCTCCTCGACCTCCCGGCGTGCGCCGCGCGCCCCCTGGCCGATCAGGACGGCGGGTTTCTCGCCGGCGTCGAGCACCTCGACCGCGCGCATGATCTCGCTCTCGGCCGGGACGGGAGCGTAGGAGGACGTACCGAGGCTGGAGGGGACCATCTTGAACGCGTGCTCGGGTGGGGAGTAGTCGAGTTCCTGCACGTCGGCGGGGACGACGATGGCGGTGACGGTCCGCAGGGCGTAGGCCGTCCGGACGGCACGGTCGATGAGGTTCGGCAGCTGCTCGGGGACGGTCACCATCTCGCAGAACGCGGAGGCTACGTCCTTGTACAGACTCAACAGGTCGACCTCCTGCTGGTATGAGCCTCCCATGGCGCTGCGGTCGGTCTGTCCCACGATGGCAACCACGGGAACGTGGTCGAGCTTCGCGTCGTACAGCCCGTTGAGGAGGTGGATCGCTCCCGGGCCCGAGGTGGCCGCGCACACGCCGACCTTGCCCGAGAACTTGGCGTACCCCACGGCTTCGAAAGCGGACATCTCCTCGTGGCGTGCCTGGACGAACCTGGGTTTGTCGTCGGCGCGGCCCCAGGCGGCGAGAAGGCCGTTGATGCCGTCGCCTGGGTAGGCGAACACATGATCCACGTCCCACTCGCGCAGACGCTGGAGGATGAAGTCGGAGACCTTGGTCGACACGGTTGCTTCCTCTCCCGATGAGTTCCTACGAGGTGAACGCCGACAGGACGGCCGTTCCTCCGTGCGCGGCGTCCGGCACGCCGTCTGCAGGGAACGCGGCCGAGAGCGCGGGTCAGCTCGGCGGGTACGGCGTGCCCTTGAGGCGGCGGGCGAGGTGGGAGGCGTTGGACGCGAGGGTGGCGGTGGTGGCCGCCGTCTTCGCGGGGACCTTGTCCAGGTCCTGGTAGTCGGTGCCCTGCATGGCCTCGCCGACCCAGTAGGTGACGGCGTTCGCCGGGAGGGTGAAGCCGACGTCGTTCAGGCCCTGGAAGAGGTCGGCGCCGACCTTGTGGGCGCCGTCCTCGTTGCCGACCACGCAGACACCGGCCACCTTGCCGTAGGTGAGCATGCGGCCCTCGTCGTCGCTCTCTCCGAGCTCGGCGTCGAGCCTCTCCAGGACGCGCTGGGCGATGCTGGAGGGGTGGCCGAGCCAGATCGGCGTGGACAGGACGAGGATGTCCGCGTTCAGGACGGCCTCGCGGATGCCCGGCCAGTCGTCCCCGTCGCCCATGTCCACCTCCACGCCAGGCTTGACGTCGTGGTCGGCGATGCGGATCACCTTTCCGGTGACCCCGTGCTGCCGGAGAGCGGCCATGGTCTGCTCGGCCAGCAGGTGCGAGCTGGACGGTGCGGGGGACGGGGAAAGCGTGCAGACGAGCGCGACGGCGCTGAGCGGGACGGTCTCATAGGGTTCCATACGGCGCGGCTACCCAGCGGACCACGGCTCACCGCACCGGATCTCCCTCGTCGGCACGTACACGGCTACCCGCATCAAGGCCGCCGATGCGGGTAGCCGCTCTCGTGCGGTCCGCGCGTATGCGGCCCCGCCCCGTCCACCTGGCCGAGCGGGACCGTGGAGCCGGAGAGGAGCTGGGGACCATGACCGGCGAGAACATCTGGCGGTACGCACCGGAAGCCGGCCACGAGCCGGGGCGGGACCTCGTCGGCTTCGACGTCGAGGCGATGGACGGCGGTATCGGCACCATCGACGAGCATTCGGACGACGTGGGTTCGTCCTTCGTCGTCGTCGACACGGGCACGTGGATCTTCGGCAAGCGCGTTCTCCTGCCGGCGGGAACGATCACACGGGTGGACGCCGCGCATCGGACGGTGTATCTCAACAGGACGAAGGACGAGGTCAAGGACGCGCCGGAATTCGACGCGACGAAGTACGGCGGCGAGCCGGGCTACCTCGAGAGGTTCGGCATGTACTACGGCCGGCTCCCCCACCCGTAGGCCCGCCCGCGAGCGGCTGCGCCCTTCCCCTCCGATCGCCCGCAACCCCACTGCCGAACAGGCGCATCTCGGGTAAGTTCCCCTTGTGCACGACCAGTTGATCTCTTGACGCGCGGCTCACAGGGGGAGGCGGTAGCGCCATGGGCGGGAGGTTGTACGGTCAGCAGGCCCTGCAGGAGGGGTTCGTCCCCCGGCTCGTGGGGCTGCATCACAAGGACGGGTACCTCGTTCCGTTCGCCTATCCCAAGGGCTCGCCCGTCGTACGGATCGTCGGCGGCCGGGGCAGCGGGAAGACCGCCCTCCTGGGCGCCGTCCACGACGCGTACAACGGCCGGGTGCCGCTCGCCCGGGTGGACCTCGGCGCACCGGGGTTCGGCGAACCCGGTGTGGCCGACGGCGACGACGGCGTCCCCAACGCCTCACGCATCACGCACCTGTTGTATCTCCTCGCGTACAAACTAGGCCTGGACGTAAGGCACTTCGGCAAGCCGATGGTCTTCCCTCGGCTCTCCCTCGGACTTCTCGTCGTCACCGCCTGGCGCCCGCTGAACAGCGACGAGACCGACGTGCGACCGCCCGACCTGCGTCGGGCGGAGGCCGATCTGCGCACCCTCATCACCGCCGAGGACCCCGACGTACGGCGTCGCAGGGAGAGCCTCGGCCGCTGGTTCGACGTCGTCACGGACAACCTCCCGCTGGTCCTGTCCGCCGTTCCGGGCCTCGACACCATCGCCGGGATCGTCCTCGACACCGCGCGGGCACAGCTCGTGCGGAGCGAGCCGGACAAGGGCTCGCTCGCCTGGTGGGGCGATCGACTGCACCGCTCGCAGGGGTACCAGGGCGATTCGCTGCAGCGGCTCTTCCAGTTCGTCCGCGGCTTCCGCAGACTCGACGACCGCCGGCGTACCGCCGAGGAGCACCTCGTCGCCGCGCTCCTCGGCGACATCGACGCCAACTACGGCACGCTGCGCCGGCTGAACCGGAAGCCGCGGCCGCTGCTGCTCCTGGACAACGCCCACACCGACGTCGGACGCGACTTCCTCGACCTGCTGGACGCCGGGGACCTCGGACCCGGCGACGCGCCGGGCAAGGCGCCGACGCGCCCCGTGGTCCTCGCCACGCTGCTCGGCCGGGCGTCCGGACACCCGCCGCTGACCGAGGTCGGCGGTGACGCCGTCCCGCGGGCGCGGCCACTGGTCCTGAGCATCCCCGGCATCGAACCCGCCCATATCGCGGAGATGCTCAGCCCCGTCGACTATCCCGACCACCTGCCCCGCGTCGTCGCCCGCTACAGCGGCGGCCGCGCGGCGAGCGCCCGCATCCTGGCGGACGCGGCCGTCCGCAGGGTCGAGGACGTGGGCACGATACGGGGCGGGGAGCTCCTCGACGAGGCCGCGCCCGCGCTCCTCGCGAAGCTGCTGCCCGACCCCGTGTTACGGGAGCGCCTCGTGCTGCTCTCCGCCGCCGCCGAGGCGGGCACCCGGCGCGGGCTGTGGACGTTCTCCCACCCGGAGGACCACTCCGAGGAGCTGGTCGCCGTCCGTGTCCGAGAGGCCGACGACTATCGGACCCGGTCCTGTCTCGACGGCGACCGCGCCCTCGATCTGCTGCTGCGGCACCGGCTGGCCGCCACCGTCTCCCACGAACGCTGGCGCGACACCCAGCTCCGGCTGCGTTCCCTGTGCGACCCGCGCGGCGACACGTACCTGCACCACACGCTGGCGCTTGGCCGGGTGGACGAGGTGGTCGGCGCCCTGCACCACCGGTTCACCGTCACCCCGCCGGACGCATGGCTGGCCGCGCTCAACGTCGTCTGCTCGGCCCCCCACCCGCGCGCCGGGTACGAGCCCCCCGCCGCGAGCCGGTTCCTGTCGTGCACGGCCTGCGGCAGCGACCTTCCCGGACCGCACCACGACGCGATCGCCTCCCTCGTGCCGCTGCTCTGGCGGCTCTCCGACCCGCTCACCCTCGCCCCGCGCGAGGACGAGCTGACCACCGTCCGCATCGCGCTGGAGACGCTGTACGGCAACAAGGCCGCGCACGCCGCCTACCGCGAGGCGTCCGCCGCCTGGCCCGCCCGCCTGCGGGCCGGGGCACAGGCTCCCGACCTGCCCGTCCAGGAAGGTGCCGCGTCATGACGTCGTTCATCTCGAGACTGCCCGGCGGGCCGCTGACCAAGGCCGCCGCCCTCGTCGTCGCCCTGGCCGTGCTCGGCGCCGCCGTATGGGCCGGCATCCTCGTCCTCGGGCCCGACCCGGCCTGCGGCAAGGGCATCGAGGAACGGGGCCCGGAGGGCTCGCGGGAGTGCACGGGCGTCACCGACGGGGGCTACGTCTTCGCGGACAACCTCAGGGAGGTCAGCGCACGGATCAAGACGGAGAACGAGCGGATCAAGGGCGAACCGCACGTCTCCGTCGCCGTGATGCTGCCCATGGCACCGACGCAGGCCTTCGAGCAGCAGAAGACGCTCCACGAGGTGCAGGGCGCCTACCTCGCGCAGTACCGCGCCAACCACGACTCCAACAGCAAGAAGCCGGCGATCCGGCTTCTGCTCGCCAACCCCGGCCGCAGCCACGCCCATTGGCGGCCCGTCGCCGAACAGCTGGGGGCCATGTCGGAATCCACGACCGACAACCTCCGGGCCGTCATCGGCTTCGACGTCTCCACCGCCACCACCCAGGCCGCCATCGGCTACCTCACCCGCGAGCGCGGCATTCCCGTCGTCGGCGGCCCCATCACCGCCGACGACTCGGGCAACAGCGCCCAGCGGCCCGACGCCTACCCGGGGCTCGCCCGGGTCGTCCCCACCACCTCCGACCAGGCCAGGGCCCTGTCGCACTTCAACGCGGGCATCGACCCCCGGCACACCCTGGTCGTCGAAGACATCCGGACCGGCGACAACTACGTCGACGCGCTGAAGCGGGCCTTCGCCGCGCGGACCGTGGGGTCGCCCCGCGCACCCGAGCAGTACCGCGCGCCCGAGGAGTTCCACGAGGAGGGCACCACCGCCAACGCCTTCGACCAGATGGTCGACACCATCTGCACCTCGGCGGCCAAAGTGATCTACTTCGCCGGACGACCGGTCCAGCTACGGCAGTTCGTCAACGAACTGGGCAACCGGGGCTGCACCGAGAAGAAGTACACGATCATCACCGGCTCGGGCGCCTCCACGCTTTCCTCGGACAAGCTCCTCGACTGGGACGCCTTCCGCAAGAGCGTGACCCTCCAGTACGCCGCCGTCGCCCATCCCGACGCCTGGAGCGGCCCCAAGGCCCCCACCACGGGCGGTTCCCCGGCCGCCTTCCGCACCCTGGCCACGCTCGCCGGCAGCAAGGAGGTCGGGGACATCGGCCCGGTGGAGCTCACCGACTCACGGACGATCACCTTCTACGACGCCGGGCTCACCGCGATCACCGCCATCCGGATGCGCGACGACGGCGACCCGGTCATCCCCACCCTCGGCCGTATCAGCGACTCGTGGCTGCGGCTGCACGGAATGGGCAAGGTCGACGGTGCCAGCGGATGGATCTGCCTCGACAACTACGGCAACCCGTACAACAAGGCGGTCTCCGTGGTGGAGCTCGCGCCGGACGCGCCCGGCCGCATCCGCTTCGTCGGACTCGCCTGGCCGACCGGCCGCCCCACACCGGCGGACTGCACCGCGAGCCGCGGATGACACAGGTGCCACGCGGAGCACCGAACCGGGCGCTGGCACCTCCCGACCGCCCGTCCCCGGGGCTGACGCCACCGACGTCCGGCCCGGTCCGACCTGACAGGAGGGGACGTCCGGGCCGGTTCCCGTACGTCCCCAACCGTGGCCGCCCCTAGGGCGTGTTGCGAAAGTAGCGCCGTCCGCCCGAAGGGCGGGCCCCGCGGCGTCTGGTGCGTGCGATCGCAAGGCGGAGGGTCGTCCTCGTACCGGGTGTACTCGGACGATCCCGACAACGCAGCGAGCGTGCGTGCCAGGCGTCGCGGGGCAGGCGGGACTTTCGCAACACGCCCTAGAGCACCTTGGAGAGGAATGCCTTGGTGCGGTCGTGCTGGGGGTTGCCCAGGACGTCGCGGGGGTGGCCGGATTCGACGACGACGCCGCCGTCCATGAAGACGAGGTTGTCGCCGACCTCGCGGGCGAAGCCCATCTCGTGGGTGACGACGATCATCGTCATGCCGTCCTCGGCGAGGTCGCGCATGACGTCCAGGACGTCACCCACCAGCTCGGGGTCGAGGGCGGAGGTCGGCTCGTCGAAGAGCATCAGCTTCGGTTCCATCGCCAGCGCGCGGGCGATGGCGACACGCTGCTGCTGGCCGCCGGAGAGCTGTGAGGGGTAGTTCCCGGCCTTGTCGGCCAGGCCGACCCGGTCCAGGAGCCGCTCGGCGCGCTCGCGGGCCACGGCCCTCGACTCGCCCTTCACCTGGATCGGCGCCTCCATGACATTGGCCAGGGCCGTCATGTGCGGGAACAGGTTGAACCGCTGGAAGACCATGCCGATGTCCCGGCGCTGGGCCGCGACCTCGCTGTCCTTCAGCTCGTAGAGCTTGTCGCCCTTCTGGCGGTAGCCCACCAGCTCGCCGTCGACCGAGAGCCGGCCGCCGTCGATCCGCTCCAGGTGGTTGATGCACCGCAGGAACGTCGACTTGCCCGAGCCCGAGGGCCCGACCAGGCAGAAGACCTCACGGGGAGCGACCTCCAGGTCGATGCCCCGCAGGATGTGCGCGGCGCCGTAGGACTTGTGGACGCCCTCGGCCTTCACCATGGCCGTCATCGCGTTGCCTCCGGAGAACGCTTGAACAAGTTCAGGTTAGTACGGATGCGCTGGAGCGGGGTCGGCGGCAGGGACCGCAGCGAACCACGCGAGAAGTGCCGCTCCAGGTAGTACTGACCCACGCTGAACACACTGGTCAGAGCCAGGTACCAGATCGACGCCACGAAGAGCATCTCCATGACCGCGAACGACGTCGAGGCGATGTCCTGCGCGGCGCGCAGCAGGTCCGGGTACTGGACGGCCACGACCAGGGACGAGGTCTTGAGCATGTTGATGAACTCGTTGCCGGTCGGCGGGATGATCACCCGCATCGACTGCGGGAGCACCACCCGCCGCATCGTCTTCCCCTGGCTCATGCCCAGGGCCTGCGAGGCCTCCGTCTGTCCCTCGTCCACCGACTGGATGCCCGCGCGGACGATCTCCGCCATGTACGCGCCCTCGTTCAGGCCGAGCCCGAGCAGGGCGGCCAGGAAGGGGGTCATGACGTCGGTCATCTCGTCCCGGTAGAACCCGATGTCGAAGACCGGGAAGATCAGGGCGAGGTTGAACCAGATCAGCAGCTGCACATAGACCGGGGTGCCTCGGAAGATCCAGATGTAGAGCCAGGCGACCGCGCTGGTCACCGGGTTCTTCGAGAGCCGCATCACGGCGAACAGCACGCCGAGCGCCAGGCCCAGCGCCATGGACGCGACGCTGATGAGCACCGTGTTGCCCAGGCCGCTCAGCACGGAGGTGTCGAAGAGCTTCTCCGCCACGGTGGCCCAGCGAACGTTGCCCTGGGAGAACGCCTGGCCCAGGAGGGCCAGCAGGGCAACCACGACGACGCCGGCGACCCAGCGTCCGTAGTGGCGGACCGGTATGGCCTTGATGGCCACCGGCCGGACTCCGGCGGGGACGGGTTCCGTCCCGGCCGGAATCGTGTCGATCTTGTCAGTCACAGCGACTGCCCTTCAGTGATACGCGAGAGGTCAGGAGCCGCCGTTGATCTCGGCCGAGGTCACGGCCCCCGAGCCCGCACCCCACTTGTCCAGCGCCTTCTTGTACGAACCGTCGTTGATGATCGCGTCCAGCGCTTCCTTCAGCGCGTCACGCAGCTGGGTGTTCCTCTTGTCGACCGCGATGCCGAAGGGGCCGCCCTCGATCTGGTCGCCGACGACCTCGAAGGCCTTTCCTCCGTCGGCCTTGCGCGCCAGGTCGACGGCCACCGGGAAGTCGTTCACGCCGGCGACGGCTCCGCCCGCCTTCACCCGGGTCTGGGCCTCGGCATCGGTCGGGAAGGACTCGATTTCGATGGCCGGCTTTCCGTCCGCCTCACAGTCCTTCGACTGCGTCTTGACGACGGTCTCGAACGTCGTGCCCCGCTGTACCGCCGCCGGCTGCCCGCAGAGGTCGGCGATGGAGGCGATGTGCCGCGGGTTGCCCTTCTGGACGTAGACGACGGAGCCCGCGGTGAAGTAGTCGACGAAGTCCACGCCGTTGCCGGTCTTCTGGCCCTTCCCGTCCAGACCCTCCTGGCGCGCCCTGGTGTCGCTCATCGACGACATGACGATGTCCTGTCGCCCGGAGTTGAGGGAGGTGATGAGGCTGTCGAACGTACCGCTGGTGAAGACGAACCTCACTCCGAGCTGTCTGCCGAGGGCGTCGGCGATGTCGGGGTCGACACCGACGATCTTCCCGTTCTCGATGAACTCCATCGGCGCGTAGGCGGCGTCCGTACCGACCTTGATGACACCTGCGTCCTGGTACTTCTTCGGCAGTTTGTCGAACAGGGGAGCGTCGCTCGGTGCTCCACCGGCCCGGCTGCCGCCTGAGCCTGTGCCGGTGCCCGTCTGGTCGCCGCAGGCGCCCAGCAGCAGTGTGGCTGTCGTCGCGGCTACGGCGGCGGCGATCGCCTGACGGATCGGATTGCGTGCGGCCATGGTCGTGCTCTCTCTCGGGGACGGTGCGGGTTCGGGATGGTGCGGTGTGCGGGGGGGCGGGTCGTGGGGGGGCGGGGGGTGCGGGGCGAGGTTGCAGGGGTGTGCCAGGACGCGGGGCGCCGGTCGCGTCGAGCGGTCAGTCGACGACGCGCAGCCGGGTGACGCCCAGGTCGAGCGCTCCACGGACGTGGCCGTTCGGTGCGGTCGCGGTCCGCTGGAGGAAGCGGACCACCTCGGCGGTGATGACCTCGCCCGGCAGGACGTTGGGGATGCCGGGCGGGTACGCGGCCAGCGTGTCCGCGGAGACGCGTCCGACGGCCTGCTCCGCGGGCAGTACCCGGGTCGGGCTCAGGAACGCCTCGCGCGCCGTGAGCTTCGCGGGGCCGGGCGCCGGCAGCTGCGGTACGGCCGCCGGGTCGGCGGCGGATCCGGTCAGCGGGGAGGGAAGGGTGTGCAGGGCCTCCAGGAACCGGTCCGTGTCGGGCACGAAACCCGCGCCGATCACGGCGACGACCGCCGCGTCGGTGGCCACCTCGACCATGACCTGGTGGTCCCTGAAGAGCAGTCGCCTGGCCTCGTGCCCTGTGATCCCGCCGGCCCGCGTGTCCAGGGCGATCCGCAGCGGATCGGTGCCGACGATGTCGGGGAAGGCGGCGAACCCGTCGCTCACGACCCGGAAGCGGCCCAGCGCGCGCACCACCCCGCGTACCTTGTCGGCGGACTCGACCGACGCAGCCGTCGCGTCCGCGTCGGTGACGAGGCTCCTGCGCGCCAGATCCAGGGAGGCGGTCAGCAGGGCGCTGGCGCTGGTGGACTGCACGAGCCGGAACGCCCGGTCCACCAGCGCCTCCAGCCGGTCCGCGAAGGGGCCTTCCGCCACATGGAGCATCGCCGACTGCGTCAGGCTGCCGCCGAGCTTGTGCGTACTGGAGGTCACCAGGTCCGCGCCCAGCGAGAGCGCGCCCGTGGGAAGGGCGGGGTGGAAGCCGAAGTGGGATCCCCATGCCTCGTCGACGATCAGCGGGACGCCCGCCGCGTGGGCGGTGTCCGCGATGGCGCGCACGTCGGCCACGGCGCCGAAGTAGCTCGGGGAGACGATGTACACGGCGGCCGCGTCGGGGGTGCGCCGGAGCGCCGCCGCGACGTCCTGGGCGGTCACGCCGTGGGCGATGCCCTGCTCGGGGTCGACGGACGGCTGGACGAAGACCGCGTCCATGCCCGAGAGCACGAGCCCGTCGATCACGCTGGAGTGCACACTGCGCTGGACGACGAGTGTCCGCCCCAGGGAGGGGGCGACCATCGAGGCGATCTGGTTGCCCTGCGAGGCGCCGTTCGTCAGGAACCAGGTGCGCCGTGCGCCCCAGGCCTCGGCTGCGAGCGCCAGCGCCCTGTCGAGCGGGGTGTCCGCGCCGAGGTCGATGCCGTCGAGCAGCGGGGGGAAGTCCAGGGACGTGATCCGCGAGCCGAAGAACCCGGCGAGGTCCGATCCGGGAGCCGCGGCATGTCCCGGGACGTTCAGCCTCAGCCAGTCCCGTGCCGCGTGGGCGAGCACGGCCTCGGCGAAGGGCGCGGACAGCTGGCCGGAGCCGGGATCGGTGGGGATCGGGGTGCGGAGATCGGTCGTTCGCGTGTTCACCCCGGGAGCGTGACACCGCTGGAGTCATCGAGGAATGGTGGACTTTTCGTGAGCCCTCCATAGGATCTCTATATGCTCGACGTGAGACATCTCCAGGTACTCCGCTCCATCGCCCAGGAGGGGTCGCTGGCCGCCGCCGGGCGGGCGCTGCACTACAGTCAGCCGACGATCACCCACCATCTGGCCTCTCTGGAGGCGCACTTCAACGCCCAGCTCGTTCAGCGCGGGCCACGCGGCGCCACCCTCACCGAGCTCGGCGAAGCGCTGCTGCCGCACGCCGAGGTCGTGCTCGAACGCCTTCGCCACGCCGAGCTGGAGGTGCGCAACCTCGCCGAGCGGGGCATGCGCACGATCCACATCGGGACCTTTCCCACCGCCGGAGCCCTGCTCCTGGCGCCGGCGGTCAAACGCCTCCACCAGCAGGGCGTCCACATCTCGCTCACCGAGGGCGAACTGCCCCTGCTTCTGAAGGCGTTGCGCGCGGGGGAGCTCCAGGCCGCCCTCGTCTTCTCCCAGCCCGGCGACCGGCTCAACCTGGAGGAGGACGTCGAGGTCCACCCGCTCCTGTCCGACCCGCTGCTCCTGGTCATGCCGGAGGACCATCCGTGCGCAGGGCTGGACCAGGTGCCTCTCGGCGATCTCCGCGACACCGCGTGGGTGGGCGCGGCCGACCCGCACGACCCCTGCGACCGCGTGCTGGCGTGGGCGTGCGGCCAGGAGGGCTTCGAGCCGCTGCACGCGATGCGCACGGACGACTACGCGGTGGTCCAGGGCCTCGTGGCCGCCGGGACGGGTGTGGCGCTCATCCCCCGGCTCGCCCTGGGAGCCCCGCGCCCCGACCTCGTCGCACGGCCTCTGGCCGGACCGGTACTCGCCCGGGAGATCAGCGTGGCCGTGCCGCGCTCGGCGTCGAACCGGGCCGCCCGGGAGCTGATCTCGGCGCTGCGGGAACAGGCCACGCTGATCGAGAACCGCTGGGCCACAGCCTGAAGTCCGGCCCTCACAGGCCGAGCAGCCGCCGCAGCCTCGCGTACTTCTCACCGAGACGGACCCGGGTCGGTTCGTCGAGGAGGGCGAGCCGGGCGGGGTCGGCGTTGTGGGCGAGGTCGGCCTCCTTGACGAGGAGCGCGCCCGGTGTGGCGAGGATCCGCCGCGTGTACGCCTCGTCGTCCTCGCCCGGGCGCTTGGTCATGGCGTCGACCAGGTCCTTCACGCGCTGGGGAAGCGCGGCCGCCGCCAGCCACTCGCGGGAGAGGACATCGTTCTCGATCGTGTCGTGCAGCCACGCGGCGGCGAGCTGTTCGTCCGAGCCGCCCCGCTTCCTCACACCGTCGACCACCGCCTGGACGTGCTCCAGGTAGGGCCGCCCCGTCTCGTCCTTCTCGTGGGCGTGGCCTTCGCGCGCGATGGCCTCGACCTGGTCGAGCGTGAGGTCCGGCATGGCTACGACTCTACGGGGGCCGGGTCGCCGTCGCCCGTCACGGCGAGCCGGACTCCGGGCCCCCTCGGTGTGCGACCGCTCCGGTCGTGGAACACGTGGGGTGTCGCGGCGAGCGACCGAGCCGGAGGAGGGCGCACGTGTCACAGAGCCTGGAGTCCCTGCACGCCCGCGTCGGGCAGGAGGTGGCCGCCCGCGCCGACCGGCTGTGGGACGTGAGCCTGGCGCTGCACCGCGAACCGGAGACCGCGTACGAAGAGCACCGGGCGGCCTCCCTGTTGGCCGGCGAACTCGAACGGGAGGGCTTCGAGGTGGTACGCGGGGTGGCCGGTCTGCCGACCGCGTTCACGGCCAGGACGGGGTCGGCGGCCGACACCCGGGAAGGGCCCTGTGCGGCGCTGCTCATGGAGTACGACGCGCTGCCGCTTCTCGGGCACGCCTGCGGCCACAATCTGATCGCGTCGGCGGGCCTCGGCGCGGCGCTCGCCGTGCGGGCCGCGTTCGACGGTGAGGTGGAGGGGACGCTGCTGGCGGTCGGCGCACCCGCGGAGGAGCGCGGCGGCGGCAAGGTCGCGCAGGTGGCGGCGGGTCTGTTCGAGGGCGTGGACGCGGCGCTCATGTTCCATCCGGGTGTGTACGACTGGAGGTGGGCGCCGCTGACGGCCAGCGCGCAGGTGCGGGTGGGTTTCCACGGCCGCGCCGCGCACCCGACCGGCAGCCCCACGGAGGGGATCGACGCGCTGGGGGCGCTGATCCAGCTCTTCAACACGCTGTCCGTGCTGAGCAGGCGCCTTCCGCCGGGATCGCACGTCCACGGCATCGTGACGGACGGCGGGCGTGCCACGAACATCGTCCCCGAGTACGCGGAGGGGCTGTTCGGCTTGCGCGGGGGGACCACGTCCGCGCTGGAGGAGCTGGTGGAGGAGTTGCGCTCCTGCGCGCAGGGCGTGGCACTGGCCACCCGTACCGGGGTGGAGGTGACCGACGTGGGCGGGCGGTACGAGCACGTCCGTGACAACGAGGTGCTGTCGGGGCTGTTCGCCGGGCATCTCGACCGGGCCGGCATCCCGCTGTCGGAACCGGTACCAGGCGTCTACCTGGGGTCCTCCGACTTCGGGAACGTCAGCACGCGGGTGCCCGGGATCCATCCGTGGATCGCCGTCATGGACGATGCGGACGGGTCCCGTCACTCGCCCGAGTTCGCGGAGGCGGCGGCGGGGCCCCGGGCGCGGAACGTGATGCTGGCCGCGGCGGAGGCGCTCGCGTGCACGGCGGTCGACGTCCTGCTCCGTCCGGACGTACGGGAACGGGCATGGGCGTCCCTGCGGGCGAAGGCCGCCTCCGGGCAGTGACGGACACGGCCAGGTGCCGTACGGCGTCGCCGGGGCTCAGCCGAGCAGCCACCGCTGCATCCAGTCCGCGGCGGCGCGGCGGAACAGCCGCCGGTTGCCGGCGCGCCGGAAGTCGTGGCCCTCGTCGCGCAGCAGGAGCAGTTCCGCCACCAGCCCCCGGGCCCGCGCGGCGCTGACGATCTGTTCGGACTCCCCGGGCGGGACGTTCGTGTCGTGCTCTCCGTGCACGGCGAGCAGGGGGACGCGCAGTTCGTCGACGCGGCTCATCGGCGACAGCGCGCGCAGCAGGTCGCGGTCCCTCTCGGGGTGGCCGTACTTGTGGGCGGCGGATTCGGCGAGCCACGGCTCGGTTCCGGCGAAGAACGTGGCGAAGTCGGACATCCCGCACACCGTGATGCCGGTGCGGAAGAGGGCGGGGTGCCAGACGAGCGAGGCGAGCGTGAGGTAGCCGCCGTACGAGTGCCCCATCACGGCGAGTCGGCGGGGATCGGCGAGGCCCGACGCGACCGCGTGGGTCGCGCAGTCGGCGACGTCCTCGATCGCCGCGAAGCGGCCGTCGCCCAGGTCGGCGTCGACGAAGGAGCGGCCCCAGCCGGAGGAGCCGCGGACGTCGGGGGCGAAGACGTCCATGCCCCGGCCGAGCAGTTCCTGGTACAGCGGGTCGAAGACCGGGCGTTCCTGCTCCTCGGGACCGCCGTGCAGATGGAGGACGCACGGTGCGGGCTCTCCGGGAGCCCGGCCCGGAGCCCGGTGGTACCAGCCGCCCAGCAGCAGTCCGTCGCGAGCCGTGGCACGCAGGGGTACGGGCCGTGCGGGCGGGAGCCCCTGGGGTACGGAGTCGGCGTCGCTCGCCGACCACGGGGTACGGGCGGGTGGCGCCGACGCCGGGACGGACCACACTCCGGGTCGGCGCAGGGAGCCGGAGAGCGCGACCACCATGCCGTTCGGCCCCGCGGGCGTGACGCGGGTGACCACCTCGTGGGCCAGCGTCACCTCGCGCGGGGCGGGCGGGTCTGTCCGCCCACCGGTCAGCGGGAGGGTCTCCAGGACGCTCGTCCCTCCGTCGTTCCAGGCGAGGGCCGCTCGCCGATCGCTCTCCACCAGGGTGAGCAGTTCGAGGTCGCACGCGTCGCGTGCGGTCACGACCGTGAGGTCCTTCCGCTCGTCGGCTCCGTCGAGGTGGACCGCGAGCAGCGCCGCGAACTCCCGGTCGTGGTTGCTGCGCAGCCATACGGTGCGGGCGTCGGTCGAGAAGCGACCGATCCACGGATCCCCGTCGGCCACCGGCAGGGTGCACGTCGGGGTCTGGTCCGCCGAGCGGACGACCACGGCCTCGCGCCGTCCACGGGGCCCGCGACGCAGCAGGGCCAGGCGCCCGTCCTGGCTGATGTCGCAGACGCGCAGGGTCGCGGCCTCGGTCTCGTCGGCGAGGAGGTGGGGCGCGGACACCGCGGCGGGGTCGACGAGGTACGCCGTGAGCCGGTCGCGGACGGGCGCCGGCGTCCCGTCGTCCGACGTGCCGGGGCGTGCGCCGTCGAGGAGGGTCGCGTGCCCGTCGCGTTCCGTCCAGCCGGCGGGCCGGTCCGTGTCGGTGAGCGGACCGGGGCTCTCCCCCACGGGCTCGGCGACCGTGACGGCCAGGGCCGAGCCGTCGGGCGTCCAGCACCCCAGATACGCCGAACTCCCCGGCTCCGCGCCCGCCAGGACCCTGCGGCCGGAGCCGTCGGGGCGGACGCAGAGCACGCGCGTGTGGCCGCTGCCGCCCGGGGACACGGTGTACGCGATCCACCTGCCGTCCGGTGACCAGGAGACCTCCGTGACGTGCTCCGGACTGGTGTCCAGCAGGTGTACGTCGTCACTCCCGACCGGCCCGGCCCAGAGCTGTGGCGCGCCCTCGCGGTCGCAGACGAACGCCACCTGCTCGCCCCGCGGGTCGGCGGACGGGTACCAGCAGCCGTGGGCCACCCACGGTCGCGGGGCGTCCCGCGGACCGGGCGCGTCGACCAGCGGCTCCGCCACGGGAGCCGTCGACACGGGGTCAGAGGTCAGTTGATTCCGTGCGTCTGCAGCCATGTCTCCAACAGCGCCACTTGCCACAGGGCGTTCGCCCCTCGGTTCGTGCGGTGGTCGTCGGGTGCCGCCAGCAGTGTGGCGACGTACTCCTCGCGGAAGAGTCCGCGCGCCCGGGCCTCGGGCGCGGACAGGGTCTCCCGTACGCGTTCGAGGACGGGGCCCGCCATGTGACGGATCGCCGGCACCGGGAAGTAGCCCTTGGGCCGGTCGACGACGTTGCGCGGCAGTACCGTGCGGCCGGCCCGCTTGAGTACGCCCTTGCCGCCTTCGGCGAGCTTCAGCTCCGGCGGACAGGCGGCCGCCAGCTCGACCAGTTCGTGGTCGAGGAACGGCACTCGGGCCTCCAGGCCCCAGTCCATCGTCATGTTGTCGACCCGCTTGACCGGGTCGTCCACCAGCATCACGTGGGTGTCGAGCCGGAGTGCCGCGTCCAGTGCGGTCTCGGCGCCGGGTGCGGCCATGTGCGTGTGGACGAACGCGGCGGACGTGTCGTGGTCGGGCAGCATGTGCGGCTGCAGGACCGCGGCGAGGTCGGCGTGCGGGCGGTCGACGTAGACCTCTTGGTAGCGCCGTGGCTCCTGCGCCCGCTCGGCGGCCGCGAGGTCCGGGTACCAGTGGTAGCCGGCGAAGACCTCGTCGGCCCCCTGCCCGCTCTGTACGACGCTGATCTCCTTGGAGACCAGCTCCGACAGCAGATGGAAGGCGACGACGTCGTGGCTCACCATCGGTTCGCTCATGGCGGCGATCGCACCGCCCAGGGCGGTGGAGACCCGGTCGGACGGAACCATCAGCTGGTGGTGGTCGGTGTCGAAGTGCCGCGAGACCTGATCGGAGTAGGCGAACTCGTCACCGTCCTCACCCGCCTCCGACTCGAATCCGACGCTGAACGTCGCCAGGTCCTTCTGTCCCTCCTCGGCCAGCAGGGCCACGATGAGGCTGGAGTCGAGGCCGCCCGAGAGCAGGACGCCGACCGGCACGTCGGCCACCGTCCGCCGGCGGACGGCCGTGCGGAGGGCTTCGAGTACGGCGTCCCGCCAGTCGTCGGGTCCCATCCCGGCGAACTCGGCGCGGCGCGTGTACGAGGGTTGCCAGTACCGGTGGTCGCGCTGCGTTCCGTCGCGTTCCACGACACGGACGGTGGCCGGCGGGAGCTTGCGTACTCCGGCGAGGACGGTGCGAGGCGCGGCGACGGTCGCGTGCCAGCTCATGTACTGGTGCACCGCGACCGGGTCGAGCGAGGTGTCCACCCCGCCGCCCGCGAGGAGGGCCGGGAGCGTCGAGGCGAAGCGCAGACGGCCGGGCAGATCGGCCAGGTACAGCGGCTTGATGCCCAGCCGGTCACGCGCGAGTACGAGCCGGCCCGTCTCGTGCTCCACCAGCGCCACGGCGAACATGCCGACGAGGTGGCTGACGAAGTCGGTACCCCACTGGCGGTACGCCTTGATCACCACTTCGGTGTCGGAGGTGGTGGCGAAGTGGTGGCCGAGCCGCCGCAGTTCGTCGCGGAGTCGCCGGTAGTTGTAGATGCAGCCGTTGAAGACACAGGTCATCAGCGCTTCGCTGTCCGTCATCGGCTGCGCCCCGCGCTCCGACAGGTCGATGATCTTCAGACGCCGGTGTCCCAGGGCGACGGCACCCTGTGACCAGACTCCCCGGCCGTCCGGGCCACGGGCCGCCATCCGGTCGGTCATGCGCTCGACAGCCGCCAGATCGGGCCGTCCCCCGTCGAAGCGGATCTCACCGCTCAAGCCGCACATGCGCCACCTCCCGGACGGGCGGACACATGCGCGGGCCTCGAAGACGCTTGAGGCGGCGGGACGGTGGGGACGAATCGTGTCCGCATGAGTCCTGTTCTGTCCGGACGTTGCTCGGCTTCTGCATGGTCTGCTCTCTCCTCGGTGTGCCGTCCGACGGAGGCGTCGGCGGCCCGCGGCAAGCGGCATCGACGGCCGGCGTGCCGCGTGGGTCGGTAGCGCGGGTGAGTCATCTCCAGAAGACCCTGGCGGGCATGCCCCCTGCTCGCGCGCGGGCTGCCGGGCGTCGCGAACGCGGCCGCCTGCGACGGTTCCAGGCCTCGCCGCGGGTCTCGGCCAGGAACAGGTCCACGGCCGCGAGCAGGTCGTCGTCGGCCGCCACCCGGCGGAGGCGGTGGGCGGCGCTGCCGCGGGCCAGGGCCTCCTCCGCGAGACGGTGAGCGGTCTCCCAGTCCCCGTACGCCTCCAGGGTCGGCCGGAGTCGGCGCAGCATGGTGCGTACGACGGCGGGGGCCGCGGCGGGCCGGCGGGTGACGGGATCGATCAGGTCGCCCTCGAGGCCGGAACGGGCGGCCCGCCACGTCGCGGTCCGCAGCCATTCGTGCCGGTCGCCACAGACGGCGTCCCCGGCGGCCTCGGCGTGTGCGCAGGCGTCGGTGACCAGGGCCCGGAACAGCGCCGCGACCAGCACGACCGTCTCGACGCGCGGGCAGGAGTCGCAGATGCGCAGTTCGAGTGTCTGCAGATGCGCGGAGGGGCGGACGTCGTAGTAGATCATTCCGGGGTCGCTGATGACGCCGGAACCGACCAGTTCGTTCACCGCGCTGTCGTACTCGGCGGCGCCGGTGAAGCATGGGGCCGGTCCGGAGGTGGGCCAGCGCTGCCAGAGCATGGTGCGCCAGCTCGCGTAGCCCGTGTCGGAGCCGAGCCAGTAGGGGGAGCTCGCGGACAGGGCCAGGAGGGGCGGAAGCCATGGGCTCAGGGCGCAGAGGGCCCGCACGGCGGTGTCCCGGTCAGGGACGTCGACATGCACCTGGGCGCCGCATATCAGCTGCTCGTCGGCGACCCGGCGGTACTCGTCCGCCATCGCCAGGTAGCGGGGTTCGTCGGTCGGGTGTACGGCTCCGAGTCGTGCGACGGGGGCCGCGCCCGCCGCCATGATCGCCAACCCCTGGGAGGCGGCGGCCTCGTTCAGCCGCCGCCGCGAGGCGGACAGGTCCGCGTGGAGTTCGTCGAGGCCCGCGTGCACCCCGCTGTTCGACTCGACGACCGACTGGTGCAGTTCCCGTGTGAAGCCGCCGCCGTGAGGGGACAACCGTCCGAGGACAGCGGCGGCCCGAGCTGTCAGCGCGCCGCTCTCGACATCGATCACATGGAACTCTTCTTCGACACCCATCCGGACGACCACTGCGCCTCCTGTGCGAGATCGACGATCGTCGGGCCGGCTGATCGCCCTGACCGGCGGCCCTGCCCGGTCCTGCAGTGCGACTGCCCCATCGGGGCCGACCTAAGCACAGGCCGCTCACCTGTCACACCAGCCGCTCAATCGGGCGCGGGCGGCGAGGGAGCCGGACATGCCGGAAGGGCGGCTGCCCTACGGAGATTCGGCCGGCATCACGGCTCTGGCGATCGTCGAACCGCGGTCCGAGGGGACCCGACACAGCTCGCCGAAAAGCGCCGCCCGCCGGGGGAACGGGTCCACCCGACGAGGTAGAGGATCGGCCCGCAAGCTCTTCCATCCCTCCGGACACAGTGTGGTTGCCGTGGCATTCACGGGGGGCCGTCGCACCCCAGCCTACCCTTGGCAGGTGCTGCCCGCGCCGTAGCGCGGTGCCGGCGGCGGCGACCGGCACGTGTGGGCGCGAGCGGAACGGAGCAGGCTCAGCGGATCGACCGTCATCGCTTCAGGAGGTACCCATGAGGATGTTGATCAACGTTCCGGAGACCGTCGTCGCCGATGCCCTGCGCGGGATGGCCGCCGCGCATCCCGAACTCACCGTCGACGTCGAGAACCGCGTCGTACTGCGGCGTGACGCTCCGGTCGCCGGGAAGGTGGGGCTGGTGTCCGGGGGCGGGTCCGGGCACGAACCCCTCCACGGGGGCTTCGTGGGGCCCGGGATGCTGGCGGCCGCCTGCCCCGGAGAGGTGTTCACGTCGCCCGTCCCCGACCAGATGGTGCGCGCGGCCGCCGCGGTCGACAGCGGGGCCGGGGTGCTGTTCGTCGTCAAGAACTACACCGGTGACGTGCTCAACTTCGACATGGCCGCCGAACTCGCGGAGGACGAGGGCATCCAGGTCGCGAAGGTGCTCGTCGACGACGACGTGGCGGTGACGGACAGCCTGTACACCGCCGGCCGGCGCGGGACGGGGGCGACCCTCTTCGTGGAGAAGATCGCCGGTGCCGCCGCCGAGGAGGGTGCGCCGCTGGAGCGGGTGGAGGCGCTCGCCCGCCGCGTGAACGAACGGTCGCGGAGTTTCGGTGTGGCGCTGAGCGCCTGCACCACACCCGCCAAGGGCAGTCCCACTTTCGAACTACCGCAAGGTGAGCTGGAGTTGGGGATCGGAATCCATGGGGAGCCGGGACGGGAGCGGCGGCCCATGATGACCTCGGGCGAGATCGCGGACGTCGCCGTCGACGCCGTCCTGGAGGACCTGCGGCCGTCCGGTCCCGTCCTCGCCCTCGTGAACGGGATGGGCGCCACGCCACTGCTCGAACTGTACGGTTTCAACGCCGAGGTGCAGCGCGTGCTGGCCGAGCGCGGGGTGCCCGTCGCCCGCACGCTGGTCGGCAACTACGTGACCTCGCTCGACATGGCCGGCTGCTCGGTGACGCTCTGTCAGGCCGACGAGGAGCTGCTCCGGCTCTGGGACGCGCCCGTGCAGACGCCGGCGCTGCGCTGGGGCCGGTGAGCGGGGATGACCGAACCGGAGGAGTTCGACGCCGCGTTCTTCTGTCGCTGGCTGACCGGTGCCGCGGCGGTCGTCGACCGTGAGGCGGAGCGTCTCACCGAGCTCGACTCGGCGATCGGCGACGCGGACCACGGCGCCAATCTGAAGCGGGGGTTCGCCGCCGTGAGGGACATCCTGGAGAAGGATCCACCCGAGACTCCGGGGGCCGTACTCGTGGCCGCGGGGCGGCAGTTGATCTCCACGGTCGGGGGTGCGTCGGGGCCGCTGTACGGGACGCTGCTGCGGCGGACCGGCAAGGCGCTCGGGGATGCCGCATCGGTGACACGGGAGGACCTGGCCGCGGCGCTGGCCGCCGGGGTCGCCGCAGTCGCGCAGCTCGGCGGGGCCCAGGTCGGGGACAAGACCATGCTGGACGCGCTCACCCCCGCGGCCGAGGAGCTCGGCGACTCCTTCGCCGCGGCCCGGGACGCGGCCGAGCGCGGGGCGCTCGCGACCGTCCCGCTCCGGGCGCGCAAGGGCAGGGCGAGCTATCTGGGCGAACGCTCCGTCGGGCACCAGGACCCCGGGGCCACCTCGTCGGCCCTGCTGATCGCCGCGCTCGCGGAGGTGGCCGCCGCATGACGGGCCGGCAGGGCACGGTGGGCATCGTTCTCGTCTCGCACAGCGCGGCCGTGGCCGACGCGGTCGCCGCCCTGGCCCAGGGGCTCGCGGGCGGCGGGGCGACCGCTCCCGTCGCCGCGGCCGGAGGCACTCCCGACGGGGGTCTCGGCACGAGTTCCGAGCGGATCGTCGAGGCGGCGAACGCGGTCGACGGGGGCGCCGGAGTGGCCCTGCTCGTCGACCTCGGCAGCGCCGTCCTGACCGTCAAGGCGCTCCTCGCCGAGGAGGACGAGCTTCCGGACGGCTCACGGCTCGTGGACGCCCCCTTCGTCGAGGGCGCCGTCGCCGCGCTCGTCACGGCGAGCGCCGGCGGGGACCTGGACGCGGTGGTGGCGGCGGCCTCGGAGGCGTACGCGTACCGGAAGGAGTGAGGCGGGGGCGCGGGAGGCGTGCACAGGGGCGACAGGGGTGCGTGGGGCGCGCGGGAGATCCGTCACACACCGTCCGCGGCGCCTCCCGTGTTGTGATGTACCTGGTCAACCCACTAATGTCACAGCGCCTTGGTGTACGGGAAACCGGTGCGGTACCGGTGCGGCCCTCGCCACTGTGATCGGGAAGTCCGGCTCCATCCCTCCGGGGAAGCCACTGGACCGCCGCGGGAGACCGCGGGGGTGTGGGAAGGCGGAGCCGCGGCGGCATGACCCGTCAGCCAGGAGACCGGCCAAGGTGCGTTGTCCATCCACGAGGTGCTGGAGAGGGTCTCCCAACCATGCATATAGCCGAGGGGTATCTGCCCCCTGTGCACGCGGCCGCCTGGGGCGTCGCGTCCGCTCCCTTCGTCGTCCACGGTGTCCGCGCGCTGACCCGTGAGGTCAAGGCCAACCCCGAGTCCACCCTGTTGCTCGGTGCGTCCGGTGCGTTCACCTTCGTTCTGTCCGCGCTCAAGATCCCGTCGGTGACGGGCAGTTGCTCGCACCCGACCGGCACGGGCCTCGGCGCGATCCTGTTCCGGCCGCCGGTGATGGCGGTCCTGGGCACGATCACCCTGCTGTTCCAGGCACTGCTGCTCGCCCACGGCGGGCTCACCACGCTCGGTGCCAACGTCTTCTCCATGGCGATCGTCGGGCCGTGGGCCGGTTTCGGTACGTACTGGCTGCTTCGCCGCTTCGACGTCCCGCTCATGGTGAGCGTGTTCTTCGGCGCGTTCGTCGCCGACCTGTCGACGTACTGCGTGACCAGCGTCCAGCTCGCGCTGGCGTTCCCGGACCCGGGCAGCGGTGTGCTCGGCGCGCTGGCCAAGTTCGGTGGCATCTTCGCCGTCACGCAGCTGCCGCTCGCCGTCAGCGAGGGCCTGCTGACGGTGCTGGTCATGCGGCTGCTCACGCAGTCCAGCAAGGCGGACCTGACCCGCCTCGGGGTGCTGCTCCCGTCCCGTAAGAAGAACGAGAAAGCGGAGGCGAGCGCCTGATGAGCCGGAACGCGAAGATCAACGCACTGCTCCTGCTCGTCGTCGGAGCGCTGGCCGTCCTCCCGCTGGTCCTGGGACTGGGCGACCACAAGGAGGAGCCGTTCACCGGCGCCGACGGTGAGGCAGAGACGGCGATCACGGAGATCGACCCGGACTACGAGCCGTGGTTCTCCCCGCTGTACGAACCCCCGTCCGGCGAGATCGAGTCGGCGCTCTTCTCCCTGCAGGCTGCGCTCGGCGCCGGAGTGCTCGCCTACTACTTCGGCCTGCACAAGGGTCGCAGGCAGGGCGAGGCCCGCGCGCTCGCGAAGTCGCCGAGGTCCGTGCCCGAGCCTGCTTCGGCGCCGGTGTCCACGGCCACGGCCACGGCCACGTCCACGTCCACGTCCGGCGACGAGTAGCCGCCGGTGCTGCCGATCGACGCGGCGGCGCACAGCAGTCGCTGGCGCCGCCGTCACCCGTGCGAGAAAGCGGCACTCGGCTTCGGTCTGACGCTCTGCGCGGTGTGCCTGCCGCCGTGGCCGGGTGCCGTGCTGGTCGCGGTGGCCACCCTGGCCGTCCTTCTCGGGCCGGCCGGGGTGCCGGGGCGCCAGTTGTGGCGCGCGTTCCGCATCCCGCTGGGCTTCTGTGTGACGGGAGCGGTCCCGCTGCTCCTCGAGGTGGGCGGGGACCGGGGCCTGGTGGCGCTCGCGCACGACGGGCCCGTGCACGCGGGCGAGTTGCTGCTGCGGACCTCGTCGGCGTCGCTGGGCGTGCTGCTGTTCGCCTTCACGACGCCCGTCTCGGACGTCCTGCCCCGGCTGGTGCGGGCCGGCGTGCCGGCGCCCGTGGTGGATGTGGCGCTCGTGATGTACCGGATCAGCTTCCTTCTTCTGGATGCGATGTCCAAGATCCGGCAGGCGCAGGCGGCCCGGCTCGGCCTGACCACGCGGGCGGCGACCTGGCGTTCCCTCGCCGGGCTCGGCGCCACGGCCTTCGTCCGCGCCTTCGACCGGGCGCAGCGCCTGCAGACGGGCCTGGCCGGCCGGGGTTACGACGGCACGTTGCGGGTCCTGGTGCCCGAGGCCGCGGTCTCGGGCCGCTTCCTGGCGTCGACGGCCGGCCTGCTCGCCGGTCTCGTCGCCCTCACCCTCGTACTGGAAAGGTCCCTGCCGTGAGTCCTGCACCACCTGTCGTGGAACTGGTGAAGGCCACGTTCGCGTACGAGGACGGGCCCGTCGTCCTCGACGGCATCGACTTCGCCGTGCCGGAAGGCCGGGCCATGGCCCTCCTCGGCCGCAACGGCGGCGGCAAGACGACGATGCTGCGGCTGCTGAGCGGAGGGCTGCGCTGCGGGGGCGGCGCGCTCCGGCTGGACGGCGAGGACGTCTCGTACGACCGGAAGGGGCTGACCCGGCTCCGTACGACGGTGCAGCTGGTCGTCCAGGACCCGGACGACCAGCTCTTCGCCGCGTCGGTCGGGCAGGACGTCTCGTTCGGCCCGATGAACCTGGGGCTGCCGGAGGAGGAGGTACGGCTCCGGGTCCGCGAGGCGCTGGAGGCGCTGGACATCGTCGCGCTGGAGGACCGGCCGACCCATCTGCTCTCGTACGGACAGCGCAAGCGGGCCGCGATCGCGGGCGCCGTGGCGATGCGCCCGCGGGTCCTCATCATGGACGAGCCGACGGCCGGGCTCGACCCGCACGGGCAGGAGAGGCTCCTGGAGGTGCTCGCCCGGCTGCGGGACTCGGGCACGACGGTCGTGATGGCGACCCACGACGTCGATCTGGCGCTGCGCTGGGCGGACGAGGCCGCCGTCCTGGCGCCGTCGGGGCTGCGGACGGGCCCCATCGAGGAGCTCCTGGCCGACGACGGGCTGCTCGCCGAGGCCCGGCTGCGCCGCCCCTGGGGCATGGCCGTGACCCGGCTGCTGCGTGCGAACGGTCTGCTCGCCCCGGACGCGGAGGGCCCCCGAACGGCGGAGGACCTGGACGATCTGCTCGCCGCATCCCGAGGAGCGGCGAGCAGGGCGGCCCCCTGACGAGCCCCGGCCGCCCGACGCGGCACGACCGCTCACGGCCCCCGGCGGAACCCCGCCGGGGGCCGTGGCGCGTCGCAACGTCGCGCAGATCACTCCCCCGCCGTTATGCAACTTGTTGCACAACCTCCTGGGCTCGTCTACAACAGTGAGGACGACACTGCGCGAGGAGGCGCCCCCCATGACCTCGACCCCGTACCCGCACCTGCTGAGCCCGCTCGACCTCGGGTTCACCACCCTGCCCAACCGGGTGCTCATGGGTTCCATGCACGTCGGCCTCGAAGAGACCGAGAACGGCTTCGAGCGCATGGCCGCCTTCTACGCGGAGCGTGCCCGCGGCGGGGTCGGCCTCATCGTCACCGGAGGCATCGCGCCCAACGAGGCCGGTCGCCCCTGGGACGGCGGCGCCAAGCTCAGCACCGAGGACGAGGTGGCCGAGCACAAGCTCATCACCGACGCCGTGCACGCCGAGGGCGGACGGATCGCGATGCAGATCCTCCACTTCGGCCGCTACGCCTACCACCCCGCGCTCGTCGCACCCAGCGCGATCCAGGCGCCGATCAGCCCCTTCGTACCCAACGAGCTCACCGACGCCGAGGTCGAGCAGACCGTCGAGGACTACGCCCGCTGCGCCGAGCTGGCCCGGGCCGCCGGGTACGACGGTGTCGAGGTCATGGGCTCCGAGGGCTACCTCATCAACGAGTTCATCGCGGCCGCCACCAACCACCGCACCGACCGCTGGGGCGGCAGCTACGAGAACCGCGTCCGCTTCCCGCTGGAGATCGTCCGCAGGATCCGCGAGCGGGTCGGCGAGGATTTCATCGTCGTCTACCGCCTCTCGATGCTGGACCTGGTCCCGGGAGGTTCGACGCTGGAGGAGGTCGTCTCCCTCGCCCAGGAGATCGAGGCCGCCGGCGCGACCATCATCAACACCGGCATCGGCTGGCACGAGGCCCGGATCCCCACCATCGCGACGTCCGTGCCGCGTGGCGCGTACACCTGGGTCACCAAGAAGCTCATGGGCTCGGTGAGCATCCCCCTCGTCACCAGCAACCGCATCAACACCCCCGAGGTCGCCGAGCAGATCCTCGCCGAGGGTCGCGCCGACATCGTCTCGATGGCCCGCCCCTTCCTGGCCGACCCGGACTTCGTCGCCAAGGCCGCCGCCGACCGCGCCGACACCATCAACACCTGCATCGGCTGCAACCAGGCCTGCCTGGACCACACCTTCAGCCTGAAGATCACCTCCTGCCTGGTGAACCCGCGCGCCTGCCACGAGACCGAGCTGGTCCTCTCCCCGACCCGGCTCGCCAAGCGGATCGCGGTCGTCGGCGCGGGCCCGGCCGGGCTCGCCTTCTCCGTCTCGGCCGCCGAACGCGGTCACTCCGTCACTCTGTTCGACGCGGCGAGCGAGATCGGCGGCCAGCTGAACATCGCCAAGCGGGTGCCGGGCAAGGAGGAGTTCGACGAGACGCTGCGCTACTTCCGCACCCAGCTCGTCGAGCGCGGCGTCGAGGTCCGGCTGAACACCCCGGTCGCGGCCGGTGACCTGGACGGATACGACGAGGTCGTCGTCGCCACCGGAGTCACCCCGCGCACCCCGGAGATCGAGGGCGTCGACCACCCGAGCGTCGTCAGCTACCTGGACGTCCTGCGCGACGGCGCACCGGTCGGCGAGCGGGTCGCGATCGTCGGCGCGGGCGGCATCGGCTTCGACGTCGCGGAGTTCCTGACCGACGGCGGAGAGGGCGCGAGCCAGGACGCCGAGACGTACTTCCGGCAGTGGGGCGTGGACACCTCGTACGAGACGCGCGGCGGTCTGCGCGCCCCGGAGCGGCCGAGGCCGCCGCGCCAGGTGCACCTGCTCCAGCGCAAGACCACCAAGGTCGGCGCGGGCCTCGGCAAGACCACGGGGTGGATCCACCGTGCCGAGATGAAGCACCGTGGGGTCACCATGGTCGCGGGCGCGTCGTACGAGCGGATCGACGACGACGGCCTGCACATCACCGTCGACGGCGAGCCGCAGACCGTTCCCGTCGACACGATCGTGCTCTGCACCGGACAGGAGCCGCGCCGCGGTCTGTACGAGGAGCTGATCGCGGCGGGCCGCACGGCGCACCTCATCGGCGGCGCCGACGTCGCCGCTGAGCTGGACGCCAAGCGCGCCATCGACCAGGGCACGCGCCTCGCGGCCGGTCTGTGATCGTCCCGGTGCGCCGAACCTAGGATGCGTGCATGTCCCTCCCGCACGCGATCCTCACGGCGCTGCTCGAGAAGCCGTCCTCCGGGCTCGAACTGACGCGCCGCTTCGACCGGTCGATCGGCTACTTCTGGTCGTCCACGCACCAGCAGATCTATCGCGAGCTGGGCAAGCTGGAGCAGGCGGGGCACATCCGTGCCCTGCCCGCTCCGGTGCCGGCGCGGGGGCAGAAGAAGGAGTACGAGGTACTGCCCGCGGGGCGCGCGGAGCTGGCCGAGTGGGTCGCCCGCAGCGAGGACCCCAAGCCGATGCGCTCCGCGCTCCTGCTGCGGATGCGGGCGGCGGCGGTCGTCGGCGCACCCGGCATGCGGGACGAGCTGCGCCGCCATCTCGATCTGCACCGGCGCCAGTTGGACGAGTACCTGGCCATCGAGGTACGGGACTTCCCGCCCACCCGCCGCGAGAGCGAGCCGGACCGCCTGCGCCATCTCGTCCTGCGGGGCGGGATCGATCTGGAGCGCTTCTGGGTGGAGTGGCTGACGCACGCCCTGGCCGAACTGGAGCGCTGAACGCCGTCGTCTACCTCCCGGCTGCCGCCTTCCGCCAGGCCGCGTCCCGGAGCAGGCGGAGGCCGTTGAGGCCCACCAGGACCGTGGAGCCCTCGTGGCCGGCCACGCCGAGGGGCAGCGGGAGGTGGCCCGCGAGGTCCCAGATCACCAGGGCCCCGATGCAGGTGCCCGCGATCGCCAGGTTCTGGATCACGAGCCTGCGGGCGCGGCGCGAGAGCGCCACGACCGCCGGGACCGTGGCCAGTTCGTCGCGTACGACGACGGCGTCGGCGGTCTCCAGGGCCAGGTCGGAGCCGGCCCGGCCCATCGCGATGCCGCTGTGGGCGGCGGCCAGTGCGGGGGCGTCGTTGACGCCGTCGCCGACCACCAGGACCCGGGCGCCCGCCCGCTCCCACTCCCGTACCGCCGCGACCTTGTCCTCGGGCAGGAGCCCGGACCGTACGTCGGTGATGCCGGTCCGCTCCGCGACCCGGGCGGCGGCGCCCGCGTTGTCGCCGGTCAGCAGGGCGACCGGGGCACCGGTGAGGCGGGTGAGGGCGGCGACCGCCTCGGGAGCGCCGTCCCGGAGCCGGTCGGCGAGGGTGAGGACGGCGACACGGGTGCCGTCGACGACCACCTCGACGGCGGTGTCCGCGTGCGCGCCCCCGGCTCTGCGGACCCGGACCTCCCGGCCCTCGACCGTGGCCCGTACGCCGTCGCCCGGCACCGAACCGAAGTCGCTCGCTTCGGGGATACGCAGGCCACGCGCGCGTGCCGCGGCCACCACGGCGCGTCCCAGTGGGTGTTCGCTGGGGAGTTCGGCGGCGGCGGCGAGGGCGAGCGCCTCCGGGTCGCCGTCGACGCCGGTGACACGCGGTGCGCCCTCGGTGAGGGTGCCGGTCTTGTCGAGCGCGACCTTGTCGACCGTACCCAGCCGTTCCATGACCACGGCGGACTTGACGAGCACCCCGTGGCGGCCCGCGGTGGCGATCGCGGAGAGCAGCGGGGGCATGGTGGCGAGGACGACCGCGCAGGGCGAGGCCACGATCATGAAGGTCATGGCGCGGAGCAGCACGGTGGTGAAGTCGCCGCCGAGTGCGAGGGGGATCGTGAAGAGCGCGAGGGTGGCGACGACCACGCCCACGGAGTAGCGCTGTTCGATCTTCTCGATGAAGAGCTGGGTGGGCGCCTTGGTGGCGCTGGCCTCCTCGACGAGCGCGACGATCCGGGCGATGACGGAGTCTCCCGCGTCCTTGTCCACCCGTACGCGAAGGGCGCCCGTGCCGTTGAGGGTTCCCGCGTAGACGTCGGAGCCGGGGGTCTTGGCGGCGGGCAGGGACTCGCCGGTGATGCTCGCCTGGTCGACGTCGCTCGCGCCGTCGAGCACGGTGCCGTCGGCGGGCAGCCGCTCCCCCGGCCGTACGAGGACGGTGTCGCCGATCCGCAGGTCGGCGACGTCCACCGGCACCTCGGCGCCCGCGCCCGTGAGACGTACCGCGCGGGCGGGCGCGAGGTCCAGGAGTCCGCGGACGGAGTCGGCCGTACGGCGGGTGGCGAGTGCTTCCAGGGCCCCGGAGACGGCGAAGATGACGATGAGGAGACCGCCGTCGAGGTACTGGCCGATGGCGGCGGCGCCGAGGGCCGCGACCACCATGAGCAGGTCGACGTCGAGGGACTTCTCTCGCAGCGCCCTGAGACCCTCCCAGCCGGGCTCCCAGCCTCCGGCGGCGTAGCAGACCGCGTAGAGCGGGCCCCAGGCCCAGGCGGGTGCGCCGGCCAGGTCCAGTGGCAGGGCGAGCAGGAAGGCGAGGGCCGACAGCGCGGCCCAGCGCACCTCCGGCACGTCCCGGACGCGGGTGCGGCGGGAGGAGGGCGGGGCCTTGTCGGCGGGCGCCGCGGTCCGGGCGTCGAGCACCGGTGAAGCCATGGGTGGGCACCTCTTCGGTCGGGGACGGCGGAGCCGTCGGGGAGCCGGCGGCCACCACCCTAGCGGAATACATGAAGAGGTCTTCATTCATAAGTTTATCTCCGCGGCTACGATGAGCGCATGGGACACGGAGCGAACGGCGGGACGACCCCGGCAACCCACCTGGACGCGGAGTCCGCGGCCACGATCGCCGCCACGCTCCAGGCCCTCGCGACACCCTCGCGGCTGATGATCCTCACCAGGCTGCGGCAGGGGCCGTGCGGAGTGACGGAACTGGCCTCCGCAGTCGAGATGGAGCAGTCCGCCGTCTCCCACCAACTGCGCCTGCTGCGCGCCCTCGGACTGGTGACCGGTGTCCGGCAGGGCCGGCGGATCGAGTACAGCCTCTACGACAACCACGTCGCCCAACTCCTCGACGAGGCCGTCTACCACATCGAGCATCTGCGCCTCGGCGCGCGCGATGCCCCCAGGGAGAGCGTGGATACTGGGACCTCGTAGACCGACCTACTACGGGGAAAGGGCGGGGATGAGCGACGAGTTGGGGCACCGCGGGACACGTCACGCGGTGGTCATCGGGGGAAGTCTCGCGGGCCTGCTGGCGGCACGCGTACTCAGTGAACACGCGGAGAGGGTCACGGTCGTCGAGCGCGACCGCTTCCCGGAGGGACCGGACGCCCGCCCGGGCGTCCCGCAGTCCCGGCACGTGCACGTCCTGCTCGACGCCGGGCAACAGGCCCTGGACGACCTGCTCCCGGGGCTCACGGGTGAGCTGCGCGAGCTCGGCGCCCCCCGGGTGGGGATGCCCGAGGACATGATCCAGTGGCAGAACGGACGCTGGTTCAGCCGCCTTCCGGCCACGACCCACCTCTACACCGGGCCCCGGGCCCAGTTGGAGTGGCTGGTGCGCCGCCGGGTGCTGGCCGACCCGCGGATCGAGACGGTCCAGGGCACCGAGACGATCGGGCTGATCGGCGACGCGTCGCGGGTGCGGGGCGTACTGCTCCGCGAGCGGGGGGCGGGGAACGCACGGGAGAGCCGCACCCTGAAGGCCGATCTGGTCGTCGACGCCTCGGGCCGAGGCACGCACGCCCCGGACTGGCTCGCGGCGATCGGGGCGGAGGCCCCGCACGAGGAGACCATCGACACCGGACTCGCGTACGCGACCCGGATGTACCGCGGCCCGGCGGACGCGGGCATGGACGCGGCGGGCTTCAACGTCGTCCCCAACCCCGAGCAGGTCTACGGCGGTGTCGTCCTGCCCATCGGGGACGGACTCCACCTGGTCACCCTGTCCGGACTCAGGCACGACCGGCCGCCCACCGACGACGCGGGGTTCGAGGCCTTCGCCGCGAAGCTCCCGCACCCCGTCCTGAGCGAGTGGATGGCCAAGGCCACGCCCGAGTCCTCGGTGCACGGCTTCCGGCAGACCGCCAACATCCGCCGCCGGTACGACCGTCCGGGCCGCCGGCCGGCGGGCTTCCTCGCCACGGGCGACGCGCTGTGCGCGTTCAACCCGATCTACGGACAGGGCATGACCGTCGCCGCGCTGAACGCGGTCGCCCTGCGCCGGGCGCTGGCCGCTCTCCGGACGACGCCGACCACCCGCGCGGTCCAGAAGGCGGTGCTCGACTCCTCGAAGCAGGCCTGGGACATCTCGGCCGGGGCGGACAGGAACATGCCGGGCGCCACGGGCAACGCGATCGGGTCGCGCGCGACGGACAGGCCGGTGGGCTGGTACATGCGGCGACTGCAGCAGCGGTACGGCGGGGATCCGGTCGTCGGGGCCGCGTTCCGCTCGGTCCTGACGCTCACGGCTCCGATGACCTCGCTCTTCGCACCGCCCGTGGCCCGGGCCGTGCTGTTCGGGCCGGTGCCGCGGACGCCGGCCGAACCGCCCATGCGGCGCGGGGAGTAGGGCGCGGGAAGGCGCCGCGGGGCGTAGGACGTGTCGCGGCGACGCGAGGCGCGTGGCGGTGACGGCGGCGGGGTCGCCTCGACGGTGACGGCGGAGAGGCCGCCTTGACAGTGACGGCGGAGAGGCCGTTCGTTCACACGCCGGGCGCCGCCGTGATCACGCCCGCGGCGATCGCCGCGCTCAGTGCCGCGTAGTCGTCGGCGTTCTGGCTCGCGTACCGCATCGCGAAGTCGGCGACGGCGCGGTCGAACACGTCCGAGGAGCCGAGGTAGGAGGCGATCGCGATGCGGTCTCCGGAGCGGGCGTGCGCGCGGGCCAGAGCCCGGCCGCAGAGGCCGGCGTAGGCGCGGAGCATGGCGGGGGACAAGGTCTCCACCTCGGCAGAGCCCTTCATGTCGCGCAGCTGGCGCCAGTAGAAGTGCCGCTTCTCCGGGCCCGTCATCCAGCCGAGGAAGATGTCGCTCGCGGCCTGCGTGAGCCGCTGGCCGCGGACGACCCGTTCACCCTGGTGCGCGTACACGCTGGACGTGAGGTACGGCTCCAGGACCGACCGACCGGCCTCCTTGATCTGGAGCATCAGCGGATCGCCGTCGTCCCGTCCTTCGAGCAGCAGGATGAAGCACCGGGTGCCGACGCTGCCGACGCCGACGACCTTCCGTGCGGCGTCGACGAAGCGGAACCGGTCCAGGAGTACGCGGCGCTCCTCGGAGAGGGAGCTGCGGTAGTCGCTGAAGATCTTGCCGAGGCTGACGCGGTCCAGGCCGACGGTCCGTTCGAGCAGCGGCGGGTCCTCGACGATGCGCCGGACGCCGCTCGCGTCCGGTGCGGTGAGCTTGCCGAACGCCTGGAGGCTGGTGCGGCGGCGGGCACGGGCGAGGCGGTCCTCCAGCCGGGCGCGCCGGTCCTTGCGGACCAGCGGAGCGAGGTCGTCGGCGTCGATCCGCTCGTACCAGACGGCGAGTTCACCGAGGCCGGAGAGGCGGCGCATGGCGATGCGGTACGCCTCTGTGGCGACGAGGGCCGCGCGATGGGCCTTGGCCTTGGTGGTGCCGTTCTGGAGGGAGGCGACGGCGACGCTGGCGGCGAGCCGCTTCACGTCCCACTCGAAGGGGCCGGGCAGCGTCTCGTCGAAGTCGTTGACGTCGAACAGGAGCGCCCGTTCGGGTGACGCGAAGACGCCGAAGTTGAGGAGATGAGCGTCGCCGCAGAGCTGCACGGTGAGACCGGTGTGGCGTTGCGCGCCGAGGTCGGCGGCCATGACTGCGGCGGCGCCGCGCAGGAACGCGAACGGCGAGACGGCCATCCTGCCGTACCTGATGGGGACGAGTTCGGGCACCCGGTCGACGGACTGCCGCTCGAGGACGGTCAGCGGGTCCGGACGCTGCGACGAGGGTATCCAGCGGCCGTGCGAGGACCGCGCCACGTTCTTGCGGGCCGCCTTGCCCTTCTCGGCCCGTGCCGCCGGTGTCGTCATCCGGCCTCACCCGCTTCTTCCGCAGCCACAGGGGGTTGTGACTCATTACAAGGTCAGAGCGGTCCGCGCGCACCTCGGGGCGGTTCCGGATTCGGCCACTCCCTTCGCCCCCTCTTCCTTAATGGTTTAGACCAATGATAGGAATTGATCACCCCCGCGAATCAGACTGTCACGCTGAGCAAAGAGAGGGGTTGGAACATGACCGAGACCGAACCCGGGCTGGATGCGGCGGTCCCGCTCTACCTGAAGGTCGCCGCAGCCCTGCGGGGCGACCTCGCCGACCGGCGCATCGCACCGGGGACGCGGCTCCCGTCCGAGCGGTCCCTGGCGCACCGCTACCACGTCAACCGGCAGACGGTCCGCAGCGCGCTCCATCTACTGCGCGAGGAGCGGCTCGTCGTCACGGACCGCCGTGGCACCTTCGCCGCGGGCTCCGAACACGAGCCGCGCGTACCGGCACTGACCACACGTCGGCAACTCTTCCCCGGTGGCGCGGACGCCGCCGAAGCCCTGGTGCGCGCCTCGCTGATGTGGGAGGCGCCGCCGGCCGGACTGGTGGGGCGGCTCGGGCTCGTGCCCGGCGAGCCGACACTCGTCCACCGGCACGTCGTCCTCTCCCCCGGCGGCATCCCGTTGCAGCGGTCGGTGTCCTGGTTCTCCCGGGCCGCCCTCGCCGAGATCCCGCAGCTCGCGAGGTACCGGCGGACCCGGGGCTCCTCGACTCTCCAGCCGGACCTCCGCCTGCTCTACCACTGGATGCACCAGGCCGGACTCCGGCTCACGCGACGGGAGTCGATCGCCGTGCCGCCCTCCGCCATGTCGGGGGCCGGAGGCGGCGCGCCCCGGCTGGCCGTGCACCGGGTGGTGTGCGACCAGCACGGGCACGCACTGGAGATCACGGACATCGACTGCGCGGCGCAGGGGATCTCCTGGACGTACGAGTTCAGCGGGTAGGGACGCGGATCGGATCCACCGCACTGGATCCAATATCCGATATCCGGTATCCGGTATCCGGTATCCGGTATCCCGCATCCCGGTATCCCGTATCCAGGATCAATGATCCGTGATCCGTGATCAGTGATCCGTCACACGATCCCCTCCGCGATGTCCGCCTCCTCGCGGGCCGTTCCGTACGCCGACGGCGTGCCGTACGAGCGCCGTGCCACGTACCACCAGACGCTGGACAGCACGAGGACGACGGCCAGGGCGATGACCGCGTAGTTCATCGAGTCGATCGTCACCGGTGACTTCTGCGGCAGGCAGAAGAGCACGGTGACACCGGCCACCCAGATCACGGCGGTCCAGCCGATCGGACGGCTCCAGCGCCCCAGGTTCCAGGGCCCCGGGACGAACCGCTTGCCCGCGCGCAGGCGCAGGTAGATCGGGATCGCGTAGGCGGGCGTGATCCCGATGACGTTGATCGCGGTGACGGCTCCGTAGGCGGTGGCGGAGTACAGCGACGGCACGGCGAGGAGCGCGGCGACGCCGACCGAGAGCCAGACCGCCGGAACCGGGGTCTGCGTACGGTGGCTGACCTTGCGCCAGAGCGTCGATCCCGGCAGGGCGTTGTCGCGGCTGAAGGCGAAGACCATGCGGCTGGCGGCGGCGACCTCGGCGTTGCCGCAGAAGAGCTGGGCCACGATCACCACGAGCAGCAGCGCGGCGGCGCCACCCGAGCCGAGGGCGTCGAGGAGGATCTGGGCCGGCGGGACGCCCGTCGCGCTGTTCTGCGTGCCTGCGTAGTCCTGGATCGCGAAGGTGAGTCCGGCGAGCAGGGCGAATCCGGCGATCCAGGAGACCCAGATCGCCCGCACGATGCCCTTGGCGGCGCTGACCGAGGCGTTGGAGGTCTCCTCGGAGAGATGGGCGGACGCGTCGTAGCCGGAGAAGGTGTACTGGGCGAGGAGCAGGCCGACGGCCGCGACGTAGAACGGGTTGGCCCAGCCGGTGTCGTTGACGAACTCGGTGAAGACGAACTCGGCCGACTGGTGGCGGTCGGGAACGAAGGCGAGGGCTCCGACGATCACCGCCACGCCGCCGAGGTGCCACCAGACGCTGACGGAGTTGAGCACGCTGACGAGCCGTACGCCGAAGAGGTTGAGCACGGCGTGCAGCAGCAGGATCGCGAGGAAGATCAGGAAGGTGGATCCGGCCGTGGGCACGATGCCCCACTGGAGGTTGAGGAAGGCTCCGGTGAACAGGGCGGCTCCGTAGTCGATGCCGGCGATCGCGCCGAGCAGGCCCAGGAGGTTGAGCCAGCCGGTGTACCAGCCCCAGCGGCGGCCGCCCAGCCGGTCCGCCATGTAGTAGAGCGCGCCGGAGGTCGGGTAGGCGCTGGTGACCTCGGCGAGCGCCAGTCCGACGCAGAGCACGAAGAGTCCGACGCCGGCCCAGCCCCACATCATCACCGCGGGCCCGCCGGTGCCGAGACCGAAGCCGTAGAGCGTCATGCAGCCGGAGAGGACGGAGATCACGGAGAAGCTGATGGCGAAGTTGCCGAAGCCGTCCATCCGGCGGGCGAGGACGGGCTGGTAGCCGAGCTCCCTCAGCCGCGCGGCGTCGTCGTGGCGGTCGGCGGGGGGCTTGCGTATCTCGTCGGGGGCGGTGCGGGACATGCCGGTACCTCCGGGGGTCGGGGGTGGGGGGTGGGGGCAGGACGAGCGGGTCCTGGTCGGGCGGGGCGCAGCGGGCGGGGCCCCTGCGGTCATGGTTCGAGACAGCGGGCACGGGCGCGCACGAAGACGTCCGTGGCGAGGTCGCGGTCGTCGGGGCGGTCGGTGCGGCAGGCCCAGGGCAGCAGGGTGTAGTAGGGCCCGAGGGCTTCGAAGACGCGGGCGGCGTCGGTGAAGTTCTGGGCCCCGAAGAGGGCGTGCGCCAGGTGGTTGAGGTCGAGGAGGGAGGCCTCGTCGGTGGCGCAGAAGAGGAACCAGTGGTGCAGGGCCCGCTGGGCGTCCCGCAGTGCGTCCTCGGCGACCCAGTGCAGGTCGAGGGCGTGCTGGTGGCCGCGGTCCCGTCGGTAGCGCTCGACCCGTACGTAGAGCGGCAGGGCGTGCAGCGCGGATCCGGTGGGGGCCGAGGCCGACGCCCACTGGGCGTAGTTGACGGCCTCGGAGAGGGAGCCCGTGTGGCGGGCGTAGAGGAACTGCAGCATCCGGTGGTGCGCCTCGCGGTTCTGCGGGTCTCTCCTGTCGACCTCGGCGAGGAGCCCCCAGGGGCCGGGCGGGAGAAGGGGGGCGGGGGGCGTGAGCCGGTGCTCCGCCATGCGCTGCCGGTCGTCCAGCGCGGCGAGGGCGAGGAGGCAGATCCAGGGGACGGGGTCGGCGGGCGCCCGCTCGGAGGCGTCGCGGCAGGCGGTCCAGGCCTCCTGCCAGAGTTCGCGGGTACGGGGGTGGCCGCCGCGGTGGGCGCGTACCGCCCGCTCGACGGCGACGCGGGTGGACATCACGGTGGCGGAGACGCTGTCCGGCTGCTCGGTCCGCCAGGCCTGGACGACGTCGCCGGCCGCGGCGACGGTGGCGAGCACCTGGGTACGGCGCGTCCAGTCGGCCCAGCCGGACGTCTCGTCGAGTAATCGCGCCGTCGACACCCAGCGGCCGGTCCGCAGGTCCTGGACGGCGTGACGCAGGGCGTGGTCGTGGCCCGCCGGATGGTAGACGGGCCGGAAGCCGTGTCCAGCCATCAGGGAGCGGGGCGTGCGGTGGGTGACATGGGTCCTCGGTGGGTGAAGGGGGTGGTCAGTCCCCCGATGGGCATCCCGGGCCGTTGATCGGCGATCACTATAGGGTCCACTGGACGCGAGCGATCCTCTTTCGGATCTGACCGTAACTATCCGGCCACGGACCGAATATGAACATGCGTCATCTCTTTCGCCGAAGCCGACGGAGCCACCACGAGCGGCTTGACGAGAGGGAGCCCGTGCACCAGTCTTGCCGGTTCCGCGATCAAGGCCGCTGACTCTTCGAGGACGGGAGTACGAGATGACGGGCCCGGTGCTCGCCGTCGACCAGGGAACGTCGGGGACCAAGGCGCTCGTCGTCTGCCCCGAGCGTGGTGTCATCGGGACCGGCTCCGCGCCCGTGCGGCCCCGCTACCTGCCCGGCGGACTCGTCGAGGTCGATCCGGCGGAGCTGTACGGCTCCGTGGTCGCCGCCGGACGGGCCGCGCTCGCCGAGGCGGGCACCCCGGTCGCGGCCGTGGGTCTGGCCAACCAGGGGGAGACCGTCCTCGCGTGGAACCCGGCGACGGGCGAGCCGCTCACCGACGCGATCGTGTGGCAGGACCGCAGGTCCGCCGACATCTGCACCGAACTCTCCTCGCATGCAGCTGAGTTGAGACGGCGGACCGGGCTACCGCTCGACCCGTATTTCGCCGCTCCCAAGATGGCCTGGATCCGTCGGCGTCTCACCGGAGCGGGCGTGGTCACGACGAGCGACTCCTGGCTCGTCCACCGGCTCACGGGCGAGTTCGTCACCGACGCCGCGACGGCGGGCCGGACCGGGCTGCTCGATCTCGACACGGTGTCCTGGTCCGCCCCGGCCCTCGACCTCTTCGGCCTCGGCGGTGAACGGCTCCCCCGCGTGGTCGACGCCGACACGGACGTCGGGACCACGACCGCGTTCGGACCGGCGATCCCGCTGACCGGGCTCCTCGTGGACCAGCAGGCGGCGCTCCTCGCCCAGAGCGTCACCGCCCCCGGCGCGGCCAAGTGCACCTATGGAACCGGGGCGTTCCTGCTGGCACAGACGGGCGCGACTCCGCGCCGGGGCGACTCGGGGCTCGTGAGCTGTGTGGCATGGCGGCTCGCGGGCCGGACGAGCTACTGCCTGGACGGCCAGGTGTACACGGCGGCGTCCGCCGTCCGCTGGCTCACCGACCTCGGGGTGCTCTCGGGAGCCCGGGACCTCGACACGGTGGGCGCGACGGTGCCGGACAGCGGCGGTGTCACCTTCGTCCCGGCGCTCGCGGGCCTCGCCGCGCCCTGGTGGCGGGGCGACGTCCGGGGCTCCCTGCACGGTCTGGGCCTGGACACCACCGGCGGGCACCTGGTGCGGGCGCTCTGCGAGGGGATCGCCGCCCAGGTCGTGGAGCTGGCCCGCGCGGCCGCTTCCGACCTCGGCCGCCCGCTGACCTCGCTGCGCGTGGACGGCGGGCTCACCCGCTCCGCGCTGCTGATGCAGACGCAGGCCGATCTGCTCCAACTCCCTGTCGAAGTCTCCGCGTTGCCCGACGCCACGGCGCTCGGGGTCGGCGCGGTCGCCCGGCTCGGGCTCGACCCCGGCCTCGCCATGCACGACGCCGTACCGGAGTGGAAGCCGTCGGCCGTCTACGAGCCCGCCACGACCGGTGCGGAGGCAGACGAGCGTCTGGAGCGGTTCCGTTCGGCCGTGGCGGCGCTCCTCGACGCCGGGGGGTCGTCGCCCGGATGACGGCGGAACCACGGCCCGGGACCGTCACCCGCAGGGGCGCGCTGCCGGACACCTCGGCACCGGGCGCGGCGTACGACGTCGCCGTGGTCGGCGCCGGAGTGGTCGGCTGCGCGCTCGCGCGCGAGCTGGCCCGCCGGCCGTTGCGGGTCGCGCTGGTCGAGGCGTCCGGCGACGTCGGCGACGGCACCTCCAAGGCCAACACCGCGATCCTGCACACCGGTTTCGATGCCGTGCCGGGCTCGCTGGAGGCTCGGCTGGTACGGGACGGCCGACGGCTGCTGGCCGACTACGCGCAGGAGACCGGCATCCCCGTCGAGCCGGTCGGCGCGCTGCTCGTCGCCTGGGACGAGGAGCAGTCGGCCGCGCTCCCCCGTCTCGCCGAGAAGGCCGCACGCAACGGGTACCGGTCCACGCGCGTCCTGGGCCGCGGGGAACTGCGCGCGCGGGAGGCCCGTCTGGGGGAGGGGGCGCTGGCGGCGCTCGAGGTCCCGGACGAGTCGATCGTCTGCCCGTGGACGACGACACTCGCGTACGCCACCCAGGCCGTACGCTCCGGGGTCGACCTGCATCTCAACTGCCGTGTGGAGAGGGCCGATCCCGGGCGCGGAGCCGACGCACCGCATCGGCTGGTCACTCCCCGCGGAGTGCTGCGGGCCCGCTATGTGGTCAACGCCTGCGGTCTCCACGCCGATCGCTTCGACGCGCTGTTCGGCCGGGCGGACTTCACCGTGACCCCCCGGCGCGGGCAGTTGATCGTCTTCGACTCGTTCGCCCGCTCGCTCCTGTCCCACATTCTGCTGCCGGTGCCCGGCGCGCTCGGCAAGGGCGTGCTCGTCGCGCCGACGGTGCACGGGAAGGTCCTGCTCGGTCCGACGGCCGAGAACCTCGACGACCGCGCGGCCACCGAGTCGACGGCGGAGGGAGTGGAGGGCCTGCTCGCCCAGGGCCGCCGCGTCCTGCCCGCGCTCCTGGAGGAGGAGGTGACGGCGGTCTACGCGGGCCTGAGGGCCGCGACCGAGTACGACGACTACCGGTGCGCAGCGCATCCCACGCTGCGGTACGTCACGGCGGGCGGCATCCGGTCCACCGGTCTGACCGCCTCCCTGGCGATCGCCGCGCACCTGGTGGAGCTGCTCGCGGAGAGCGGGCTCGTCCTCGGTCCGGAGCGGCCGCTCGCCCGGGTCCGGATGCCGAACCTCGGCGAGGCGTTCCCGCGCCCGTACCGAGATGCCGAACTCATCTCCCGGGACCCGGAATTCGGCTCGATCGTCTGTCACTGCGAGCGGGTGACCCGAGGCGAGATCCGGGACGCGCTGGCCTCGGCCGTTCCCCCGGACTCGCTGGACGGGCTGAGGCGAAGGACGCGGGCGCGGGGCGGCCGGTGCCAGGGGTTCTCCTGCGGGGCGACGGTCCGGTCGATGTTCGAGGAGGCGAGGCCGCCGTGGCCGGAGCGGTGAACCGGGTCGTCGACGTGCTCGTGATCGGTGCGGGGCCCGCGGGCCTTGCCGCAGCCGCGCGACTCGCCGTCGCCGGAGGGGGGCAGTACCGGATCGAGGTCCTGGAGCGCGAGCGGGAGGCGGGTGGCGTCCCGCGGTACTGCGCCCACGGCGGTTTCGGCCTGGCCGACCTCGGGCGGCCGCTGGACGGCCCGGGGTACGCACGTCGACTGTCCCGTGCGGCGGTCCGGGCCGGCGCCACCCTCCGTACGGGCGTCTCGGCCACCGGGTGGTCGGGGCCGCTCGCACTGGACGTCACGGCCCCGACGGGCCTGGAGAGGATCACGGCCCGGGCGGTGCTTCTGGCGACGGGCGCGCGGGAACGGCCGCGCAGCGCACGGCTGGTGCCTGGCACACGGCCCGCCGGAGTGCTGACGACCGGCGAGCTCCAGCAGTCCACCCATCTGTACGGGGTACGGCGGGAGCGCCTCGGACGGCGTGCCGTGGTGATCGGTGCCGAGCCGGTGGCCCACCACGCGGTGCGGGCGCTCCGCGGGGCGGGGGTGGACGTGGTGGGGATGGTGACCGAACAGCCTCGTGTCCCCCGGCGGTTCGGGGGTCTGGTTTCCCCGCCGCTGCTCACCGGGACGACGGTGGCCGAGCTGCTGGGAAGAGGCCGCCTCGCGGCGGTCCGCGTGCGTCACACCGACGGACGGACCGGCACGATCCGCTGCGACACCGCCGTGTTCACGGGCGACTGGATCCCGTGCCACGAACTGGCCCGGTCCGGTGGGGCGTCGCTGGACTCCGGTACGCGCGGACCCGCGATCGACGACGCGTTCCGTACCGGGTCGGCGGGGATCTTCGCGGCGGGCAATGTGCTGCACGGGGTCGAGTCGGCCGGCGCGGCGGCGGCCGAGGGGCGTGGTGCGGCCGATGCCGTGCTGCGGCATCTGTCGGGAGAGCCTTGGCCCGTCTCCGCGGTGCCGTTGACGGCGGAGGATCCGGTGGCGTGGGTGGCGCCGAACCGTGTCGTCGGCGCGGTGGCCGGGCGGCCGTTCCTGGTGCGCGTCCGCGAGCCGCTGACCCGCCCGGTCGTGGAGGTCGGCCAGGACGGCCGGGTGCTCCACCGCGCCCGTCTCCCGGGCACGGCGTGGCCGCACCGTTCCGTACGCCTGTCCGCCGCGTGGGCCCGCGAGGTCGATCCGGCGGGCGGGCCGGTGGAGGTGCGGGTCGCGCGCTGAACGGACGGGCGGGGCGGCCTTGAGCGGCTGAGCCCCGGAGCCCCTGAACGCGCCTGGCCTGCCAGTGGCCTGATCCACTGGCAGATGCCCCGCACCGTTGACCGGCTGGCCACCTCACCCCATCCTCATGGTCATGTTCATGACCGACAGTTCCGACGGAGGTCCCGGAGCACCCCGGAATCCCGTCCCCTTCCCACGACACGGAGGTGTCATGGTCCGGCGCATGGTCAGATCCCTGCTCGCCACGGTCCTGGTGGTGGTCGCCGCCCTCACGGGCACGGTCGCCGCCTCCGGCACCGCCCACGCCGACGCCTGCTACACCTGGGGCCGCACCCTGTCCTCGGGCATGTCCGGGGCGGACGTGACACAGCTGCAGATCCGCGTCGCCGGCTACCCCGGCTACGGCGGAGTGCTCGCCGTCGACGGCTCCTACGGGCCTGCCACCAAGGCCGCGGTGACCCGCTTCCAGCAGGCGTACGGGCTCGCGGCGGACGGTGTCGCCGGTCCGGCGACCTTCTCGAAGCTGTACGCCCTCCAGGACGCGGACTGCACCCCGATCCACTTCACCTACGCCGAGCTGAACAAGTGCAACGGCGACTTCTCCGGCGGCGCCGTCAGTGCCGCCACCGCCAGGTCCAACGCCCTGCGCGCCATGTGGAAGCTGGAGGCGCTGCGGCACGCTCTGGGCGACGTGCCGATCTCCGTGAGCAGCGGCTTCCGCTCGTACTCCTGCAACTCGGCGGTGGGCGGGGCCTCCGACAGCCGCCACCTGTACGGCGACGGGATCGACCTGACGGGGTCGCCCTCGCTCTGCACGCTGGCCAAGCAGGCGCGCAACCACGGCTTCAACGGGATCCTCGGCCCCGGCTACCCGGGGCACGGCGACCACGCCCACGTGGACACCCGCGGCTCGCGTTTCTGGTCGGCGAGCAGCTGCGGGATCTGAGCCGCTCGGCCACACTGTGGCGTATGCCGGACAAGCGCAGTGCTGGGCTCCTTCTCTTCCGCGGTACGGCGGACGGCGGCTTCGAGGTGCTCATCGGCCATATGGGCGGGCCCTTCTGGTCGTCGAGGGACGTCGCGGCCTGGTCGATCCCGAAGGGCGAGTACGGCCCCGAGGAGACACCGGAGGCCGCCGCCCGCCGCGAGTTCGAGGAGGAGCTCGGCCTGCCCGCGCCGGACGGCGAGCGGATCCCGCTCGGCGAGGCGCGGCAGGCGAACGGAAAGACCGTCACGATCTGGGCGGTCGAGGCGGACCTCGACCCGACCCGGATCGTGCCGGGCACCTTCACCATGGAGTGGCCGCGCGGTTCGGGCACCAGGCGGGAGTTCCCGGAGATCGACCGGGTCGGCTGGTTCGCCCCGCCGGCGGCCGCTCCGCTCCTCGTCGCGGGCCAGCGCGTCTTCCTCGAACGGCTCACCGCGTGGCTGGACGAGCGGGCTGCCCGCGACTCACCCTAGGCCGGCACGGCGGTGGTCTCCGGTTCGTCGGTCTCCGGTTCGTCGGTCTCCGGGCGGGTCGCCGGTTCGGAGAGCTGTTCGCGCACGTAGTTCCAGACCACCGCGATCAGCGCGGCCACCGGCACCGCGAGCAGGCTGCCCACGATCCCGGCCAGGCTGCCGCCCAGGGTCACGGCCAGCAGGACCACTCCCGCGTGGAGGCCGAGGCCCCTGCTCTGGATCATGGGCTGGAACACGTTGCCCTCCAGCTGCTGCACGACGACGATGATCGCGAGGACGATCAGCGCGTCCGTCGGGCCGTTCGACACCAGCGCGATGAGGACGGCGACCAGGCCGGCGAAGAGCGCACCCACGATCGGCACGAACGCGGAGACGAACGTCAGTACGGCGAGCGGCAGGACCAGGGGCACGTCCAGGACCCAGAGCCCGAGGCCGATGAAGACGGCGTCGAGCAGGCCGACGAACGCCTGGGACCGCACGAAGGTGCCCAGCGTGTCCCAGCCGCGCTCGGCGACGGCCGGCACGTCGGTGGCGAGCCGCCCGGGGAGCTGACGCGCGAGCCACGGCAGGAACCGCGGACCGTCCTTGAGGAAGAAGAACATCAGGAAGAGGGCGAGGACGGCGGTGACGACGCCGTTGAGCACCGTCCCGAGCCCCGAGGCCACGGCGGTGACCACACTGCCGACGCTGTCCTGCACCCGGGCCATGGCGGTGTCGAGGGCCCCGGAGATCTGGTCGTCACCGATGTTCAGCGGCGGACCGGCCGCCCACTCGCGCACCTTCTGGATGCCTTCGACGACGCCGTCGGCCAGTTCGCCCGACTGGGAGGCCATCGGCACCGCGATCAGGGCGACGATGCCCGTGACGACCAGCAGGAACAGGACGGTCACGGACGCCGCGGCGAGGGCAGGAGGCCATCCGTGCCGGCGCAGGAAGCGGGTCACGGGCCAGGTGAGAGTGGTGAGGAACAGGCCGACTATCAGCGGCCAGACGACCGGCCACATGCGCCCTACGAGCCAGAGGGTCACGGCAGCCATCAGCAGGACCAGCAGTGACTCCGCGGAGACACGTGCCGCGGTGCGGAGCGCGGCGGCGGCTTTGGTGGAACTCAACGTGGCAGACATGAGGTCACCCTATTGAGCCCGCGGCCGCCCTCCGGATCCGCCTGCCCCGACCGGTGGCCCGTCGTCCGGCCGCAGGGCTCTCCGGCGTCACGGCGGCCGCGCTTGCGAGCTCGTTGTCAGACCCGTACGAGAGGGTGGAGGCCGCCAACCTGTCGAGAGGGAGCCCGACATGACCACCATCACCGTCCGTGAGCGAGCCGCAGCCCAGGCGTACCTGCGTCTGCTCGAGTCCACGCAGGCCGTGTTGACCGATCCGCACCTCGTTCCCTACGCGGCGGCGATGCTCACCCACCCCATGGCCGAGGCCGACGAGGCGCTGCGGGCCGCGGGTCTCCTGGGGAACGAGGCACATCTGCTGCGCCTCGTCTCGGCCCTGCGCGCCTCCCCCGCGGGCGACCTCGGCCGGGCGGGGTGAGGCGGCACGACCACGGCCGTAGGGGGACGCGGGCGCAGGCGCGGGCGCGGGCGCAGGCGCAGGCGTGCGGGGAGGCGCTAGCGCAGGCGTACGGGTAGCGCGCGGACGCTGTTGCCGACGAAGCTCGCGTGCCGCGTGAGGGCCTCCTCGGGTACGGCGAGGTCCAGATCGGGGAACCGGGTGAAGAGCGCCTCCAGCGCGATGGCCGCCTCCATCCTGGCGAGGGGGGCACCGAGGCAGTAGTGGGGGCCGTGGCCGAGGGAGAGGTGCTTGGCCGCGGGGACGCGCGTGATGTCGAAGCGGTCGGCGTCCGGGCCGTGCGCCGTCGTGTCCCGCCCGGCCGCCGAGTAGCCGGCCAGGACCGGTGTCCCCTTCGGGATGAGCGTGCCGTCGACGGTGAGGTCGCGGGTGGGGTAGCGGAACGGGAAGTAGCTGACGGGGCTGTCCCAACGCAGCGTCTCCTCGACGGCGTCGGACCAGGCGGCGGCCCCTTCGGTGAGGTGGGCGAGCTGGTCGCGGTGGGCGCAGAGCGCGCGGACGGCGTTGGTGACGAGGTTGAGCGTGGTCTCGTGACCGGCGATGATCATCAGGACGAGCGTGCCGATGAGTTCCGGCTGGCTGAGCCGGTCGCCTCCCTCGTCGCGGGCGGCGATGAGGGCGCTGGTGAGGTCGTCGCCGGGCCGGCGGGCCCGGTCGGCCGCGATGGCGGTGAGGATCCCCAGGAGCTCCCGGTTCGCGGCCATGACCTCCTCGGGGCCGATGTCGGTGGCGACGACCTGGTTGGAGAGACGGTGCAGACGGTCCTGGTGCCTCTCCTCCACACCGAGGAGTTCGCAGATGACACCGAGCGGCAGCGGCAGGGCGAAGTGGCGGCGCAGGTCGGCGACTCCGTCGCCCTCGCGGGCGGCCTCGTCCAGCCGGTCGAGGAGCCCGGCGGTGAGCGTCTCGATCCGGGGCCGCAGCGCCTCGACCCGGCGGGCGGTGAACGCCTTGCCGACCAGCGAACGGAGTCGGCGGTGATCAGCGCCGTCGGCGGTGGTCATGCCCTGGACGGTGGCGAAGGTGTGCAGCGGCCATCCGTCGGGGACACGGCCCTCGGCGAGCGCGGTGAAATGCCGGGCGCCCTTGCCGACCTCGGGATGGGCGAGGAAGTCCCGCAGCGCGTCGTGGCCGAGGACGGCCATGCCCTCCACCTCGCCGGGCAGGACGACGGGGGTCACGGCGCCCTGGGCGAGGAGGCGCGCGTTGGCCGCGTGGGGGCAGCCGCCCGTGGGGTCGAGGCGGTGGGGCGTGGCGTTCATCGGGTCACTCCTCAAGGCGGGGACGGGCCGAGGCGGCTCACGGGCGGTCAGATCCTACGGCGCGTGGCGGCGGCCGTCGTGGGTGTCAACTCGGCCTGTGCCGGACGGAGTCGGGCCCGGACTGGCGAGGCGGCCGAGGGTGGCGTCCGAGGAGCTCGGCGAGACCGCGTCGGGTGGTGGCGACGAGGACGCGGTCGCCGGCGGCGAGGACGCGGTCGGGCTCCAGCTGCCAGACGAGCCCCGCGCCGTACCTGCCCAGGGGCGCGGAACCGGTCGCGAGGGCGATGACCCGCCAGGCCCCGGGGCGGAAGGCCTCGGCGATCGTCCGGCCCTCCAGGAACGGGTTCTCCGCCGCCTCCACGGCCGCGAAGAGCAGCACCCGGCGCTCGACCGGGATGGCGCCCAGGATCTGGCGGCCCATCATGGCGCCGGCGAAGGCGGGCGCGGCCAGGTGCGAGACGCTGCGGCTGCGGGTCAGCGCCTCGGGGTGGGCGGCCCGCAGCGTCCGGTACACGGCGGTGGCGAAGTCGTCGTCGTACAGGCGCAGGGCGACCCGCAGGTCGGGCTTGACGGAGCGGGCGGACAGCGCCGCTTCCAGGTTGGTGATGTCGATGCTGGTCAGCGCGAGCAGTGCCTGGGCGCGGTGGATCCGGGCGGCCTCCAGCACGCCTTCGTCGGTGACGTCCCCGATGACGGTGGGCACGCGCAGCCTGCGGGCCAGGGCGATACCGCGCGCCTCGGGGTCGGACTCGACGCAGACGACGGGGATGTCCAGGCGGCGCAGCCGTGCGAGGACACGCGTGCCGACCTTGCCGAGCCCCAGGAGGACGACGTGGCCGGAGAGCCCGCGGGGCGGGCGGCGGAGCGAGGTCGCCGTGCGGAAGGTGCCGAGGGCCTCCAGGATGCCGGCGATGAGGACGGGCATCAGGAGGAGCCCGACGAAGCCGGCGAGGATCTGCAGCACCTGCCGGCCGGTCGTCTCGTCGACGGCCGGGTCGCCGATGGCGAAGATGTCGAGGAGGGTGAGGTAGGCCGCGTGGAGGGGGTGGTCGCCGGTGGTGAGCCAGGAGGCGAGGGCGATGGCGGCGACGGCCGCGGTCACTCCGGCGAGCGACCAGCGCAGGCGCCGGGAGAAGAGCGAGCCCACCGGCAGGGCGGAGGCGCCGAACCGCCTGGGCGGCAGGGTGGGTCCGGCGTAGCTGATCGCCTCGAGGGCGACCGTGCCGCGGCCGGGGGCGGCCGCGACGGCCTGGTCGTCGGGGAGCAGCAGCGGACCCTGGGCTCCGCTGCGCTCGGAGCCCTCGACGCCCGCCGGGTCGTTGGTGGTGGCCGAGAGCAGCGCGAGCGTGCAGAGGCCCGGGTCGGCGGTCTCGCCACGGGCGGGCGGGGTGCGTTCGACGGCGTGCAGGAGCAGGCCGCCGGCCTGGACGACCTTGCTGGTGCCGGCGACGGCGGTGGCCGCGAGGGCGGGGGCAGCGGTGTCCGCGTCGGAGAGCACGGTCGTGGCGGCGTCCAACGCCTTGGGATCGAGGCCCGGCTCGGCGACGGCGGCGGCCTGGTCGAGGAGTGTCTCCAGGTGCTGGCCGAGCTTGCGGTTGTAGAGCCGGATGACGAGCCGGAGCCTGGGGTTCAGGCGGCGGGCGGCGAGCGCGGCGCGGATGTTCGTCTCGTCGTCGTCGTGGACGAGGGCGAGCGCGGCGGCCCGCTCCACACCGGCGTCCAGCAGCACCGCGTCGTCCACCTCGCTCGTCTCGACGACCCGCACGGACCGGCCGGCCTCGGAGGCTTCCCGTGGCTCTCCCACGGGGGTCCGCGTCATGACGGCCGTCACCCGGCCGAAGAGCGAGGCGGCGCGCCCCGGACGGCCCGTGTGCTGCCGGGGGGCGTCGCCGCGCGCGGGCACGAGCAGCGTGATCCTCTCCCCGTAGACGTCGTGGAGTTCGCCCGCGAGTCGGTGGGCGAGGACGTCGTCCCCGCAGACGATCATGTGGCCGGCCGGGGCGGTTCGCGGCTGCCCTTCGGACCGGATCGCGGGTGCGCCCGAGGGGGCGCCCGGGAGGTCCGACGTGGGCGGCCGCGGCGCGGGCTCCGGCGGAACGGGCATGCTCTGGTACGGAAGTGAGGACACGTCACCAGCATGCCTTGCGCGTACGACGGTCCGGGCATCGCCCGAATGCCACCCCCTGTACGCCGGTCGGCGCACTTCGATCTGCGGGTGTTCCCCGCGCTTTCTACGGTGGCTGAATGATCGTCATGTCAGCTGTCCGCCATGCGGCCGCCGGCGCCGCGGCGCTGCTGCTCGTGCTGCCCGCACCGGCGGCAACGGCCTCCACCGTCACCGAACCCACGCCCCCTGTCGAACGTCTCATCGATCCCGCCCGGCTGTACCGCTCGGGCACGCAGGTCCAGGCCCTCCGGGGTGGACCCGACGCGCCGGACGGCATCTCCGCGCTGTCCTGGGTGGTCGCGGACGCCTCCACGGGCGACGTCCTCGCGGCGCGCAACGCGCATCGCAAGCTCCCTCCGGCCAGCACGCTGAAGACGCTGTTCGCCGTCACCGCGCTGCCGCGCATGGACCAGGAGGAGCGCCACACCGTCTCGGAGTCCGAGCTGGAGGGGATCGGCAGCGGCAGCAGCATGGTCGGGGTCCAGGCCGGATACACGTACAAGGTGTCCGACCTGTGGAACGGCGTCTTCCTCAGCTCCGGGAACGACGCGGTGCGCGTGCTCGCCGCGATGAACGGCGGCTGGGAGTCCATGGCCCGTCAGATGCAGGAGAAGGCCCGCGCGCTGGGGGCGAACGACACGCGCGTGGTCTCCCCCGACGGGTACGACGAGCCGGGCCAGGTGTCCTCCGCCTACGACCTGGCGCTCTTCGGACGGGCCGGGCTGCAGGATCCGGCGTTCGTCCGGTACTGCTCGACCCGGTACGCGGACTTCCCCTCGGGCAACTGGTCGTACGGCATCCGCAACACCAACCGGCTGCTGACCGGGGACAACGGGGTGGGCCGCTATCCGGGGCTGATCGGTGTGAAGAACGGCTACACCAGCGGCGCGGGGAACACGCTCATCGCGGCGGCGCGGCAGGGCTCGCGGACGCTGGTCGTATCGGTGATGAACCCGCAGTCCGGCGGTGGGCTCGCGGTGTACGAGGAGGCGCGGACGCTGCTCGACTGGGGCTTCGAAGCGGCGGGCGAGGTCCGGCCGGTGGGCTCGCTCCTTACCGGGGCCGCACGTGACAGGGCGAAGAACCGCCCGGAGACGAAGCCCGTGAAGGGGGCGGGCGAACGGCCCGTCGGGACGTCCCCGGCGAGCCCCGGCGTGAAGGCCGCCGGCGGCTCCGCCGAGAAGCCGGCAGGAGCCCCGGGCGAGAAGTCCGCGCCGCAGGCGAGTGCGGGAGCCCGGCCCGGAGCGGGCGGGTCCACCGGCACCGAGGGGCGGCCGGGCGCGGCGGTGTCCGAGGACGTGGGCGCGCTGAGCGCCCCGGGGAGGACCGTGTCCCGGGAGGACCTTCCGTCGCGTCCCTGGGCGGGCCTCCCCCTGGCTCTCGTGGGCGCGTCGCTGGGCGCCGCGCTCTCGCTCTGGGTCTGGCGACGCCGGTCGACCGGGCGGGGCGACGGGGGCGCCGACGGGGGCCTGTGACGGCCGGTCGTGCGGCGAATCCTGAGGCGCCGGGGCCTCGCCACAGGCCCCGGCGCGGGCCGCACGGCCGGCGCTCGGTCACGCCCCCGGTCAGGGCGGGAGGGTCACGCGGGCAGGAAGTCGCCGAGCAGCACGGCGAACTCCTCCGGGTCCACCAGACGGATGCCCAGCTCCTCGGCCTTGGTCCGCTTGGACCCGGCCTTCTCGCCGGCGACGACCAGACCGGTGCGCCTGGAGACGCTGGAGGAGGCCCTGCCCCCGGCGCGCTCGATGAGTTCGTTCATCTCGTTGCGGCTCAGCGCCTCCAGCGGCCCGCTCATGGCGCCGGTGACGACCACCGCGAGGCCGGCCAGCGGGCCCGCCGCCACGCCGGAGGGGGCGTCGGAAAGGGCGTCCGGACCCGGGGCCGGGGCGTCCTGCTCCGTCGCGGACCCGGGCGGGGGCGGCGGGGTGGCTCCGGGCTCGGTCATGTTGACCCCGGCGGCGACCAGTTTGTCGACGATCGCGCCCAGCTCGGCCAGCTCGGCGACGATGACCGGGGCCTTCTCGGCTCCGATCCCCTCCACCTCGCGCATCGCCTCGGCGTCGGCTGCCCGGATCGCGTCCATGGTGGCGAAGTGCCGGGCTATCCGACGGGACATGGAGCGGCCCGTTCCGCGGATGCCGAGGGCGCACAGGACCCGGGCGAGGGGGCGGCCGCGCGCGGTGGTGATCGCCGCGAGAAGGTTGTCCGTGCTCGTCTCGCCCATCCGCTCCAGGCCGAGCAGCTGCTCGCGGGTCAGGGTGAAGAGGTCGGCGACGTCGGCGACGAGGCCCGCCTCGACGAGCTGGACGATGCGGCTCCCGCCGAGGCCCTCGATGTCGAGCTGGTCGCGGCCGACGGCGTACGCGAGGGAGGCGACGAGGTGGCAGTCGCGCCCGCGGGCGCACCGCCAGCGCTGCTCGCTGCGGTCGATCTCCGAGCCGCACTGCGGGCAGGCCTCGGGGAAGTCGATGGGCTGCTCCTCGCCGGTCCTCAGCTGGGCGACGGGTGCCTCGACGCGGGGGATGATGTCGCCCGCCTTGTAGACCATCACGTGGTCGCCGATTCTCAGGTCGCGGCGCGCGATGTCGGAGGGGTTGTGCAGCGTGGCGTAGGTGACCGTGCTGCCGTCGATGTCCACCGGCTCCAGGACGGCGCGCGGCGCGATGATGCCCGTACGGCCGACGTTCCACTCGACGCCGAGGAGGCGGGTGACCTTCTCGACGGCGGGCAGCTTGTACGCGATCGCCCAGCGGGGCGCACGGGAGCCCTCGCCGGCCTCGCGGCGGTCGGCGGCGAGATCCGCCTTGACGACGATCCCGTCGATGCCGAAGGGGAGCTCCGCTCGGAGAGCGGCTATCTCCTCCACCCGGGCGAGGACCTCGGCCACGCCGGTCGCCCTCCGGCCGGGGACGGCGGTGGCGCCCGAGGTGTGCAGGCCGAGGGCGACGGCCCGGGCGAGCAGCTCGCTGTGCGCCGCCTCGTCGAGTCCGGCCGTGCTCGCCGCACCCTCCCCCGGGGCGTCCAGCGGCAGCATGTCGTACGCGAAGAAGGTCATCTCCACCCGGTACGGGCGGTCCTTGGCGCGCAGGGTGCCCGCCGCCGCGTTGCGCGGGTTGGCGAAGGGCTCGCCGCCGTGGGCGACCCGCACCGGGTTCGCGGCCTCGAACTGCTCGGTGGTCATCAGCACTTCGCCGCGGATCTCGACCGTGACGGGCTCGCTGAGCCGCTCCGGCAGTCCGACGATCGTCCCGACGGCGTGCGACACGTCCTCCCCGGCCGTGCCGTCACCTCGGGTGATGAGCCGCGCGAGCCGCCCCTCCTCGTAGCGCGCGGCGATCGCGAGGCCGTCGAGCTTGGGCTCGACGCTCCAGCGCTCGACGCTCCGTCCGATCCTGCGCTCCAGGGACGCGGCCCAGGCGGTGAACTGCTCGGCCGAGAAGACGTTGTCGAGCGAGAGCATCGGCCGCGTGTGCGGCACGTCGCCGACGGCGGCGCCCCCGGCGACCTTCCCCGTCGGGGAGTCGCTCCGCACCTCGTCGGGGTGGTCGGCCTCCCAGACGGCTATCGCCCGCGCGAGCCGGTCGTAGGCGTCGTCGTCGAGCGGGGACGTGCCGCCCGCGTAGTAGGCGGCAGCGGCTTGCTGGGCGTCCTCGACCGCACGCGCGTACGCGGCGGCATCGGCGAGAACCGGAGTCGTCGTCATGTGTCCATCGTGCCGGGCACCACTGACAACGGGCGCTGGCGGCCAGGGGCCCTCGTCGCGGGTGAAGGTCCTCGTGGTGACGGGTCCCGCGACAAGGGGCCTCGCCGCTCCCGCCGAGCTCAGTCGCCGAGGGAGCGCTTCAGTTCGGCCTTGTTCATCGACGAGCGGCCGTGGATGCCGCGCCGCTGCGCCTCGGCGTAGAGCTGGTCGTACGTGGGCCCCTGCGAGCCGCTGTGCGAGCGCTGCCCGCCCCGCTTGGAGGACGACATGTCCTGGGTCGAGCTCTTGCTCGCCGTCTCGGACTCGCCGGAACGGGCGCGTTCCTTGTTGACCGTCCGCGCCGCGATCTCCTTGGCTCGCTTCGTGCTCTCGCCCCTGTCCAGGGCGCTGTCCTTGATGTGCTCGTACTGGCGTTCGCGCTTGGGGCTCGATCCACGCGGCATGACGTGCTCCTCTCCGGTGTGGGGTACGTGCGGCGGCGGACCCGGAGGGCGGCGCCCGGGCGTCAGGGGGGCCAGGACCTCGGCTTCAGCCGTCGGGACCAGCGGACGACGAGACGCAGCAGACCGGACAGGGTGATCACCCAGACGGCCGCGAAGGCCCAGATCAGTGCGGGCTCCGCGGTCGCGACCGCGAGCACCAACAGGACGAGGGCCACGGCGCCCAGCAGGGTGACGGCCACCGCCTCGCGGCGGCCGGCCGGACCGTGGCCCGGCCGTCCCCGTATCCGGGAGCCCGCGCGCCTCGCGCGCATGGTGCGGAGGCCGCGCTCCAGCGAGGAGTCCTCGCCGAGCGCCTCCTCGATCTGGGCCAGGACGCGCCGCTCGCGTGGCGAGAGACCGGCTTCCTCGTTCACCGGGCACCTCCCGTCCCGACGCCGATTCCGTTCCGCCGTGCGCGTACCCGTAACGGGCGTGCGGACACACGCCGACCGGGGAACGCGACGGTAGAATCCTGAGCGAAACCGAGCATGTACGGACATTCTCGTGGCGGAGGGACGGCTGGAGTCGTGACGACGTCCGCGGAGGGGCCCCACGGGTCCCAGGGGCCCGGGACCGCCGGCCTGTCGGCCGAGAACCGGCGGCTGCGGGCCGAGCTCACCCGTCGCCATCTGATCGATCTGGCCACCGGTGTCCTCTCGGCCCAGATGGGGGCCTCCCCCGCCGACGCGGCGGAGCACCTGGCCGCACTGTCCAGGGCCACGGGGCTGGGCGTGGAGGACCTCTCCGCCGACATCGTCAACGGCGTCGCGGGGGGATCGGGGCGCGCGCCCGCCTCCTTCGCCCCTCCGTCCGCTCCGGCGCCAGCGGAGGACGAGGCGGCTCACGTCGTCTTCAGCACGCCCGAGGAGCGGCGTGCACGGCGGGCGGCCAGCACGGCGGAGACGCTGGACACCGTCGGCGAGGCGGCACACGCCCTGCTCGACGGCGCGCTGGTCCCGCTCGGCGCGGAGAGCCTGTGGCTCTGGCGTCGTGACGCGTGGGACTGCCTGCGCCTGGCCGGACACGCGGGTGTCGGTGCGGCGGAGGCGGCTGCCTGGCAGTGGATCCCGCCTGCGGCCCCGTCGGCGTTCCGCTCGGCCCTCGCCGACGGCGAGCCCGTGTGGCTGGACGGGGGACCGCCGGCCGCGGAGGTGCTGCCGGGCCCCGCGCCGCGCGCGGGGCGGGCCGTCCTCCCGCTGACGCTGCGCGGCGTGACGGTCGGCCTTGCCCTGGCCGCCTGGCCGGGCCCCACGACCTTCGACGAGCCCCTTCGCAGGGCCTTGGTGGGCCTCATGGACGTGGCGGGCACCGTGCTCGACGCGACGGACTCGCCCCCGTCGGGTTCCCCGGCGCTGGTGGACGTCCTGGACGCGCTCTCGCACCCGGCCATGCTGCTGCGGGTGGTCCCGCCCGCCTCGCCGCCGACGGTCGAGCATCTCAACGACTACGCCGTGGCGGCCCTCGGCGGGGCTCACCCGCCCGGTGACCGCTCCCTCGCGCTCGCCCTCCCCCTGCTCCACGCCGACATCGCCCACCTGGCGCGGCGCGCCCACCGGACGGCGCGCACCCAGCGCGTGGCGCGGCTCCCGGCGACCGCGGCCCCCGGAGAGGACGACAGCCCGCCGCTGGTCGACGTACGGGTCCTGCCGGCCGGCGACGAGCGGGTGGTGGTGCTGTGGCACGCCGCCACGGATCCCGGACTGGCCTCGGAGCGTGCCGTCTCCCGGCTGCAGAGCGTGGCGCTGTTCCAGGACAGCCTGACGGGCGGCGACACCGTGTGGTCGGAGCAGGCGTACGCGCTGTTCGGCCGGAGCCGTGAGGAGCCTCCCGTACCCCTGCTCGGGTTGCGCGGACTGGTGCACCCGGAGGACGGGGAGGCGCTGACCGATCTGCTCAGGGTGCTGACGGAGCGGCGCGTCGGGGCGCAGGCCGTGCTGCGGATCGTCCTCGGCGACCATGCCGTGCGTCATGTCCGGGTGGCCGCGGAGCCGCTCCTGGACGGCGGGAAGGTCACCGGCTTCGCGGGGGTCTACCAGGACGTGTCGGCGAGCCGCCGCACAGAGGCGGCGCTCACCGCGACCTTCGACCAGCTGACCGCCGTACGGACCCGGGCCGAGCTGCGGCACCAGATGGCTCAGCAGCTGCAGCAGGCGATCGTGCCCGAGGTCCCCGACCTCCAGGAGTTCCCCGGTCTCGTAGTGGCGGCCCGGTATCGGCCCGCCGCCGCGGAGTACCGGGTGGGCGGCGACTGGTACGACGTGCAGCCCCTGCCCAGCGGCAAGGTCCTCGTGGCCGTCGGGGACGTCGCGGGGCACGGGATCGAAGCGGTGACCGGCATGGTGTCGCTGCACAACGCCCAGCGGGGGCTGGCCTGCACCGGGGAGTCGCCACGGCGGCTGATGGGGTGGCTCAACGAGATGACGCTGCGTACGAGCGGGTACCCGACGGCGACCGCGGTGTGCGCGCTGTACGACCCGGCGGACCGGGAGCTGGTCTGGTCGAGCGCGGGACACCTGCCGCTGCTGCTCGTGCGGGACGGCGTGGCCCGGCTGATCGACCCGCCGCAGGACATCCTGCTGGGCGCGGTGCCCTCGTACGCGTACGAGGAACGGCGGACGGCGCTGCGGCCGGGCGACACGCTGCTGCTGTACACGGACGGGCTGGTCGAGCGCCGCCACGACGGCCTGGACGACGGACTCGCGCGGCTCGCCGCGCAGGCGGAACGGGTCAGCGGCTACCCGCCGAGCGAACAGGTGGATCGCCTGCTCGACGTCGCCGACGGCGACACGGACGACGACACGAGCCTCGTCGCCGTACTCGTGCGCTGACGAGCCCGCCGCCGGGGCCCACGCCTTGGCCCCCCGGGCGGGCTCCACGCCCCGGTCGGGGCGCGGCGAGCGCCGTCACGGCACGCGCGGCACCGGGTCACTCGGCGCCGCGGCAGGCGTGGCGCTGCCGGATCGGAGCCGGCCGCCCCTGCTCATGGCTCCGCGCCGTTCCGGCGCGGCGGGGCGCTCAGCCATTGGCGGACCTTGGCCATGAGTTCGTCGGCGTCCACCGGTTTCGCCACGTAGTCGCTGGCGCCCGCCGCGAGGGCCCGGGCGCGGTCACCCGGCATGGCCTTGGCCGTGACGGCGATGACCGGAAGCCCGCCGCGGCCGGGGAGGCCGCGGATCGCCTCTGTCGTGGCGTAACCGTCCATGCCCGCCATCATCACGTCCATCAGCACGAGTTCGACCTCGTCGTGCTGCTCCAGAAGCGCGAGCGCCGCCCTGCCGCCGTCGGCCTGGAGCACCTGGACACCGTGGCGTTCGAGCATCTCCGTGAGCGCGTAGACGTTGCGCCCGTCGTCGTCGACCACGAGCACCGTACGGCCGGCGGTCCAGGGGTCCTGGACGCCGCCGGGGGACGTACCGGAGGCTTCGGGGGCCGTGGTGCCGCCCGCGTCGGTCCCGGCCGCCCGCGCCCGCACGCCGGCCTGGGCGGGCCGCGGGGCGGGCAGGTAGAAGGTGAACCGGCTGCCTTTGCCGGGGGTGGAATGGACATCGATCGCTCCACCGAGCAGCCCGGCCACCTCGCGGCTGATGGAGAGGCCGAGCCCGGTGCCGCCGTAGCGGCGGGCCGTCGTCCCGTCCCCCTGCTGGAACGCGTCGAAGATCCCTTCGAGCCGCTCCGCGGGGATGCCCACGCCGGTGTCGGCGACCCGGAAGGCCAGCACGGGCCCGCTGCCTCGCAGCGCGACGGGCGGTTCGTCGTCGTCCGCGTACTCGATGACGAACTCCACCCCGCCCTCGTCGGTGAACTTCAGCGCATTGGAGAGGAGGTTGCGCAGGATCTGCCGCAGCCGCGACTCGTCGGTGGTCAGTTCTTCGGGCACGTCCGAGGAGACGGTCACCGAGAAGGTGAGGGCGCGCTCGTCGGCCACCGGACCGAACGTCGCCTCCAGGTACTCCAGGAGCTGGTGCAGTGCGAACCGTTCGGGCCGGATGTCCATCTTGCCCGCCTCGACCTTGGACAGGTCGAGGATGTCGTTGATCAGCTGGAGCAGGTCGGATCCGGCCGAGTGGATGACCTCGGCGTAGTCGACCTGCTTCTCCGTCAGGTTCCCCTCGGGGTTCTGCGCGAGCAACCGGGCCAGGATCAGGAGGCTGTTGAGCGGCGTGCGCAGCTCGTGGCTCATGTTGGCGAGGAACTCGGACTTGTACATGGACGTCCGGGAGAGCTGCTGGGCCCGCGCCTCCAGCTCCTGCCGGGCCTGTTCGATGACGAGGTTCTTGGACTCGATGTCCTTGTTGCGTTCGGCGAGCAGCGCCGCCTTCTCCTTCAGTTCGGCGTTGGAGCGCTGGAGTTCCTGCTGCCGCGCCTGCAACTCCTGTGAGCTGGAGCGCAGTTCGTCGGTGAGCCGCTGGGACTGGCCGAGAAGTTCGTCGGTACGGCGGTTGGCGACGAGCGAGCCGACGACGGCGCCCGCGGTGTCGACGAACCGGTCGAGGAAGTCACGGTGGATGGTGGTGAAGGGCCGGAGCGAGGCGAGTTCGACGGCGCCGAGGACCTGGTCCTCGACGACGATCGGAAGGATGATCAGCATGGCCGGTTCGCCGGAACCCGCCCCCGAGGCGATGGTGGCGTACCCGGCGGGGACGCCTTCGACCACGAGCGTGCGCCGGTCGCGGGCCGCCTGGCCCACGAGGGACTGGCCCAGCCGGAAGCGGCGGGCCGGGGCGTCGGGTTCGTCGGAGGAGCCGTAGGCGGCGGTCACCACGAGTTCGGTGCCGCGGTCGTCGTGCCGGGCGAGGAAGAAGGCTCCGTACTGGGCGGAGACCAGCGGCGGCACCTCGGTCATGATGAGTTCGGCGACGTCCGGCAGGCTGCGGGTGCCCTGCATGAGACCGGTGATCCGGGCGATGTTGGTCTTGAGCCAGTCCTGCTCCTCGTTGGCGCGGGTCGTGGCGCGCAGCGACTCGACCATCGCGTTGATGTTGTCCCGCAGGTCGCCGACCTCGCCCGGAGCCTCGACGGTGATGGAGCGGGTGAGGTCGCCCTCGGCGACGGCGCTGGTGACCTCGGCGATGGCGCGGACCTGCCGGGTCAGGTTGCCGGCGAGTTCGTTCACGTTCTCGGTGAGCCGCTTCCAGGTGCCGGAGACTCCCTCCACCTCGGCCTGAGCACCGAGCTTGCCCTCGGTACCGACCTCGCGGGCCACCCGGGTGACCTCCGCGGCGAAGGAGGACAGCTGGTCGACCATGGTGTTGATGGTCGTCTTCAGCTCCAGGATCTCACCGCGCGCGGCGACGTCGATCCGGCTGGTGAGGTCGCCCTGGGCGACGGCCGTGGTCACCTCGGCGATGTTGCGGACCTGGTTGGTCAGGTTGTCGGCCATCGAGTTGACGTTGTCCGTGAGGTCCTTCCAGGTACCGGAGACGCCGTGCACGGTGGCCTGGCCACCGAGCTTGCCCTCCGTGCCGACCTCACGGGCCACCCGGGTGACCTCCTCGGCGAACGAGGACAGCCGGTCGACCATCGTGTTGATGGTCTCCTTCAGTTCCAGGATCTCGCCGCGCGCGTCGACGCGGATCTTCCGCGTCAGGTCGCCCTGGGCGACGGCCGTGGCGATCTGGGCGATGGACCGGACCTGGGAGGTCAGATTGTCGGCCATCGTGTTGACGCCGGACGTCAGTTCGCGCCACACCCCGCTCACGCGCGGCTCGCGCGCCCGGCCGCCGAGCAGGCCCTGCCCGCCCACCTCCCTGGCGACCCGGGTGACCTCCGAGGTGACCAGGGAGACCTGGTCGACCATGTCGTTGTAGACGGACGCGATCTCCCCGAGGATGCCCCCGGCGGACTCGGGAAGCCGGACGGAGAGGTCTCCGTCGCGCACGGCGGTGAGGCCGGCCAGCAGCACACCGAGCCCGTCCTCACCGAGTCGGTAGGCGGGCGCGTGGGGATCGGGGCGGCCGGGCCGGGGGGAACTCTCCATCGCGGACCTCACGCTCCACGGAGGGGGTACGAGAGCGGTACGGACGCGGCGCCCGTGCCACGGAGGGTCCCGGTACGAGTACCGGGCGCACCCGCGGCGGGATCGTTCCGCTTCTCCACTCTAGGCACGCCGTCCCGGGGTCGGCAGCGCCTTCTAGGCAGGGCGCGCGAGTCCGGTGCCGTCGGTCACCGCCATCGCGAACCAGACCGCCTTGCCCTTGCCGCGAGGGACGGAGCCCCACCCTGCGGAGAGCCGTTCCAGCAGGTAGAGCCCGTGGCCCGAGGTGCTGCTCGCCCGGTGCGGACCGTGTGGCCGAGGGTGTACCGGGCTCGTGTCGCTGACCTGGACCCACAGTCGGCGGCCCGTGCGGTCGAGGCGGAGTTCGTACGGGGTTCCCCCGTGGTCGCAGGCGTTGGCCACGACCTCGGAGACGAGCAGCAGGATGTCGTCCACGGCCACGTTCCCGACGACCCGCGCGCCGAACCACTCCTGGAGCGCCCGCCGTGTGTGGTCGCGGCACTCACCGACCACGCCCGGGCCGGCACCCAGCGTGAAGAGCCGGGACCTGTCCCCCGCGCGGGTCGTCATCCCGCCGCTCGGTGCACTCGTCATACGTCTCCGCTTCCCGGTCATTCCGTGTCAAACCACACGGAAGGGGAATGATTGCCCATGGACGCGCGAACGACGGAGCCGTCCGCCACCAGCGGCGGAGGCTCACCCATCCCTCTCCAGGAGTTCTCATGTCCACCCTCCGCAAGCCCACCGACACGACCCGCAGAGCCGACGAGGCCGCGGCCGTGCGCGAGCGCGCGCTGGGCGGTCTGCCCGAGATCGACCGGCCCACCGAGGTGAGCACGACCGACGCGCAGACGCTCTCGACCGCCCTTTTCACCCGCCTGGAGGCGCTGGAGGAGGGTACGGCCGAGCACGCTTACGTGCGGAACACCCTGGTCGAGCTGAACCTCAGCCTGGTGAAGTTCGCCGCCCGGCGGTTCCGGAACCGGGCCGAGCCCGCGGAGGACATCGTCCAGGTCGGCACGATCGGCCTGATCAAGGCGATCGACCGGTTCGAGATCAGCCGGGAGGTGGAGTTCTCGGCGTTCGCGCTGCCCACGATCGTGGGCGAGATGAAGCGTTTCTTCCGTGACACCAGCTGGGCCGTCCAGGTGCCACGACGGCTCCAGGAGCTGCGCATCGAGCTGGCGAAGGCCGTGGACACGCTGGAGCAGCGGCTCGGCCGCCGCCCGACGCGGGCGGAGCTCTCCGACCATCTGCGGATCGACCAGGAGATCGTGGCCGAGGGCGAGCAGGCATCGAACGGCTATGTCGCCCGGTCGCTCGACACTCCGACCGGGGACGACGAGTCGGCGGTCCCCGCCGGCGCGCGACGGCTCGCCGAGGAGGAGCGGGCCTACGAGCTGATCGACGCGCTGGAGTCGCTGAAGCCGCTGATCTCGGAGCTCGACGAGCGCGACCGCACGATACTCGCGCTGCGGTTCGGCGAGGAGCTGACGCAGGCGGAGATCGGCGAGCGCCTCGGCCTCTCCCAGATGCACATCTCGCGCCTGCTGGCGCGCATCCTGGACGAGCTCCGGACGGGCCTCCTGCAGGACCCGGTGGACTAGGACCCGACGGTGGACTAGGACCCGGCGGTCCGGCCTCCGCCGGTGTGCGGCGTGGGGCGTGTGACCTCCAGCCAGACGACCTTGCCGTGGGCACGGGACTCGGAGCCCCAGGCCCCTGCCAGGCGGTCCAGGACCATGAGACCGTGACCGCCGGGCAGCGAGGGGGCGCGGGGCTGGCGTCGACGCGGGTGCTCGGGGTTCCCGTCGGAGACCTCGACCCGCAGGTGGTCGCCCCGGCGGTGCAGCACGAGTTCCTCGGGGCCGTCCGCGTGCAGACAGGCGTTGGTGACGACCTCGGAGACCAGGAGCAGGACGTCCTCCGCCCGCTCGCGGCCCTCGTCGTCCTCGGCAGGGATCCAGCCCCAGTCGCCGAGCGCCTCGGCGGTGAAGTCGCGGCAGCGCATCACGACGCCCTTGGTACCGAACAGCACCAGCCGCCGCACCTGTCCCTCGTCCACCGCTTTCCCGCCCACGACTCCCTCCGCCATCCGCGCCTAGCCGCCGGCCCGCCGGACGTCGAGCGCCTCGGCCACGTTCTCGTACACCCGGAACACCGTTCGCGCCCCCGTGATCTCGAACATCCGGGCGACGGGCGGGCGGAGGCCCGCCAGTTCCAGGCGACCGCCCCCTTCCAGGGCGGCCAGGCGGGCACGGAGCAGCACGTTCAGGCCGGTCGAGTCGCAGAAGCTCAGCTTCTCGCAGTCGACCAGGATCCGTTCCGCGCCGATCCGCTCCTCCAGAGCGTTCCGCAGGGTGTCCGCGGTGTCGTGGTCGAGCTCGCCCGTCAGGGAGAGCACCACGGCACCGGGCTGCGGTCCGGCTTCGGCCGCGACGGCGAACCGCTCCGACGTCATCGGATCACCCGCCTCCCTCCATGGTCGTACGGAGTCACGCTTCTATCCCTCTCATGCCCCCGACGCATCCCGCCACGCGGCTCTCACCCCGACGACCGGGACGACACGCCCGGGACGCGGCGGTCGTCAGGAACCGGGGAGGCCCTCCAGCGCCACCCGCGGCGCGGGGCTCGTCCCTCCCACGTACCGCTCGGCGGCGTGTACCGCCTCGCGCGGGGTCCGCTCCCCCATCAGCACACACAGCGTGTACGCCGTGTCCTCGAACCGCCTGCGGATCGACAGGTCGCCCGGTCGGGCGAGGACCACCCTCTCCTGGGCCCGGTAGTGCCGCAGCAGCCGGTCGATCTTGTTTCTGTCGGGCAGCAACATCATGCTCCTCCTGGCGCGGCCCCCACTCCCTCCGTCGCTCCATATTCGGGTCACCGCGTCACCCGCGCGACCCATGCGGACACGATCCGTCACGGGGCGCGGCCGACATGCGCTTTCGCCGGGAATGGCGGAAGGTCGATGCATGAAGGCGAGTACGGGACTGAAGGTCGTCGTGACGGGTGCCACGGGCAACGTCGGAACGAGCCTGACGCGCGTCCTGGCGGGCGAACCGCGGATCGCCTCCGTCCTCGGACTCGCGCGCCGCACCCCCTCGTTGACGCTGGAGAAGACCGAGTGGGCCGAGGTGGACCTCTCGCTGGAGAGCGACGAGCCACGGCTCGCCGAGTACATCGCGGACGCCGACGCGGTGGTCCATCTGGCATGGCGGTTCCAGCCGACCCACGACCCCGCCGAGACCTGGCGCTCCAACGTCCTCGGGTCGCTGCGGGTCTTCGACGCGGTGGCGGCGGCGCACGTGCCGACCCTGGTGTACGCGTCGTCCGTCGGCGCCTACTCCCCGGGGCCGGAGAACGGCCCGCCCGTCTCGGAGTCGTGGCCGACCCACGGCTGGCCGGGCGCCGCGTACACCCGTGAGAAGGCCTATCTGGAACGCGTCCTGGACACCTTCGAGCGCGACCACGCGCAGACCCGGGTGGTCCGGATGCGGCCCTGCTTCCTCTTCAAGGAGGAGGCGGCGAGCGAGCAGCGCCGGATCTTCGCCGGCCGGTACTTCCCGGGATGGCTGTTCCGGCCCGATCTGCTGCCGCTCCTGCCGGAGCTGCGGGGGCTGCGCTTCCAGGCACTGCACACGGACGACGTGGCCGACGCGTACCGCCGTGCGCTCGTACGGGACGTCCGGGGCCCCTTCAACCTCGCGGCGGACCCGGTGATCGACACCGCGGTGCTCTCCTCGCTGCTCGACGCCCGGCCGGTGAAGGTGCCGAGCGGCGCGGCGCGGAGCCTGCTCGCGGCCGCCTGGCACCTGCGGGTGGCGCCCGCCTCACCCGACCTCTTCGACGCCGTGCTGCGGCTTCCGCTGCTCTCCGCGGACCGGGCGCGGCGCGAACTCGAATGGGAGCCGTCCTCGACCTCGCTGGAGGCGCTGGGAGCCTTCCTGCGCGGTGTACGGGCGGGCAGCGGGGACGCCACCGGGCCGCTCACCGGGCGCCGCGTAGGCTGAGAGGACGCGGGCGCGTCGCGTGCCCCCTCCTCGCCGCGCCGCCCGTCGCACCACGTCCCGCCCGCATGCGCGGGGGCGAATCGGGTAGCCGCTGGTGCGTCGTCGTACCGTCCCCTCGTCCGCGAGGCCTGCTCCGGGAGGCGCGCACACCATGGTTTCCCTCGCCGACACGGCCCCGGCCGTACCTCCCCGGGAACGCCCTGCCGTCCGGTTGCTCGGACTGGAGCTGCAGTACACGGGCCACGAGGACATCTGTGTACCGGTGCCGGCGGCGGAGAAGGCGTCCGCCCCGTTCACGGTCAAGGAAGGCACGGAGTGCCGGGCCGTGGTCCGCTTCCGGGTGGACGGCTCGTCGGTGGCCGGCCTGAAGGTGGTCGACGTCAGGCACCGGGCCGGAACCGAACTCGGCGGCCGCGAGGTGGCGCTCGGGGACTTCCGGCACGGCGGCCCGTACGAGCTGGCGCTCCCGCCCGAGCGGGTTCCCAACGGCCCACGGGCCCGCGGCCTGTACGAGGTGAGCGCGGCGCTCGTCGACGGCGAGGGGCAGGTGCTCGACCGGAGCAGCTACCGCTTCGAGGTCAGGAAGGACTGGGAGCCGACCGCCGCCTGAAGGCCGCCGGAGGTGAGGGGGCCCGGACGTCCGGGGCCGGCTCCGTCGTCGAGCGCGGACGCGAACGCCGGGTGTACGGAGAGGCGTCGGGCGTAGGACCAGAGCGTCCGGTACTCCGCGATCCGTTCCAGGGCGGCGGGGTCGAGCCGCCCACGATGGACGGTGTCGAGGTGGACGAGCGTCACCCACACCTGGACGTCGGCCGCGGTGACGGTGTCGCCGAGAACGTACGGCTGCCGCTCCAGCACGCGTCCCAGCTCGCCCAGGGCGGCGAAAAGGACGACGAGCGGGCCCTGACGGGCCGCTTCCGCGTCGAGCCCCGGCTGTCCCGCGTCCCGCGCGGCGCCGTCGATGCCACGGGCGCAGAGGTCGCCGATCGCCTCGGTCTCCGCGTCGGAGCCGGGAGGCAGCAGGTCGGGCCGGTCCGGGCAGCGGAACCGGAGGGCGAGGTCGCGCACGATGTCGGGTGCGTGGGTGCTGACGATCCGGCCGGTCCACCGGTCACTGAGGACGGGCGCGGCCGCGGGGCCGGCGTATTGATGGGCGCTGGCCTCGTACAGGGCGCGCAGAGCGGTGTAGCCACCGCCGGGCGCGTCGGGGGTGGCGGGGAGGCACGTCAGGGGGACGGTCTCCTGGAGACCGAGGAGGGCGTGGGTGACGGCGATGCGCAGACAGCCGGGACAGCCGCGCGCCACATGGAGCCGGTAGCGGTGCGGAACGGGGTAGTGGCCGCTACGGACGTCCTGGCCGATCCGGCCGGAGAAGGCGGGCCGGGCGGCCGCCGGGGGGACGAACGGGGCGAGGTACGGCGGTTGGTACGGGCCGAGGTGCTGGATGACGGACATGCTTCTCCCTCAGGGTGCTCGGTGGTGGGTCACGACAGCGCTCGACGATGTCGGCACCCGCCCGGAGGCAGCGGCGTTTCCCATCATTCCCTACCTGTTCACTCGGATTCCCGTCCCCGAGTGTCGGCGCGGTCACGGTCCGCGTCAAGGGCGCGAGCCTCCCCGGACACGCCTCCCACGGCCGTACGGATCCGGTCACGCACGTGCGGAATAATGCGGTCATGCGCATCTCAGCCAGGGCCGACTACGCGGTACGCGCCGCGCTCCAGCTGGCCGCCGCCCAGGACGCGGGGCCGGTGAAGGCCGAGGCGATCGCAGACGACCAGGACATCTCGCACAAGTTCCTGGAGGGGATCCTCGGCGACATGCGCCGGGGCGGGCTCGTGCAGAGCCAGCGCGGCGGGAACGGCGGCTACTGGCTGGCCAGGCCGGCGGAGTCGATCACCGTGGCGGACGTCATCCGCTGCGTGGACGGCCCCCTGGTGTCCGTCCGCGGGGTCCGGCCGCCGGAGCTGTCGTACACGGGTCCGGCCGAGTCCCTGCTGACCCTCTGGATCGCACTGCGGGCGAACGTGCGCCAGGTGCTCGACGGGGTCTCCCTCGCGGACCTCGCGGCGGCGAAGCTGCCGACCGAGATCTCCGGGCTCGCCGAGGCGCCGGACGCCTGGACCAACCCCTGAGCCGTCTTCGGCTCTCCACCCACGCGTCTCGGTTCACGAGATTCAACTGTCCATGATGTGAACGCCTCTTGGCGTCGGGGCGACCCTCTGAAATTATCCCTACCATTCCAGTGGGAAACATAGGGATCCTGAGAGGGTGACGTGAGAACGCCGAAGAAGTCAGCGCCGCGCCCCACCTCCCGACCGGACGGCCGCCGTGGTGACGACGAGATCTGGCCCCGCGTGACCCGGGAGCTCGCCGACGACCTGGCCTTCGACGCCCCGGCCAGGGACCGGGCGGGCAAAGCTCCGTTCGACGAGGTGGCCCGGCTCCAGGAGGCCGGACTGCCCGCACTGCTCGCTCCGCCGGGTCCGGGCGGCCGGGGCACCGACTGGCGGGCGGCCTGCGCGGTCGTCCGGGAGATATCCGCGGCCGACAGCTCGATCGGCGAACTCCTCGCCCACCATCACGTCCTCTCCTGGACCGCCCGCTTCCTCACCGGCGGCGAGGCACCCGGCCCCGTGAGCGGGGCACCCGGCCGCGCCAGTGAGCCGCACGGCGCCTTCGAGGGCGCCACGGCACGAGAAGGCCGCCTGCTGGCCGGCGGCATCGAGCCGTCCCGTACTCCCGGGGAACCCGGCCTCACCCTCACCCCGGCGCCGGGCGGACACGTCCTCCATGGGCGCCGTTCCTTCGTCTCCGGCGTGACCGTCGCCGACCGGCTCGTCGTCGGGGCGCGCTGTACGGAGACCGGGGAGCTGCTCGTCGTCCTGGTGGACCCGGCGGATCCGGCGGTCTTCACCGAGCCCGCGGCCGAGCGGGTCGGGCAACGCCTCGCGGGCGCCGGGACGGTGACGTTCGATCAGGTACGGGTGGACGCGGAGAACGTGCTCGGTTCGCTCCCCCGCGACGAGCACGCCGTCCCGCCCTTCACGACGCTGGCCCCGCTCGCGCTCCGGCTCCTCCTCGTCCACGTCGGGCTCGGCATCGCCGAAGGCGCGCTGGCCGAGGCCCGGGACGTCAGTCGCGCGACCCGTGCCGTCCCCCGGCACCTCGCCCGTTCCGCCGGACCGCGCACGGGCACCGCCGACGACCCGCTCGGCGACGCGTTCGGCGGCGAGGACCCGTTCCTCCTGCTGGCGTACGGGGAGCTGGCCACCTCCGCCCATGCCGCCGCGGCCGTCGTCGAGCGGGCGACGGACGCCCTGGCGCGCGGTCTGATGACAGGAGACGCGCTCGGGGTCGAGGAGCGCGCCGACATCGCCGTCCTGGTCGCCGCCGCCGAGGCCGTGACGAGCCGGGCGGCGGTACGGATCACGAGCCGGATCCTCGAACTCGTCGACGCCACGGAGCCCGCCGGCGCCCCTGGCGGCGGCCCCGGCTTCGACCGCTTCTGGCGCAACGCCCGCGCCCTGACGGCCCGGACGTCCGCCGCGCACCGTATGCGCGACATCGGCGACCACTACCTCCACGGCACACGGCCCGGGCTCAGACTGCTCGCGTGACGCGCGGGGTCGGCGCGTCGGGACCTCCGGCTCTCTCGTCGTGCGGCGGTTTGACCCAAGCTGGGGAGGAAAGGCGCCGGTCGACAGGCCGAGTCGTCGAGTGAGGGAGGCAGCCTGATGAGCCGTGGGATCGTCGCCGGAGTGGACGGTTCGCCCGAGAGTCTGGCAGCGGCGGACTGGGCCGCGCGGGAGGCCGTGCACCGCGGACTCGCCCTGCGGCTGGTCCATGCCTGGCGGCCGCGGCCCTCCGACCTCCCGCTGACGCAGGACCCGGTGCATCAGGAACATCTGGCCGACAAGGTGGTGCGCGGGGCCGAGTCGACGATCGCCTCGCGGTTCCCCGGCCTCCCCCTCACCGCCGAGGTCCTGCCCGACTCGCCGGTCGCCGCGCTGCTGAGCACCGAGGAGCGGGCCGAGATGCTCGTCATCGGCTCGCGCGGGTACGGCCCGGTGAAGGGGTTCCTGCTCGGCTCGCACGGTCAGCAGATCATCGCGGGCGCCACCCGGCCCGTCGTGGCGGTCCGTGCGCACGGCGGCGAGGAGCCGGACCCCGAGGGCGGCGAGATCGTCGTCGGTCAGCTGGGCGGGCCGGAGGACAGCGCCCCCGCGCTGGAGTTCGCGTTCGCGACGGCGGCGGCGCGCGGTGCGTCCGTACGGGCTGTTCGGGCGTGGAGCCTGCCGTCCCTGTACGCCTACAGCCCCGGGTCGATGGCGCTCGCCGACGAGGCCGGCGGGCTCGTCCCGTACGAGGAGAAGGCGCTGCGCGAGGCTCTGGCGCCATGGCGGGAGCGGTACCCGGAGGTCCGGGTGACGGAGCAGGTGGAGATCGGGAGCGCCGGGCAGGTGCTGCTCAGCTCGTCGGGCGGTGCGTGGCTGCTCGTGGTCGGGCGGCGGGCCCGGCGCGGGGCGGTCGGCCCCCGGATCGGCTCCGTGGCGCACGCGGCCCTCCATCTGGCTCCGTGCCCGGTGGCGGTCGTGCCGCACGGGTGATGCGCTGGCGCTACGGGTTGACCCGGCGGGGTGACGCGGCAGGTTGACGCGGTGTGTCGGCTGGTCCTGGCCCGGAAAGGGTTATGACCGCCGCCCCGGCGGCTCTCCCCCTCCGCCGGACCGTCCGGCGGGCCCGGAGAAGAGAGCGGAGCCCATGGAGCACCACGACGAGCCACGCCCCCACGAGCAGCGGACGAGCGCCGTTGGCCGGCACCGCAGAGGCGGGAGTCCCCGGCGCAGGGCCGGCCGGGCGCCCTCCTTCCGGACCGCCGTGGCGCTCGCGGGTGCGGCCACGGCGGTGCTGACGGTCGCTGCCGGGGCGTACGTGGCGTCCCTGGGGAGCCCCTCAGGGACGGACACCCGTTCGGAGGGGGTCGCCCTGACGAATGTGGCGCCCCTCGTCGGTAGGTCCGCGCCACCGACCCGGGGTCCGTCCGCACCGGCCCCCGCGCCCTCCACCCCGGCCGGGGCCACCGGCACCGGGGTCACCCCGTCGGTGACGCCCTCTCCACCCCGGTCCGCGCCCCCGGCGCCCGCCCCGAAGGAGTCCGCGCCGGCCTCGACGCCGGCGGTTCAGGCACCTTCCCGGGCCCCCGCGCCCGAGAAGGCCGTGGTCGCCGCGGCCCCGGAACCGGGCGGTGCCGGGACGTCCGCGCAGTTCGTCGAGCAGGTCGTCGCGCTCGTCAACACCGAACGGGAGAAGGCCGGTTGTTCGCCGCTGCGCGCCGACGGCCGGCTGCACGAGTCGGCACAGGCGCACGCGGACGACATGGCGGACCGCGACTACTACGCCCACACCACTCCCGAGGGCCGGGACGCGGGCGACCGCATCACGGCGGCCGGGTACACCTGGTCGAGCTGGGCGGAGAACATCCACCGCGGCCCCAAGACCCCCGTGGAGGCCATGAAGGGCTGGATGAACAGCGCCGGACATCGCCGCAACATCCTCAACTGCTCGTTCAAGGACCTCGGCGTCGGAGTGGCGCTGACCTCCGACGGGCCCTGGTGGGTGCAGAACTTCGGCGTCCGGCGCTGACCCGCGGCCCGGTGCGGCGGTACGGTGCCGCGGCCCGGTGGGTCCGGTGCGGCGGCATGGGCTCAGGAGGCGGGCGTGGCCAGCTTCTGCACCCAGACCGTCCCGTCGGGACCCGGCACGGCGGCGACGCCGGTGTCGCGGTAGCGGCAGTTCAGCATGTTCTGCTCGTGCATCGCGCCGTCCATCCAGCCGTCGAAGACGTCGGCCGGATCGGACGCGCCGCGCGCCAGGTTCTCGGCCCAGGCCGACCAGGCGTACCCGGCGGCCGTGATCCGGGCGTCGGCGAAGCGTCCCTCGGGGCTGCTGTGCGCGTAGTAGCCGCGGCGCACCATGTCCCGGGCGTAGGCGCGGGCCGCCTCGGCGAGGCGGGGATCGTTCCTCAGGGGCTTGCATCCCGCCTCCGCCCGCCGCTGGTTGACCAGGCGGTTCAGCCGCTCCTCGGGGGTGGCCGTCCGTGTCGGGGTGGGCGTCGGGGTCGGGGTGGGGGTGGGCGAGGGTGTGGTGGGGCTGGGCAGCGGCGGGGTGGTGGTCGGGGCCGGGGGCGGGGCCGCCACAGGAGGGACCGGGGGCGCGGGCTTGCGGGCATCCGGATCGGAGGGCACCAGCAGGATGATCCCGCCGAGCACGCCGAGGGTGACCGCTCCGGCGACCCAGGCCCGCCGCAGCGAGCCCCCGGCCGCCCCGCCCGCCCCGGCTCCGGAGTCCGGAGGAATCGGGTCCGCCGGCGCGCCCGCGTACGGAGCCGGTTCGGATCCGGTGGCCGTGTACGGAGCCGGGTTCGCCGCGTCCGCCGCCCAGGCGACCGTCTCCGCTCCCTGCGGCGGCGTGGCCCAGAGCAGGAGCGGGGGCACGAGGGCCAGGCCCACCAGCAGCGCCTCGGCGGGGGCGAGGTTCGCGCCTGCGGGGACGCACCGGCCGCAGCTCGTCACATGGCGGGCGAGGCGCTTGCGCCAGAGCGGGGACGGCCGGCCGTCCCAGTCCTCGGTGAGCTGCGCCAGCTCCGCGCAGGTCGGCCGCCCCGCCAGGGCGCGTACGACCTCCCGGCCCGTCTCCAGGCGCTCCTTCATCCGCTGGACGCGGACGGCCGCGTGGGCGGCGGTGACCTCCAGCGCCTCGGCCAGCTCCGCGCGGCTGAGTTCGCCCCCGGCCTCCAGCCACCACAGGGCGAGCACCTCTCGGTCGCTCTCGTCGAGCCAGCGGGTCGCCTCGGCCACCTCGCGCCGCTGCCCGGAGAGCCCGAGCCGCAGGATGGTCACGTCGACGAAGTCACCGTCGGGGTCGGCGAGCTCGGCGGCCCGGTCGAGGCCCGGGACGGGTCCGTTCTGCCGTTCGCGCCAGCGCCGGCGGATCTGGTTCATCGCGATGGCGACGAGCCAGGACCGGAAGCGCTCGGGGTCCCGGAGTCCGGGGAGTCCGTCGAGGGCGCGGACCATCGTCTCCTGGACGACGTCGTCGACGTCCGCGTGGCCGTCGAGCGCCCGGCCGACGATGTTGTAGACCAGCGGAAGGTAGGCGCGTATCAGCAGCTCGCCGGCTTCGGTGTCTCCGGCCGCGGCCGCGTCCACCAGTGCGGCCGTGCCGCGCTCGTCGCTGTGCATGTGCCCTGCTCCCTCGTACCTGGGTCTGTCCGTCCCCGTCGTGAGGAGACCCGTGGGAGCGGGCGGGATAACACTTCGCGGCCGGGGACGCGAGGTTACCGGGCCGCCGGACAGGCTATGCGGGTGGGTGGGGCATGGACGGCACGGTCGCCTCGTGCCCTGCCCGTACGGCCTCGACGGCGGCCTCGTGGAGTTCGCGGCTCTCCGCCTCGGAGGAGCACGGCACCGGGCTCCCCGACATCGTGAACCAGTCGGATGCGCCGGTGTACTGCACGGCTACGCGTGCTTCCCCATCTGCCCAGGTGGTGTGCACGGTCAGGTCGCCGGTGACCGTACCGACTTCCTCGGTGAGCACCCCACCCCGCCCGGTGTAGACGCCGGGGGTCGTCCATGAAGCCCAGCTCATCCATCCAGGTTCACACCCGGATGCCACATGCGCCACCGACGGGACCGCCCCGGCCGGAGGAATTCCGGCCGGGGCGGCTGAGCTGTCGTTCCGCGATCAGACGAGGGACGCGACGGCCTCGTTGAAGGTGGCGGACGGACGCATCACGGCCGCGGCCTTGGCCGGGTCGGGCTGGTAGTAGCCGCCGATGTCGGCCGGGGAGCCCTGGACCGCGTTGAGCTCGGAGACGATGGTCTCCTCCTGCTCGGTCAGGGTCTTGGCCAGGCCCGCGAAGGCCTCCGCGAGCTGCGCGTCGTCGGTCTGCCTGGCCAGCTCCTGGGCCCAGTACAGGGCCAGGTAGAAGTGGCTGCCGCGGTTGTCGATACCACCGACGCGACGGGTCGGCGACTTGTCCTCGTTGAGGAAGGTGCCGGTGGCGCGGTCGAGGGTGTCGGCCAGGACCTGGGCGCGGGCGTTGCCCGTGGTGGTGGCCAGGTGCTCGAAGCTGGCGGCCAGGGCGAAGAACTCGCCCAGGGAGTCCCAGCGGAGGTAGTTCTCCTTGACGAGCTGCTGGACGTGCTTCGGGGCGGAGCCGCCGGCACCCGTCTCGAACAGGCCGCCGCCCGCCATCAGCGGGACGACCGACAGCATCTTGGCGCTGGTGCCCAGCTCCAGGATCGGGAAGAGGTCGGTCAGGTAGTCACGGAGGACGTTGCCGGTGACGGAGATGGTGTCCTCGCCGCGGCGGATGCGCTCCAGGGAGAACTTCGTCGCCTCGACCGGGGAGAGGATCTTGATCTCCAGGCCCTCGGTGTCGTGCTCCGGCAGGTACTGCTCGACCTTGGCGATGAGCCGCGCGTCGTGGGCGCGGGTCTCGTCCAGCCAGAAGACGGCCGGGGCGCCGGTGGCGCGGGCGCGGGTGACGGCGAGCTTGACCCAGTCCTGGATGGGCAGGTCCTTGGTCTGGCAGGCGCGGAAGATGTCGCCCTCGGCGACCTCCTGCTCCAGGACGACGTTGCCGGCCGCGTCGACGAGACGGACGGTGCCGGCCGTGGCGATCTCGAAGGTCTTGTCGTGGGAGCCGTACTCCTCGGCCTTCTGCGCCATCAGACCGACGTTCGGGACGGAGCCCATGGTCGACGGGTCGAAGGCGCCGTGGGCGCGGCAGTCGTCGAGGACGGCCTGGTAGACACCGGAGTAGCTGCTGTCCGGGAGGACGGCGAGGGTGTCGGCCTCCTGGCCGTCCGGGCCCCACATGTGGCCGGAGGTGCGGATCATGGCCGGCATCGAGGCGTCGACGATGACGTCGGACGGCACGTGCAGGTTGGTGATGCCCTTGTCGGAGTCGACCATGGCGAGGGCCGGGCCCTCGGCGATCTCGGCCTCGAAGGACGCCTTGATCTCGGCGCCGTCCGGGAGGGCGGCGAGGCCGTTGAGGATGCCGCCCAGGCCGTCGTTCGGGGAGAGGCCCGCGGCGGCGAGCGCCGCACCGTGCGCGGCGAAGGTCTTCGGGAAGAAGGCGCGTACGACGTGGCCGAAGACGATCGGGTCGGAGACCTTCATCATCGTGGCCTTGAGGTGCACGGAGAACAGGACGTCCTCGGCCTTGGCGCGGGCGACCTGCTCGGAGAGGAAGGTACGCAGGGCGGCGACGCGCATCACGGAGGCGTCGACGACCTCGCCGGCGAGGACGGGGACCGACTCGCGCAGGACGGTGGTGGTGCCGTCGGCGGCGACGTGCTCGATGCGCAGGTCGCCGGCCTCGGTGACGACGGCGGACTTCTCGGTGGAGCGGAAGTCGTTCTGGCCCATCGTCGCGACATTGGTCTTGGAGTCCGGGCTCCAGGCGCCCATGCGGTGCGGGTGGGTCTTGGCGTAGTTCTTGACCGAGCCGGGGGCGCGGCGGTCGGAGTTGCCCTCGCGCAGGACCGGGTTGACAGCGCTGCCCTTGACCTTGTCGTACCGGGCGCGGACGTCCTTGTCCTCATCGGTCTGCGGGTCGTCCGGGTAGTCCGGGAGGGCGTAGCCCTGCGCCTGGAGCTCGGCGATCGCGGCCTTCAGCTGCGGGATGGAGGCCGAGATGTTCGGCAGCTTGATGATGTTGGCCTCGGCCGTCTTGGCCAGGTCGCCGAGCTCGGCGAGGGCGTCGTCGATGCGCTGCCCCGCTTCGAGACGCTCGGGGAATCCGGCGATGATGCGCCCGGCCAGGGAGATGTCACGGGTCTCGACATTGACTCCGGCCGTCGAGGCGTAGGCCTGGATCACGGGCAGGAACGAGTACGTCGCCAGGGCGGGCGCCTCGTCAGTGTGGGTGTAGATGATGGTCGAGTCAGTCACCGGGTGTGCTCCGCTCCACGTCTGCGTCTGCGAGATTGCTCGACATCAAGATATCTCGTGATCGGCCTCGGTGGGAAAGGGCCCTGTCGGCTCCGTCGCGACGGTGCCCGTGAGCCGGTACGGGACGGGTGTGGCGCCCAGGTCGACGCGGCGGAGCAGGGCGAGCAGTACGAGCGTGACCGCCGCTCCCGCCCCGGCGACGAGGGCCTGCCCGGCCCGGTAGGCGAGGCGCGGGACGGACGGGTCGGTGGGCTCCAGGACGTACATGGAGTCGACCAGGAGGACGGTTCCGCTGCCGAGGCCGCCCACCGCGACGAGCGCGAGGGGCGCCACGACGAAGAGCGTGAGGACGGGGAAACGCCGGGTCAGTGCGGGGGCGACCTTCCCGCGCCGGGCGAGGATCGCGATCAGCCCGCAGGCCACGGCGAGCACGAGCAGGTCGGCGCCGATCACGTCACTCGGGCGGTGCCATCCGGCGGCCACCGTGTACGCGCCCACGGCCAGGGCCCACAGGGCGCTGAGGCCCACGGCGAGACCCCTCGCCCGGTAGGGGACGACGAGGGTGAGCCCGAACATGACGCTCATCGCGATGGCGGTGTGCCCGCTGGGGAAGCTGTTCGGCGACAGGTGCGCGGGGGCCTCGACGAGGTCCGGACGGGCCAGGAGGAAGCGCCCGAGCGCCTCGGCGAGGAAGAGGCACGCCGCGACGGTGCCCAGGGCGGCGACCGTGAGCGCGTACCGCCGGCGCAGCATCCCGATCGCGGTCAGGACGAGCAGGACGACGGCGAGGGAGGAGACGGTGATGTGCTGGAGGGCGCGGTTCGTCTCGTGGGCGGCGGCGAGCGTCTCGTCGGTGAAGCGGCCGGCGAGGACGGCGTTCTCCCAGCGCTGGCCCGTCGCGGTCAGGACGAGTCCGGCGTAGACGACCGCCATGAGCAGCACCGAGCCGAGGCAGGCGCGGCGCATCCGCTTGCGTACCCGGGTGCTGAAGGAGTCGGCCGCTTCACCGGCGACGGCGGCGTACCACCAGGTGCCGTTCTCCAGCGTCGGCACTCTGCCGTCGGTGCGGAGCCTGTCGTAGGGAGCCATGCTCCGATTCGAACCCGGTGGGGTCCGGAGCGCCCGCTGGACGCACCCGAACGAATCGCCGAGCGGTCGTTCCGGCACGATCACGCCGCGGCGGACCGTCCTGCGGGGGAACGAGCGTGACGGCGGGTTCCGAAGAGGGTGAACGCCGTGTTCACCAGGGCCACGTGGCTGAGCGCCTGGGGCGTGTTCCCGAGCTGGCGGCCCGCGTGCGGGTCCCACTCCTCGGCGAGCAGTCCCACGTCGTTGCGGATGTCGAGAACGCGCTCGAAGGCGGTACGGGCCTCGGCCGGCCGGCCCGTCATCGCCAGGGCGTCGGCGTACCAGAAGGTACAGGCGAGGAAGGCACCTTCGGCGCCGTCCAGGCCGTCCACCTCGTGCACCTCGCCGTTGCCGACGTCCGCGTACCGGCGGACGAATCCGCGGTCGTCGAGCCTGCCCATCGCCTCCACCGTGCTCAGGACGCGCGGGTCGGACGGCGGCAGGAAGCCGAGCCGGGGGATCAGGAGCGCCGTCGCGTCGATGCGCCGGGCGCCGTAGTACTGGACGAACGACTGCTGCTCGTCGCTCCAGCCCCGCGCGCACACCTCGTCGCGCAGTTCGCTCCGCATGGCCTGCCAGCGCTGGACGGAGGCGCGCAGACCCGCGACGCGGGCGAGGCGCAGGGCACGGTCGGCGGCGACCCAGGCCATGATCTTGGAGTGGACGAAGTGGCGTCGCGGGCCGCGCACTTCCCAGATCCCCTCGTCCGGTTCCCGCCGGTGCTTGTCCACGTAGTCCAGCAGGGAGGCCACCAGGCTCCAGACGTGCGGGTCGATGGCGACTCCCGCGCGGACGGCGGAGTAGACCGTGCTCAACACCTCTCCGTAGATGTCCAGTTGGAACTGGCCGACGGCGGCGTTGCCGAACCGGACCGGTCTGGAGTCCTCGTAGCCGGGCAGCCAGTCGGCGCGCACCTCGGGGAGGCTGCGCTGGCCGGCCACGCCGTAGAGCGGCTGGAGGTCGGCGGGGTCGCCCGCGACGGCACGAACGAGCCAGTCCTTCCAGGCGAACGCCTCGCGCCGGAATCCGCTGCGCAGGAGGCAGGACAGGGTGAAGGTGGAGTCGCGCAGCCAGCAGAACCGATAATCCCAATTCCGTTCTCCCCCGATGCGTTCGGGGAGTGAAGCGGTCGCCGCCGCGATGATTCCTCCGGTCGGTTCGTAGGTGAGGGCCTTCAGGGTGATGAGCGACCGGAGGACAGCCTCGCGAAAGGGTCCTTCGTAGTGGAATTGCGCGGTCCATTCGTCCCAGAAGGCGAGGGTGCGCGTCAATTCCGCCGCCACGTCGGGTTCCGGGGGCGGTGCGGAATGGGAAGGGCTCCAGGCGAGGACGAAGGGAATGCGCTGACCCGCCGTCACCGATGCGTCGAGCGTGATGCATTCGTCGGTGACACCGATCTCGACGCCCGGCCCGCACCGCAGATGGGCGGCGTCCGGGCCGGCCACCGTCGCGACCGCGCGCCGGTCGACACGCCGCGACCAGGGGACCACGCTGCCGTGATAGAAGCGCATCCTCAACTCGCCGTGCAGGTCCACACGTCCGGAGACACCCTCCACCAACCGGATGATCTGCGGCGTCCGTTCACGCGGGGGCATGAAGTCGATGATGCGCACCGTGCCGGACACGGATTCCCAGACCGACTCCAGAACGAGTGAATCATCTCGGTAACTCCGGCGACTGCACAGACGATTTCCGATCGGCGCCAGACTCCACGCCCCGTGCGACTCGTCTCCGAGGAGTGCGGCGAAACAGGCGGGCGAGTCGAAGCGAGGCGCGCACCACCAGTCGACAGCTCCGTCCTTCCCGATAAGGGCCGCCGTCTCCAGATCGCCGATGAGGGCGTAGTCCTCAATTCGCCCTGCCATGAACGGATTGTAATCCCGCCAGGAATGCGGCGCACGGACGGAGAGACGGACCTTGACGTCACGGCCTTGCGCGCAGGATGCTGAAAGTCGCTCCCGCGATTCTGGAGAAAGCCGTACCAATGGGTAACGGGCCACATCCGATGCGCCGGTCGACCGACCGTTCGCCCCACGCGGACACCCGCACGGTGAGCGTGGTGATCGCGGTGCGTCCCGGGGACCACGACACGGACCGGCTGCTGGAGCAGATACCGGCCGAAGTCGGCGAGGTCGTGCTGGTCGGGGCCACGGAAGGCACGTCGGCGAGGACGCCGGAAGGGCGCGACGGCGGGACGGGCGACGGCCGGGCGGGCGAGGCGGGCGGCGCGCGCGCCGCGGTGACCGTACGCCGGCTCGGGCCGTGGGACTGCGCGGCGGGCGACGTCCCGCACGCGGGGCTGCTCGCCGCGACCGGCGAGTTCATCGTCCTGATGGGGGCCGACGGCAGCATGTCGCCGATGGAGATCCCGCACTACCTGCACTACCTGGACAGTGGGTACGACTTCGTCAAGGGCTCGCGCTTCATCGCGGGCGGCGGCGTCGCCGACTACCCGCTCGTACGCCGACTCGGTCACAGCGCACTGCTGCGCCTCGCCCGGCAGCTCTACGGCCAGCGCCTGACAGACCTCTGGTACGGCTTCTGCGCTTTCCGCCGAGGCTTCGTCGACCTGCTCGACCTGCGGGAGCACGGTGTGGAGCTGGGTGCCGAGCTGGTCACCCACGCCCTGCACTACGGGCTGCGGATCGCCGAGGTGCCGAGTCTCGAACTGCCGCGCCGCCACGGCCTGTCGCCCGCTCGCACGTTCCGTGACGGGACGCGCATCCTGGGCGGGCTGCTCGACGAGCGCCCGCACAACGCCCTGCATCGGCTGGCGCCGTCACCGCGTCTCGCGGGCCGGGCGGAACGGGCCGACCACGCTTGACGGATCAGAAATCCGATGCTAACGCTAGAAGTCAGGCATTTTGGACGCATGGCAGACCCTCGGCAGGGTCCGGTTGCCGGAAGAAGTTCCTCGTGAGGTCACATCTGATCGGCAGGACGCCGGCGGCACCCGCACCGCATCCGCTGCGACGGGTGACCGACTGGCCCTTCGCCGAGTCCCGGCGCCGTAACCCGTCCGACCCGTCCCGCCGCCCCGCGTCTCATCCCGGACGACGGGCGACCGACCGGCTCGTGCCTTCGGTCCGCAACCACCGTTGCACCGTGCGCCGTCAGCGTACGGCAGCCAGGCGCCGGCGTTCCCGTACCGTCCGCTCTCGCGCCGCGCACGCCCGACGCGGCGGCGGATCACACGGCCCACCCTCGGAACACGCCGGACCCGGGGGTCATGTCCAGCCCACAGCACGCACGGACTCCGCCTTCGCCGCGCCCTCCGAGGCGCCCTTCGACGTGCCATCCGGGGTGCGCGAGCGCCCGGCGTGGAACACCGGGGCGACGAGGCGGGCCGCCCTCGACAAAGACCGCTTCCGGCCGCCACCGCACCGCCCTCGCTGTGACGAGGTGCGCGCGCCGGAGGCCCTGAGGAGGCTCGACGTGCGCGAGACGACGGTCTTGCCCGCCGGCGGCCGGGACGTGCTCGTCGGCACGCCGAGCCCTCCGTGGGGGATCCGGCCATGAGGACCGCCGGACCCGTCACCCTTCGCGCGCCCGTCTTCCGGGGCGACGCGGTGCTGCGCCCCTTGGTCCTCGGCCTGCTCGTGTACGTGTCCGGCCTGACGGCCGGCTGGTCCGCCGGCGGCGTGCCGGGGATGGCGATCGGCGGGATGTGCGGGACGGTGGTCGCTCTGGGCGTCCTGCTCGTCCGCGAGGCGGGCCGACGTGGACCCGCCGAACACGCCGCCCCATCACCGCGCGCCGCCGCGCGCACGCGCCTGGCCCGCTCGTGGCTGCGCCTCCGTCGCCGCGCCCCCCACCCGGACGGCACGCCCCCGCCCGCGACCGCGCCGACCGCGGCTGGTCCCGACGGGGCCGGGCCGCTTGGAGGGCGGCCCCACGAGTCCCGGCCGGACGAGGGTCCGTCGGGCGAGTCCCGCCCCCAGGGGAGCGAGCCGCACGGGACCGCACGGGGTGGTTCGGAGCCCGGCGACGACACCTCGCACGACGCATGGACGCCTGAGTCCCGACCGCACGAGTCCGGGCCGCGCGGGACGGAGCCGCACCGCCTCCCGCCGGACGAGTCCGGTCGGGACGGCACCGCACCCGAGGCCGCCGGGCCCGGTGAGGACGCATGGCACGAGACATGGCCGGACGAAGCCGTGACCGACACGCCTCTTCCGCACAGGACCTCTCCCGAAATCGCCGGGCCCGGCGGGGGCACGACGGAGCGGACCGCGCCGGACGACACCGCGTCGCACGCGTCCCGGCCTGCCGGCGGGCCGCAGCCGGGTGGGGTGGGCGGTGGGCGGGGAGTCGAGCGCGCCGTTCGTCTGCTGGTCGACGCCGTCTGGCGGGGCGACGCCCCGGCGGCGTCCGACGAGGAGCTGAGGGCCGCGCTGGCCGTCGCCCGGACCAACCAGGTCGAGGGCCGACTGGCTCAGGCATACCCCCGCCAACTGGCCTCGACCCTCCACGCGGTGGACGACGCCGGCCGGATCTTCCGGCGCAACGTCGTCGAGTCGACGGACCGGCTGAGCGCGGCAGCCGTCCCCACGGTGCTCGTCAAGGCCGATCTGCCGGGCGACCTCACGCACGGAAGCTTCGACCTCGTCGTCCCCACGGACCGCTGGAAAGCGGCCCAGAAGGCACTCGGCGGGTGGTACGTGGAGCGGTCGACGCACTGGCTGGAGCGGTCCACCTCCGTGCGCCTGACGCCGCCCGACGGCCCCTCGGCCCAGCTGCACACCGCCGTGGCCTGGCACGGCGTCTCGGTCATGGCGACCGACCGGCTCTTCGCCCACGCCGTCCCCGACCACGACGGCCGCGCCTGGCTCGTCCCCTGCCTCGCCGACCGACTGAGGATCTGGCTGGCCCACGGCCTCTTCCTCGACCAGTCCCTCGACCTGTCCGAACTCCTCGCGCTGCGCGAGCTGCTGGCTCCCGAGGTCGTGGCCGAGGCGCGCGCCCAGACCGCCCGGGAGGGCTGGTCCGTCGGCGGAGACCGGGCCCTCGAGCTGGCGACCGGGGCGATGGCCGCGCTCGACCGGGGCGAGTCCGTACAGCTCCCCCTGCCGCTGCCCGTCACGACGTCGCTGCGCACCGGCGTGGAACACGCCGGGCATCTGCTGACCCGCGGGCGGGCCTCCACGGCGGCCCGCGAGGTCGCCCTGCGGGTGCCGCTCGCCGTCACCGAGCGACTGCGGAGGCGTACGTCATGAACACGGCGCGGCCTCTCCTGATCGCGGTCTCCGGGCCTGACGGCGCGGTCAGGTCCGCGCTGGTCCGGCGCGTGGCCGGGCTGCTGCGGCAGCGCGGCGTGGCGGTGACGACGCTCCACGGCCACGGCCGCTTCCCGGGCGCCGGGTTCGGCTCTCCTCCAGGGGTGAGGGACGAGGAGAAGACGGTACGGCGCCCTGACGGTCCCCCGAGCCGGGGATCATGGGCGCGTCGTGCCCATGCCCTGCTCGACGCCGGCGACCTCTCCGTACGCACGCGTGCCGCCCGGCGCGCGCTGGCGACACGGTCCCGAGGAGGTCCGGCCGTCGTGCTGACGGACGGCGGGCCGCTGGACGGGCTGGTCGCGTTCGGCTTCACTCCCGGGCACCGGGCCTCGGACCGCTTCGCCCGCCTCGTCCGGCGTTACGACCTGACCCTGCTGGTGGAGACCGGTCCTGCCCCCTCGCGGTACCGCGAGGGGGCCTCGCGCCTGCCCCGGGTGGTGCGGCTCGACGGCGAGCGCGCCCCGTCGCGGGTCGCCGCCGAGGTGGTGGAGCGGGTGCTCGACTCCGTACGGACCCGGCGTCTCCCGGAACCCGAGGAGGGCATGTCCGCGGCGCGCCGGAAGCGGGTCGTCGTCTCGGTCTACGACGAGACGGGCGAGTTCGACCACCGGGACGGTGGTGCCACGGTGGTCGAGAAGGTCTCCCGGCGGCTGTCGGACGAGTTCGACGTGACGGTGGTGACGGCCGGCAGGCACGGTGCCTCCCTGCGTCGTGACGGCATCCGCTACGTCTATCTCCCGGTCCGCTGGGCCGGGCAGCGCACCGGGCGGCTGCTGTTCCTGACGCTCCTCCCCTTCGTGGCCCGCAGGCTTCCCCACGACGCGTGGCTGGAGAACTTCACGCCACCGTTCTCGACCAGCTTTCTGCCGCTGTTCTCCCGGACGCCGGTCGTCGGGATCGACCAGGGCCGCAGCGCCGAGGCGCTCTGGCGCCGCTACCACGTCCCGTTCTTCCTCGTGGAGCGCCTCGGGCTGCGCTGCTACCGGCACATCGTGGTGCTCAACGAGGCCGACGCCTCCGTCGTCCGCCGGCTCAGCCCGCGGGCCGACGTCCAGGTCATCGCCAACGGCGTCGAGCAGCGGCAGATCGACGAGGCCGGGATCGGAGCGGGCCAGCACATCCTCTTCCTGGGGCGGATCGACATCTGGGTCAAGGGGCTCGACCTGCTCCTGGAGGCGTACAGCCTGAGCCGTCCTCCGCTGCCCCTGGTGCTGGCGGGCAGCGGTACGCAGGGGGAGGAACGCAAGCTGACGGCGCTGCTCGCCGCGCACCCGGGCAGCGTCCGCTGGGTGGGGTTCGCCGGGGAGGAGCTCAAGCGGGACCTCCTGCGGAACAGCGCCTTCCTGGTCATGCCGTCGCGCCGCGAGAGCTTCGGCCTGGTGGCGCTCGAAGGCATGTCGTACGGGAAGCCGGTCGTCCACTTCGATCTGCCCGCGCTGCGCTGGATGCGCGACGGTGGCGACGTGGCCGTACCGCCGTTCGACGTCGTGGCGCTGGGCGACCGGATGCGGATGCTTGCCATCGACGAGCGGGCGCGACGCGCGCTCGGGCGGCAGGCCGGGCAGGCGGCGCAGCACTACACCTGGGACGAGATGACGGGCCGGTATCTGGCCCTGACGCGGCGCCTGGCGGACGACTCCGTCCGCGGGCGGCGGCCGAGGAAGGACAGGAGGGCCGGGGCATGGCCGACGAGCCGCTGACCACGGCGATCGCGCCCGACCGTCCGCCGGTCGTGCCGTCGCCGCGCCCTGGGGCGGGCGTACCGTCGCCGCGTCCGGAGGCCGGCGTACCGTCGAACGGGACGCCGCCGTCCCGAACCGACCCCGGGCCTGGACCATGACCGTCGGCCCGCGGCCACCGCGTGTCCTGCTCCTGACCGGCAGCCCGCTGGACGGCGCGGACGGCGCCGACGTGGCGCTGGCGAGGGACGTGCTCGGGGCCCTGCCCGACACGGACTTCCTCTGGTTCCGCCAGTGGCCCGCCCGACGTGGCAGGCCTCCCCCGCCGGCCGGCCGGGCGATCCGCCTCTGGACCCCGGACGGTCCCCCACACCGGCGGCCGGTCCTCCTGCAGGCCGCGCTCGCCGGGGCCGTCGCCGCACGTCGCGTCGATCTGGTCCACGCGTTCGTGACCATCGGACGGGCGTTCCCCGCCTTCTCCTGGCTGCGCCCGGTGATGCTGGGGGCGCGGCCGGTCGTCCACACCGTGCCCGGTGTGGACGAGGCGCGGCTGCTCGCGAAAACCCGGCCACTGGGGACGACGGTCGCGCTGTCGGACGCGACGGCCCGGCGGCTGCGCGCCGCGAACTTCGGCGACGTCCGGGTGGTCCCGCCCATGATCCGGCTGACCGAGTGGCCCTTCCTGCCGCGCCCCGGGGGCATGCCGACCGTCCTCTACGCCGGCCGTCCCGATCCGCGCGGCGGTGTCGTGACGGCCGTCGAGGCGGCGGCGGAGGCGGCGCGGTCCGGTGCGGTGTTCCGGCTGATCCTGGCGGTCCGGGGGCAGCCGGGGCAGCAGACGGCCGCGCTGCGGGAGGAGTTGCGGGAGCGGGCCGGTTCCGGGGGCCTCACGGACGTGGAGGTGCGGGGCCATGTCGACGACATGCGCGCCCTGTTGGCCTCGACGCACGTTCTTCTCCTCCCGCCTCCCGCGATCGGCGGGATTCCGGACATCCCGCTCACGGTCCTGCAGGCGATGGCCACCGGCCGGCCGGCCGTCCTGAGCGACCTGCCGCAGTTCGCGGACTTCGGGGACGCGGTGCTGCGGGCTCCCGCCGGAGACGCCCGCAGGACCGGGCAGCAGCTTGCCTGGCTGCTCGAACAGCCGCAGGTCTGGGACATGCTCGCGGAACGCGGCCGGGCGACCGTGGAGGAGTCCTTCGGGCCCGAGCGGTTCGCCGAGCGGTACGGCGCCCTGTACCGGGAGTTGCTGGCCTGAGGCCGCCGGGCGCCGCGTCGGACGCTCGTGACACAGGCACCGTCGGACGCTCTTGACGCAGGGAACGAAACGACGCAAAGTGTACGTATACGTCGTAAATGGGCGTTGTTGGTCTACAGCGGATATGTTCGGCTGTTCTTCGTGGGGCCGGAGTCCGCACACGGAGTGACCTGCGATGAGCAGTCTTTCGGTTGTCATGCCCGCATATAACGAGGCGTCCAACCTGCCGTCGGTGATCGCCACCGTTCCGGTGGCGGAGCTGGCAGACGCGGGTTGGGAGACGGAATTGGTCGTGGTGGACAACGCGTCCACCGACGGTACGGGGGAAGTCGCCCGCTCGCTCGGGGCGCGTGTCGTGCCCCAGCCCGAACGGGGTTACGGGAACGCCTACCACGCCGGGTTCGCGGCGGCGCGGGGCGACGTGATCGCCACGGGCGACGCCGACTGCACATACCCGTTCGACGCGCTTCCAGGGCTGCTCAAGGTCCTGGACGCCCTGGACGTGGAGTTCCTGACGACGGATCGGCTCGGCGCCGCCAACCGCGACGCGATGCAGCCGACGCACTCCATGGGCAACCATGCGCTGAGTCTGGTGAGCCGCATCCTGTTCCACAACGGGCTGCACGACTCGCAGTCGGGCATGTGGGTCTTCCGCCGCTACGTCTGGCAGTCCCTCGACGTCCGGTCGACGGGCATGGCGTTCTCCCAGGAGATCAAGAACGCGGCGACGCTCTCGGGCTGCCGTTGCCTGGAGGTCCCGATCACGTATCGTGTCCGCGGGGGTGAAGTGAAGCTGCACGCCCTGCACGACGGCACGGCGAACCTCTGCCAGCTCTTCGCGCACCGGTTCCGCCGCAGGAGCACCTCCGCCGCACGCCCCGCCGCGGGAGAGCCGGCGCAGGCCCCCGAGCCCCTCACCAGCCGCACCACGGCGTGAACCCGCCCCTACGGCTCCTCGCCCTACGGGTTCTCGTCCTACGGCTCCTCGCTCGTGAACCGGTCGAGCAGCGCGTCCAGGCCGGCGATGAGGCCTGCGTAACCGCCCCGCTCGGCGAGTACCGGAGTGATCTCGCGCAGGGTGGGCAACTCCTGCGCCGGCATGCGGTGCAGGCCGAGACGGAACGAGGGATCGGGCTCCGCGGGGTTGTCCACCATGGCGCCCAGTTCCACCGAGACGTATCCCAGGATCCACGCCGTGACGGCACGGAAGGCGGCCGCGGCCTGGACCGGCCCGAGCCCCGCGGTCCTGAGCAGAGCGAGCATGCGCTCATGACTCCTGAGGACCGCGAGCGGTCGCTGCGCAAGGGGGACCGCCAGCATGCGGGTGGCGAGCAGCGGCACGACATGGGGGTGCCCGAGGCACGTCTGGTATGTCTGCAGTGCCATCCGGTGCAGTCCGGCTCGCCAGTCGGCGTCCGGGGCGCCCGCCTGCGCGTGGTCGGGGTGCTGCTCCAACTCCAGGTAGAGGGCCTCGACCAGCCCGTCCAGCAGGGCGTCCTTGCCGTTGGCGTAGCGGTACAGCGCCATGGCCTCCACGCCGAGTTCGGCACCGAGGCGGCGCATGCTCAGTGCGGACAGACCCTCCCGGTCGACGAGCTCGAGGGCCGCCGCCAGCACGACCTCCCGGCTGAGCCTGCCGCGGTGCCCGTGGTCGCCCGCCCGACGCGCGGGGCGGGCTGCCGAGTCCTGTGCCATGAGCGTTCCTCCTCACCACCCGACCTTATGGGTGCGTCGCCGTCTTGACTCTGCCCGAGCAAGGGCACACCATGGACGTATACGGCGTAAATAGACGAAATCATCTTATGATGGATATCTTCCGCATAGGGGGTTCTACCCCGATCGGAAGGTCATGTGCGCCTTGCGTGCTCGGGGCTGTGTTGTTTCGCGTGTGTGCGCTGAAAACGTCCCAGGGCCCGGTTCGGGTGTTCCCACGGAGAGACCTGCGATGAGCAGTCCGTCGGTTGCCAAGCACGCGTGGAACGAGGCGTCGGAAGTCTGCCGGCGCTCGATGCGCCGCCTCCGCCCCCGCCCCCGCCCCCGCAAGAGGCCCGTGTCGCCTCGCCTGCGCAAGGCCGTCCTGGTCCTGCTGGCGGTCGTGGTGGCCGCCGTCGTCTCCGTGGCGACTCCCGCGATCCGGGAGGAACTGACGCGGTCCTTCTCACCGGTGCCGGCCCGGTACACCGAGCTGTACTTCACCAGCGCCCCGGTCGTCACCGGAGGCTCGGTGCTCGTGCCGGTCTCCGTGGAGGACCGCGGGCCCGGCGAACGAACCCACCGACTGCGGGTCTCCGTCGAGGCGTCCGACGGCCGCACCACGGCGTCGACCACCACGGCCCTCACACCGGACCCCGACGCTCCCGCGTCGGCCGTCTCCCGGCTGCCGCTGCCCGAGGGTTCCGTCATCGTCCGCGTCGCGCTCCTGGACAGCAGCCAGACTCTGCACTTCCGGCTGCCCTCCCAGGACGCCACGGCACCCGGGAGTACCCCATGACCGACGAAGGACGCACGCGCTCCCGTGTCGTCGTGACGACGAGCTGGGACGACGGGCACAAGCTCGACGACCGCCTCGCCGCCCTGCTCGACCGGTACGGCATCGCCGGCACGTTCTACATCGCGCCCCACAACGCCGAGATCGCGGCCCGCGACCGGCTCTCCCCGGCGGGCGTCCGCGACCTGGCCGAGCGGTTCGAGATCGGCGGGCACACGCTGACGCACCAGCGCCTGCCGCGGCTGACGGACAGCGCCGCCGCCGACGAGATACGCGCCGGCAAGGAGGAGCTCGAAGGCACGGTGGGCGCTGCGGTCACGAGCTTCTGCTATCCGCGCGGCGAATACACCGCGGCCCATGTCGACTCCGCCCGGGCGGTGGGCTTCGAGCGCGCGCGCACCGTGCGCCGCAACTCGCTCGCCGCCGGTCCGCCGCTGGAACTGCCCACCACCGTCCACGCCTACGCCCACCGTGTCGACGGGCCGGTCGCCCTGCGCCTGGCGCGGCTGCGGCCGCGAAGGGCCGCCAGGATGTTCCTCCGGTGGGACGAGCTGGCCGTCGGCTGGTTCGACCTCTGCCTGGAGCGCGGTGGCGTGTTCCACCTCTGGGGCCACAGCTGGGAGGTCGACGCGCACCGCGACTGGCAGCGTCTGGAGCGGGTGCTCAGCCACATAGCGGGCCGCCCGGGCATCGGCTACCTCGCCAACCGCGATCTCCCGGAACGGGTGCCGTGATGAGCGCCCACCCGCCCGGAGGAGGCCCCGCGACGACCGCCCCGCCGGTGGAGCGTGCGGCGGACCGCGTCGGACGGCGCCTCGGCGCCCGCCGGGGCATCCTCGCGACGACCGTGCTGGCCGCTCTTGTCGAGCTCCTGCCCGGTGGGCTCGCCCCCTTGGCGACCCTGGCCGGGATCTGGCTCCTCCTCGTCGCGCCGACCGCTGTCTGGTACGGGCCTGCCTCCCGCATCGTGTCGACCCGGGACGGGCGCGTGCTGCTGGCCGCCGGACTGAGCGTGCTCTCCTCCATCGTCGTGGCCCTGGTGGTCAACTCGGTGCTTCCGCTCGTCGGGGTGGACGGGCCGCTCACGCGCGCGGCACTCGCCGTGGCCTCGGCCCTGGCCGTCGCGGTCACCGCCGCCGCCGTGGACCCTGCGGCCAAGGACCCGGCCGCTGCCCCGTGGTGGCTGCGGTTCCGCGCGCGCGGCCTGCCGGCCGGCCTCGTCGCCGTGACGGTCCTGGGCACGCTCGCGCTCGTCCTGTCCGTCGCCGGTCCGGTCCGGCTCAACAACGAGTTGGGCTCGGGAGCCAGTGTCGCCGCGCTGGTCGTCATCGGGGCCCTTCTGACGCTCCTGATGATCAGGCACCGGCGCTACTCCTCGTCCGTCGTGGGAGTCGGCCTGTTCTTCGCCGCCGCGGGACTGCTGTTCCTCAGCTCGCTGCGCGGCTGGTACGTCACCGGTCACGACATCCAGCGCGAGTACGAGGTCTTCGGGCTGACGTCGGACCAGAGCCGCTGGGACATGGCCGCGTTCACCGACCCCTACAACGCCTGCCTGAGCATCACCCTGCTGCCGACGTCCTGGGCGCGGCTGACCGACGTTCCCGGCCCGTACGTCTTCAAGGCCGTGCTGCCTCTCCTCTTCGCCCTCGCACCCGTGCTCGTCCACCGCTCGGTGCGCAACGTGGCACCCCCGTTCGTGGCGGTGCTGTCGGCCGTCCTGTTCATGATCTTCCCGACCTTCTTCACGGACATGATGTTCCTGACCCGTCAGGAGATCGCGTTCCTCTTCCTCGGATGCGCGATGCTCGTGCTGACGGACAGGGGCCGGGCGCTGCGCCGCCGCCGGATCACCTTCCTGGTGCTGACCGTCGGCGTCGTCCTGGCGCACTATTCGACGGCGTACGTCTTCCTCGCTGCGCTCGCACTGGCGCTCGGAGCGAACTTCTGCTGGCGGCTGCTCTCGCGTACCCGGAGTGCGAAGCCCGCGGCCGCCGGGGAGCCCGCCTTCGTGGCCTGGTGGATCGTCGTGTCCGCCGTGGCAGCCGCGCTCCTGTGGACGGGCCCGCTGACCCATACGGCCGGCCAGCTGAGGTCCACCGTCGTCGCCACTGTGCAGGAGGTCACGGGCGGCGGCAGGCAGCCCGCGGCCTGGTCGTCCGACGTGGCATACAGCCTGTTCGGCGGGGAGCGGAGCAGCCCGGAGGAGCGGCTGCGCGACTTCCAGACCGTCACTCTGCGCGGCACGGCGGCCGAGCGGGCGGACGAGGTCTACGTGCCGTGGTCGGCGGCCCCCGACGGAGCGGTCGAGGCCGCACCGGAGCCGCGCCTCCCCCTCACCTCGCTCGGGCAGGCGGCGGAGGACCGGGGCGTCGACGTGTCGGCGGTCGGCGACTTCCTGCGGCAGGCCGTCGCGCGGCTGTGGCAGGTGTTCCTGCTGCTCGGCATCGTCACCTCCCTCTGGGGGCGGCGCAAGGAGTTCCGGCCGACCCGTGACCAGGTGACACTGGCCGCCGGCATGGTCGCGGTCGTGGGGATGCTCACCGTTCTCCCGCAGCTCTCCGTCGAGTACGGCGTACTGCGCGCCTTCCAGCAGGGGCTTTTCGTCTTCGCGCCGTTCATCGCGGCCGGGGTGGTGTGGGTGTGCCGGTGGGTGGGACGGCGGTGGACCGAAGCGCTGTCCTGTTCGGTGATCATGCTGCTCTTCTTCGATCTGACGGGTGTCCTGCCCAAGCTCTTCGGCGGGAATCCGCCGCAGCTGCACCTCGACAACGCGGGCACGTACTACGACATCTACTACCCGCACGCTCAGGAACGCGCGGCCCTGGCCTGGCTGGCGACGCACACTCCGCCCGACGAACTCGGGGACGTCCAGTCGGAGAACCTGAGCGACCGCTACAACCTGAGCCATGACGGGACTTCGGTCCCCACCACGGCCAGGAACGACATCCATCCGCTCCTCATCCGCGAGGACGCGACCGTCCTCCTGGGCACGACGACGGTGCGCAGCGGCGAAGCGGCCATCTTCCACCGGGGTGACCTGGTGACCTACAAGTACCCCACCAGCCTCCTGGAGGAGACGAAGAACAAGATCTACAGCAGTGACGGGGCGGAGATCTTCCGATGAAGGCGCAGGCACGGCCGTACTCGGGGTCCCCCGCCGGCTCGGCCGGCGGCGGAAGGGGCGCACGGCGTCAGGACCAGCTGACCCGCAGCTCGTTCTTCCTGATGGCCTCGTCGGTGGCGATGGCCGTGCTCGGCTTCGTCTTCTGGATCATCGTCGCGCGTCTCTACCCGCCCGAGCAGGTGGGTCTGGCCACCACCCTGATCTCGGCGACCGAACTGATCGCCTTCTTCAGCCTCTTCGGGCTCAACAGCACGCTCATCCGCTTCCTCGCTCCCGCGGGTACCCGGAACGCGCAGATCACCAAGTCGGTACTCCTCGTCACGGGAGCCGCGTGCATCCTGGCGTCGGCCTACCTCTTCGGTCTGCGCTGGTACGGCCGCGACCTGTTGTTCGTACGGTCTGACCTGCTGCTCGCGGCCGCCTTCGTGGCGTTCTGCGTCTTCGCCGCCCTCAACCAGCTGACCGACGCCGTCTTCATCGGCGCCCGCAAACCGCAGTTCAACCTGGTCGTCGACGGAGGCGTCCAGGGACTGACGAAGATCCTTCTGCCGCTGTTCCTCGTGGGCGTCGGATCGTACGGAATCGTCACCGCGTCCGGTGGTGCCTGCGCCGCCGCGGTGCTCGCCTCGTTCTTCTTCCTGTGGCGCAGGGTCGGCTTCCGCGTCGACCTCCGGCTGCGACGCGCCCCCCTCCTCCCCCAGGCCGGCTTCTCGGCCGCGAGCTACGCGTTCAGCGCGCTGACCCTCGTGCCGATCCTGGTGACGCCGCTGATCGCGCTGCACTGGCTGGGCGCGGCGGCGGCCGGCTACTACTTCGTCGCCTTCCAGATCGCGAACCTGCTGAACACCCTGTCCGACAACGTGGGAGAGGCCCTGCTCGCCGAAGTCTCCTACGACGAGACGCGTTTCGCGGTGATGCTCAGGCGCTCGGCCCTCATCCTCGCCGCGGTGCAGGTCCCCGCCTCGGTCGTCCTGGTGGCCGCCGCCGGCCTGGTCCTGCGGTTGTTCGGCGGCTCGTACGTGGACCACGCCCGTGGCCCGCTGATCATCCTGACGGTCGGCGCCCTCGCCGTCGCGCTGCGGACGTGGGTCAGCTTCGGGCTCAAACTGGCCGGCCGCCTCGGGCACCTCGTCACAAGCGGCGTCGTCCTCACCGCGGTGACCGTCGGCCTCGCCGTCGCGTGGGCGCCGAAGGGGCTGCTGTGGATCGGCTTCGCCTGGCTGGTGGGCAACCTCGCCTCCGGCGTCTACGGCTGCATCGCACTGTTCGCCCGCAGGCGGACCGCCCGCCGCCCGGCGACCACACCGGGGCCCCACCCGCCCGAGGGAGCCGAGGGAGACGTCCGATGACCGTCCACGCGCCCATCGCGCCTCCCCTCGTACGGCGGCCGAGAACCCCGGCCCCCACACCGACCCCACGCCTCACCACGTCATCACACACCTCTCCTGTGATGAGACACGCGCCGAAGGAGGAACCGTCATGACACCGCGCGCCGTCCTGCTCGCCTCCCCGTACTTCCCGCCCGCCCTCGGAGGGCTGGAGCAGTACGTCTGGAATCTCGCGCGCTCGCTGAGGTCCCGGCACGGCATGCGGGTCGTCGTCGCCACGACCGCGCCCCAGGGAACACCTGGCGGACGGTACGACCACCCCGACGGCTTCCCGGTCTACCGCCTGCCCGCTCCCCTGCGGATCTCCCACACCCCGCTGGGCCTGCACTGGAGCGGCCGTCTGCGCACCGTGATCGAGCACGAGGGAGTCGAGCTCGTCAACGCGCACGCGCCGGTGCCCCTCTTCGCCGACGCCGCCGCACAGGCGTGCGGCGACCTTCCGTTCGTGCTGACCTACCACACGGGCCGGATGCGCAAGGGCCGCCTCCTGCCCGACCTGGTCTGCGCGGCCTACGAGCGGACGCTGCTGGCCCGGACGGCCGGGCGCGCCCAGGAGATCGTGTGCTCGTCCGACTACGTCCCGGGGGACCTGCCCCGGCTCTTCGCTGGCCGGTGCACGACCATCTCCCCGGGCGTGACCCTGGAGAGCTTCCCGGCGAGCCCGGTTCCCGACGCGCGACGCATCGTGTTCGTCGGTTCGCTGGACCGGGCCGCCGCCTACAAGGGGCTTCCCGACCTGCTGCGAGCGGTGCGGCAGCTCGTCGGCGAGTTCCCCGACCTGCACCTCGACGTGGTCGGAGACGGCTCGGGGGCCGCCGACCACAAAGCGCTCGCACACCGTCTCGGCATCTCACGGCATGTGGCGTTCCGGGGGCGGGTCGAGGGCGCGGACCTGGCCTCGGCCTACCGTGACGCCCGGGTCCTGGCGCTGCCCACGCACTTCGACAGTTTCCCGTGCGTGCTCGTCGAGGCCATGGCCGGCGGACGCCCGGTGGTGACGACCCCCGTGGGCGGCATCCCCTCGCTGGTCGAGGACGGGGGCAACGGGCTCCTCGTGCCCCCCGGGGACGCGCGGCGCCTCGCGAACGCGCTGGCATCGGTGCTCGGCGACCGCGCCCTGGCGCAGCGCCTCGGCAGCGCCGGCCGGGAGCACGTGGCCCGCGAGCTGACCTGGGACCGGCAGAGCGACCGTACGGTCGAGGTCTTCGACCGCGCCGCCGACCCCGGCCGCCGGGCGCGCACGGTCGCCGTCGTCGCGCCCAACTTCCCCCCGCGGCGCGGGGGCGTCGAGCACTACGCGCACCGCGTGGCGCAGGCGGTCGCCGCGGATCCGGGGATGCGCGCCGCGGTCATCACGGCGAGCACGACCGGATGGCGTACCTCGGTGGGCGTCGAGGACGGCGTGCCGGTCGTCCGTCTGGGCACGTGGATACGCCATCTCAACACCCCGGTCAACCCGTTGTGGCCGTTCCAGCTGCGGCGCTGGCTGCGGCGGCTCCGCGTCGACGTCGTCCACGCCCACGCGCCCGCTCCCGGCCTGGGCGACCTGGCGATCGCCTGCTCGGGGCGCCGGCCGGCCGTCCTGACGTACCACGCCGGGTCCATGCTCCAGGGGCACAAGGACGTCGATCTGCTGGTCCGCGCCTATGAGCGGTACGCCCTGCCCCGGGTGTTCGCCCGCGCCGACGCCCTCGTCGCCAGTTCCCCGGTCTCGCTGGCCTTCGGCCGTCCAGGGGCCATGGAGATCAACCCGGGGGTGGACGTGGAGCGGTTCACACCGGGGCCGAAGGCGTCCACCCGGCCGCGGACGATCGTGTTCGTGGGGAGGCTCGACCGGGCCTCCCCGTGGAAGGGCGTCGACGTGCTGCTGCGGGCGTTCGCGATCCTGGGTGACGAACTCCCGGAAGTCAGGCTGCGCCTGGTGGGAGGAGGGGACGCGGCCGCCGACCATGCGGCGCTCGCCGAGCAGCTCGGCATCACCGACCGTGTGGAGTTCACCGGAGGCGTTCCGGGAGACGTGCTCCTCGACGCGATGCGGAACGCCGCCGTGCTGGTCCTGCCGTCGCTCACCGCCGCGGAGTCCTTCGGCATGGTGCTCGTCGAGGCCATGGCCTGCGCCACCCCCGTGGTGGGCTCCGACGCCGGCGGCATCCCCTACGTCATCACCGACGAGGACAGCGGACTCATCGTGCCGAGCGGCGACCCGCACGCCCTGGCGAAGGCCTGCGCACGCGTGCTGAGCGACGGCGACCTCGCCGACCGGCTCGGCGCCAACGGCAGGCGGCGCGCCGTCGAGCACTACGCCTGGCCCACCCTCACCGACCGCTACCTCGACCTGTTCCGCTCACTGCCTCCCACACCTGCCGGCAACGGCCTCCGGCACTGATCCGGGCAGATCCAGCGTCAGGAGCCCTCTCATGGAATCCCGTTCGATTCTGATCGTGGCGCCGCATCTCCCGCCCGACGGCACCGGTCCCGTGGCGCAGCACGTCTGGCGGCTCGCGCGCCTCCTGTACTCCCGGCACGATCGCCGGGTGGTGGTCGCGGCCCCCTCCGAGCGGGGTACGCGGCCGCGGCGCCGCGAAGACCGCGACGGCATGACGGTGTACCGACTGGCCGCGCCCGGTACCCCCTTGGCACTGCGCTGGGGGCACGACCTGCGTGGCATCGTCGAGAAGGAGCGGGTGGACCTCGTCGACGTCCACGTCCCTGCGCCCCTGCTCGCCACCACCGTGGCGCGGGCCTGCGGCGACCTGCCGCTCGTGCTGACCTGGCACGTCCCGCCCGTGTGGGGCCCCCATGCGCCGGTCGCCCGGTCGGTCCCGCCCCGAGTCGCCTGCCGGGCCCGCGAGATCGTGTGCGTGTCGGGCTCCACGGCCGAACTGCCCGCGGTCCTCGCGGCCCGGGCCACCGCGATCGGGCGGCGGAGCCCCGAGGGCGCGCCGGGCGAACCACGCTGGGAGGAGCTGGCGGACCGTACCGTCGAGGTCTTCGACCGCGCCGCCGACCCCCGCCGCCGGGCGCGCACGGTCGCCGTCGTCGCGCCCTACTACGCGCCTCACATCGGCGGTGTCGAGCTGTACGCGCACCAGGTCGCGCACGCGGTCGCCGCGGATCCGGGAATGCGCGCCGCGGTCATCACGGCGAGCACGACGGGACGGCATACCTCGGTGGGCGTCGAGGACGGCGTGCCGGTCGTCCGCCTGGGCACCTGGACAAGCCGGTACGTCAACACCCCGGTGAACCCGCTGTGGCCGTTCCAGCTGCGCCGCTGGCTGCGCCGGCTCCGCGTCGACGTCGTCCACGCCCACGCCCCGGTGCCGGGCCTCGGCGAACTGGCGGTCGCGGTGGCGGGCAAGAGGCCGACCGTCATGACCTACCACGCCGGGACCATGGTGAAGGGCGACAGGATCCGCGACCGGCTCCTGGGCTGCTACGAGCGGTACGCCCTGCCCCGGGTGTTCGACCGCACCCGGGCGCTGGTCGCGGTGTCACCCGCCTCGCTGGCCTCCGGCCGTCCCGGGGCCCTGGAGATCACGCCGGGAGTGGACGTGGAACGGTTCACACCGGGGCCGAAGGCGTCCACCCGGCCGCGGACGATCGTGTACGTGGGAAGGCTCGACCGCACGTCCCCCTGGAAGGGCGTCGACGTGCTGCTGCGCGCGTTCGCGATCCTGGCGGACGAACTCCCGGAAGCCGGGCTGCGCCTGGTGGGAGGAGGGGACGCGACGGCCGACCACAAGGCGCTCGCCGAGGAGCTCGGCATCACCGGGCGCGTGGAGTTCACCGGTCCGCTCACCGGCGCCTCTCTCGTCACCGCGATGAGGAACGCCGCCGTGCTGGTCCTGCCGTCGCTCACCGCCGCGGAGTCCTTCGGCATGGTGCTCGTCGAGGCCATGGCCTGCGCCACCCCCGTGGTGGGCTCCGACGCCGGCGGCATCCCCTACGTCATCACCGACGAGGACACCGGCCTCGTCGTCCCACGCGGCGACCCGCACGCCCTGGCGAAGGCCTGCGCACGCGTGCTGAGCGACGGCGACCTCGCCGACCGGCTCGGCGCCAACGGCAGGCGGCGCGCCGTCGAGCACTACGCCTGGCCCACCCTCACCGACCGCTACCTCGACCTGTTCCGCTCACTGCCCCTCTCGTCCTAGCCGCGGTCGAGGTCGGCGACGGCGTCGCGCAGCGCGTCGAGGGCTGGCTTGGCGCTGCCGTCGGCACGGCGGAGGCCGTAGAAGTTCTCGCTGTCCCGCCGGTCCGTGCCGAGATCGCGCTCCGCGTACCAGATCAGTGCGCCGACGAGCGGGGTCGCGGCGGCCGTGCGCACGGCGTCCGCGGCGATCTGCGCCTGACGCGCCTCCGGCACGTGCGTCGTATCCGCACCGACGGTGCCCGGCGAGCCGTCCGAGGCCGTACCGGGCCCGTTCGTCGGCGCGCCGAACTCGGTGATCCACACCGGCGTCTTCGGCGTGCCGTTCGCGACGAGCACGCTCCTCAGACTGTCCCGAGTTCCGTCGATCCGCTCCCATGGAGTGCCCCAGTCGGTCACGGCGCTCGCCAGGAACGGGTAGGTGTACGGGTGGTAGCCGACGGCGTCCACCAGGTGGTTTCCGCCGCGCGCCGACACTCCTTGCAGGAACGCGGTCTGGGAGATGTTCCCGTCCTTCGTCGTGGTCGCCGCGAGCCCGCCCAGAATGACGTACGCCTCCGGATCGCTCTCCCGCAGGGCCCGGCTCGTCGCCCTCAGCAGGGCCGTGTACGCGCCTTCGTCAGGAGCCGGCGCCCAGGCCTGGGCGAGATTCGGCTCGTTCCAGACCTCCCAGGTGTGGACCCCTCGTGGGGCGTAGCGCGTCGCGGCGGCGCCGGCGAACGCCGCGAACTCCGCCGGGTCGGCGGGTCGGCACTGCTTGTCGGCGCAGTCGGCGGGGCGTGCCCACTCCGGTGTGAACCCGAGGACGGGCAGGAGGGTCAGGTCGCGCTCCGCGACGGCGGCGACCACTCGGTCGAAGGCCTCCCAGTGGTACGTCTCCGGCCCGTCAGGCTGCACGTTCGACCAGAGCAGATCCGCCCTCACCCATCGCGCGCCGACGTCCACGGCGTCGTCGAGGGCGGCGTCGAGGTCCTTGTCGGACATCCAGACCAGACGGTCGCCGTAGGCGATTCCCACGCGCAGGTCCGGGGCCCCAGAGGCGCATCCGGTGGACAGGAGCGTGACGGCCGTGAACGCGATCACCGCCATCATCGTGACCGACCGACGACGTCGGTGGTTTCCTCCCATCGAACCATCCTAACGTCGGGGCCCGTCGCGAAGCCGCAGGTGGCAGCGGTGTCCCGCGCCGCTCAAGGCCGCGGTGGCCGCTCCGCGCGGCGGGCCGTGAGGAGGAGCAGGCCCGTGTCTCCGTACTCGGGCAGGGTGCGGTCCTTCGCCAGCCGGCTGACGCGCAGCCCGTCGGTCAGCGGAGCGAAGACGGAACGGATCGCACCCGCGTCCACCGGGCAGGCCGGCCAGGCCGGGCCGTCGCCGATGCGGTAGCTGGGCATGCGTTCCATGAAGGCGGCCACGAGATGCCCTCCGGGCCGTACCGAGCGGACGAAGTCGGCACACAACGCGGCGACCTCGGCGAAGTCCTCGGTGACGCTCTCGGCGACGAAGTTCATCGAGGCCAGGTCGTACGTCCCCGGGGGGACGTCGTCGGCGTCGCCGGGGACGATCCGTACCCGGGCGAGGGCTTCGGCGGGCGTCTCGGGAAGGCCGGGGTCGAGTTCGCGGCAGAGGGCGTGGAAGGGCCGCCAGCTCGCGTCGGGCCCGTGGGCGAGCTGTTCACGGAGGTATCCGACGCTGGCGGCGCTGGGTTCGAGGGCGTCGATGCGCCGGCTCGCTGCGGCGGCCAGCATGAGGGGGTACAGATTGGGGCCGGCGCCGAACTCCAGGGAGCGGGCGATGCTGCCGGGCGCGAACTGCCGGTAGAAGGCCGAGTGGTGGTGGATGACGCCGATGTCGCACGGGTGCAGCTGCCGGTAGTTCTCCGCCAGGTAGTCGGAGACGGGCCAGGAGTCCCAGTCCGCGTCGTGGTTGTGCCGGAGCGCCCGCGCCGACGAGCTCATCGGGAGTCCGCGGGCCGGCCGGCGGCGACGCCGGGGTGGGGGTCTCCGTGCACCCGTTGCAGGGCGAAGCGCTGCGAGAGGTCGGTCAGCGCCGCGTTGAGCTGGTCGATCTCCTCGTCGGTGTTGGCGGCGGTGACCTGGACGCGGAAGCCCACGCGGTTGCGCGGGACGAGGGGATAACTGGCCAGTGTGACGTAGATGCCGCGCGCCCACAGGAACGAGGCCACCGCTTCGAGGTCCTGTGCGTCGGCGAGCGGGATCTCGATGATCGGCAGTCCGTCGGTGTTGGGGGTGTCGATGTCCAGGGCGCGTACGTGGTCGAGGATCCGCGCGGTCTTGCGGTACAGATCGGCCCGGATGGCGTCCCCTCGCTCGGCGTTGACGTCGAGTCCGGCCAGGGCGGTGGCGAGCGAGGCCGTCGGGGAGGGGCCTGAGTAGAGGTAGGGCGCGGCCGCGACCTTGAGGTGGTCCTTCAGCCATTTCGGTACGGCGAGGAAGGCGAGCAGCGACGAGTACGCCTTGGAGAAGCCGCCGACCAGGACGACGCCTTCGTAGGACTCGCCGAGGTGGCGGACGATGCTGTTCCCCCGGGAGCCCCAGGGCGAGGACTCGCCGCCGCCCCGTTCGCCGATCACGCCGAATCCGTGGGCGTCGTCCACGTAGAGCAGTGCCCCGTTCTCGCGGCAGATCCGGGCGATCTCGCGGAGGTCCGGGAAGTTGCCGGTCATGCTGTTGACGCCGTCCATGCAGACCAGGCGGCTCTCCCCGGCAGGAACGGCGCGCAGTTGCGTGTCCAGTTCCCACGGGCTCTCCGCGTGGAAGCGCTGCACGGTCGCGCCCTGGCCTCGGGCCACCACACATCCGTCGTACACCGTGCGGTGGGCCGTCGCCTCGACGAAGACCTGTCCGTCGCCGGCGAGGAGCGGGATCACCGACTGGTGGATGAGGGTGATCGTCGGCAGCAGCAGGGTGTCGGGCGCGCCGAGGAGTTCGGTCAGCCTCTCCTCGATCCGGGGGTACAGCCGGGGGCTGCCGATCAGTCGGGACCAGCTGGGGTGCGTGCCCCAGCTGCTGACCTGCGGGCCGATCGACGCCATGATCTCCGGTTCGAGGTCGAAGCCGAGGTAGTTGCAGGAGGCGAAGTCGACGAGCCAGTCGTTCTCGACGCGCAGCTTGCGGCCGTCGATCTCGTCGATGACGGCGTCGCACATCGGGCTGGTGCGCTTCAGCCGCTCCAGGTCGCGCCACCGGCGATCGCGCTGCGCCGCACCGCGGCGTGCGCTGCCGGTCGGCCGGTTCCCCGCCGCCTGAGCCCCGGCGGCCTGTGCCTGCGCCGCCTCGGCCGCGGCCTGCTGCGCCGTCACCGGCCGGGCGGACGCCCGGGGTCGCTCCGCGACGGTGCTCCCGGCCGGTGCGGACGCGGTGACGGGCGAGGGCCGGCGCAGGAAGGACTCGGCCTGGTGGGCGGTCATGGGACGGGCGAAGAGGAACCCCTGACCGTACTGGCAGCCCATGTCGGCGAGGAGCTCGCGCTGCCCCTCGTGCTCGATGCCCTCGGCGACCACCTCGAGGCCGAGGACGTCGGCGATCCGGACGATCCCCTCGACCAGGGCGAGTTGCTGCCGGTCGGTGGCGATGTCGTCGATGAAGGACTTGTCGACCTTGAGCACGTCGATGGGGAACTCCCGCAGATAGCTGAGCGAGGAGAACCCGGTGCCGAAGTCGTCGATCGCGATGGAGACCCCGAGTTCACGCAACTGCCGCATGGTGGTGCGGATCTGCTCGTCCCTGCGCATGAGCACGGTCTCGGTGAGCTCCAGGACCAGGGTGCCGGGCGCGAGCCCGGAGGAGTTGAGGGTACGGCGGACGTCGTCGAGGAGGCCGGGGTCGCGGAACTGCCGGGGCGAGACGTTGACGTTGATGTACAGCGGCGGGTGACGGTCCGGGCGGGCCCGCTGCCAGCGGGCGACGTCGAGCGCCGCGTGTTCGAGCACCCAGGCGCCGAGCGGCATGATGTGGCCGCTCTCCTCGGCCAGGGTGATGAACTGGTCGGGCGGCACCATCCCGCGCCGCGCGTGCGGCCAGCGGATCAATGCCTCGAAGCCGGCGACGGACCCGCCGGCGACGTCCACGATCGGTTGGTAGCGCAGGGCGAAGGCATGGTCGGCTATGGCCGTGTCCATGCCCTCCTGCAGTTCGTGGCGGGCGACGAGACGGGCGTGCAGCTCGGGCCGGAAGCGCCGCCAGCGCTTCTTGCCCGCGGCCTTGGCGGCGTACAGGGCGAGGTCGGCGTGGCCGAGGAGCTCCTCGGCGTGGGCGCTGTCCAGGACCGTGGCGATGCCGACGCTCGTCGAGACCGAGACGGCGCCGTCGGTGAGGTGGAAGGGCTGGCTCAGGGTGTGCACGATCTGGGCGGCGAGGGCCTCGGCGTCACCGGGTTCCTTGGCGCCCTCGATCAGGACGGCGAACTCGTCCCCGCCCAGCCGCGCGGCGGTGTCGCTGAGCCGCAGGACGGAGGTCAGCCGACGGGCCACCGCGACGAGCAGTTCGTCGCCGACCGAGTGCCCCATGGTGTCGTTGACGACCTTGAAGTCGTCGAGGTCGACGAAGAGCATGCAGGTCAGGGTGGAGTCGCGGCGTCCGCGCAGCAGTGCCCGCTCGATCCGTTCGAGGAGCAGGACCCGGTTGGGCAGTCCGGTCAGCGAGTCGTGGAAGGCGCGGTGGGTGAGCTCCCGCTCCAGCTTCCGCTGCTCCGTGACGTCCCGCAGGGTGAGGACGAGGCCGTGGACGGTCTGTTCGTAACGGAGGTTGCTGCACCGGACCTCGACGTGCAGGTCCGTGGACTCGCCGCGGCGCAGCTTCCAGTCGTCCCGGGCGTCCACGTCGTCGCGGGAGCGGACGCCCGCGAGGATCCGCAGCGCGCTGGCGGCGTCGCCGGGAGCCAGGAGGTCGGTCAGCGGCGTCCCGGGAGCCAGCGCGTGTCCGAACATCGACTCGGCCGACGGGCTGGCGTACCGCACGGTGTCGTCGTCGTCGACGATCAGGATGACGTCCGAGGTGTTGTGGACGAGGGTACGGAAGTACGCCTCGCTGGTGCGGCGGTTGACCTCCTCGCTGAGCCCGAAGCGCTCCAGGGCGAGGGCGGCCTGGGAGGCGAGCGACTGCGCGGGGCCGGATATCTCGCGGAGCTTCTTCTCCGGGGCGGCGAGCAGCACCGCACCGAGCAGCGTTTCGCCGGCGGCGGGCGCCTGCAGGGCCAGCGGGCAGAGCAGGGCGTGCGACAGCGGCCCGAGGGCGTGCGCGACGGTGGGATCGAGCTCGTCGGTTCCCACGAGCCGGCTGCCCTGGGCGAGCAGTTCCGGCCAGGGCGGGCTCTGCGGAGCGGAGAGTTCCGTACCGCGGAAGTTCCAGGGCAGGTGCCCGGTCGGGACGGCGTACAGGAGGCGCCGGCGGTCGCGGGCGAGGAGCATCGTCTTGTGCGGCGTTCCGGGCCCGACGAGGGTCGCGGCGGCCGCCTCGACGGCGCTCGCGACCTCACGGGGGCTCAGTGCGGCCACCAGGGACGCGGCGGCGACCCGCAGACTGCGCTCGCGGGCCTCGGCGCTGCGGTGCTCGGCCATCATGTACCACAGGCGGGTGAGGACCAGCAGGAACATGATCGCGGAGAACACGGCGATGACGGCGATGTCCTGTTCCTTGTGATCACGAAGCGACTGGTAGAGCAGCAGGACGGGGGCGACGAGCGAGGCCGCGGCGAGCAGGGCGAGACGCCGTTCGGCGATGACCGGCGGCGGCTGGGGCACACGCTCGGTCAGTCCGGTCATGGAGGGGTGCAGGGCCGCCAGTCCCCAGGCCGTGAAGAAGATGACCCAGCCGAGGTCCCAGCCGGTGCCGACCGCCCAGGTCCCCTTCAGCTGGAGCGCTCCGTAGATGACGTCGGACGCCAGGATTCCGCAGGTCCCCACGGTGAGCAGCTGCACCGCTCGGGATCTCAGCCCGCCGGGCACCAGGAGGCGGGCGAGCATCGCGAGCATCAGGACGTCGCCGAGCGGATAGGCGATCGAGATGGCCTTCTCGATCCACGTCATGTCGGGCGACTTGCTGAGCGGGGTGATCAGGTACACCCAGGAGAGCAGGGCCAGCCCCGACGTGAGGATGAGGGCGTCGAGCGCCACGGCGAGGTCGCGTCCGGCGGCGCGGTAGCGGATGAAGCCGAACAGACCGATGGCGAACAGCGGGTACGTGGCGAGGTACAGGGCGTCCGCGACCGAGGGGAAGGGGTTGGTCTGGCCGAACAGGCTCTCGAGCAGGTTGTACGCGGTGTCGCCGGCGACGAAGGTGAAGTTGGCGCCCGCGAGTACGAGCCACGGCCATCGTTTGGCGGGCTTGTGGATGTGGACACCGGTGAGGATCGCGACGACGCCACTGAGACCGATCAGCGCCCAGAGAAGCGTGTGCCGGGACGGCACGGTGAGGTAGAAGGCCGTGAGCAGGGCGACGGCACAGAGATAGACGATGACCCACTGCCGCAGTGTCCCGGCCATGACCGACCGGTACTCCTGTCGCAGCGGCATCGTCGACCGCCCCCTTGCCAGGTTGCGTCCGGTGGCGCCTGGTTGCGCCCGGTGGCGGATACGGGCCCTGTTGCTGCAATTCTCCGGGCATCGAGGGCCCGATGCATCTTGGGAGGCGGTTCAGGACGGTTGCAGGAGGCGGTTCAGGACGACTCGCGGACGACCAGCTCCGTCGGCAGCACCCGGTGCGGCTGCTCCCCCGACGCCTCGGCTATCTCCTGGAGCAGCAGCCGGGCCATGGTGCGCCCCATCTCCTCGATCGGCTGCCGCACGCTGGTCAGTGGTGGGTCCATGTGACGGGCCACGGCCGAATCGTCGACCCCGACGAGGGCCACGTCCTGCGGGACCCGGCGTCCCGCCTCCCTCAGCACGCCGCGGGCTCCCGCCGCCATCACGTCCGAGGCGGCGAAGACGGCGTCGAGGTCCGGTTCGCGGTCGAGCAGCTGCCGCATCGCCCGCCGCCCGCCCTCCTCGGTGAAGTCGCCCGTGGCGACGAGCCGTTCGTCCGCGGCGATCCCGGCCTCCGCCAGGCCTTGGCGGTAGCCGTCGAGCCGGCAGCGGGCGACGTACATGTCCAGGGGGCCGGTGACGGTCGCGATGCGGCGGCGGCCGCTCCCGGCGAGATGGGCGACGGCCGACCGCCCGGCACCGACGTTGTCGGAGTCCACGTAGGCCACCTCCTCCGCCTCGGTGCGGCGCCCGTTGAGAACGGCCGGCAGGCCGAGCGCCCGCACCTGGTCCGGCAGAGGATCGTCGCCATGGACCGAGACGAGCAGCACGCCGTCCACCCGCTGGGCGGCGAGGTACTGCTCGAAACGCTGCCGCTCCTTGTCGTTCCGGATCAGTGTGAGCAGCAACTGTTTGTCCGCGTCGGCGAGTTCGGCGCTGACCCCGCGGATGATGTCGAGGAAGTACGGTTCGGCGAAGAGGCGGGCCTCGGTCTCGGGGATCACGAGCGCCACCGCGTCCGTACGGCTGCCCGCCAGCGCCCTGGCGGCGCGGTTGGGCACGTAGCCGAGTTCGGCGACGGCGCTGGCGACGGCGGCCTTGGCGTGTTCGCTCACCCGCGGGGAGCCGTTGATCACCCGTGAGACCGTGCCCCGGCCGACGCCGGCCCTGGCCGCGACCTCCTCCAGAGTGGGCCTGCCGGTCTGGCGCCCGTTCACCACCATCTGCCGTCTCCCCTCGTGTCCCCTGCGTCCCGTGACTGTATCAAGCGTGGGAGCGCTCCCAAGAACCGCGTAACGGATTCCGGCCCGCCCCTTGACACCCCTACGCGCCAGGCAGCAACCTTCCGGCGAGACGCAGTGGGAGCGCTCCCACGCACGAGCCGCGCGGGCCGCACCGAGCCACGCATCGCATCACCCCGGACGAGGAGAGTCGAATGCGCACTTCCAGCACGAGCCGCAGCAGACAGGCACGACGCCGCACCGCGTGGGCCGCGGTCGCCGGGGTCGCCGTCTGCGCCGCCCTGATCACCGGCTGCGGCGGCGACGGCGGCTCCGACGAGGCCGGCGGCGACGGACGGATCACGCTGCGCATCGGGACGTTCGGGTCGTTCGGCTACGACGACAAGACGGGCGCCAAGCTCTACGCCGAGTACGAGAAGGCACACCCGAACATCAAGATCGTCGAGTCGAACGTCGCCGACGGCCAGAAGTACTGGGACACCCTCAAGCTGCGGCTCTCCCGCAACAGCGGACTGGCCGACATCCAGGCCCTCGAGGTCGGTTACGTCGCGGAGGCCACCGGCCCCGCCATGGCGGACAAGTGGGTCGACCTCGGCACGACCGGCGGCGCGGACCTCGGCGCCTACCTCGACTGGAAGGTCAAGCAGGCCACCACCGCCGAGGGCAAGGTCATCGGACTCGGCACCGACATCGGCCCGATGGCGATCTGCTACAACAAGGAGCTCTTCGCCAAGGCCAAGCTGCCCACCGACCGCGCCGCCGTGGGCGCGCTGTGGCAGGGGGACTGGGCCAAGTTCCTGAAGACGGGCGAGACCTACAAGAAGGCCGCTCCGCCCGGAACGTCCTTCCACGACTCCGCGAGCGGTCTGTTCAACGCGGTCGTCTCCAGCCAGGCCGTCCAGTACGCCGACACCAAGGGTGAGCTGGACTACGAGAACAGCCCGGGCGTGAAGAAGGCCTGGGACACCGCCGTCGCCGCGGCGCAGGGCGGCCTCACGGCCAAGCTCCGCCAGTTCGACGAGAAGGGCACCTGGAACGCGGCCTTCAAGAACTCCGCGTTCGCCACGGTCGCCTGCCCGAGCTGGATGACCGGCATCATCAAGGACCAGGCGGGCGCGGGCAACCAGGGCAAGTGGGACATCGCGGCGCCGCCGGTGGCCGGCAACTGGGGCGGCTCGTTCCTCGCCGTCCCCAAGTCGGGCAAGCACGCCAAGGAGGCCGCGGAGCTGGCCGCCTGGCTCACCGCGCCCGCGCAGCACGCCAAGGTCTTCGGCGTGAACGGCAACATCCCCTCGACCAAGGACACGCTCTCGTCTGCGGCCGTGCAGGACGCGAAGCTGCCGTACTTCGGGGACACGCCCGTCGGCCGGATCTACTCGGAGGCCGCGGCCGGAATCACCCCGGCCCCGATCAGCCGCTGGGACGGCCAGGTGAAGACCTTCCTCACCGACAACGGCATCCTCGACATCGAGCAGCGCGGCACGGATCCCGCGAAGGCGTGGGAGAACGTCAGGAAGCTGATCGAGGACAAGATCGAGCAGTAGCCGGGACGCGGAGGCCGCGAGGCCGCCCGGCGCTCCCCCGCCGGGCGGCCACCATCCGCGCCCCCGCCACACCCTCCGCACCACACCTCCGCGCCACGCCCGTACCGACGGCACGCGCTCGTACCGACGGCACGCGCTCGTACCGAGGGCAGGCGCTCGTCTCCGACGGCACGCGCCCGTACCGACGGCACACGCCCGTACGACGGCACGCGCCCGTCCGCACGTGGCACGACCGCACGCCGCGCATCCGCACCGATTCCGAAGGGACGCCCCCGTGGCCACCTCCCTCCGGGCGGCGGCCGACGGCTCCCCGCCGCCCGCTCCGCCCTCTCCCGCCCCGCCCCCTCCCCCACCGCCCCGCGCGGGCCTTCGCAGCCGGCTCTACCGCTGGGACCTGCGGTTCAGCCCCTACGCGTTCGTCGCGCCCTTCTTCCTCACCTTCGCCGCCTTCGGGCTCTTCCCGCTGATCTACACCGGCTGGCTCTCGCTGCACCGCGTGGAGCTCGGCGGTGAAGCGGAGTGGCGTGGCCTGGCGAACTACACCTCCCTCGCGCAGAGCGAGTTCTTCTGGAACGCGCTCGCCAACACGTTCACGATCGGCGTGGTGTCGACCGTCCCCCAGCTCCTCATGGCGCTCGGCCTGGCCCATCTGCTCAACTACCGGCTGCGCGCCCGGGGGTTCTTCCGGGTCGCGGTCCTCGCCCCGTACGCCACGTCGATCGCGGCGGCCACCCTCGTCTTCGCCCAGCTCTTCAACACCGACTACGGCCTGATCAACACCGTCCTGGGCTGGGTCGGGTTCGAGCCGGTCGACTGGGAGTCCTCCAAGTGGCCCGCGCAGATCGCCATCTCGACGATCGTGACCTGGCGCTGGACCGGCTACAACGCGCTGATCTATCTGGCAGCGATGCAGGCCGTGCCGAAGGACCTGTACGAGGCGGCGGCGCTGGACGGGGCCTCGCGGTGGCGCCAGTTCCTCAGCGTGACGATTCCGTCGATCCGTCCGACGATCCTCTTCACGATCGTGGTCTCGACGATCGGCGCCACCCAGCTGTTCGGCGAACCGATGATCTTCGGCGGCAGCCTCGGCATCAGCGGGGGCAGCGGCAACCAGTTCCAGACGCTGAGTCTGCTGATGTACGAGAAGGGCTGGGTGACCGGGGCGCTCGGCCAGGCGTCCGCCATCGCCTGGGTGATGCTGCTGCTCCTGCTGGTGATCGGTGCGGTCCGCACGCTCCTCGCCCGGGCGAACCGCAAGAAGCTGGGGGCCTGAGCTCATGTCACGTCTGCGTGTTCCTCGCCGTCTCCGTCCGCGCCCTCCGGCCGGCGACCAGCACCGGGCCGGCCCGCTGACCTACGTCCTGCTCGGCCTCGCGGCCCTGATCTCCCTCTTCCCGCTCTACTGGAACCTGGTCGCCGCCTCCCACTCGGGCGAGCGTGTCGTCTCGCCCCCGGCGCCGCTGCTGCCCGGCCCACGGCTCTTCGACAACCTCGCCTTCGCCTGGGAGCAGGTCGACATGGGCGAGGCCCTGGTCAACACGACCGTCGTGGCCGGGCTGGTGGCGGTGTCCACGGTGCTGTTCGCCACCCTGGCGGGCTTCGCCTTCGCCAAGCTGCCCTTCAGGGGACGGAGCGCGATGCTGGCGCTCGTCGTGGCGACCATGACGATCCCGCCGCAGCTGAGCGTGATCCCGCTGTACCGGATCATCACCGACCTGGGCTGGGTGGACCAGCTCCAGTCCGTCGTCCTGCCGTCCCTGGTCGCCGCGTTCGGCGTCTTCTTCATGCGCCAGTACCTGATCGAGGCGCTGCCCGTGGAGCTCGTGGAGGCGGCCCGGGTGGACGGCGCGCACAGCCTGCGGATCATCTGGCACGTGGTGTTCCCGGTCGCGCGGCCCGCGATGGCGGTGCTCGGCATGCTGGTCTTCGTCCAGGCCTGGAACGACTTCTTCTGGCCGTTCATCGCGCTGACCCCGGACGGCAGCCCCACCCTCCAGGTGGCCCTGGCCGGTCTGGGAGCGGGCAACCACACCGTCGACCAGTCGATCGTGCTGACCGGCGCGCTGATATCCACCCTGCCGCTGCTGCTCGTCTTCGCCGTGCTGGGCAAGCACATCGTCGGCGGCATCACCACGGGCGCGGTCAAGAGCTGACCCGAGGTCACGGGCCGGTCCGCGGGGCACGACCCGACCCGCGGACCGGTGGCCGGACCCCGCCCGTTCCTCCCTCCTCCTATCCCTCCCCTCCCCCTATCCCTCCCGTCCCCCGTACGCCTCTCTCACCCGGGAGCACTTCCGCATGACCGCGACAGATCCCCGACCGCACACGACGGTCCGTCAGTTCCCGCCCGGCTTCCTGTGGGGCGCCGCCACCGCCGCGTACCAGATCGAGGGAGCGGCGGCCGAGGACGGCCGTACGCCGTCTATCTGGGACACCTTCTCGCACACCCCGGGGAGGGTGTTCGAGGGCCATACCGGCGATGTGGCGGTCGACCACTACCACCGCTTCCGGGACGACGTCCGGATGATGGCGGACCTCGGCCTGAGTGCCTACCGCTTCTCGGTGTCCTGGCCGCGCGTCCAGCCCACCGGCCGCGGACCGGCCGTCCAGAAGGGGCTGGACTTCTACCGCCGGCTCGTCGACGAGCTGCTCGCGGCCGGCATCGAGCCGGTCGCCACGCTCTACCACTGGGACCTGCCGCAGGAGCTGGAGACGGCGGGCGGCTGGCCCGAGCGGGCCACGGCCGAGCGGTTCGCGGCGTACGCCGCACTGGTCGGCGAGGCGCTCGGCGACCGGATCTCCCGCTGGACCACGCTCAACGAGCCCTGGTGCAGCGCCTTCCTCGGCTACGGCTCCGGCGTCCACGCGCCCGGCCGCACGGACCCCGTCGCGGCCCTGCGCGCCGCGCACCACCTGAACCTCGGCCACGGGCTGGCCGCGCAGGCACTGCGCGCCGCGCATCCCGGGCGGGCGAGGATCTCCATCAGCCTGAACCTGCACGAGGTCCGTCCGCTCACCACCTCGGCCGCGGACCGGGAGGCGGCGCGCCGGATCGACGCCGTCGGCAACGGGGTCTTCCTGGGCCCGCTCCTCGACGGCGCGTATCCCGCGGACCTCCTCGCCGACACCGCCTCGCTGACCGACTGGGCGTTCGTACGCGACGGCGACACGGCCACGATCGGCGGGCCGCTGGACTCGCTCGGCATCAACTACTACACGCCGACGGTGGTGTCGTCGGTCACCGAGGGGATGGCGAAGCCGCAGGACGACGGGCACGGGGCGAGCGACCACTCCCCCTGGCCCGGGGCGGACGACGTCGCCTTCCACCGGGCGCCGGGCGAGCTGACGGCCATGGGCTGGGCGGTGGACCCGAACGGACTGTACGAGCTGCTGACCAGGATCTCCGCACGCCGCCCGGACCTGCCGCTGCTGATCACGGAGAACGGCGCCGCGTACGAGGACGTGGTCGGCGCGGACGGCTCGGTCCACGACCCCGACCGGATCGCCTTTGTGCACGGTCATCTGGCGGCCGTGCACCGGGCGATCGAGGACGGGGCGGACGTCCGCGGCTACTTCCTCTGGTCGCTGATGGACAACTTCGAGTGGGCGTACGGCTACGCGAAGCGGTTCGGCGCGGTCCACGTCGACTACGACTCGCTCGCCCGCACCCCCAAGTCGAGCGCCCACTGGTACGCGCGCGTGGCACGGTCGAACGCGCTGGTGGACCCGCTGGAGGGCTGAACCGGCGGTGCGTGAGGGGGTGTCCGTCCCTCACGCACCCGGCCCCGGCCTCCGTCGCCTCCTGGGCGGCTGGTAGTCTGCCCGTACGTCAATGAGCCTCTCCGGCTGGGCCGTCGCCCCGCCCGGGAGGCTTTTTTCATGCCACAGAACCCGAGAAGCCCCCTGCCCCGAGTCCCCAAGCGGCCCGTGCCGGACGTGTCCGTGCGCCGCGCGGGCCCTGCCGACCGGCCCACCGTGGAACGCCTCTGGCTGATGTTCCGCCACGACCTGTCCGAGTACACCGGTGTGCTGCCACGCCCGGACGGAACCTTCCGCAGCGAGCGGCTCGACTCGGCCTTCGCGGACGCCGACTGGGCCGCGTACCTGGTGACGAGCGGAGAGCACCCGGTGGGTCTCGCGTTCGTCCGCGGTCTGTCCGCACCGACGCGCGTGCTCAACAGCTTCTTCGTGGTGCGCGCCGCGCGGCGCGCGGGAGTCGGGCTGCGCGCGGTACGGGAGGTCATGGGCGCGCACCCGGGGCGCTGGGAGGTCGCCTTCCAGGAGGAGAACGCCGCAGCCGTGCGGTTCTGGCGCCGGGTCGCCGCCGACATCGCCGGCGAGGCCTGGGACGAGGAACGCAGGCCGGTACCGGGCCGGCCGGACGTACCTCCCGACACCTGGATCTCGCTCGACGTGCCGGCGACGCTCCGTCCGGGCCCGGACAGGCCGGGCCCGGACAGGCCGCGTTCCGTGGCATAAGAGCAGGTCAGAGCCGTCCGACATGCGTGGGCCACCCGCTCGGCGTAACGTCACGCTTGGATCTCGGGTACCCCGACCCACCGGGAGGCCGTGTGAGCGACTCCAGCGACTCCAGGCACGAGGACGACGCGACGCCGTCGTCCTCTCGCGGTCGGCGCATACGCATGGCGGTGACGGCGGCCGGAGTGGCCCTCGTCGCCGCGGGCGGCCTGTACGCGGCGGGACTCCTCGCCACGGGCAACGACATCTCCGAGGGCACGCGGGTGGCCGGTGTGGACATCGGCGGCATGAGCCGCCAGGAGGCGCGGGCGACGCTGACGGCGGCTGCGCCCGCGTCCTGGACCGCCCCGATACCGGTACGGATCGGCGCGAGCACCGGCACCGTCGATCCGGCCGCGGCCGGGCTGAGCGTCGACGTGGAGAAGACCGTCGACAAGGCGGCGGATCCCTCGCGAGATCCCGCCACCGTGATCGGCCGGCTGTTCTCCACCGACGAGCGGAACGTCGAACCGGTCGTCGCCTTCGACGAGTCCGAGGCCCGCGCGGCGATGACCGAGGCGGCCCGTACCTACGACCGGACGACCGTCGAGGGGGCCGTCTCCTTCGAGGACGGGCAGGCGGTCACCGTCCAGCCGCGCGTCGGACAGAAGCTGGATGTCGACGGCGCCGTGGACACGCTGCGGGCGAACTATCCCGAGCCCGAGGGCGGGAACCCGGTGCCGCTGCCGACCGCCGTCTCCCCGCCCAAGGTCGGCGAGGCGGAGACGGCCCGTTTCCTCAACACGTTCGGGACGCCCGCGATGTCGGGGCCGGTGACCCTCACCGTCGACGGCGAGAGCCTGCGGATCACCCCGACCACGCTCGGCGCGCATCTGACGGTGAAGGCCGACGACGAGGGCAGGCTCGTCCCCACCCTCGACGAGCAGGGGCTGATCCGTGACCCTGCCGTGGCGCGCCCGCTCGACAGGGTCGCCACCGGTCCGGTCGAGGCCCGCCTCGGGGTGGAGAACGGCAAGGTGGTGGTCCTCGCGGACGGGCGGCCCGGGCACGAGGTGACGGCCCAGGCCCTGGGCGCGGCGGTCATGCCGCTGCTGCCGAAGCGGGGCGACGCCGCGCGGACCGGTCCCGTGGCCACCCGGCTGATCCAGCCGGTGCTGACCCGGAAGTCGGTGGCGGAGATGGGGATCAAGGAGCAGATGTCGACGTTCACGGTGAACTTCCCCACCGCCCCGTACCGGACGACCAACATCGGCCGGGCGGTCGAGCTGATCAACGGCTCGCTGGTGAAGCCGGGCGAGGTCTGGAGCTTCAACAGGACCGTCGGGGAGCGCACCAAGGCCAACGGCTTCGTCGACGGCACGATGATCCTGGACGGGCAGTACCACTCCGCGCCGGGCGGCGGGGTCTCCGCCGTCGCGACCACGGTCTTCAACGCGATCTTCTTCGCGGGGGTCAAGCCGGTCGAGTACGGGGCGCACTCCTTCTACATCGAGCGGTACCCGCCGGGCCGGGAGGCGACAGTGGCCTGGGGCACGCTGGACCTGAGGTTCCGCAACAACTCCGACGCCTGGATCTACATCAAGGCGAGCTCCACCGACTCCTCCGTGACCGTCAGCTTCCTCGGCACGAAGAAGTTCGACGCCGTGGAGGCGGTGGAGGGCCCCCGCACCAATCTGACGGAACCCTCCGAGCGGACCGGCTCGGGCCCGAAGTGCGAGCCGCAGACTCCGCTGGAGGGCTTCGACATCACCGTGGACCGGGTCTTCCGCGACGGCGGGGCGGAGGTCGGCCGGGAGACGTTCCGTACGCACTACACCCCGCGCGACCGCGTCACCTGCGAGGAACCGGGAGCCGACGAGGACCCGGGGACCGCGCAGGACTCGTCCGCACGGGGCGCCCCCGCGCAGAACCCGGGCCGACAGGGCTCAGGGGCCGACGACTGAGCTGCGCACCAGAGGCGCCTCGGCGCCCAGCACTCCCAGCAGATGGGAGACCGCCTCCGCGACGGCCGTGCGGGCCGGGCCGAGGTAGCGGCGCGGGTCGACGGTCGTGACGTTCTCCCCCAGGTGGGTACGGACGGCCTGGGTGAACGCCTTGTTGAGGTGCGTGGCCACGTTCACCTTCGTCATCCCGGCGCCGACGGCCCGGCCGAGGTCGGCGTCCCCGACGCCCGAGGAGCCGTGCAGGACGAGCGGGACGTCCACGGCCTCGCGCAGTCGGGAGACCAGGTCGAGGTCGAGGACGGCGTCCCGGGTGAGCATCGCGTGGGAGCTGCCGACGGCGACGGCGAGGGCGTCGACGCCGGTGGCGGCGACGAAGGCGCGCGCCTCGGCGGGGTCGGTGCGCACCCCGGGCGCGTGGGCGCCGTCCTTGCCGCCCACCTCGCCCAGTTCCGCCTCCACCCAGACGTTCTCGCGGTGGCAGTAGTCGGTCATCTCGCGGGTGGCGGCGACGTTCTCCTCGTACGGGAGGGTCGAGGCGTCGAACATGACGGAGCCGAACCCGAGGGCGACGGCCTCGCGGACGAGGCCGGGCGACTCGGCGTGGTCGAGGTGGACGGCGACCGGGACGGCGGCCCGCCGGGCGATGGCGAGCGTCGCGAGCGCGATGGGCTCCAGGGCGCCGTGGTAGCGGGCGGTGTTCTCGCTGATCTGGAGGATGACGGGGCGGTCCGCGGCCTCGGCGCCGGCGACGATGGCCTGCGCGTGCTCGATCTGGATGACGTTGAACGCCCCGGCGCCCGCCCCGTGCTCGCGGGCGTCGAGGACGATCTCGCCGGCGGTGGTGAGCGGCATCAGCTCTCCTCCGTCGCGCCGTGGTCGAGGACGACGGACCGGGTGAGGTTGCGCGGCCGGTCCGGGTTCTGCCCCTGGGCCTCGGCGAGCAGGACGGCGAGCCGCTGGGCGCGGACGAGGTCGGCCATGGGGTCGAGTTCGCCGTCGGCGTCGCCGGACTCCGCGACGAGGGTGCCGCCGACGCGGGCCACGTCGGCGGCGAGGCCGGTGGGCACGGGGCCGAAGGACCAGGCGACCCGGCCGGGCGCGGTGATGCTGATCGGGCCGTGGCGGTACTCCATGGCCGGGTAGGCCTCGGTCCAGGCGCCGGCGGCCTCGCGCATCTTCAGGCCCGCTTCGAGGGCGAGTCCGTAGGTCCAGCCGGTGCCGAGGAAGGTGTACTGCTCGGCACCGGTGATCTCGGCGGCGAGCGGTTCGGCGACGGCGCGTTCGGCGTCCTTGGCCGCCCGTTCGACGGTACGCACGCCGGCCGGGAGGGCGTCCTCCGCCTCCAGGTGCGCGCGGAGCAGGGCGAGGGCGGTGGTGGCGAAGCGGGTCTGCACCACCGATTCCTCGTCGGCGAAGTCGAGGACGGCCACGGCGTCCGCGGCGGCCATGACGGGGGTCGCCGGGTCGGCGGTGAGGGCGCCGGTGACGACGGTCCCCTTGACGCGGCGGAGCAGGTCGAGGACTTCGGTGGTGGTGCCGGAGCGGGTGATGGCGAGGATCCGGTCGTATCGCCGTCCGAGGGGGAACTCGGAGGCGGCGAAGGCGTCGGTCTCGCCGTGACCGCCGGTCTCGCGGAGCTGGGCGTAGGCCTGGGCGATGAACCAGGAGGTGCCGCAGCCGACGACGGCGACGCGCTCGCCCCGCACCGGCAGCGCCGCGCGGTGCTGGGGCAGGGTCTCCGCGGCCTTGCGCCAGGAGGCGGGCTGGGAGGCGATTTCGGCGGCGGTGCGGGAGGGTCCCGTAGGGGGCACGTGCGACTCCTTCACAGACAGAGAATGCTCGGTCATGCTCGTAAGAGATGATTTTCGAACATCTTCGAGCATCCATCACTGTGCGCAGTATCCATCAGCGGCGGCGTGCGGTCCAGGGTCCACGGCGTCGGCGCGGCGCTAAAATCGCGATCATGTCGAAGCACGAGCGGTGGAACACGCTCCTCGAACTCCTCTCCTCCACCGGCAGGCTGGAGGTCGAGGAGGCCGCCGCCACGCTCGACGTCTCCCCCGCCACGATCCGCCGGGACCTGGACGAACTCGCCGAACAGCGGCTCCTGGTCCGTACCCGCGGCGGAGCCGTCCCGCACGGTGTCTCGTACGAGCTGCCCCTGCGCTACAAGTCCTCCCGGCACGCCTCGGAGAAGCAGCGCATCGCCGCCGCGGCGGCGGAGCTGGTCCACGAGGGCGAGGTGCTCGGGCTCAACGGCGGAACCACGACCACCGAGGTGGCACGCGCGCTGGCGCTGCGCTTCGGGGGCGGCAGGACGGAGGCGCCCGGCACCCCGCCCGCACCCGCGCTGACCGTGGTGACCAACGCGCTCAACATCGCCGGCGAACTCGCCGTACGGCCCCAGATCAAGATCGTCGTCTCGGGGGGTGTGGCGCGCCCGCAGACGTACGAACTGGTCGGCCCGCTCGCCGCCGGGGTCCTGAACGAGGTGGTGCTCGACGTCGTCGTCCTCGGCGTCGACGGAATCGACCCGGAACTCGGCATCATGGCGCACCACGAGGACGAGGCGGGGATCAGCCGGCTCTTCGCCGAGCGCGCGAGCCGGGTCGTCGTGGTCACCGACTCCTCGAAGATGGGGCGGCGCGCCTTCGCCCGGATCTGTGGCCTCGACCGCGTCGACGTGCTGGTCACCGACGCGGCCCTCCCGGCGGAGGCGGTGCGGCGGCTGACCGACGCCGACGTGCGGGTCGTCACCGTCTGACCGGCCGCCGCACCGCCCCCTTCCGGCCTCAGCCGGTGATGATCCCCGGGTCGCTGACGCCCGCCGTGCCGTTCTCGACATGGCCCGCGAAGCGCCGGAGGAAGGTGCTGTTCCCGCTGGAGACGACCGACAGGTCGTACCAGCGCTTGCTGCCCCGCAGGTCCACGGTGTGCGTCACCGTGGCGCCCTGGGCGACCGTGACGCGCTGGACCTGGCCTCCATAGGCGGGCGCGTTGGTGACCGTGAGGGCGACCGCGGCGGCACCGGTGTTCGTCATCGTCAGCACGACGTTGCCGGAGACGGCGTCATGACGGGCCGTCACCTCCGGGCCCGCCGTCGTGCCCGGACCGCGGAAGCCGCGCAGGAATCCGTTGGGGCCGGTCACCGTGAGGTCGTAGACCCCGGCGGAGTAGGCGGAGTTCCAGGAGTCGGAGATGCTCCGGCCCGCCGACACCGTGTACGTCCACGGCCCGTCGGTGCGGTTCGGCGCGGTGATGTAGTAGCAGGCACCCGCCTTGGCGCCCGCGCCGAAGGTCAGCGCGAAGCGCCCGGTGGACGGCGTCGCCGCGCCGTCGACGTACAGCTCGTACGGCAGCGCCCTGGCCGGGCGCGCTCCCGCCTCCTGGACGGGCAGCACCGGCTTGGCCGGCGGCTTCGGTACGTAGCTGGGGTGCCGGTCGTTGTCGAGCGGCTTGTACGCCGAGGTGTCCGGCAGCGCCGCCGGCGCCGTGTCCTCGAGGCCGAAGTCGAAGGCGGAGGTGAGATCGCCGCAGACGGCGCGGCGCCAGGGCGAGATCTGCGGTTCCGCCACTCCGAAGCGGCGCTCCATGAAGCGGATGATCGAGGTGTGGTCGAAGGTCTCGGAGCAGACGTAACCGCCCGTGCTCCAGGGCGAGACGACCAGCATCGGGACGCGCTGGCCGAGGCCGTAGACACCGGCGGCGTAACTCGCGTTGCCGGAGAACCGGTCGAGGGAGGTGTCGACGGTCGAGAGCCCCTGGGAGGCGGAGGACGGCGGGTACGGCGGGACGACGTGGTCGAAGTAGCCGTCGTTCTCGTCGTACGTGATGAAGAGCGCGGTCCTGCTCCACACCTCCGGGTTGGAGGTCAGCGCGTCCAGGACCTGCGAGATGTACCAGGCGCCGTAGTTCGAGGGGAAGTTGGGGTGCTCGGTGAAGGCCTCGGGCGCCGCGATCCAGGAGATCTGCGGGAGCCGTCCGGCGGCGACGTCGGCCCGCAGGATGTCGAAGAAGCCGTCGCCCTTCGAGGCGTCCGTGCCGGTGCGGGCCTTGTCGTAGAGCGGGTCGCCGGGCTGCGCGTTGCGGTACTGGTTGAAGTACAGCAGCGAGTTGTCGCCGTAGTTGCCTCGGTAGGCGTCGTTGATCCAGCCCCAGTGCCCGGCCGCGTTCAGACCGTCGCCGATGTCCTGGTAGATCTTCCAGGAGACCCCGGCCTGCTCCAGCCGCTCGGGGTACGTCTTCCAGCTGTACCCCGCCTCCTCGTTGCCGAGGACGGGACCGCCGCCCGTGCGGTCGTTGCCGGTGTGGCCGGTCCACATGTAGTAGCGGTTGGGGTCGGTGGCGCCGATGAACGAGCAGTGGTAGGCGTCGCAGATCGTGAACGCGTCGGCGAGCGCGTAGTGGAACGGGATGTCGTTCCGGTTCAGATAGGCCATGGTGCCTGCGGACTTGGCGGGGATCCACTGGTCGTACCTGCCGTTGTTGAAGGCCTTGTGGCCCCCGGCCCAGTCGTGGTTCAGACCTGCGATGAACTGCATGCCGAGGTCCTCGGCGGTGGGGTGGTACGGCAGCACGGTCTTGGAGCCGTCCTGCTGGTGCCAGACCGACTTTCCGCTGGGGAGCGTGATGGGGCGCGGGTCGCCGAAGCCGCGGACCCCCTTCAGGGCTCCGAAGTAGTGGTCGAAGGACCGGTTCTCCTGCATCAGGACGACGATGTGCTCGATGTCCGCGAGGGTGCCGGAGGTCCGGGCGGCGGGGATGGCGGCGGCCCGGGCGATACTACTGTCGAGCGCCGCGAAGCCCGCGGTGGCGCCGGCTATCTGGAGGAAACGGCGCCGGTTGAGTTCGGTCATGGGTCTGAGCACCTCTGATGGATTCCGGTGGGGGAGGACGGTGGTCCGAGCGAGCCCAAGATCAGTGGGTGAGAGGACGTGGACGTGTCGTCGATGCGTGGGGGCGCGGTACAGGACGTGAACGCGGGGCACCTGATCGCGGAATTGCCGGGACGCCGCCAGGGCCCCGGGCCCACCCGCGGCCGGGGGCGCCCCCGCGGCCGACGTTCACCGTAGGGGCCACCGCCGCCCGGCGGGGGCGGTGTGCGAAGAGTCCATGGGGTCGCGCAAGAAGTCCATGCGCCGCCCGTACGCCGTCCTCGCGCCGTCCGCACCCCACGCGCGCGCCCTTGCCGGGAACCGGTCGTGGCCGGAATCTGTCCCCGTTGAAGAAGACTGGGGGGCGGGATGAACGCTTGGGTGGTGCCCGGATACACGGAGTTCCGGGAGCTGGGTGCGGGCGCGAGCGGGCGCGTGGTGCTCGCCGTCCACGACGCGACCGGGCAGCCGGTGGCCGTGAAGTACCTCGGCGAGCGGCTGCGGACCGATCCGGCCTTCGTCCGGGGGTTCCGGGCGGAGGCGCGGCGGCTCGCCGCACTCGAATCGCCGCACGTCGTGGGCTTGTACGAGTACGTGGAGGCGCCGTGGGGCGCCGCGATCGTGATGGAACTGGTCGACGGGGTCGCCCTGCGCGCGCTGCTCGCCCGGGAGGGCGCCACCGGACCCGAGGCGGCGCTCGTGGTCCTCAAGGGCTCGCTCCTCGGCCTGGCCGCCGCGCACCGGGCCGGGGTCGTGCACCGCGACTACAAGCCGGACAACGTCCTGGTCGCCGCCGACGGCTCGTCCACGCTCGTGGACTTCGGCATCGCGACGGACCACGGCGGCACGCCGGGGGTCGCGGGCACACCCGCCTACATGGCGCCCGAGCAGTGGAACGGCGAGCCCGCGTCCCCTGCCGCCGACGTGTACGCGGCCACGGCGACGTTCTTCGAGTGCCTGACCGGACGCAAGCCCTTCACCGGCCAGAACATCGCCGAACTGGCGCTGCAGCACCTCGACGCGCCCGTACCGGACGAGGACGTCCCGGAACCCCTGCGACCGCTCATCCGGCGCGGCCTCGCGAAGACCCCCGGGGAACGCCCCGCACACGCGACGGCCTTCGTGGCCGAGCTGGAAGGGATCGCCACGGCCGCCTACGGGCCCGACTGGGAGGAACGGGGACAGCGCAGGCTGGCCGCGCTCGCCGCGCTCCTGCCGCTGCTCTTCCCCACCGCCGCCGGCGAACCGGCCACCGGCACGACCGCGCTGGCCACGACCACCCTGCCCCGGCCCCCCGGCCGCCTGCGCCGGCTGTGGCCGGAGATCGTCGTCCCGGCCGGTATCACCGCGGTGATCCTCGCCCTGCTCGCGGCCGTCGCCGCCCGCGCCGGCGACGAGGGGGGTCGTACGACGGCGGAGGCGTTCGCCACCACGAGCACGCTGCCGACCGCACCCGCCTCTCCCACGGCCGCGCCGCCCACGAGCACGGCGTCTCCCGAAGGCACGCCGTCGGCGTCCGAGGAGGCGACCCCTTCGGCGACCCCGTCCCCGACGCTCACGATCACGCCGACGCCGACGGTGACCCTCGTCCCCACGGCGACGACGGATCCGCCGACCACGCCCCCGACGACACCGCCCACGACGCCGCCGACCACTCCGCCCACGACACCGCCCACGCCCCGTCCGGTCGGTGTGAAGGCGGTGTCCGTCACCGCGCTGCGGCAGACGGGTACGAGCACGGCGGAGGCCTCGTTCGAGGTCGTGACGGACGGGACCGGTCCGGTGGTCGTCCAGATCTCATGGTTCACGGCCGACGCCAAGGGCTCGTCGGGTGTGCCGGACGGCTCCGAGAGCGTACGGCGCAGTGGCGCGACCCGGTACACGATCACGCTGGCCCACACCTTCCCGAGGGCCGGCGGCTGCTACTGGGGCGTCCGGGCCGCCACGGACCCGGCCGCCGCGAACGGCGCCTCCACGCAGCAGATCCTCACGAGGAGGTGCACGATCTCATGAGCGGCCACGACCCCGACGAGTACAGCGCCACGGTGCTCGGCAGCCAGTGGTTCGAGGGACCCGCGCAGGACGTGGAGCCGGACCGGGTGGAGGGCGCCGTCCTCAGGTTCGGCCCCGGGGTGACCCCGGCCACTCGGCACCGCCTGGCCGGTGGCCCGACGACCGCCCAGATCTGGCACGGCGGTCCGCCCGAGGCTCCACCGCGCCGCCGCAGGGCACTGCGGCGGTACGCCCTGCCCGCCGCCGTCCTGCTCGCCGTCCTCGCGTTCCTCGCCTGGCAGCGGCTCGGGCCGGAGGTGTCGGTACGCGGGGTCTCGGTCGCCGCCCCGGCACGGCCGCCCGGTTGCGACGGCACCGCCGACGTCGTGGCGGTCCTCGAGACCGACGGGCGGCCCGGCACCGTCACGTACCGCTGGGAGCGCAGTGACGGCACATCGTCCGGGCTGCTGCGGGAGCGGCTCGCCCGCCACCAGACGCAGGCGCGCCTGCATCTGCTGTGGACGTTCCACGGCCCCGGCGAGCACCGGGCGACGGCACGGCTCGTCGTCGTCTCCCCCACCCGGCACACCGCGGAGACCCGCTTCACCTACCGCTGCGAGACGGCTCCGTAGGGCCGACGGACAGAAGCTCGGGCGTGGCGCAGGCCGGTGCACGGTCGGCGTCCGGATCCGTGAGACGGGCGTGGAGGGAATCCCAGGCGTCCTGGTCGGCGCCGAGCCGCTCGGCCACCAGCCGGGCGGTCTCCTCCAGGGCGGCCGCCACCTCCTCGGGAGCGTCCGGCCGTCGGCGGGCGCGGCCCAGGTAGCTCAGGACGACGGCCGCCGGAGCGGCCTCTCGGACGAGGTCGCGCCCGGTCAGCCGGCCGGTCCTCAGCACGTGGTCGAGCAGGGCGTCCACCGGCTCGCGCCCGTACGTGTCGACACCGTGCCGGACGCGCGCCACGGTCTCCTGCCGGTCCGGCGGCGTGCCGAACGCCGACAGCCGGTGGAGGTGCCCGGCGTGCCGGATCCGGAAGTCCTGAGGAGCGCCGGGGTGCCGGACCACGGCCTCCCAGAAGGGGACGGGGTCCCGCGCGTGCTCGGCCTCCAGTGCCTCCCAGTCAGGGGTGCCCGGGGTGCTGTCGAGGAGGGCGCGGGCGTCTCCGTGCGTACGGCACTTCCGCAGCCGCGCCACGAGGCGTCCGGGTGCCAGCTCCTTCGCCGCCCGGGCCGCCAGCACGGAGTCCGGATCGCCGCTCGCCAGAGCCTTCTGGCAGAGGCGGGTGACGGCGGCCCCGAGCCGTCCGCCCGCCGCGAGGGCGGCGAGCCGGCCGGGCCCGCCGTGGCGCAGCAGGCTGAGCGCGCCGACCAGTTGCTGGGCCATCGTCAGCTGCTTGCCGGCCCGGTCGAAGACCAGCTCGACGAGATCCGGCTGGGCCGACTCCAGCCAGGCCGTACGCCCGCCGGGGAGTTCGGCGAGGGGGTCGGCGCGCACGGCGGCGGCGAGGCGCCGTGCGAGGGCGCCCGGGCGGGCGGCGACGCGTCGGGACACGTCCGGATCGCCGTTGGTGCGGAGCACGGCGAGGTCCACGTCCGGGTCGGCGAGGTCCAGGAGCTCGCTCAGGGCGGTGGAGTCGAGCCAACGGGACTGCTGCGAGAGCACCGTCAGGGCCGACGGGTCGCGGTGGGCCAGGAGGAACGCGAAGGCGGTGGGCGAGGTCGCGCGGAACCGGAGGACGAACGCGGCCAGCATCCACGGCCCGTCGGGGCCGAGTCGGCCCATCACCGAGGCGAGGGCGTCGGGTCCCGCCACGCAGAGCAGGGTCCCGAGCGGCCAGGCCCACAGGTGGTTGCCACGGGCGAGCAGGCGCACCGCCGACTCGGGCGAGGTGGGCGGCTCGGTGGGGGCGAACGGCGAGGCGTGGCCGAGGGGAGCGCGCGCCTCTTCCACGGAGACGGCCGTGCGCCGGGCGTCGCGCCGCGACCGGTCGAGGAGTTCGGGCCAGGTGGCCGCGTGGCGGCCGGCGGTCCCGTCCCCGTCCGGCTCGGACGTCGACCGTCGGGCGGCGGCCGCGAGCCGCAGCCAGCCGTCCGCGTCCGTCCCCAGTTCGCGCTCCAGGAAGGCGGCGAGGGCGCGTCGCCAGGCCGCGAGAAAAGCCAGGTCGTTCCAGTCGTGGGGCACGCGCAGCATCAGGGCGGCCGGGAGGTGGCTGAGCAGGTCGTCGGCCGACACGATGCCGTGCAGATAGGCCTGTTCGGCGATGCGGGCGAGGGAGCCCGGCTCCGGTGTCCCCGCCATCCGTGCGAGCGTGTCGGCGCGCGCGGGCGGGCGGCACCGGTGCGCGAGGTCGTTCAACCCCCGCGCCATGCAGGCCTCGTGGAGCCAGTCGGGGTGGCGTAGGCCGGGGACGTCGTCCCGGGTGTGGGCGGACAGGCGGCGCAGGACCTCCGGATCGTCCGGCAGCGGCGCGGTGCCGGGGGCGGCCAGCAACCTCAGCAGGTCGATCGCGCCGAGCGCGGCACGTGCCCGCGTACCTGCCGGTCGCGCCGGCGGCGCCGCGTCGCCGTCCGTGGCGGGAGCGCTCCCGGCACGGGCGCGGGGCACATCGTCGCCTTCGGCGCGGGTCGGAGCGGGCGTCGACGTGTACGTCTGCGTCTGCGACGGCTGCCCGACGCCCGCGCTCCTCGCCGCCTCGGCCAGCGTGCCCGGGTGATCGGGAAGGTTCCGCAGGAGCGCCTCCACGGCATCGGGGCGCACCGCCAGGTGGTCCTCGTACAACGCGGCAAGGATTCTTCTGACGCCATCGCCGTCCAGGCCCCGTTCGCAGACCGCGCGGAGCGCCTCCACGGCTCGGGCCGCGGGCCTGGCCGTCGTCACCAGCTCGACGGGGTCGAGCAGCCCCGCCTCGACCATGCCCACGGCCCAGTCGGCGGCCGAGCCGTCCAGCACCTCCTCGGCCAGGCGACGGTCCGGCGGGGTGAGGTTCCCCGCGATACGGCCGCCCGCCCGCCACGGTCCGTTGAGCAGGGTCAGCCGGAACTCCGCGCGCTCGGCGTCCGTGGCGTCCTCGTGGCGGAGCAGCTCCTCCGCCGCCTTCGGCATGAAGGGACGCGTCCGGTTGGCCGCCGCCAGGGCCCGGACATCGTGGGCGTACGGCTCGTTGAGCAGATCGCGCAGGGTGCTGGTACCACGAGAGACGCCCAGGAGCCGTGGCAGCGCGGCCGGATCGTCGTACGGTTCGCCCGAGTCCCGCAGCCGGAGCGCCGCGCCCGCGCCCGCGGTGTGGAGTGCTTCGGCGGCTTCGGCGCGGATCTCCGGGTGGAGGAGCGGCACGACGGACGGATCGGCGAGCATGGTGCGCAGGGCGTCCGCGCCCCGGCACTCCAGGACCCGCAGGAGGGCGTGGCGCTGTGCCACCTTGCGTACGCCCCAGGTCAGCGCCTGTGCGACCAGAGGCGGGTCCCCGCTGACGAGCAGGGGCGCGGTCCGGGCACGTGACGCGGCGCCGGCGGGCGACAGCAGTTCCGCCCTGAGCGTCTCCTCGAGCGGGACGCGGGCCTGCGCATGGGCGTGGACGATCGTGCGGCGCAGGGACGGGGTGCAGCGGTTGTTGCGGTAGACGGCCGCGCTCACCCGCGGGTCGTCCGCGCCGACCAGCCGTTTGAGCACCCTGGCGTCGATCCGGGGGTGGCGGGCCAGCGCGGTGCGGGCCCGGGTGTCGCCGTGCACCACGACGGCGGAGGTCAGCGAGGGACCGGGGAGGGAGCCTCCCGCGAGGATCGTCTCCAGGGTCCGCTCCGGGAGCGCGGTCAGCGCGGCCGCCGCGTGCGCGGGCGCCGCCCGCTCCAGAAGCAACTCCATGGTGTCGCAGACGGACTTGGGCGGGAGCCGGTCCGCTGCGTCCTCGCTCGGGACGGGCAGTTCGGCGAGCAGGTCCGGCAGTGCGTCCGGCGCGGTGGTGAGGGCGTCGTGAAGCCGGCGCCAACGCGTCCCGGATCCCGCGAGGTGGCGACCCGTCAGCTCCTTGAGCAGCACGGCGGCGGCTCCGGCCGGCGGCAGGTCGCGGGAGAGCGCGCGCGCCAGGCCGCGCGCGGGGCGCGCCGACCGGATCACCGCGACCGCGGCCTGGTCGTCGTGACGGCCCGTCACGACGGCCGTGCCGTCACGGGACGGACCGCCGGGGCCGGTCAACGCGTCCATCAGACGACGCAGTTCGGCCGGGGCCGTGGACGCACCGGACATGCTCGTGTTCCCCCTCGCGCTGGGACGGCGACGAGGAACATTGCACCATCCGGGTCCGACAGTGCCGCTCCGCCCGGAGGGCCGGGCGCGCGGCGCGGACTCCCTGCCCTAGCGGCCGCGGCGGATCCGGGCGGCCTGCCGGGCCTCGGCCGTCTTGCGGGCCTCGGCGGAGCGCCGCGACTCGTTCTTCGCGCGGCCGGGCTTGCCCGGAACGGTTCCGATGCCGCGGAAGGGCGCGCCGCCGCGCTTGGGGCCCTCCGTGCTCGGCGCGGCGCCCTCGACGGGCAGGCCGGAAGGGGCCCTGGCGCCGGTGATACGGCTCAGCTCGGCCTCGCCGGAACGGACCTGGGTGACGCGGGCGCGGATCCCGGCCTCGCCCATGAGCCGGACCACGTCCTTGCGCTGGTCGGGGAGGACCAGCGTGACGACGCTGCCGGACTCGCCGGCCCGGGCGGTCCGGCCGCCGCGGTGCAGGTAGTCCTTGTGGTCGGCGGGCGGGTCGACGTTGACGACGAGATCGAGCTGGTCGACGTGGATTCCGCGCGCGGCCACGTTGGTGGCGACGAGGACGCTGATGTCACCGCTCCTGAACCGCTCCAGGGTGCGGTTGCGCAGCGGCTGCGACTTTCCGCCGTGCAGCGCCTCCGCGCGCACTCCGCTGCCCCGCAGGTGCTTGGTGAAGCGGTCGACGGAGGCCTTGGTGTCCAGGAACATGATCACGCGCCCGTCGCGGGCGGCGATCTCCGTGGCGGTGGCGTACTTGTCGGCGCCGTGCACCTGGAGGACGTGGTGCTCCATGGTGGTGACGGCGGCGGCGGAGGGGTCGACCGAGTGCACGACCGGGTCGTGGAGGTAGTTCCGCACCAGGTGGTCGACGTTGCGGTCGAGGGTGGCGGAGAACAGCATGCGCTGGCCGTCCGGGCGTACGAGGTCGAGCACCTCGGTGACCTGCGGAAGGAAGCCCATGTCGGCCATCTGGTCGGCCTCGTCGAGGACGGTGATGTCCACGCGGTCCAGACGGCAGTCCTTGCGCTCGACGAGGTCGTTCAGACGGCCCGGGGTCGCGACGAGGACCTCGGCGCCTTCGCGCAGCGTGGCGGCCTGACGGCCGATCGACATGCCTCCGACGACGGTGGCCAGGCGCAGCTTCAGGACGCGGGCGTACGGCGTGAGCGCGTCGGTGACCTGCTGGGCGAGCTCACGCGTGGGGACGAGGATCAGGGCCCGCGGCTTGCGCGACTCGGCACGGCGGCCGGCGGTGCGCGCGAGCAGCGCGAGGCCGAACGCGAGGGTCTTTCCCGAACCGGTGCGTCCGCGCCCGAGGACGTCACGTCCTGCGAGGGCGTTCGGCAGCGTGGCGGCCTGGATCGGGAAGGGCGTGTCGACACCGAGCTCGGTGAGCAGCGCCAGCACCTCGGAGGGCAGGTCGAGCTCGCCGAAGGCGGCGACCGCGGGGAGGGCCGGGGTGTGGGTGACCGGGGGTGCGAATTCGTTCATCAGAGTGACCTCGTCCGAAAATGCGACGAGCTGAGGCCCTCACCTCGTCGGTGAGGACCCCAGCTGCGTCGGAAGGCTCGGCGTCAGGCGGGGAGGATGTTCTCCGCCTGCGGGCCCTTCTGACCCTGGGTGACGTCGAAGGTCACCTTCTGGCCCTCCTGGAGCTCACGGAAGCCGGAGGTCGCGATGTTGGAGTAGTGGGCGAACACGTCCGGGCCGCCACCCTCCTGCTCGATGAAGCCGAAGCCCTTTTCCGAGTTGAACCACTTCACGGTGCCATTAGCCATTTTAAATCTCCTTCGAGGCACTACCCGGGGATCCACACCGCGTGAATCCCGGCGTCGCCGCGCGATTGCCCCGTCCGGAAACAGCACCGAAAATACAAAAAGTGCCTGGCGAATTGAATTCACCCAAGGCACTTGAAGTTTATTGGGAACCACAACTGCAACTGAGTCGACTGTAGCACGGTGTGGTCGAACGTGCACGGAATTCGTCACTCCGCGTCGCTTCGGGCCACGTTCGGCCCGCACGCGCCCGCCTCTGCGCGGCCCCCGCTCCGGCCTGCCGGTTCTCCGTCGAACGCGCCCCGCACGCGCCCCGGACGCCGTCAGCCGGTGACGGGCCGGACGACCCGGCGACGGTGGTGGCCGGAATTCCGGCTCGAAACCTGGGCGTTGGACGTCGTTCCCTCGATTTCGGCTGACGTTCGGGAAATCGCGGTGGCGGCCCGGCGTGTCGGTCAGGCCGTCAGAGGGAGGTGGTAGAGGGCGTAGGCCTTGCCGATCACGGGCTGGGCGACGTTGCGGACCCTGATACCGCCCGCCGTCATGCCGTGTTCGGTACCGAGATGGGCGTGGCCGTGGACCGCGAGGTCGGCGCCGGCCTCGTCCATCGCCTCCGCGAGGAGGTAGCTGCCGAGGAAGGGGTAGATCTCGCGTGGCTCCCCCGCGAGGGTGTCCGGCACGGGCGAGAAGTGCGTGAGCGCGATCCGGAGTGCGCAGCCCTCGTCGGCCAGCTCGGTGAGCGACCTCCGCAGGGCGTCCGCGCTGCGCCGGGTGACGCGTACGAAGTCCTTCATCTCGCGCTCTCCGAACTCGCCGGCGGAGCGGCCGGCGAAGCCGCCGCAGAACCCCTTCGCCCCGGCGACACCCGTCTTCCTCCCGTACAGCGACAGAACGGTGGCCGTGCCCTCCAGGACGGCGACACCGGCGTCCGCGAGGACGCGGGAGACCGCCTCCTCCTGCTCGGAGTGGTGGTCGTGGTTGCCCAGCACCGCGACCACGGGGACGCCCAGGTCCTCGACCTCGCCGGCCACCACCTCGGCCTCCGCGACGGTCCCGTGGCGGGTCAGGTCGCCCGCGAGGAGCAGCAGGTCCGCGCGGTCCGGGAGGGTCGCGAAGGAGGGGCGGAGCAGACCGCGCGAGTCGGGGCCGAGATGGATGTCGCCGACCGCGGCCACGCGCACGACGGCCCCGGTTTCGGGCGCGCCGCCGGCGGGGGCGCTCACGGCAGGTCCTCGTGGCCGTCGGGGGGTTCCGCGCTCGCGACGCCCAGATCGGCCAGGACGGGCATGCCGGCCAGCTCGGAGTCGGCGATCCGAAGGATCTCCTCCCGGTGGTCGGCCGTCGGCAGGGTGCCGGAGAGGAGGACGGCCTCACCGCGCATCTCGATCCGTACGCCCAGTTCGGCCGTGTCCCCGCCCGCCAGCCGTTCCCGGAGCCGGGCGATGCGGTACTCGCCCGCGTCGCGCGCGTTCGTCACGTCTCCTCCTCGCCGGGGATCACGCCGAGCCGTTCCAGGAGGTACAGGAAGGCGGCCGGCATCGGTTCCTCGCCGTGTTCCTCGCGCAGCCGTGCCCAGTCCACGCGCTCGCGCAGCCCGCGGGCGACGGGCAGCAGGGCGCCGAAGTCGCAGTGGTGCTCCGACAGCGCCGCCAGGCGGCTGCTGAGGAGATCGGTGGGGGCGAGGACGGGCATGTGCACGGAGTCCACGGGCAGCGACTCGGCCCGTTCGAGGAGTTCGGTGGTGACCGGCCGGTTGGCGAGCGCGAAGATGAGGTCGATCTCCTCGCCCCGCGTCCGGGCCTTGACCAGCCAGTCCTCGGGCGGCCTGACGATCTCGACCTCATGTTCCTCCAGCGCCTTCACGACGTCCTCGGCGTCCTCGCGGCGTACGGCGAAGTCGGTGTCGTGCTGGAGCGTGAGCGGGATGCCGTGGGCGTAGACCGCGACGCTGCCGACCAGCGCGAAGGGGTGACCGGACGCCTTCAGGAGGGAGCCCACGCGTTTCGTGGCCTCCAGGATCGCCTGTGTGTGATCGGCGGGAAGGGTGTCCTCCCGGGAGCGGGCCGTAGCCGGGTCTGCGTTCATCGCCTCTCTCCGTCCCGCGCCCTGTGCGGGGGCCTCGCGGCTACCCGCGCGGGCCGCGCTCACACCCGCGACGCGTGTTCGCGGACCGCGATCTGGGCCAGTTTCGTCAGCATCATGCCGTTGCGGACCGCGACGATGTAGTCCACCGGGAGGCCGTGCATCCGCGTGCCGGGTCCGCGCAGGGGGTGCCAGTCGAGGGTGAAGAGCGTGTTCTCACCCCAGGGCGTCAGGTACATGGCGATACGGGCCGCGCCGAAGGGCTCCGCCTTCGCCTCCAGTTCGAGGCGGCGCTCCGGTTCGCAGATGCGGACCACGCAGGTGTCGTCGAGCGTCATGGGCCCGACGCCGACCCGGACCTTCAGGCGGGCGCCCACGTCCGGCCAGTGCGGGTCCGCGGCCAGGACCTGCTGGGTGCCGGTCACCCACTGCCCGTAACGGCGGCCGTCGGAGAGGAGGCGCCAGACCTCGGACGGCGAGCTCAGGATCAGACGGCGGTTCCGGGCCACGCTGGTCACGCTCCTTCCGGGTACGACGTCCAGCCTGGCGCCTGCCGGGAGCCCGCGCAGTCCGGCAGGCCCGAACGGAGCCGGCGTCGCGCCCGTGGAGCAGCCTCGGCCCGCACGACGCGCCGACGCGCGCATGCGGGCATATCGTGCGTTCTGATTGGCCGGTTTCCCAGGAGGCCCGTGTGCCGCGGCCCCGTCCACGCCCCTGCGATCGCCCACGAAAGGCCTGCTCCCATGCATCCTGCGCTCAGCACCGAACTGCTCGCGAAGCTGCGTCAGCCACGCCCTTATCCGGCGATGTCGCTCGTGATGCCGACGCACCGCCGGGAGCCCGACAACACCCAGGACCCCGTCCGGCTCCGCAACCTCGTGGCCCGGGCCGGAGAGCTGGTCGAGCAGGACCCGGCGGTGACCCGCGAGCGGCGGCTCGACGTGCTGAGCCAGCTGGAGCAGGCCCTCACCGAGGTCGACCTCGCCCACGCAGAGGACGGTCTCGTGATCTACGCGGCCCCCGGGGAGCACCTGGTGTGGACGGTGGCGCGGACGGTCCCGGAGCGGGTCGTCGTCGCCGACACCTTCCTCACGCGCCATCTCGTCGCCGCCCAGGCCGCCGAGCAGCCCTTCTGGGCGCTGACCGTGGCCGCCGACCGGGTCGCCCTGTGGAGCGGCGACCAGGAGGGCGTCCACGAGCACACCGCGGACGGCTTCCCGCGGACACGGAGCCTGGCGGACCCCGACGCCGAGCGCAAGGAGCAGATCGGCGACGTGCCGAGCACGTTCCGGGACGAGCAGACCCGTCACTTCCTGCGCGAGGCGCACGAGGCGATGCGCGTCGTGCTCAGCTCCTCGCCCCGCCCCCTGTACGTGATCGGCGAGGCGGCGGCGATCGCGCTCCTGGAGGAGGTCGGACCGCTGGCCAAGGACACGACGACCGTCCGGAGCGGCGGCCTGGGCTCCGGACCGGCCGCGGCCGTGTGGCAGGCGCTGGAGCCGCTTCGTACGGCACGACGGGAGTCCGACACGGCCGCCGTGGTCTCCGAGCTGGAGGCCGCGCAGGGCCGCCGCGAGTTCTCCGGAGGAGTCGACGAGGTGTGGGTGGCCGCGAAGGAGGGCCGGGTGCGCCTACTGGCCGTGGAGGAGCACTACCAGACGGTCGTACGCGACTACGGCGACCACCTCGAACCGGCCGACCCCACCGACCTCGACTCGCGGGACGACATCGTGGACGAGATCGTCGAGCAGGCCCTGTCGACCGGTGCGGCGGTGCGCTTCGTCCCCGACGGGACGCTGTCCGGCTCGGGCCGGATCGCCGCCGTCCTGCGGTACTGACCGCTCACGGCGACAGCTCTGTGGGGCGGTACGGAGAGTGTCTCCGTACCGCCCCACAGGGGATCGGCGGCTACGCGCCGGCCAGCTGCTCCACGAGCGCCTGCTCGTCCTGCTCCGAGAGCGACGTCTTGAGAACGGTGCCGCCGTAGGACTGCATGGCGGCCGCGAACTTGTCCTCGGTGACCTTCGAGGCCATGATCACCACGGCGGCGGAACCGGGCTTGAGCAGGGAGTCGACCTTGCTGCGGAAGTCCTTGTCCACTCCCATCTGGTTGAGCTTGCCGATGAGTCCGCCCAGCGCGGCGCCGACCACACCGAGGCCCGGCGTGAGGACGAGGATCCCGAAGACCAGGCCCCACAGCGCGCCCGCGGTGGCGGAGAGGGCCACCTTGTCCATCCTCGAGGGCGTGTCGACGTGGGTCTCACCGTCCTGGTCGACCGTGACGACGGCGAGCCCGCCGAGTTCGACGACATGGTTGCTCTGGAGCTCCTGCACCGTGTGGAAGGCCTTCTTCGCGACGGAAGGCTCGTCGTAGCCGATAACGATGAGCTCGGACATGGTCATCTCCTTTGCCATCAAACCAGTCACTTCGCACCTTATGCCCACATTCGAGCGAGGGCATCAGACGCGCGGACGGATCGGCCCCGTACGGACTGACGGCCGTTCAGACCGCCGCCGACGACTGGGATTCGGCCCCGGCGCGGTACAGCCTGCGCAGGCGCACCACGCCGAGGTCGTGCTGGTACAGGTTCTCGCGCTGGTCGGCGTCGACGGGCATCCCTTCGAGCATCACGCGGTCCTGCTCCAGGACCTCCCAGTGCCGCTTCTCGATCAGGGTCCGGTAGAGGAAGCGCCAGGAGTCGCGCTGCCAGTCCTGGACCGTGCGGTAGCGCCAGAAGAAGACGCCGGTGCGTCCGGCGTCCACCGGGCAGACCATGCCGACGATGCCGAAAGGACCGCCGGGGCCCGCCGAGGGCGGGTACGGGATGGACAGGTCCACCCAGTCCACCCCCGTGCGGCACAGCTCGACCCAGTCGAAGTTGACGCCCCTCTGGTCCGTCTTCTCGAAGAAGTAGCCGCGGTCGGTCTCCCGGATGCGGAACTTGGCCGTGGTGTCGCCGTCGAACATCGTGTGGGACTCGTGGTGCAGGAAGGCGCCGTGCATCGGGTCGAGCAGGTTCTCCACCGCGTACCGCCAGGGCACGTTCCACTCGGCGTAACAGAGGAAGGCGTCCGTCTCCGGATCGACGAGCGGGTCGGGGAGTTCCAGCGGCACCGGCTCGGGGTGCTCCTCGTCGCCGAAGTAGGCGAGCACCGCGCCCGCCACCTCGCGCACCGGGAGCGAGGTGACCAGCTTCTTGCCCTCCAGGTTGCAGCCCGGCAGCCCCGGCACGGAGGAGACGGTGCCGTCCGTCTCCACCTCGACGCCGTGGTACCAGCAGGCCACCCGGTCGCCGAGGTGCTTGCCCAGGGAGAGCGGTGCTCCGCGGTGCGGGCAGCGGTCCGCCAGCATGGCGAGCGTGCCGTCGGAGCGCCGGAACAGGAGCCACTGCTCGCCGAGCGCGGTGACCTTACGCATCTCGCCCGGGGCGACGAATCGCGAGGGGACGACGGGGTGCCACTGGTTGCGCAGGCCGTGGGCGTGGATGTGGTCCGCGGAAGCGGTCGTGGACAGCGTCATGGTCAGGCTCCCAGTCGGTGCATCTCGGCGCGGAAGGAGGTCTCGGTCCACGGCTGCCCGTCCGGGGCGTGGACCTTGCGGGTGTTGAGCCCGCGGACCACGTCGGGCAGTTCGTGGCCTTCGTTCGTGAAGACCTCCTCGAGCGTGGCGGCCAGCTTGTACTCGTACGGGCTCGGCTCGCGCGTACGGCTCTGGTGGATCTCCAGGTAGGGCCAGGCGTCGGTCATGGTGGCTCCAAGCGGGGAGTGGGGCGGAGGGGTCAGAGGTCGAGGACGAGCCGGCCGGAGATGCACCGCGAGACGCAGATCATCATCGTGGCGTTCGCCGTGTGCTCGGCCTCGCTCAGGAGGAAGTCGCGGTGGTCGGGGACACCGTCGACGACCCGGGTCTCGCAGGAGCCGCAGATGCCGTCCCGGCACGAGCTCCGGACGTCCAGACCGGCGGCCTCGGCGGCCTCGAGGATCGAGGTCTCCGCACCGACGGCGAGCGTCAGCCCGGAGGCGCGGCACTCGACTTCGAACCCCTCGTCCTCTCCCCCGCGTTCGACGACGGGCGCGGAGAACCGCTCGATCCGCAGGCGCTCCGGTGGGCAGCGCTCCTCGACGGCGGCCAGGAGCGGCGCGGGGCCGCAGGCGTAGACGAGCGTGTCCTCGTCGAGGCCGGCCAGCGCCGCGTCCAGGTCGATGTGTCCGGCCTCGTCCTGGGGTACGAGGGTGAGGGCGCCGCCGCCCAGCGCCGTGAGCTCGCAGGTGAAGGCCATGGAGGCGCGGGTCCGCCCGCCGTGGACGAGCCGCCAGGGGGCCCCGCGGCGGGCCGCTTCCCTCGCCATGGCGAGGATCGGTGTGATGCCGATGCCGCCGGCCACGAAGAGGTAGCGCCCGGCGTCCCCCAGCGCGAAGTGGTTGCGCGGCTCGGAGACCGTGATCTGCTGGCCGGGGCGGAGAACGGTGTGCACATGGCGCGAACCGCCCCTGGAAGACGCCTCGTTGAGGACGCCGATCCGGTACACCCCGGCCGACCGCGGGTCGCCGCACAGGCTGTACTGCCGTACGAGTCCGCCGACGTGCACGTCGACATGGGCGCCCGGGGTCCACGCGGGCAGCGGCTTCCCGTCCGGATGGACGAGCTCGACGGAGAGGACGCCGTCCGCCTCCCACGTCATCCGGTGGACGACCAGCCGCAACGACTTCTCGCTCATGCTCTGCTGCCTCCTGACTGTCTTGGGGACGGGGCCTACTGGCCCGGGATCCGTACGGGCGGGGTGAACGGGTTCTTCATGGGTCCGAGCGCCGCGAGGTCGACCTCGACGAGCACGGGCCCGTCGCCGGCGACGGCCTCCGCGAGCACCGGCTCCGCGTGCTCCTCGGCCGCGATGCGCAGGTACGGCAGACCACAGGCGTGGGCCAGCGCGGCGAAGTCGGGGGTGACGAGGTCGACGCCGGAGCGGCGCTCCGCGTACCGGTCCTGCATGTTGCGCAGGACGCCGTAGCCACCGTCGTTGAAGACGAGGAGCGTGAGACGCGGCCGCTCCTGGGCGAGCGTGAGGAGTTCGCCGAGGTGGACGGCGAGTCCGCCGTCGCCGGCCATCACGACGGTCGGTGTCCCGGGGCGGGCGAGGGCGGCGCCGACGCCCATCCCGAGGCCCTGCCCGATGCCGCCGCCGCGCGGGAAGACGTTGTCCCGGGGGTCGTAGATCTCCAGGAGCCGGTTGCCCCAGCTGCTCGACGGGATCGTGACGTCGCGGGCGACGACCGCCTCGCGCGGCAGCACGGCCCGCAGCGCATCGCAGATCGCGGCCTGGGGGCCGATGCCGTCGTGCAGGGCGGCCCGCACATCGGCGCGTACGGCGGCGGCCCGCTCCGTCCAGCCGTCCTCGGCCGGCCGGGCGTGCGGGACGAGGCCGTCGAGGACGGCTCGGGCGTCGCCGTGCAGGGGGTGGGTGGCGGGGTGGACCCGGCCGAGGGCGGCCGCGTCGGCGTCGATCTGGATGTGGGCCGTGGGCAGCGGGAGCGTGTAGTCGGCGGTCTCGTTGGAGCGGAAGTGCGTGCCGACGGTGAGGAGCAGGTCCGCGTCGGCGAGCAGGGCGCGGACGGGCGGAGTGGTGGCGAAGTTGCCGACGACCTGCGGGTGGTCCTCGGGGATCGCGCCGCGCCCGGAGTTGGAGGTGACGAGGGCCGCGCCGGTCGCTTCGAGGAGCCGGGTCAGCTCACGGCGGGCGCGGACCGCACCGCCGCCGGCCCAGATCACGGGTCGGCGCGCGGAGGCCAACAGGACTCCGGCCGAATCCAGTTCACCTTCCGTGGGGGACGGGAGGAGGGGTGCGGGGAGGGCGTACGGGGCGTCGGTCTGGGCCGCGTACTGGAGGTCGATCGGCCACTCGACGCTCGCCGGTCCGCCCGGCGTGGCCAGCGCCGCGCGCGCCGCCTCGCGCAGGATCCGTCCCGCGTGCCGTGTGTCGGGGATGCTCGCCGCGTACGCCGAGACGGCGGTCAGCATGCCCAGCTGGTCCTTGGTCTCGTGGATGAACCCCCGGCCGCTGCCGAGGAACTCGCTCTCCACCTGACCGGTGACGTGCAGCACGGAGCTGCCCGCGCTGAGCGATTCGACGAGCGATCCCGCGGCGTTTCCGGCGCCGGTGCCGGTGGAGGTGAGCGCGCAGCCGATCGAGCCGCGAGCCCGTCCGTAGGCGTCCGCCGCGTTCACGGCGGACGCCTCGTGGCGTACGGGGACGAACCGCAGGTCGCGGTCGACGGCCTCCACCAGCGGCAGGTTGTGCACGCTGACGATGCCGAAGACGGTGTCGATGCCGAGTTCGCGCAGGACGGCGACGAGGAGATCGCCTCCGTTGTCGTGACGCATGGTGTCTCCTCAGAGGATGGAGCGGCCGACGCCGCCGCAGACGTCGATGGCGGTGCCGGTGATGTACGAGGCACGGGGTGAGAGCAGCGCGACGACCGCGTACGCGACCTCCTCGGCGCGGCCGAGCCGGCCGAGCGCGATCCCCCGGTCGGCGGCGAGTTCCGCCTGCCACTCCTGGTAGCCGATGCCCGGGTCGGCGGCGGCGTGGCGGCGGGTCCACTGGCCGGTGTCGACGAGGCCCAGGCAGACGGAGTTGACCCTGATGCCCTCGGCGGCGAGCTCGGCCGACAGGGACTTGGAGAGGTTGAGGATGCCGGCACGGGCGGCGCTGGTGGTGATCAGCCGGGTCTCGGGCTGCTTGGCGAGTACGGCGTTGATGTTGACGACGCTCGCCGCGTCGGAGGCGGCGAGATGGGGGCGCGCCGCGTGCAGCGGGTTGAGGACGCCGGCGAACTTGAGTTCCAGTTCGTCGCGCCAGTCCTCGGCCGTCGCGTCGTCCAGCCCCTTCATCCGGGACTGACCGGCGTTGTTGACGAGTCCGTCGACGCCGCCGAACTCCTCGGCGGTACGCCGGACGAAGGCGTGCACGGCGTCGGCGTCCCGGATGTCGCAGACGCCGGTCAGCAGCCGGTCCGGTCCGGCGCCGAGGGGCGCGGCCACGTTCTTCAGCCGCTCGGCGTCGCGGCCGCAGGTGGCGACGCGAGCGCCTTCGTCGAGCAGGGCGCGGACCGTGGCCAGGCCGACACCCGAGCTGCCGCCGGTGACCACGATGGTGCGGTCGGCGAGGCCCAGATCCATAACGCGTGACTCCTACAGCTCAGTTCATGGTGAAGCCGCCGTTGACGGCGATCACCTGTCCGGTCAGATAGCGGGACTCCTCGCCGAGCAGGAAGGAGACGATCCCGGTGATGTCCTCCGCCTGTTGCGCCCGGCTGACGGCCCGGTTCGCGCGGTAGAGGTCGTGCCGCTCGGCGGGCACGGTCTCGGTGGCCTCGCCCTCGGTGAGACCGGGGGCGACCGCGTTCACGGTGATGCCGCGGTCGCCGAGCTCGCGTGCCATCGCCCGGGTGAGGGCGATGACCGCCCCCTTGGAGGCGATGTAGTGGGCCAGCCGGGGAGAGCCGTAGAGGGCCGCGTCGGAGGCGATGTTGACGATGCGTCCGGGTGCTGTGAAGAGCGGGTGGAGCACCTTCGACACCAGCCAGGGGCCGCGGGCGTTGACCGTCATGAGCCGGTCCCAGACCTCGATGTCGATGTCCTGGAACTCCCTGCCGCCGACCCCGTTGGCGAGGGCCGCGTTGTTGACCAGCCCGTACAGCGGGCCCAGGGCCCGTACGGTGGTCGCCAGGCCGTCCACCGACGCCGGGTCGGCGACGTCGCACCGTACGGCGTGGGCGTCCAGGCCCTCCGCGCGCAGCCCGGCGGCGGCGCGCTCTCCCCGGTCGGCGTCCAGCTCGGCGAGGACGACCCGGAAGCCGTCGGCGCCGGCCCGGCGGGCCATGGCCAGTCCCAGGCCACGGCCCGCCCCGGTGACGACGACGACCCGAGGGTCAGTCACGGGTGACCCCGTGCATCGGGGAGTACGCGGGGTACGACGGCACCTGCGGCTTCTGCGTGCCGATGACGACGCAGAACAGGGCGTCGGTGTCGCCCTCGTTCTTCAGCGAGCGGGTCACCCCGGCCGGGACGACGATCATGTCGCGGTAGCCGAGGGTGCGGTACTCGACCTCGTCGGGGCCGCGGTGGATGCCGACCCTGACTTCACCCTCGAGGACGAAGAACGCCTCCTCGACGTCGTGGTGGGTGTGGGCCGGGCCCTCGGCTCCGGGCGGCAGCAGCATGTTGGAGAAGGTGAAGCCGCCGGACGGGATGATGCGGCTGTCGCCCTCGTGGTTGCCGGTGGCGCCCGAGCCGACGTACCGGATCTGGCCGCGGCGGTACTGCGGGCCGGCCTTCTCCTGGAAGGAGAGGGTGTCGAAGTCCGCCACGCGGGACTGCTTGGTGGCGATGAGGGAGTCGGTGTACGCGGCGAGGTCGTCGCCGTCGTCGTAGGCGGTGGTGGTCAGCGGCATGGTGACAACTCCTGTTCGGATATGCGTGCGGTGATGCGGAGGTGGGAGAGGACCCAGGCGTTGAAGCGGCCCGGCTGCTCCTGGTTGGCCAGGTGACCGGCGTCCTTGACGATCACGAAGGCGGTCTTGTGGAGGGCCCCGGCGAGGACCTGGCTCGCCTCGGTGCCGGTGACCGTGTCCTGGTCGCCGCAGAGGACGAGCGAGGGCGCGGCGATCGAGGCCAGTTCGGGGCGGAGGTCGGCCGAGGCCATGGACTCGGCTGCGTACGCGTAACCGGGCAGCCTGACCGAGTCGGCCATCGTGTCGACGACCCGCCGGACGAGGGCGTCCGGGGCGCCGGGTGACACCAGGCGCGGTCCGCGGGCCTCGGCGAAGGCGCGCGGGCCGAGTTCGGCCAGCTCGGTGGCGCGGGCCCGCATGGCCGTGGCCTTCGTCGGGTCCGTACCCGAGCCGGGGCTGGAGTCGGCGACGACGAGGGAGTCGACGAGTCCGGGATGGCGGGCGGCGAGCCGCAGCGCGATCACACCGCCCCAGGAGACGCCGAGGACGTGCGCGCTCGTGCCGCGGGCGCGGATGACGGCGGCGGCCGCGTCGGCGAAGTCGTCCAGGGTGAGCTCGGCCTCGGGGTCGGGCGAGGCGGCGTAGCCGGGGGCGTCCCAGGCCACGACCCTTGCGTACGAGGAGAGTTCGGCGAGCTGCGGCGCGAAGGCGGCCGAGGAGGACCCGATGCCGTGGAGGCAGAGCAGCAGCGGGCCGCGCTCGCCGGCCTCCTCGACGTGCACGTCGAGGCGCCGTCCGGTACGGAGGCCGGCGTGGACGGTCACAGGATCTGTCCCGTCCGCCCGGCGAGCGCCGCGAGGCTGCGGAGCACCGCGTACGGCACGACCCGGCTGGTGGCGGGGTTCTCCGCGTCGGGCACGTGCCGGACCTCGAAGCGGTACGCGCCGTGCGGGCCGGACGCCTCGATGACGTGCCGGGTGTGGTGCGCGGCGGGGTCGGCGACGACCCGGACCCGCACAGCGTCCAGGTCGCCGACGGCCAGCGCGACCGACGCGGCCACGTTCGTCGACTTCGGGAACTTCACCGGTACCTCGCGCGCGGTGCCGGACATGACCTCGACCGGTCCGGTCGCCGTGCGCATACGGGTCAGCAACTCCGCCTCCATCCACGGCTGTTCGAGGGTCGACGGCAGCTTGGTGGTGGTCAGGCGGACCTCGTCGAGCGGGCCGAGCGCACGGGCCGCCTGGAGCAGGTCGAGCCCGCCGACGGCGCCGCCCGTGAAGTACACGCGCCCCGGTCCCGCCGCGAGGAGGCGCTTGGCGAGCTCCTCGTCGGTCATCGCCCCGCTGGAGGCGATCAGCAGGTCGGTGCCGGAGGTGAGGACGCGCTCTCCCCACTCCCGTACGACACCCTGGCCCGCGGCCTCCACGACCAGGTCGCAGAGGTCGAGCGCCTCCTCGAAGGGGACCTGCGGCGCGGGCGCCGTCTCCCCGAGGGGACGGTTGTCGACGACGCACACCAGCGTGGCGCCCTCCACCCGCCCCTCGGCGAGCGCGGTGCCGACGATCCGGCCGATCGCCCCCCAGCCGACCACTCCGACCCTGCGTACGCGTGCGGTGCTCATGCGGTGTCCTTCCGGGCGTCGACGGGGGCGAGCGGGCCGGGGTCCGGCGTGCCCGCCATGTGGCAGCGGATCTCCTTCGACGGCGGACCGGCCGTACCCCAGAGGTCGGAGAGCTCCGGCACGCGCCGCCATACCCGGGCGATCCAGGTGTCCTCGACGATCTGCGCGACCTCGGAGGTGTACTCGCAGACGAGACCGGACGGGTCGGTGAAGTAGGAGAAGGTGTTGTTGCCGGGGCCGTGCCGTCCGGGGCCCCACTGCGGGGTGATGCCGTGGTGGCGGAGCCGCCCGAGGCCGCGCATGAAGTGGTCGACCGAGCTCATCTCGTACGCGACGTGGTTCAGCGAGGTCCACTCGGCCTGGTTGAAGGCGATGCAGTGGTGGTCCGCGTTGCAGCGGAGGAACGCCATCTGGTGCTCGGACCAGTCCGAGACGCGCAGTCCGAGGACGTCGCGGTAGAAGGCGACGGCGGCGTCGATGTCGGTGGTGTTCAGCACGGCGTGCGTGACCCCGACGGGCACCGCGCCGTCCCGGCCGCGGGGGGCGACGGCCTCGACCTGGGCGCTGATCTCGACGAGCCGCCGCTCGGGGTCGGTGAACCGCAGGCCGTAGCCGCCGCCCGCCTGGTCCAGAGGGCCGGGTCCGAAGACGGGGACGATGCCGCGCGCTTCGAGGCGCCGGGCGGCCTCGTCGACCTCGGCGGGCGTGGCGACGGAGAAGGCGAGCCGGCCGAGGCCCACCCGCTCGCGCTCGGTCAGCTGCAGGACGTGGTGCTCGTCGCCGGTCCCGCGCAGCCAGCGCGCGCCGCTGTCGGACTCGACGGTCTCGAGTCCCCAGACCTCCTGGTAGAAGTCGGCGGCCTCGGTGAAGGCGGGGGTGTGCAGCTCGACGTAGCGCAGCGAGCGGAGGCGGGCGATCGGGCCGGGCGGCGGTGAGGGGTGCATGTGTCTCTCCAGACGGGGCGGGCGTGCCTGTTTCAGTTGGCCCAGGGCAGGGGCGCGTCGGAGGTGCCCCAGTAGAGGGACTTCTGGCGCTGGTAGGCGCGGATGGCGTCGCGGCCCTTCTCGGTACCGAGACCGCTCTCCTTCCAGCCGCTGAACGGTGTGGCGGCGCTGAACTGCTTGTACGTGTTGATCCAGACGGTCCCCGCGTCGATGCGGCGGGCGAGCCGCCAGGCGGCGCGGGCGTCGCGGGTCCAGATGCCGCAGGCGAGGCCGTAGACGGAGTCGTTGGCCTGGCGGACCAGGTCGTCCTCGTCCTCGTACGGAAGCGCGACGAGGACCGGGCCGAAGATCTCCTCCTGGCAGGTGCGGGAGGAGTTCGGCAGGCCGTCGACGACGGTCGGCAGGTAGTACGCGCCGTCCCGGTAGCGCTCTCCCTCCGGGGCCGATCCGCCGCACAGGACCCGTCCGCCCTCGGATCTGGCGAGGTCGACGTAGGCGGCGACCGCGTCGCGGTGGCGGTGGTGGACCAGGGGGCCGACCTGGGTGGCGGGGTCGGTGCCGGGACCGACCCGAAGCTTCCGGACGCGTTCGACGAGCTCGCCGACGAAGGAGTCGTAGATCTCCCGGGCGACGAAGAGCCGCGAGCCGGCGATGCAGGACTGACCGCTGGAGGAGAAGATCCCGAACAGCACACCGGCGAGCGCCTGCTCGACGTCGGCGTCGGCCCGGACGACGGTCGGCGACTTCCCGCCCAGCTCGAGCGAGGCGGGGATCAGCTTCTCCGCCGCGACGGCGGCGATCGAGCGGCCCGTCGCGGTGCCTCCGGTGAATCCGATGCGGGCGACGAGGGGGTGGCGTACGAGGGCGTCGCCGACCACCCGGCCGCTGCCGGGGAGCACGGAGAGCAGCGCCGTGGGCAGGCCGGACTCCTCCAGGGCCTTGGTGATCAGCCTGCCGAGGGCGAGGGAGACCAGCGGCGTCCAGGCGGCCGGCTTGAGGAGGACCGCGTTTCCCGCGGCGAGGGCGGGCGCGATCTTCTGGGCGTCGCTGGCGATGGGCGAGTTCCAGGGGTTGATCGCCCCGACCACCCCGATCGGTTCGTGCACGCTCATCGTGACGTACGCGCCGCGGGAGGGGGTGAGGGAGTCCTCGGCGGTCTCCAGCGCGGCAGCCGTGTAACGGAACGTGCCCGCCGCGCTGAGGGCGAGGGCCCGGGTCTCGGTGAGGGTCTTGCCGGTGTCGGCGGTCTGCAGGGCCGCGAGCTCGTCGGCCGCCTCCTCGGTGAGCGCGGCGATCCGGTGCAGGAGGCGGGCGCGCTCGTGCGGGAGCAGGTCTCGCCAGCGGGGGTCGGCCACGGCCGCGGACGCGGCCTCCGCGGCCTCGGCGACCTCCTCCGCGGAGGCGGATCCGACGGTGGCGAGGAGCCGTCCGGTGGCCGGGTCGACGGTGTCGAGCGGTTCGCCCGCACCGCGTCGCCACTGGCCCGCGATCAGGATGTCGGTGGGGTTGTGGGGCACGGGCGAACCTCCTGGCGAAGCCGTTCTCGAAGTGCTTGAAATCTAAGCACTTAAATAATCTGACGCAAGACCCTCGGCTCGAAATCGTTGCCCGACAGGTCTTGAGCGTGGAGCGGGCCCGCCGCGAGGATGTGGGGCGAGCCGGCGGGTTCGAGATTACTAAGCCCTTAACCATTGACCGCTTAGATAGCTGAACCTACTGTCTCCGCAACTTCTCTGTTCGCGGAAGGACCCCCTCCATGACGACTGTGGCCGGCAAGCCAGCCCTCGGCTCGATAGCCGCGCGCCTCGAACGACTGCCGCACTCGCGCTGGCACGTCAAGGTGCGATTCCTGATCGGCGCCGTCACCTTCTTCGAGGCGTTCGACCAACTGTTGGCCGCCTCCGCACTGCCCGTCCTGATGAAGGAGTGGAACCTCACCACCGGGCAGGCCACCTTCGCGGTGACCGCCGCCTCGATCGGCATGCTCCTCGGCGCGCTCGGCGCCGGATGGCTGGGCGACCGGATCGGCCGGGTGCGCACGGTCGCTCTCGGTGTCGCCGTCACCGGCCTCGCCAGCCTCGCCGTCGCGTTCTCCGGCTCCATCGAGACCTTCTCGCTCTTCCGGTTCGTCCAGGGGCTCGGCATCGGCGGGGTGGTCCCCGTCGCCGCCACGTACATCAACGAGATCGCGCGCTCCGACAAGCGCGGCCGCTTCGTGCTGCTCTACGAGATGATCTTCCCGGCCGGTCTCGCCGCGGCGACGCTGGTCGCCGTCTGGGTCGTCCCCAACCTCGGCTGGCGCGCCATGTTCGTCATCGGCACCCTCCCGGTCCTGATCGCCGCCGCACTGCCCCGCCACGTCGAGGAGTCCCCGCGCTGGCTCCTGGCCCGCGGCCGCACTCAGGAGGCCGAGGCGGCCATCGCCCGGATCGAGGCCCAGGTGGGCCGCGCCACCGCCGAACCGCTGCCGGCACCCGCGCCCGCACCGGCTGCCGGAGCCTCCGAGGACGCCGCGCCGGCCGGCCGTCTGCGCGACCTGTTCCGGGGCCGCTACCTGCGCCGCACGGCCGTGCTCTCCGGGCTGTGGTTCGTCGCGTACTACGTCAACCACGGCATCTCGACCTGGCTGCCCTCGCTCTACACCAAGCAGTTCGGCCTCGATCTGACGACGGCCCTCGTCTACACGCTGCTGAGCAACGTCACGGGCCTGCTCGGCACCTTCCTGGTCGCCCTGCTGATCGACCGCATCGGCCGCCGGCCCGCCCTGATGGCCGCTCTCGTCGGAGGCGCGCTCTCGCTGGGCGTACTGGCCCTGGCGGGCGCGACGTCGGGCGGCCAGGTCGCCGCCTTCGCCTCCTGCACGACCTTCTTCCTGTACGCGATCAACGCGGGGCTCTACCTGTACTCCCCCGAGCTCTACCCGACGGCCAACCGGGCCAAGGGCGCCGCGTTCGGCGGCCTGTGGAACCGGCTGGGCGTCGTCCTCGGGCCGGTCGTCGTCGGCACGATCATCGGCGCGGGCGGCAGCCTGTCCCTGGTGTTCGCACAGCTCGCGGCGGTGGCCCTGGTCGGCGCCGTGATCGCCTGGTTCGCCGTCGAGACCAAGGGCCGGACGCTGGAGGAGCTCAACAGCTGACGCCGGACGTCGTTCGACCAGCCCCGGGGCCGGCGGTCTCCCGTCGCCCCGGGGCGTTCGGCGTCCGGTCGCCGTGGACTTCGGCCTCCGGCCCCTGTGGGCCTCGGGGCCCCGACGCCCCCGGCGCCCCCGGCGCCCGAATGCCTGAGCGGTAAGATTCTCAGCGCTGTGAGATGCCGGAGGGGTGCCGGCCGGAGCCGTACGAGGGGATGACCATGGCTGCATCGAAGCCGGCGAGCCGCGACGCGGTGGCGAAGGTGATGGAGGACTGGGCGCGTGAACGCCCGGAGCTGGACACGAGCCCCCTCGACGTTCTCGCCCGCCTGCACCGCACCTTCCTCCGCTACAACACCCGGATCACCGCGTCGATCGAGCGGCACGGACTCTCCGTGGCCGGGTTCGACGTGCTCACCGCGCTGCGGCGCGCGGGTGAGCCGTACCGGCTGACGGCGGGACAGCTCGCCGACTCCGGCCTCGTCTCGTCCGCGGGGGTGACCCTGCGGATCGACCGCCTGGAGAAGGACGGCCTGATCGTGCGCGAACGGGACGCCGACGACCGGAGGGTCGTCTACTCCCGCCTCACCGACCACGGCCTGGCCACCGTGGACACGGTCTTCGCCGAGCACCTCGACAACGAACGCCGGATGCTCGACGCCATGTCGCCCGCCGAGCGCCGCCAACTCGCCCGCCTCCTCCGGAAGCTGGAGACGTCCATCCTCGACTCGGACGAGCCGCAGGCGACCGGCGAGTGACGGGAGCGCGGGCGGGCGTCCCGACCGGGACCCCGCCGCGCGGTCCAAGATCATCGGGGCGCAGAATGACCCGTATGTCGACAACGAACATTCCGCAGACGGCGACGATCGACGACGCCCCGCTGATCGGCCGCGCGTTGACCCGCGCCTTCGACGACGACCCGATGATGCGTTGGTTCTTCCCGGACGACGTCTCGCGCGAGGCGGCCCTCGGCCGCTACTTCACCACCCTGTTCACCCGGCAGTACGTCCACCACGCGGTGTGCGAGCGCACCGCGGCGGCGGCGGCCTTCTGGGTGCCGCCGGAGGCGCAGGCCAAGGCCGTTCCGGACGCGGAGACGATCCAGGAGCTGCAGAACATACTCGGTGACCGGGCGCCCGTGTTCGGGGCCGCGGTCGAGGCCGCCGCCCAGCACACGCCCCAGGAGCCGCACTGGTACCTGGCGCTGATCGGCGCCGACCCCGCGGCCCAGGGCCAGGGCCACGGGGCCGCGCTGCTGCGCTCCGGACTGGCCAAGGCCGACGCGGCGGGGCTGCCCGCCTACCTGGAGTCCTCCAAGCCGGACAACCTGCCCTTCTACGAGCACTTCGGGTTCCGGGTGCGCGAAGAACTGCGGTTGCCGGGTGGCGGCCCGGTGCTGTGGGCGATGTGGCGCGAGCCGCGCACCCCGTCCTCCTGGCGGTGACCGGTCACTGCCGCGCGGCGCTCGCGGGGGTCCACCCCGGGAGCGTCGGCAGGATCGTCTCGGCGACCCGGAGGAGCACCGCGTCGTCCGGCACCGCGCCGTCCTGGCGCCAGAGGGTCACCTCGTAGGAGCCGCCGCCGTCCTCGGCGTCCCGGGCCACGACGACGGTGCGGGCCGGGACGCCGGGACCGGTCTCGGCGTCGCTCCCGTCGAGGCGGAAGCGGATGCTGATCGTCTGGTCGGAGTAGAGGACCGCCGGGCGGCCCAGCACCGCGCGCTCCTCGGCGCTGTGCCCGCCGAACGGGGTGTACCCGGCCACCGGACGCCCGTCGTAGGTCGCCGCGAGCGTCACGGTGTAGGTCGGGAACTCGACCTCGGAGGTGGGCGTGGCGATGTCCCGGGCCTCGCCCGTGAGTCCTGGGGAGCCGTCGCTGCCGTTCGCGGACGTCGCCATCTCCCCGGGAGTGCCCAGGAGCCGGGCGAGATCGGGGCGGTTCAGCGCCTCGCAGAGCTGGTCACCGGAGAGCCGCCCGCGTGCCTCGGCGGTGCTCCCCCGCGTCGTGGCGGGTTCCCCGTCCGAGCACGCCGCGGGCCGCGGCGGGCCGCCGCCCGTGTCGGACGTCTCCCCCAGGGCCCACGCGCCGAGCCCCAGCGCCGGGACCAGCAGCAGACCCGCGACGACCTGTCCCCACACGCCCGCGCCCTTCGGTAGCGCGTCGATGTCCTCCGCCATGTCCCCCACCTGCAGTGATCACCCGACGAGTGCCGGGGCCGGGGCACACTAACCCGTGATCATCGGGCGGACAAGGGAGTTGTCGCGGCCCGCCCCACAGCGGCCGGGGCCCGGGAGGCGGCGAGCGCACCGGCTCGGAGGCCGGGGCAGCGGCGGACGAGGGGCGGCCCTTCGGGGTATGCGGCCGCGGGGCGCCGCGCGGCGTGGGCGGGGCCCCGGATGTTCGGGATATCAGTGGTCGCATGCGACGGTCGGCGGTGATCGTCCCCCTGCGAAAGGCGGAGCTCCGGTGAGCGTGAAGCCCGTTCCCGAGGACTATCCGAGCGTCACTCCCTATCTCTGTGTCGACGGCGCGGCGGCGGCGATCGACTTCTACGTCTCCGTGCTCGGCGCGGACGAGCGGATGAGGATGCCCGCTCCCGGCGGCAGGATCGGCCACGCCGAGCTGGCGCTCGGCACTTCGATGCTCATGCTCGCGGACGAGTTCCCCGACATCGGCTTCCGCTCGCCGAAGGCGGTGGGCGGCACCCCCGTGACCCTGCACGTGTACGTGGAGGACGTGGACGCGGTCTTCTCCAGGGCACTCGCCGCCGGCGCGACGGAGCTGTCGCCGGTCAAGGACGAGTTCTACGGCGACCGGACGGGCCAGTTCGAGGACCCCTTCGGTCACCGCTGGAGCGTCGCCACCCACGTGGAGGACGTCGCTCCGGAGGAGATGGAGAAGCGGGCCCAGGAGGCACTGCGCTCCCTGGACTCCTCGCCCGACGGCGGCTGACCTGAAGCCGGGGCGCACGGGGGTCAGTAGACGTCGCGGACGTACCGCTTGTCGGCGGCGAGCTGCTTGACGTACACCGCCGCCCCCTCCTCGTCGAGACCGCCGTGGGCCACGGCGATGTCGCGCAGCGCCCGGTCGACGTCCTTGGCCATCCGCGAGGCATCGCCGCAGACGTAGAAGTGCGCGCCGTCCTGCAGCCAGTTCCAGAGCTGGTGGCCGTGCTCGCGCATCCGGTCCTGTACGTAGACCTTGGCGCGCTGGTCGCGCGAGAAGGCGGTGTCGAGCCGGCTGAGCGTCCCCCCGGCGAGGAAGGCGCCCAGCTCGTCCTCGTACAGGAAGTCCGTGGCGCGGTGCTGCTCCCCGAAGAAGAGCCAGTTCGGGCCCCCGTGGCCGCGGGCCCGGCGTTCTTCGAGGAAGCCGACGAAGGGCGCCACCCCCGTCCCCGGGCCGACCATGACCATCGGCGTGCCGGGGTCGGCCGGGGGCCGGAAGTGGGGTGAGCGCTGGACGAAGACCGGCACGGCGGCGCCGAGCGGCGCATCGGCGAGGAACGGCGAGCAGACTCCCTTGCGCGGGTGGCCGTGGAGGTTCTCGTACCGGACCACGGAGACCGTCAGCGCCACCTCGTCGGGGTCGGTGAGCGGGCTGGAGGAAATGGAGTACAGGCGCGGCTGGAGGCGCTTGAGGACGCTCGCCCACTCCTGCGCGGTGGCGCGGACCGCGTGCTCGGCGATGACGTCGACGGCCTGCCGGCCCCAGGACCAGCGGGCGAGCTCGCCCTTGTTGTCGGGGCGCAGCAGCTTCTTCAGATCGCGGTCGCCGGTCCGTTCGTTGACGAAGGCCAGGAGGCCGGGCGTGAGCCGGGTGATGTCCAGGTGCCGGTGCAGGGCCTCGGCGAGACCGACCGCGCCCAGCCCGGAGACCTCGACCACGGCCGCGGGATCGACTCCGGTGACCGCCAGCCATTCGTTCACGAGGTCGGGGCAGTTGACGGGATGCACACCGAGGGCGTCCCCGGCCTCGTAGGGGAGCGGACTCTCGCTGTCCCGGGTGTCGAAGGTGAACCGGCGTACCTCCTTGCCCGCCCCTTCCAGGCTGAGCAGTCGGTTGCCCGTCAGCCGGGCGGTGGCAAGGGCCTGCCGCGGTGTGCGGAGAGGTGTGCCCGGCGGCGTGGGCGTGGCGGGCGGCCTGGGGGTGGCGGGCGGCGCGGCCTCCGGCGCCGGATCTCCGGTGAGCCGGTCGAGGACCTGCTCCAGCCAGGCGTCGGCGGAGTCGTCGTCGTCCGGTTCGCAGTCGGCGCGCGGTGCCAGGCGGACGGCGCCCAGCTCGTCCAGGCGCCGGTCCAGACGCCGGCCGTGGCCGCAGAAGTCGTCGTACGAGGAGTCGCCGAGGGCGAGCACGGAGTAGCGCCGGCCCTCCAGGCTCGGAGGGTCCGCGGCGGTGAGCGCGTCCCAGAAACCGGCGCCGTTGTCCGGGGCGTCGCCGTCGCCGAAGGTGCTGGTGATGAGCAGGAGGTCGGCGGCGGGCGGCAGGGACGTCGGATCGGCGCCGTCCATACCGAGGAGCGCGGCGCGATGGCCCGCCGCGGCGAGCCGCTCGGCGGCGGACGCGGCGAGCCCTTCGGCGTTGCCCGTCTGGGACGCCCAGAGCACGACGACCTCACGGCCGGTGGTCCTGGCGGCGCCTGCCGCGGGTTCCGTGACGGACTGCGGCGCCCGGGAGTACAGGCCCGCGAGCGCGCCGTTCACCCAGCGGGCGTGCTCCTCGCTGAACGGCGCGCCCGGCGGCAGTACGGGAACCCCGGACGCCCCGGACGCCCCGGACGCCAGCCCCGCCAGGAAGCCCACCAGGTACTGGCGTTCGTGCTCGGCGAGCGCGGGCGGGGGCGTGGTGTCCAGGCCGAAGACGGCCGTCGCGGCGGGCAGGACGGCGGACGGCGCGAGCGCGAACGGCCCGGAGGCCGCGGACGGCCCGGAGGCCGCGGAGCGCCCGGAGATCGCGGACGGCCCGGAGATCGCGGACGGCTCGACGGCCGCGCCCCGCGCTGCGGGCGTCGGCGGCCCCTCCACGCGGGCCGCGACCCTGATCAGCGTCACCGCGCACATCTTGAACTCGGGCTGGAGGGAGAGGGGGTCGACGGCGTCGTTGGTCACCGCGTTGATGCTCACGTACTCGCCGAACAGGTCGTTCCAGTGGAACGGCGCGAAGCAGCACCCCGGGCGCACCCGGTCGGTGACGACGGCCGGCAGTACGGCCCGGCCGCGCCGTGAGGCGACCTCGACCGAGTCGCCTTCCCCGATGGCGAGGCGTTCCGCGTCCTCCGGGTGGATCTCGACGAACGGACCCGGGGCGAGCCGGTTGAGCGCCGGGACCCTGCCGGTCTTGGTGAGGGTGTGCCACTGGTGCTGGAGCCGCCCGGTGTTGAGGACGAACGGATAGTCGTCGTCGGGCATCTCGGCCGCCGGCAGGTGGGGGCGGGCGAAGAACACCGCGCGTCCGCTCGCCGTCGGGAACACCGGACCGCCGTCCTCCGCCAGGTAGCGGATCGGGTTGCGGTCCGGGCCGTCGGCGGCCGGGGCGGGCCACTGGACGGGCGCGACGCGCAGCCGCTCGTACGTCACTCCCCGCAGGTCGTACCCGGTCTTCGGGTTCGCGGCGCGCTTGATCTCCTCGAAGACCTCCTCGGCGCTGTCGTAGGAGAAGGCGTCCTCGTACCCCATCGCGCAGGCGATCCGGGCGATGATCCGCCAGTCCGCTAGCGCCTCCCCCGGTGGGTCGACGGCGGGCCGGGCGAGGGTGAGGGTGCGTTCGCTGTTGATCAGTACGCCCTCGGTCTCGGTCCACAGGGCGCCGGGCAGGACGACGTCGGCGTAGGCGTTGGTCTCGGTGTCGGCGAACACGTCCTGCGTGATGACGAGTTCAGCCGCCTCCAGGCCCTCGATGACGGTGCCGCGGTGGGCGACGGAGGCGACGGGGTTGGTGCAGATGATCCAGCAGGCCTTGATCTCGCCGTCGGCCATGCGCCGGAAGAGGTCGACGGTGCCCGTGCCGGAGCCGTCCTCGCGTACGGTGCCGGGCTCCAGCCCCCACAGCTCCTCGACGAACGCCCGGTCCTCGTCGACGAGCAGCGAGCGCTGCCCGGGGAGCCCGGGGCCCATGTACCCCATCTCGCGTCCGCCCATGGCGTTGGGCTGGCCGGTGAGGGAGAAGGGACCGCTGCCCGGCCGGCAGATCGCGCCGGTCGCCAGGTGGAGGTTGATCAGGGCGTTGGTGTTCCAGGTGCCGTGCGTGGACTGGTTGAGCCCCATGGTCCAGCAGCTCGTCCACTCTCCCGCCGTGCCGATCCACTCCGCCGCGCGCCGGATGTCGGCCTCCGGCAGCCCGGTGATCCCGGCGACCTTCTCGGGCGGGTAGTCGGAGAGGAAGGCCGGCATCGCGTCCCAGCCCTCGGTCCGCTCCGCGATGAAGCCGGCGTCCGTGTGCCCGTTCTCGTGCACCAGGTGGAGCAGCCCGTTGAGCAGGGCCAGGTCGGTGCCCGGGGTGATCTGGAGGAAGAGGTCGGCCTTGTCCGCGGTGGCGGTGCGCCGCGGGTCGACGACGATCAGCCGGGCACCGGCCTTCACCCGCTCCATCATGCGCAGGAACAGGACGGGGTGGCAGTCGGCCATGTTGGAGCCGATGACGAGGAAGACGTCGGCCCGGTCGAGGTCGTCGTACGAACCGGGCGGGCCGTCGGCGCCGAGGGACAGCTTGTAGCCGCTGCCCGCGCTCGCCATGCACAGCCGGGAGTTGGACTCGATCCGCCGTGTGCGTATGTAGCCCTTGGCGAGCTTGTTCGCGAGGTACTGCGCCTCCAGGCTCATCTGCCCGGACACGTACAGCGCGAAGGCGTCCGGTCCGTGCTCGTCGATGACGGCCCGCAGGCGCAGGGCCGTGTTCGTGATCGTCTCGTCCACCGGGGCGGGCCGGGGCTCGGCCCCGCGCTCCGGGCGTACGAGCGCGGTGGTCAGCCGGCCCGGCGCGGCCAACATCTCGGCTGTCGTCGCGCCCTTGGTGCACAGCCGGCCGCGGTTGGCGGGGTGTGCCTTGTCCCCCGAGGCCTTGCGGACGGTGCGGCGGCCGTCGGGGCCCGCGGCGATGTCGAGGAGCAGTCCGCACCCCACGCCGCAGTAGGAGCAGACGGTGCGGACCTGGGCGACAGCGGCCGACGAGTCCTGTGGGGGCACGGGCTGGGGCCTCTCTGTCGATCGAGCGTGGCCCCGACGGTACGCACCGTCCGTTGCGCCGGTGTGACCAGGGACGATCATGCTCGGTAACGCTCGTCACACACCCGCCCGACCGGCGGTGTGAGCCCGCGACGGGCGCGTGACGGGCCGGAGGCGGCGGCCCCGCCCCACCTGGCGGGGGTCGGCGTGATCGTCGCGGAATATGCCCGCGGTTCTTTCGTGCACGCCTCTTCTGCGTGCCGACGGCCGGTGGGAGGGTGGGGGTACGCGGTCCTCGCCATGGCCCCCGAGGTGGATCGCGCCCGGCCCCGCCCGCGACTGCGCGCGGGCGGGGCGGGGTCATGGATCAGCCGCGCTCGGGCAGGTCCTGCTCGGCCGGGAGCACCGAGAAGCCGCGCTCCGCCGGGGACGCGGACTTCGCCGTCACCGGCTTCTTGCCGCAGAACGCGGACTCCAGCGTTCCGCCCAGGGCGGTGTTGGCCTCACCCCGGTTCGAGGTGTTCGCCATCGCGGCGAGGCTGCGCCGGCCGTCCCGCGTGGCGAAGGCGTAGGTGTAGAAGCCCTGCACGGTCCCCGTGTGGCCGAACACCTGGGTGCCGCAGGACAGGTCGTAGCGGCGCAGACCCAGGCCGTAGAAGCGGGTGTTGGTGGCGTCCGTCGGGGTGACGGTCGTCATCGCGTCGAGCATCCTCGGCGACAGCAGCCTGCCCCGCATCAGCGCGGTCATGAAGGTGTTCAGGTCTGCCGGGTTGGAGATGATCGCCCCGGCCGACTGCGCCCAGGACACGGTCTGCTCCGTGGAGTCCACGAGCGCCGCGCCCGCCTCGTCGGGGTGCAGGTAGCCACGTGCGTGCAGCCCGTCGATCTGGGTGCCGGGGTGCACGTACGAGGTGTTCCGCAGACCCAGCGGCTCGATGATGCGGCGCCCGTACTCCTGGGCGACCGGACCGCCGGCGACCTTCTCGATGAGCATGCCGACGACCACGAAGTTCGCGTTCGAGTACTTGTACGCCACGCCGGGCTGCGTGGTGCGCGGCTCGGCCAGCGAGAGGTCCACCAGCTCCTGGTAGCTGAAGACCCGCTTCCGTACGGCCTCGAAGCCGGGCACGGTCTGGTTGAACATCTTGTCGGTGTAGTCCGCCAACCCGCTGCGGTGGGTGAGCAGATGACGCACGGTGATCCTGTCGTCGGGCAGCAGCCCGGGCAGGTAGCGGTTGACCGGCGCGTCCAGCTCCACCTTGCCCTCGTCCACCAGCTGCAGCAGGACGACGGAGGAGAAGGTCTTGCTGACGCTGCCGATCCGGAAACGCGCGGCGGCGTCCATGGGCGCGCCCGAGACACGGTCGCGGACGCCGAGGGTCTTCGTCCGCACGACTCTCGGACCGGTGAAGCGGGCCATGGCGCCGGGCGCGCCCTTGGCCATGGCCGCGTTCAGCGCGGCGGTCACACCCTCCATGTCGGGGGCGGGGCTGGTGGGCCGGGCGGCCGCCGCCGCGGCGGCCGCGTCGGAGGCGGTGGCCGAGGCGGTGGCGGAGGCGGTGGCGGGTGCGGCGGCCGCGCCGGTGGCGGGGACGACTCCGGCCGCGAGGGCGGCGAGCAGGGTTGTGCTGAGGGCAAGGCGTCGATGCGACGACAGGGGCACGTTTGATTCCTCGACTCGTTCGACACGGCACACGGGCTGGGGTCTGCCGTGAGGCTCCGGGGGACCCGGCCGCGGCGCGCGCCGTCCCCGGAACCCACGGATCATGAGTGCCAACGCGAAGGGTTCGGTTCCCGACACGGGCCCACATGATCCGGAGCTCTCCACTCCGCCCGCCGTCGACGTGCGCCCGGGGTGGCGCGGGGTCAGATTGGATGTATCCGACTCGCCACGCCGAGAGGTGTCCCGGCGGACAGGCCAGACGACAGGGAGGAACCTGTCATGACCACACACGTGAGCGAACCCGGCCGCAGAGAGAACACGCACAGCAGCGGCTGGCTCGTGTTCGCCGCCGTGATCATGCTCTTCAGCGGCATCATGACGCTGCTCGGGGGCATCTCGGCCATCGCCGAGGACGATGTGTTCATCGCGACCCGCAACTACGTCTACGAGCTGGACCTCACCGCATGGGGCTGGATCCATCTCATCCTGGGCATCGTGATCGCACTCACCGGGGTCGCCCTGTTCACGGGCGCCACCTGGGCGCGGGTCGTCGGCGTGGGGCTGGCGGGCCTCAGCATGATCGCCAACTTCATGTGGCTGCCGTACACCCCCGGATGGGCGCTGCTGTTCATCGCGCTCGACGCCCTCATCATCTGGGGACTGTGCGTCGCTCCCCGTCCGGAGAGAGTCTGACGGTGCCCTACGCCGACGCCGGAGCGGCCGCGCTCGGTGCGGTCGCTCCGGCCGAGTCGGTCGGCTTCCGGGCGGGGGTCTGCGGCCGGCTCCGGGCGAGGCGGGCATCACCCCAGCGGCCCTGGTTCCCGGTGGCTGAACTCTCCGCCCGCTGCCACCCTGCAGAGGAAAGCGTTCCCGCAGCGAAGGCCTGCCCGGCGAGGGAGTGGTGAATGACCGAGGCGCAACCACGGCGTACGACAGCCGAAGAGTCCGAGGATTTCACCGACCTCCGGAGAATCGGAATCCATCCCGATTTCTGGTATCCGGTCGCACTGTCCCGGAAGGTCCGCAAGGGAGAGACGTTCGCCGCCGTGTTCGCGGGTGAACGGATCGCCCTGTACCGCGGTGCGAGCGGTGAGGTCTTCGCACTGGAGGACCGGTGCGCGCACCGTCAGGTACCGCTGAGCATGGGCGTCGTGGAAGGCGAGACGCTGCGATGCTGCTATCACGCGTGGGCGTATCGCGGAAACGGACGCATCTCGCAGATCCCCTATCTCCCGAAGGGCGTCGACCGGCCGCCACGCGGCGTACGCGCCTTTCCGGTCCGGGAAATGTACGGACTGGTGTTCGTCTTTCCCGGCGATCCGGAGAAGGCGGCGACGACTCCGCTTCCCGTGCTGCCCGAGTTCCATTCGCCCCGGCACAAGACGATGACGTTCTCGCGCACCGTTCGGTGCCACTACACGTTCATGCACGAGAACCTGCTCGACATGAACCACCAGTTTCTCCACCGGGGTGTCCTGGGCAAGATCCAGCCCGAACTCCTGGGTTATGACACCGGACCGCAGTTCGTCGAGGCGCGCTATCTCTTCGTTCCCGGCGGCGGCAGGAAGGACCGCGGCGCCGGGCTGCTCTCCGCTGAGGGGATCGGCGGCGCCGACTCGCCCGACGTCGTCACCGTACGCACCGAATACCCGTACCAGACGCTCCAGGCGGTGCCCACGCAGTCCGAACTCCCCGCGTTCTCCCTCTGGGTCGCCTATGTGCCGGAGGACGCAGAGCAGCGCACCAATCACGCGTACGGCCTCCTGATGATCGCGAAGCCGTCGATCCCAGGGGCGCTGGACCTCGCCTGGCCGTTCATCCGGCGCTTCACGGAGCGGGTGTTCGCCCAGGACCGGATGGCTGTGGAAGCCGAGCAGCGGGCCTGGGACGAGCAGGGCGGGGACCGGAACCACGAGGTCTTCCCGCTGATCCTGGACGTCCGGGAGGTCCTGCGCACCAACGGTGTGCCGATCACGGCGGGCCCGACCGCCCCCTGACCGGACCGGATCAGAACGCGTTACGGCGCCGCAGCCGCTGCGGGCGGCCGTCCGGGTCGATCAGCGCACGGTGCAGCGGGGTCGCCGACACCCGCTGGGCGGCGGGCAGATCCGGGGCGGCGTAACGGCGCAGCCGGCCCGGCGGCCGTGGTCCACGACGGCCCCGCGCGTGCCAGCCGTCCAGGTCGGCCGCCGCCTTCTCGAAGGCGGCGAAGGCGAACGCGGGGTCGCAGAGCGCGCCCGCGGCGGCCGCCCGCTGCCTGGCCGTACCTTCCACGTCCAGGTGCTCACCCATCAGCTCCAGGCGCAGCTCGCGGGCGAAGACCCGCGCGCCGTCGCCGAGACCGCCGGGGTCCCGCGGCCGCCGCGGGTCCGTGGTCTCGTCGACGACGGCGCAGCTGAGCTCGGAGTCGTGCGTCCAGGAGCGGAGGTTGATGTTGTCGGAGCCCACGGAGGCCCAGACGTCGTCGATCACGCACACCTTCGCGTGCACGTAGACGGGGGTCCCCGCCCGGTTCTCCACTCCGTACACCGCGACCCTGTCACCGCCCGCGCGGCGCAGCTCGTCCAGCGCCTCGACGCGTCCGATCAGGTTCATGGGCAGCGAGAACCGGCCGTCCTGCTCCGGGACCGAGGGGACGACGCCGATCATCAGCAGATCGGGTTGCCGGGCCAACGCGCGGGCGAAGCCGGCGACCACCCTCGGGGACCACAGGTACTGGTCCTCGACGTAGATCAGCGCACGGGCCCTGCGCAGCGCCTTGAGGTACCCCCGGGCGATGCTCCGTTCGCCGTCGGGTGCGAAGGGGTAGCCGCGCAGCAGCCGGTTCGGGTACGTGCGCAGGAGCTGCACGGTGTGCGTACCGCAGGGCGCCGGGTCGGGTTCCTGCGGCGGCAGCGTGCCCGCCGAGGTGTCCTCCCGGTGCACCAGCTCCCGGAGCCGGGTGAGCGGGCTGCGGCTGAGCGGAGCGGGGTCGTCCCAGCGCTCCCGGAACACGGCCTCGACATCGCCGACGACCGGGCCGCGGAGGGCGAGCTGGACGTCGTGCCACGGCGGGTGCGGACCATAGGCGGCGGCCATGGGCAGGGACTGGCGGTCGCCCCGGTGGGCGGCATCGTCGTTCCTGTTGTGGCAGAGGTCGATGCCGCCCACGTACGCCACGTCGAGCTCCGGGCGGCCGGGGTGCCGCAGCACCACCAGCTTCTGGTGGTGCGAGCCTCCGGGCCGTACGCGCAGGTCGAGCAGGCACTCTCCGCCCGCCTCCTCGATCACGGCGCCGAGGTGCCGGTTCTCCTCCTCGCTGAACCGCAGACCGTCCAGGTGGGAGCGCCACACCAGCCCCTTCACGACGACTCCGCGTCTCGCCGCGCGGCTGAGCACCGCGCCGATCTCGGTACCGGGTCCGGCGAGCCGTTCGTCGGGATCGCCGCGCCAGTCGGTGAAGAGCAGCAGGTCACCGCGGCGCATGACGCGGACGGCCGCCAGCAGCTCCCGGAAGTAGACCGCACCGTGCACCAGAGGGCGCGCCTCGTTCCCCTGCGACCAGGCCTTTCCGTCCGGGCGGCGGCTGTCGAGGCACGTGGCGTCGTTACCGCGTTCGCCCTTGTTCAGGAGCCACTCCGGGCGCGTCACGTCGTCCGCCCTCCGAAAGGTCGTTGGGGCGGTCTCACTCGACCGGCCAGGTGTGGGCCGGAGCGTTCAGATGCATGTACTCGATGTACTGCTGGGTCATCCGCCGGAGCGCCTGGTGGCGGTCCGCGTGGGCGATGTCCTGGATGTGGTGGAACATCTCGGACTGCCATACGGCGCCGTTACGGCCGGTCACGCAGCGCTGCTCGATGATGCCGAGGAGCGGCTCCCGCCAGCCCGCGTCCATGCCCAGCCGCTCGAGACCGCGGTCGGCCAGCGGCAGCAGCCGCCGCAGGACCAGCTCGGTCGCCGGGACCTCGCCCATGCCGGGCCAGTACAGCTGGGCGTCGATCCCGTACCGGGCCGCGGCGTGGAGGTTGTCCTCCGCCGCCGCGAACGACATCCGCGACCAGACCGGCCGGTCCTCGTCGACGAGGGCGCGGACGAGCCCGTAGTAGAAGGCGCCGTTCGACAGCACGTCGGCGACCGTGGGGCCGGCGGGCAGCACCCGGTTCTCCACCCGCAGATGCGGCACACCGTCGACGACGGCGTAGACGGGGCGGTTCCATCGGTAGACCGTCCCGTTGTGCAGGGTGAGCTCGCCCAGGCCCGGTGTTTCGCCGCGCTCGAGCATCTCCTCCGGGTCCTCGTCGTCGCAGAGCGGCAGCAGGGCGGGGAAGTACCGCGTGTTCTCCTCGAACAGGTCGAAGACGGAGGTGATCCACCGCTCGCCGAACCAGACCCGGGGCCGTACGCCCTGCACCTTGATCTCGTCCGGCCTGGTGTCGGTGGCCTGCTCGAAGAGCGGGATGCGCGTCTCGCGCCACAGCTCCTTGGAGAACAGGAACGGCGAGTTCGCCGCCAGGGCCACCTGCACGCCGGCGATGGCCTGCGCGGCGTTCCAGTACTCCGCGAACTCGTCCGGCGAGACCTGGAGGTGGAACTGCGTGCTGGTGCACGCCGCCTCCGGCGTGATGGTCTCCGCGTAGGTCCGCAGTCGCTCCACTCCGTCAACCGAGATCAGCAGGTCCTCGCCGCGCGCGGAGAAGATCTGCTCGTTCAGCAGGCGGTACCGCGGATTCTCGGAGAGCGAGTCGGGGCCCGCGTCCTTCAGCTCCAGCGTCGGCAGAATGCCGATCATGACGAGATGGGCGCCTATCTCCGCGGCCTTCTGCTCGGCATGGTTGAGCGCGTCGCGGATCTCCTGCTCCCAGGAGTCGGGGCCGCCCGCGGTGAGCCGCCTCGGCTCGACGTTGATCTCCAGATTGAACCGGCCCAGCTCGGTCGACCAGGAGGGATCCGCTATCGCGTCCAGAACCTCCGTGCTGCGCATGGCGGGCTCGCCGGTGGCGTCCACGAGATTCAGTTCGATTTCCAGACCGACCTGCGGCCGTTCGAAATCGAACCTCGACTCGCGCAGCATCCGCGCGAACACGTCGAGGCACGAGTGCGTCTTGTTCCGGAACCGGCGGCGGTCTTCACGGGTGAACTCCAGCGCCGGGACATCACGTCCCATTGTGCCCTCCCGGTTCTCCTCGGAGCGGGCCCCCAGCTTTCTATCAGCGTCCCACTCCCGGGGCGGCACAACCACCGAAGCAGCGATCCGCCGCCCGCGAAGCCCCTTTTCCGGCGTGCCCCGGCCGCTTTTCCGCCGCGCCATACCTGGGCGTGCCCTGCGTGTTCCCGTGCGGTGCGGTCCCCCGTGCGCGACCATACGGACGCCACCTGCAGGAAATCACGAGACAGGAAGAAGGACGGACGTGTCCGGCAGCGAAAGCGAAAACCCGGTAATTCCCTCCCCCACCCCTACGCCGGATCGCCCCAGGACGAACCGGGACTGGTGGCCGAATCAGCTCGACCTTCAGGTCCTCCACACGCACTCGCCGCAGTCCAGCCCGATGGACGGCGACTTCGACTACGCGAAGGAGTTCGCGACCGTCGACGTCGACGCGCTGAAGCGGGACGTCATCGACGTGATGACGACGTCGCAGGACTGGTGGCCCGCCGACTACGGCCACTACGGGCCGCTCTTCATCCGCATGAGCTGGCACGCGGCGGGCACGTACCGCATCGAGGACGGCCGGGGCGGCGGCGGCTCCGGCGCCCAGCGTTTCGCCCCGCTGAACAGCTGGCCGGACAACGCGAGCCTCGACAAGGCGCGCCGTCTGCTCTGGCCGGTGAAGCGGAAGTACGGGCGGAAGATCTCCTGGGCCGACCTCCTGGTCTTCGCCGGCAACTGCGCCATGGAGTCGATGGGGTTCAAGACCTTCGGATTCGGCTTCGGTCGGGAGGACATCTGGGAGCCCGAGGAGATCTTCTGGGGCCCGGAGGACACCTGGCTCGGCGACGAGCGCTACAGCGGCGACAGGGAACTGACCGGTCCGTTCGGCGCCGTGCAGATGGGGTTGATCTACGTCAACCCGGAGGGCCCCAACGGCAATCCGGACCCGATCGCCGCGGCGCGCGACATCCGCGAGACGTTCGGACGCATGGCGATGAACGACGAGGAGACGGTGGCGCTCATCGTCGGCGGCCACACGTTCGGCAAGTGCCACGGCGCCGTGGATCCCTCGTACGTGGGACCCGAGCCCGAGGCCGCCCCCATCGAGCAGCAGGGCATCGGCTGGCGGAACACGTCCGGCACCGGCAAGGGCGCCGACACGATCACCAGCGGTCTGGAGGGCGCCTGGACCTCGGAGCCGACGAAGTGGGACAACGGCTACCTGGACAACCTGTTCCGGTACGAGTGGGAGCTGACGACCAGCCCGGCCGGGGCCAAGCAGTGGACGCCCACGGATCCGGCGGCGCAGGGCACGGTGCCCGACGCCCACGACCGGTCGAAGAGCCACGCGCCCATGATGCTGACGACGGACCTGTCGCTGAAGATGGATCCGGTCTACGCACCCATCTCGAAGCGCTTCCACGAGAACCCCGAACTCCTCGCGGAGGCGTTCGCGAAGGCATGGTACAAGCTGCTGCACCGTGACATGGGACCCGTCTCGCGCTACCTGGGCCCGTGGATTCCCGAGTCGCAGCTGTGGCAGGACCCCGTGCCCGCGGTCGACCACGAGCTCGTCGGGGACGCGGACATCGCCGACCTCAAGCGCCGGATCCTCGACTCGGGGCTCTCGGTCTCCCAGCTGGCCGGGGCCGCGTGGGCGGCGGCGGCGAGCTTCCGCGGCACCGACAAGCGCGGCGGGGCGAACGGGGCACGGCTCCGGCTCGCGCCGCAGAAGGACTGGGAGGTCAACGACCTGCCCGAGGTGGCCGAGGTGGTGCGCGGCCTCGAACGGATCCAGCAGGACTTCAACGGCGCCCAGTCCGGCGGCAAGAAGGTCTCGCTCGCCGACCTGATCGTCCTCGGCGGCTGCGCGGCCGTCGAGCGGGCCGCGAAGAACGCGGGGCACGACGTGACGGTGCCGTTCGCTCCGGGGCGGACGGACGCCTCGCAGGAGCAGACGGACGTGGAGTCGTTCGCGGTGCTCGAACCGAGGGCGGACGGGTTCCGCAACTATCTGCGGGCCGGCGAGAAGTTGTCGCCGGAGACCCTCATGCTCGACCGCGCCAACCTGCTGACGCTGACCGCTCCGGAGATGACGGTGCTGACCGGCGGCATGCGGGCGATGAACACCGGCTTCAAGCAGTCCGGGCACGGTGTGTTCACGGACAGGCCGGAGGCGTTGACGAACGACTTCTTCGTCAATCTGCTCGACATGGACACGGAGTGGAAGCCGTCTGCCTCGACGGAGAACGTCTTCGAGGGCCGGGACCGCGCCACGGGCGACGTCAAATGGACCGCGACCGCCGTCGACCTCGTCTTCGGTTCGCACTCCCAGCTCCGCGCGATCTCGGAGGTGTACGCCTCCGAGGACGCGAGCGAGAAGTTCGTACGCGACTTCGTGGCGGCGTGGGACAAGGTGATGAACCTCGACCGGTTCGACCTCGCCTGAGCCGGCGGGACCTGATGCCCTGGTCGGCCGCCCGCGTCCGGGCGGCCGACCAGGGCATCGCCACGTGCACGGCGTCCGCCGGTGCTCCGATCGGAGGCGGAACCTAGACGCGCTCGAGGGGACGGTGCGGGCCGGGAGGGAGTTCGACCTCGACGCGGTCGTGCGGGCGGACCGGGCCGCCATGGCGGACGACACCCATGACGCCGGACTTGAAGGTGAACTCTCCCGACCCGGGGTCCAGTTCGAAGACCTCGGCGAGCAGGCCCCTCCGGAAGTCGTTGATCTTCGCGCACGGGTTGCGCAGGCCCGTCACCTCGACCACCGCCTGCGCTCCGAGGTGGAGAAGGGCGCCGGTGGGCAGACCCAACAGGTCCACGCCCCGCGTGGTGACGTTCTCCCCGAGTTGCCCGGCCGCGACGTCGAAACCCTTGCGGGCCAGCTCGTCGAAGAGCTCCTCGTGCATCAGATGGACCTGGCGCAGGTTGGGCAGGTCCGGCTCGTACGTCATGCGGAACTGATGCCGGATGGTCTCCCCGGCATGCACGTCCCCCTCGACCCCGAGCCCGGCCACCAGCGTGACGGACTCCCGGTTCGGCTTGCTGAACGCATACGTGCCATTCCGGCTCACAGCCGTGACCCATCCACCCATGCCCACCCCAACCGCTCCGCCTGTCGGCCTCACCCGCCGGCCCACCATAGCTCCGAGCTCTGCGGTGGAGGGGGCGGTCGCCGGGCGGCCGGAATTCCGGAGAGGCCCACAGCGACACGTGTGTCACGCGCCGCCGCGTTCCTCGCGGCGTCTCAGCAGTTCCTCGACCGCGCTCGGCAGCGTCGTCTCGAAGTCGATCAGCTTCGCCCATGTCGGGCTCACCACGATCCGGACCATGCGGACGTAGGCGATCGGACCTCGGTCTCCCACTCCGCCCGCTGCCCGGCGGTCATCTCGTAGCTGCCGCTCGACCGGAAGAACTCGTCCGGGGTGCCGTCGACCACGTCCAGCGCCTCGCGGCGGAGCAGCAGGATCGTCGGCGGGTGGGCCTCGGTGGCGATCGTCAGGGCGACCGAGGGTTTTCGGCGCAGGGCCGCGATCTACCCCGCACGGCGGCCCGTACGACGCGAACACGGGCGCGGCTGTGCCGAACGGGTTCGGACGTCAGCCGCGCAGGGCCACGTGGAAGGACGAGGCCCACAGGACGACCGCCGCCCCCAGACCCACCACCGTGCGGACCGTCTCCGCCGTGGTTCCGGCCGCCAGGACCACGAGCCCCACCAGCGCGACCACCGTCAGGAAGATCGCGGTCCACTTGTACTGCCCCTGGTCGAAGAGCCGGGCCAGCGGGAAGAAGTGCAGGCCCACGACGAGGCAGATGCCGACGGGGATGAACTCCGGGTGACCCGAGGCGTTCGACTCGGCGATCACCACGAAGATCGCCACCAGCTCGGCCATGTTGACCATGCCGACCCCCCGGTTCCACTTCTCCGGCAGCCGCACCGGTCTCGTGACGGGGCCCGCCGTGCCCCGGAACGCGAGCACCACCGCGCCGGCCGTCACGAGGGCGGCGACGACGCCGACCGCGACCGACATCGGTGCCGCCGATATGCCCGAGCCGCCGGCGAGCGCCCAGACCAGGGCGAAGACAGCGAGGACGATCGCGCCCCGGCGGCGCAGTGAGCGGGTGAGGGCAAGGCATTCCGCGTCGGTGGTGTCCGTAGTCATGGCGCGGACACTACAACGATCTTGCCCCCGAATCGGCGGAGTTGCGAGATCCGCAAGACTGCCCGCGGGCGGCTCGGACAGACGTGGTCACCACGGTCCGGGTGACCGGTTTCGCATGAGATGCGACACACCAACCTGCCGCGTGGAGATCGGCCGCCGGCCTCCTGCGGGGCGTCCCGATCCCTCGATCCGTGCCCTGGGGCGCCTCGTCCGCCGGATTCGGGGTACCGCTTCGCGCCTCCGACCCCGTCTCACCGCGCGACCCGCCCCTTCCGCACCCCCTGACCCCTCTGATACACGTGGCAGAACCTGTCCGATTTTCGGATTTCCTCCGAGAGCGCCGTCGAAAGCACCTCCCATGAGCCACGACACCGATCCCGACCACGTCACCTTCACCATCGACCTCACCCTTGAGGAGGCCCGCCGCCGGGCCGAGGTCGTGGCGGCGCTGGGGCCCGACTGGGACCCCGTGGCCGTGCTGCGGGAGGAGCAGGCCGCGTACGCCCTGCTCTACTCCGGTCTGGACGAGGAGCAGCAGCGGATCCACGCCATGCTCGTGTCGGAGGGTGTGCTGCCGGGAGAGGAGCCGGGTCGTGCGTCTTCCCATTGATCCCCACGCCGACCGGGCCCGCCGCGCCTGGGTCGCCTGCCCCGGATGCGACGACGCGCGCGACTGCACGCCCTGTGGCGAGCGCCGCAACTGCTCGGAGCACTGGCGCTACCTGATCTCCAACAAGGGGCCTCGGGTCCACCTGCAGTGCCCGAACTGCACCCACACCTGGACCCTCGACACCTCGCGCCACCGCCGCGCCCGCGGCTGACCTTCAGCAGATCCGGGGCAGCTGCTCCCCGAGCGGCATGTCCACCACACGCGTACCACCGAGGCCGGTACGGGCGACCACCATGCCGGGATGCGCCTCGACGGCCTCCCCGATCACAGCCGCTCCCGCGCCCAGCGGGTGCGCGCGCATCGCGGCGAGTACGGCGTTGGCGTGCTCGCGCGGGACGAAGGCCACCAGCTTGCCCTCGTTCGCCACGTACATCGGATCGAGGCCGAGCACCGCGCACGCGTTCGCCACGGGGTCCGGGACGGGGACGTCCCGCTCCCGTACGACGACTCCGGTGCCCGACGCGGCCGCGATCTCGTTGAGCGAGGCGGCGAGCCCCCCGCGCGTGGGGTCACGCAGCACGTGCAGGTCCGGGGTGACCGCGAGCATCGCCTCGACCAGGCCGCCGAGCGCGGCGCAGTCGCTCTCGATCTCGACCCCGAACTCCAGGCCCTCGCGCACGCTCATGATCGCCACGCCGTGCACGCCGATCGGGCCGCTGACGATCACCACGTCGCCGGGTACGACGCGCTGCGGGCGGAGATCGACCCCGGCAGGGATGAGACCCACGCCGGAGGTGTTGATGTAGATGCCGTCGCCGTGGCCTGCCTCGACCACCTTGGTGTCCCCGGTGACCACCTCCACGCCCGCCGCGCGCGCCGCCGCGCCGAGCGCCTGGGCGACGCGGGTCACGACATCGGTCTCCACGCCCTCCTCCAGGATGAACCCGCAGGACAGATAGGCCGCGCGGGCGCCGCTCATGGCGAGGTCGTTCACCGTGCCGTTGACGGCCAGGTCGCCGATGCTGCCCCCGGGGAAGAACAGGGGACGCACCACGAAGGAGTCGGTGGAGAACGCCAGCCGGGCGCCGCCGAGTTCGACGGTCGCGGCGTCGGTGGTGACCGAGAGCGAGGGTCCGCCGAAGGCGGGCGCGAAGATCTGCTCGACCAGTTCGGCGGAGAGGGCGCCTCCCCCGCCGTGGCCCATCACCACACGCGGCTGGTCCCGCAGCGGCGCCGGACACGTCCAGGCGAGCAGGTCGGGCGCCTGGCCCGGAGCGGTGTCGCGCATCAGCTCAGACAACGGAACTTCCCTCCAGGGCGGCGGACTTCTCTGCCGGAGACTTCTGTGCCGGCGACGTCCGCGCCGGGGTGCCGAGGTCGAGCCGCCGGTAGAGGTAGTACGCGGCGCACGCCCCCTCGCTGGAGACCATCGTCGCGCCCAGCGGGGAGCGCGGGGTGCAGGTCGTACCGAACGCCTCGCACTCGTGGGGCTTGAGCAGCCCCTGCAGCACCTCGCCGCTCCGGCACTCTGCCGGTTCGCGCGTGGTGATCCCCTCGACGGAGAACCTGTGCTCGGCGTCGTACGCCCGGTACCGTTCCGACAGCTTCCAGCCGCTGTCCGGGATGACCCCGATCCCGCGCCACGCGCGGTCCGTGACCTCGAAGACGTCGTCCAGCATCGCCCGCGCGGCCGGGTTGCCCTCGGCGAGCACCGCCCGCGGATAGGCGTTCTCGACGGTGTGATCCCCGCGCTCCAGCTGGCGGACAGTGCGCCTTACGCCTTCGAGGATGTCCAGCGGCTCGAAGCCGGTCACGACGATCGGCACCCGGTGGCGTTCCGCGAGTTCGGGGTACTCGGCCGTGCCCATCACGCTGCACACGTGCCCCGCCGCGAGGAAGCCCTGGACGCGGCAGTCGGGGGAGTTCATGATCGCCTCGATCGCCGGGGGCACCCGGACGTGGGAGACGAGCAGGCTGAAGTTGCGGATGCCCAGCTTGCGTGCCTGATGGACCGTCATCGCGTTGGGCGGAGCCGTCGTCTCGAACCCGATGCCGAAGAAGACCACTTCGCGATCCGGGTTCTGCTCGGCGATCCGCAGCGCGTCGAGCGGCGAGTAGACGACCCGGACGTCACCGCCCTGCCCGCGGACCTGGAACAGGTCGCGGTCGGTGCCGGGCACCCGCAGCATGTCCCCGAACGAGCAGAAGATCACGCCCGGCCGGGACGCGATCTCCAGCGCCTTGTCGATCACCTCAAGCGGCGTCACGCACACCGGACAGCCCGGGCCGTGGATCAACTCCACCTCCTCGGGCAGCAGTTGGTCGATCCCGTGCCGGATGATGGTATGGGTCTGACCACCGCAGACCTCCATCAGCGCCCAGGGCCGCGTCACCGTCGCGCGGATCTCGTCGAGCAGCCTCCTGGCCAGCTCGGGGTCCTGGAACTCGTCGATGTACTTCACCGCCGCACCTCTCCGGCCACGCCCTCGTGCGCCGGCCGCTCGTCGTCTACCGTCGCTCCGGCGGCCGACTCCCACGGGTCGCCGAACTCCTCCTGGAGCATGCCGAGCGTCTCGAACAGCTCCAGCGTCCTCCTGGCCGACTCCTCGTCCAGACGCTGCAGGGCGAACCCCACATGGACGATCGCGTACTCACCGGGCTGCAGGTCCGGCAGGTACTCCAGGCACACCTCCTTGACCACGCCGCCGAAGTCGACCGTGGCCATCCGGGTGCCGTCCCGGTCCTCTACGTCCAGCACCTTTCCGGGTACCGCCAGGCACATGGGTGTCTCCTCACTGTCGCTCTCGTCGTGGCGTGCCGGGGACGGCCGCGGGTCGGTCCGCGACGCCCGCGCCCCCCGAGTGGTCCATGGCGCCCGCGCCCCCCGAGTGGTCCTCGGTGCGGGCGGCCACGACGAGCTGGCCGAGGGCCAGGCCGCCGTCGTTCGGCGGGATCCTGCGGTGGCGCAGCACGGTGAAGCCGTCGTCCCGCAGTCCTCGGGCACAGGCGGAGGAGAGCACCACGTTGGCGAACACTCCCCCGGTCAGGGCGACCGTCTCCACTCCGGTCTCGCTCCGCGCGGCGGCGCAGACCGTACGGACCCAGCGCGCCACGGCATGGTGGAACCGCGCCGCGACCACGGCGGCGGGGGTGCCGCCGAGCACGTCCTCGACCACCGCCGCCAGCAGGGGCGCGGGGTCGGCGGCGATCGGTTCACCGGTCCTGCGGCGGCCCGACCGGAAGACGTAGCGTCCGTCCTCCGCGACGGCGGTCTCGCGCAGGGCCGCGGCCTCCAGCTCGATCGCGGCCTGGGCCTCGTAGCCGGCGTGGTGGCAGATCCCCGCGAGGGAGGAGACGGCGTCGAAGAGGCGCCCCATGCTGGACGTGGGCACGCAGTTCAGCCCGCGCGTCAACTGCCGGGTGAGTACGGAGAGTTCTGCGGACGGGCAGGCCCGGGTGCACGACAGTCCCGGGTCGGCGGCCAGGCCCGCGGCCAGCAGATGGGCCAGGGCCATCCGGTAGGGCCGGCGTACGGCCGCGTCTCCACCGGGGAGCGGAACGTAGGCCAGGTGCGCGAAGCGTGAGAACCCGGCGTAGTCCGCCACGAGGAACTCGCCGCCCCATACGGCGCCGTCCAGGCCGTAGCCCGTGCCGTCGAAGGCCACGCCGATGACCGGTCGCGTACCGTCGAGGCCGTTCTCGGCCATCGCCGCCGCGACGTGCGCGTGGTGGTGTTGCACGGGAACGACGGGGCGTCCGGCGGCCTGGCCGCGCGCCCAGCGGGCGGACCGGTACGCGGGGTGGCGGTCGGTGGCGATCCGGCCGGGGCGTACGCCCGTGATGGACTCCAGCTGCCGCTCGGCGGAGGCGAGGGCGAGCTGCGTCGCGAGGTCGTCCATGTCGCCGATGTGGGCGGAGAGCCATGCCTGGCGTCCCTCGCCGAGACAGAACGCGTTCTTCAGGTCCCCTCCCACGGCGAGCGCGGGAGCGACCTCGACGGGCAGCGTCACGGGCAGCGGGGCGTACCCCCGCGACCGCCGCAGTGTCAGCGGTTCGCCGTCGCAGACGCGGACGACGGAGTCGTCGCAGGGCACGTGGATGGCGCGGTCGTGCAGCAGCCAGGCGTCGGCCAGGCCGGCGAGTCGGGTGAGCGCCTCGTCGTCGTCGGTGACGATGGGTTCGCCCGAGAGGTTGCCGCTGGTCATGACCAGCAGCCGCGGTCCCTCCCCGTCCGCTGAGCCCAGGCCGAGGAGCAGGTGGTGGACGGGGGTGTACGGGAGCATGAAGCCGAGGTCCGGGCTGCCGGGTGCCACCGCCTGCGCCGGGGCGGCCCCGGGGCGCGGCCGTGCGTGCTCGCGGCGCCGCAGAAGGACGACGGGCCGGACGCTCCCGGTGAGGAGGTCGCGTTCGAGCGGGCCGAGGTGGACGAGGGGCTCGATGTCGGCGAGGTCGGCCGCCATCATCGCGAACGGTTTGTCACCGCGCGCCTTGCGACGGCGCAGTTCGGCCACGGCGTCGGGGTTGGTGGCGTCGCAGGCGAGGTGGTAGCCCCCGAGACCCTTGACGGCCAGGATCGCGCCCGCCGCGAGCATCCGACGCGCGTCGGCGACGGGGTCGGAGCCGACTTCGGCAACGGAGTCGGACCCGACCTCGGCGAGGGGGTCTGAGCCGACCTCGGCAGCCGCTTCCGTGCCGGTACGGGACCCGGCTCCGGCGGGCGTGACCAGTCTCAGGCGGGGGCCGCAGGCCGGGCAGGCGACGGGTTGGGCGTGGAAGCGGCGGTCGGCCGGATCCGCGTACTCGCGGGCGCAGTCCGGGCACATCGGGAAGCCGGCCATGGTGGTGTGGACCCGGTCGTAGGGCATGCCCGTGACGATGGTGAACCGGGGCCCGCAGTGGGTGCACGTGATGAACGGGTGGAGGTGACGCCGGTCGGCCGGGTCGGCGAGCTCCGTGAGGCAGTCGGCGCAGGTGGCGGTGTCCGGCGGGACGAGCGTGCGGACGGCGCCGCCCTGGCGGGAGGGGACGATCGTGAAGCCGCTGCCGCCGCTCGCGGCCACATCCGCCGCTTCCACGGACTCCACCCGGGCCAGCGGCGGAGCGTCGGGGGCGATGCGGGCGCAGAAGGCCGCCACGTCCGCCGGGTCGCCCTCGACCTCGGCGACGACGCCGTCGGCCGTGTTGGTGACGTGGCCGGAGAGGCGCAGCCCGGTGGCGAGGGCGTAGACGAAGGGCCGGAACCCGACCCCCTGCACGACACCGCGGACGACCACCCGGCTGCGCCGTGGGGCCGTGTCGGGCGCGGTTCCGGGCCGTGCCGTGGTCACGCGCCGGCCTGGGCCATCACCGGGGTGTGGACGCGGTTCCCCTCGGCCGCCGCGAGCGCGCGGTCCAGCAGGGCGCCGGCGCCCCGGCCGTCGCGCACGGAGCTGAGGACGACCTCGACACCGGGGTTGACCTGCTCCACGTTCCGGCGGAAGGCGGCCTCGTCGAACTCGGCGGCGTCGGCCATGTCCGTCTTGGTGACGATCACCAGCTGCGCGAGGCCGAACGCCGTCGGGTACTTCAGGGGCTTGTCCTCCCCCTCGGTGACCGAGGCGAGGACGACCCGGAGGGTCTCGCCCAGGTCGTAGCCGGCGGGGCAGACGAGGTTGCCGACGTTCTCGACGAACAGCAGCCGGGTGGTCTCGGGCAGCCAGTCGTGCAGGTGCCGGGCGACCATGTCGGCCTCCAGATGGCAGAGGCCGTCGGTGAGCACCTGCTTGACCGGAGCCCCCGACCGGGCCAGCCGCCGGGCGTCGTTCTCGGTCGCCAGGTCCGCGGTGAGCGCGGCCGCACTGACGCCTCGTTCGCCGGCGAGGCGCAGTTCACGCTCCAGCAGGGCGGTCTTACCGCTGCCGGGGCTGGAGAGCAGGTTGACGACGGCGGTGCCGCGGGCGGTGAGTTCGGTGCGCAGGATCTGTGCCGCTGCCTCGTTCTTGGCGAGGACGGCGCGCTGGAGATCGACGGCTCGGCACATGCTCAGCTCTCCTCGGTGATCGGTTGGGGGCGTCGTTCGCCGGCCGTCTCGGGGTCGGCCCAGCGGACTTCCCTGATCCGGAGTTCGCGGCCGGAGACGAGTTCGTCGGCCGCGGCACCGCAGCCGGGGCAGAGCAGCTGCGGAGGCATGCCGACCGGCCAGTCCTCGGCGCACGGCGCGCAGCGCGCCGTGCCCGGGACAGTACGGGTGATCAGCTCGGCGCCCTCGACGACGGTTCCGGCGCAGGCGAGTTCGAAGCAGAAGGCGAGGGCCTCGCCGACGACACCCGCCAGCTCGCCCACGTCCAGCCGGATGCTGCTGACACCGACGGCGCCGCGGGACCGCGCCGCCGCCTCGACCTGGTCGACGACGGCGACCGCCACGGACATCTCGTGCATCGGTCTCCGTCCTGGACGCGGGGTGTCTCTCGGGCGCCATTAGAGGACGGGCGGGCGGCGGGGTCGGCCCGGCGCGCCGGGATCGCACGGCGGTGTCGTCCGTTCGGTGCAGCCGAGGCCACCGGCCCGCCGCCGGTGCCGGGTTCCGGTGTCACATCCTGCTGATGCGCAGGTAGCGCCGGAGGTCGGGAAGGACTCCCACCACGACGGCCACGGCGGCCAGGGCGGCGGTGACTGCGGCGGCGGTGCCGACGACGTTCTTGGACATGGTGCTCTCCGTTTCGGTGTTCATACGACGGCTTCCTGGCGGACCAGCTCGGTCACCATGCGCACCGCCTCGGGCACCGCGGCGGCGACCTGCGGGGTGAGCCCGATGCCCTCGTCGAGGGCGGCGGGTTCGCAGCCGACGACGAAGATCCGGCGCGGGGGCGCGGCTCCGGTTCCCGCACACAGGGTGTCGAGCAGGGCGAGGACGGCGTCGGGCGTCATCCGGTGGCCGTCGAGGGGTGCGGGCTCCTGGGCGGAGCTCCGTCCGGCGGCGTCCGAGGCGTCGATCAGGTACAGCGTCCCCGGTGCGCCGCCGCGTGCGGTGACGTCGACGAGGACGAGGGTGTCCCAGCCGTCGAGGAGCTGGTACGCGAGGTGGACACCGCGGACGCCGACGTCGGCCACCTCGACGTGCGGGGGAAGGTCCTCCCGGGTGAGCCGCCGGACGGTCTCGACCCCGAAGCCGTCGTCGCCGAGGAAGATGTTGCCGACCCCGGCCACGAGGGTGCGAGCCGCCGGGGCGGCGGGGGTGCCGGCGGCGCCCGGCGCCGGCTGCCCGCTCACGCGTCCTCCAGCACGTCGACCTCGTCGGGCTGGAAGTAGAGGAACCGGCCCTGTTCGCGGCGGATGTCAGCGCCCGGGTCGTCCTCGACGGTCACGGCGATGTGCACCCCTCCGTCGACGTCGTGCAGGACGGCTTCGACCAGGGCGGTGCGCCCGTCGAGGAAGAGGTCCTGGGCGTCGCTGCGGCGCAGACCCGGGCGCAGGACGACCCTGCTGCCCGCACGGACGGCGCGTCCGTCGACGAGGACGTGGTCGCGCCCCGGATCGACGCCGGTGTCGCCGCCGGGGTCCCACCAGGGGGTGTCGGGGCGCAGGACGTCGACGTCCGGTTCCTTGGGTCCGGTGACGCTCTGGAGGCTGCGTACCGCTCCGTGGAGGCGTTCGAGCACCTCGGGCGGCATGGTGTCCGCCAGCTCGATCACGGCCGCGGCGCGGGCGTCCGTCCCCCGGGCCTCGCGCTTCTCCTCGTCGGTGAGGGCGGCGGTGCGCAGGGCGAGGATCTCGTCGATCTCGGTGGCGTCGTAGAGGGCTCCGGGACTTTCGGGTGCGATGGCGGGGTGGTCCTCGAGGATGATCGGCGAGGAGAGCATCAGGTCGTCGCGTCCTGGTTCACCGGCCAGAACGGGCCAGGTGTGGAGGTTGCGGCAGGCCGCGACGGCGCCCTTCGCCCACTCCGGCGGATCGGTCATCGAGAGGAACGAACCGCCGTCGAGCCGGAGCAGCGTGTGGGTGGCGACCAGCGAGTACGGCAGCGCCGCGTGGCGGTCGGCGGCCGGCTCCGCGGTCCAGGCACTGGTGTTCTCCACGGTGACCGAGAGCCGCTGGACGCGGTACGGGCCGTCGAGTTCGGTCGCCGAGATGCGCAGCGTGCCGCTGATCTCCTCGCGCCGGCGCACCAGCCGCCCGAGGAGGCGTCCGTCGGCGTCGGTGACGTCCTCGGTCTCCTCGGCGGCGGGGCGGGTGAACGGCAGGGCGGTGCCGTCGCCCGCCAGGTCGCCGACCGGGACGACGAGGGCGACCCGCTCCTCGACGCCTTCGTCCCAGGCCACCAGGACGCGGTCGGCCAGGCGGAGTTCGGCGGTGGGGGCGAACGTCCCGTCCGCGCGGAGCTCCTCGACGGTGCGGCGCTGGGCGCGCAGGAAGCGGACCTCCACGGCGAGTTCGGCGCCGGTCCTGGGCTCGATGAGGCACTCGGTGTGCTGGAAGTCGTGCTCCTCGGCGGCCGCGCTCCAGGACGGCGGCACGAGGACCCCGAACTGCCAGCGGAGGCGGTTCTTCGCGGCGGACGCGCGGTACGGGTAGAGCACGTACCCCTCGAAGAGGACGGCGTCGGCGACGTGCCGGGCGACGGCGAACCGCGCCTCGGTGCCGGGGGTGAAGGCGACGGTGGTCATCGTGTCCTCTCCCCCGCCGCTTCGAGCAGGGTCTCGACGGTGGCCTGCCAGGAGGGGAGGGCGTTCCTCGACCGGTAGGCGAGCAGGGCGTCCATGGTGTCGGCGGGGAGCCGGAGCCAGCCGCAGCCGGGGAAGTGCTGGTCGATCATCTCCCGCCAGACCTTCACGGGCATCCGGTGGGAGATCTCCTTGTCCCAGGGCACGGGTTCGACATGGAAGCCGCCGGCGCCGGTGAACGCGGTGCCGGAGAACAACAGGAGCAGAGGCACGTCGCCGCCGGAGAGCGCGCGGAAGTAGCGGGACGCGGCGATGTCGGTGTCGTAGGTGCACGGCACGACGAGGTCGGTCTCGATCTCGTCGGTGAAGCCGGGCACCATGACGGAGACCTGGGCGAACTGGACCGGGTTGAGGCTGCTGCCCCAGCGGGAGCGTTCGCCGAACAGGTCGCCGAGCGCCTCGGCCTCGGAGTCGTCGTAGCCGCGCCGGGCGGGTTCGACGCGGATCTGGCAGCGCAGCGCGAGGGCGTGGACGCGGGTCCCGCCGGAGGCGGTGATGCGCAGCCGGAACACGAGGGTCGGACCCGCCGCGTAGGGGTCGGCGCGGACGTCGGTGCAGCTGAAGGAGAACTCGGTCACGGCCGACTCCCCTGCGGCTCGCGGGCCCGGCCGCGCACATGGGTGAAGAGGGCGTCGAGATCGGCGCGCGCCTCCGCGCCGCCGTCGAAGCCCTGCCAGAGCAGTCGCATGCGGCCCACCAGTTCGTAGCAGAGGTCGATGGGCACGAGGAAGCACTCCGTGCGGCCCTCGTGGCGCCGCAGCAGCAGGGCCTCCACATCGGGTTCGAGGAGGGCGGCGAGCCGGGTGGCGTCGAGGACTGAGCGCCAGGACGCCTCCTCCAGCTCGCTCTCGGTGGCGCCCGCGGGGCTCGGGTAGAGCGCCACGGGCCGGTCGAGGGCGGAGTTGCGGAAGACGAACGCCACCGAGACCGGGATCCGCAGCGACTCCCACGCCTGGTCGTCGATCCGGTGCTCCGGATCGACGAGGAAGCGGCCGGGGACGGCCCGGAAGCGGCCCTGAGAGCCGCCGGAGCCGTCCATGAGCTGCGCACACGGGCCGCAGGCGCACGCCAGGGCCCGCTTGTCGATGTCCACCAGGTGCCGGTGGCGTTCGTCGGCGAGGCGCGCCCCGCACAGTTCGCAGCGCTCCTCGCGCGGCGGCCGTGGGGCGGTGAACCTGCGCAGGCCCGGGGGGCGCGGCGCCCGCACGGCGCCGTTCGGCGGCCCGTTCACAGGGCCGCCGTGGAGCGGCCGTCCGCGCCCGCGAGGGACGGACGCGTGCCGATCTGGAGCAGGGTCGGCTCGCGCGGAGCGGCGGGTTCCAGCTCGACGTCGGTCACCTCGGGGGCGAAGCACGCCAGGGCGTCCACGGCCGCCTGCCGTACGGACTCCTGTGTGCTGGGACAGCCGCAGCCGCTGGACGCGGAGCCGGAGGACGCCGCGGTGACGCGCAGCCGCAACATCCCTCGTTCCGCGTCGAATCCGGCGTTCTCCACGGGCTGCGGCAGAGTGGACAGGGCGCGCCCGATCCGGGTCTGCGCGTCCTCGGGGTGCAGTCCGTGCAGGGTGAGCAGGCTCGCGACGAGCTCGTCCCCGAGCAGCGGGTCCAGCGGGCCGGCGGGCTGCGTGCCCGCCGGGGCGGCCTGGGCGGTCGACGGGCCGGCGGAGGGACGGGCGGCGGGGCGGCCCAGGAGGTCCACGACGCGGGCGAGGCCGCTTCCGTAGAACTCCATGAGCACGCGGACGACTTCCTCGGCGGCCGCGCAGGCCTCCGCGTCCCCGTTCTCCGCCAGCCGGTCCAGCACTTCCTCGACCCGTCGACCCGCCTGTTCGGCGGTGGTCGCGCTCATCCGGCGAGACCGCTCAGGCCGGTGGGGACGTGCATCGACTTCACGGTCCTGCCGTTGCCCGTGTACATGTGGACGCCGCACGGCAGACAGGGGTCGAAGCTGCGCACGGCGCGCATGATGTCGATGCCCTTGAAGTTCTCCGGGGTGTTCTCCTCGAAGATCGGCGTGTTCTGCACGGCGTCCTCGTACGGGCCGGGCGTCCCGAAGGTGTCCCGGGTGGAGGCGTTCCACGGGGTGGGCGGGTACGGGTGGTAGTTGGCGATCTTGCCGTCGCGGATGACCATGTGGTGCGAGAGGACACCGCGGACGGCCTCGGTGAAGCCGACACCGATGGACTCGTCGGGGACCTCGAACTTCTCCCAGGTCTGGGTGCGTCCGGCGCGGACCTCCTCCAGGCCCTTCTCGGCGCAGTGCAGGGCGACGGCAGCCGCGTAGGCCTGGAAGTACGTCCGGGCGCGGTTGCGCTCCAGGGCGTTGCTCCACTGCGGGATCTTCCACTCGAAGGTGGTCTCCGGCTTGGTCATCGTGCGGGGCAGGTTGATGACGACGCTGTGTCCGGTCGCCTTGACGTAGCCGATGTCGACGAGGCCGGACAGGGCCGTGGACCACAGGCGGGCGATGGGGCCGCCGCCGGTGTCCAGGGCCAGGTGGTCCTTGCCGTCGAACCAGCGGGGGGACATGACCCAGCTGTACTTGTCGTCGAAGTTGCGCTTCTGCGGCGCCGGGATGGTGTGCTGGTTCCACGGGTGGCGCGGGTCGACCGGGTTGCCGAGCGGGTCGTGGGTGACGAACTGCTCCTGCCCCTGCCAGTCCTCGTAGTACGAGCTGCCGAGCAGGATCCGGATGCCGAGGTTGATCTCGGTGAGGTCGTTGGTCACCAGTTTGCCGTCGACGACGACGCCCGGGGTGACGAACATCTTCCGTCCCCAGTCGGTCATGTTGGCGTAGGTGAAGTCGCAGTGCTCGGGGTCGTTGAGCGCGCCCCAGCAGCCGAGCAGGACGCGGCGCCGGCCGACCTCCTCGTAGCCGGGCAGCGCCTCGTAGAAGAAGTCGAAGAGGTCGTCGTGGAGCGGGACGACGCGCTTCATGAACTCCACGTACCGCATGAGCCGGCTCATGTAGTCGGTGAAGAGCTGGACCGACGCGACGGTGCCGACGCCTCCGGGGTAGAGCGTGGAGGGGTGGACGTGCCGTCCCTCCATCAGGCAGAACATCTCCCGGGTGTAGCGGCTGACCTGCAGCGCCTCCCGGTAGAACTCGCCTTCGAGGGGGTTGAGCGACCGCATGATGTCGGCGATCGTGCGGTAGCCGTGCTCGGCGGCGTGCGGGGCCTCGGTGCGCTCGGCCAGCTCCAGGACCCCGGGGTTGGTCTCGCGGACCATCTTCTCGCAGTAGTCGACCCCGACCAGGTTCTCCTGGAAGATGTTGTGGTCGAACATGTACTCCGCGGACTCGCCGAGGTTGATGATCCACTCGCCGAGGTGCGGCGGTTTCACTCCGTACGCCATGTTCTGCGCGTACACGGAGCAGGTGGCGTGGTTGTCACCGCAGATGCCGCAGATGCGGCTGGTGATGAAGTGCGCGTCGCGGGGGTCCTTGCCCCGCATGAAGACGCTGTAGCCGCGGAAGACGGAGGACGTGCTGTAGCACTCCGCGACGCGCTTCTGCTTGAAATCGATCTTGGTGTGGATGCCGAGACTGCCCACGATCCGGGTGATGGGATCCCAGGCCATCTCCACCAGTCCGGAGCCGTCACCCGTCGTCTTCGCCGGAGGTGCCATGGTCGTTGTGGTGCCCTTCGTGAGCTCTTAGACTTCGCGAACAGTGCGGTTGGTTGGGGTCTAGCGGGGTGGAGCGGGGGTCTGGCGGGGTGTGCGCCGCGGTGACATGACCGTCACCAGGGCGGCCGGTAGCCGGTCGTGATCCGCTCGCCGGTGTGCCGCCACTTCGGTTCCTTGTCCACGGTCCTGGCCGTGATGGTGCGCAGGCGGCGGATGACGGAGCCGTACACCCCGCTGGCGGCGCTGGAGACCTTGCCGCCGGGAGGCTCGTCCATGAACGGCATGAACTTGTCCGGGAAGCCGGGCATCGTGCAGGCGATGCAGATGCCGCCGACGTTCGGACAGCCGCCGACGCCGTTCATCCAGCCGCGCTTGGGGACGTTGCACTTGACGACCGGCCCCCAGCAGCCGAGCTTCACCAGACACTTGGGCGAGTCGTACGTCGACGCGAACTGGCCCTGCTCGTAGTAGCCGGCCCGGTCGCAGCCCTCGTGCACGGTCGCGCCGAACAGCCAGGTGGGGCGGAGCTTGTCGTCCAGCGGGATCATGGGCGCGGAGCCTGCGGCCTGGTAGAGCAGGTACGTCAGCGTCTCGGCGAAGTTGTCCGGCTGGATGGGGCAGCCGGGCACGCACACGATCGGGATGCCGGCGTGGGACTTCCAGTCCCATCCCAGATAGTCCGGCACGCCCATCGCTCCGGTCGGGTTCCCCGCCATGGCGTGGATGCCGCCGTACGTGGCGCAGGTGCCGATCGCGACGACCGCGAGGGCCTTGGGAGCGAGCCGGTCGATCCACTCGCTCGTGGTGATGGGCTGGCCGGTCTCCGGGTCGTCGCCGAAGCCGCACCAGTACCCCTCCTGCTTGATGGCCTCGTTCGGGATCGAGCCCTCGACGACCAGCACGAACGGGTCGATCTCGCCCCGCTCACCCTTGAAGAACCACTCGATGAACGTGTCGGCGCCGCCCACCGGGCCGCACTCGAAGTCGATCAGCGGCCAGTGGACCGCGATCCTGGGCAGTCCCGGCAGCCCGGCGAGTGCGATCTCCTCGATGCTGGGCTGCATGGCGGCGGTCAGAGCCACGGAGTCGCCGTCGCAGCTCAGACCCGCGTTGATCCAGAGGATGTGGATCGGCTTCTCTTCGCTGCCGGGGGCGGCGCCCCGGTCCTCGACCGGTGCCGGCGTTGCTGCGCTCATGGGTCGCGCCTCCTGAGGAGGGATGGGCAAAGGCCACATTTCGGGCCTGGGTCTTGCTTAACAGTCAACCGGTCCGGCCGCGCCCGCATCTGGGCCGTCGGGGGAAAGCACACCGTTCGCCTCCTTTCGGACGAAGGCCCGGCGCAGTCGGTGGTAGGCCGCGGCGGGGTCGTCGAAGATCCGCCGCATCCGGGCGAGCTCCTGCTCGCGGTACGCGGCAAGGGGAGTGACGGCTTCCCGGCGCTCGTGCTCGGCCTTCTTCGCGGCGATGCGTGGCTGGACGCCACCGCGGGACGCCAGCTGGAGGGCCGATCGGGTGATCTCGTCGGCGAAGTCCGCGGGTCCGCAGTCGACGACCCGGTCGACGAGCCCCATGACGAGCGAGGCGGCCGCGGAGACGGGCCGGGCCTCATCGGTGAGCCGCGCCGCGAGGGCCGCGCCCACCTTGCGGGGCAGGGTGTACGTCCAGTACTCCGAGCCGTACAGGCCCATGCGCCGGTAGTGCGGGTTGAGCACCGAACCCGAGCGGCACCAGACCTCGTCGGCGGCGAGGGCGAGCATCACCCCACCGGCGGCGGCGTTGCCGCCGATCGCGCTGACGACGAGCCGGTCGGTGGTGGTGAGCACCGCCTCGACCAGGTCGTTCATGGCGTTGATGTTGGCCCAGGACTCGGCGGCCGGGTCGGCCGCGGCCTCGATGACGTTGAGGTGGATGCCGTTGGAGAAGAAGTCGCGCCCGCCGCCGAGCACGAGCACCGAAGTGGGGCGTGTGCGGGCGGCCTGGTAGGCGTCGAGCAGGCGGCGGCACTGGTCGGTGCTCATCGCGCCGCCGGGGAAGGCGAAGGAGAGGACGCCGACCGGCCCCTGCTCCCGGTACCGGATGTCGGACCAGGTCCGTCCGCCGGGTGGCGGGTCCACGGGCACCGGCAGTTCGGGGAGATCCGGCAGCCGGCCGGCGAGGGCCAGCGTGGCGGGGAGCTTGCAGGCACGGGGGCGGCCGGGCCCGGTACGGGCGCGGAGTTCGGGGATCCACACCGCGCCGTCCGCGGTGGCACGGCAGACGGCGCCCGCCCGGGTGGCGAGCAGCTCACCGGGGCGGCCGCGCAGGCCGTCCTCCGGGTGGCCGCCGTGCAGGAACCACTCGGCGCCGAGCAGGTGGTCGCGGACTCCCGGCTGGGAGTCGGCGGCGCGCAGGATGCGCAGGACGGTCTCCGTGCCGTCCTCGCTCCAGGAGATCGCGCGCTGTTCCTGGCGGAGCGCGGGGCGGGCGTGGACCGCGCCGTTCTGCGGCTGCGGCTCGGCCCCGGCGGCGACCCGCTCGACGGCGAGGAGCACGGCGGTGACGGCGGCGTCGGACAGCTCGTTGCGGTACAGGTCGCTCTTGCCGACGTCCGGGACACGGAAGGGTGCGGACGCCCAGACGTCGCCGGCGTCCATCTCCTCCTCGGCCTGGAGGACCGTGACGGCCCACTCGGTGACGCCCTCCTGGACGGCCCGGTCGAGCGACGACGGTCCCCGGTCACCGACCGGGCCCGGATGCACGATCAGACAACGGTGCGCGGTCCACACGTCCCTGGGCACGGCGGCCTTCAGCATGGGGGCGACGACCAGGTCCGGAGCGTGGCGCGCGACGGCGTCGCGGATGGCGGACCCGTCGGGCGTCACCTCCACGGGAACGGTGTGCCCGCGGTCGCGCAGCTCGACCAGCACGCGCTGGGTGAGGCTGTTGAAACCGGCGGCGATGAGCAGAATGCGCATGGCGTCCCTTCCGGGTTGCGGTGGACGGCACGGCCCGGGGACACGGGGCGACCGACCGCCAGCGATCATCGGGCACCGGGGGTGGCGGCGGCGGCCGACGGTGCCCGCACCTCACCCGTACGAGCGGCGCGTCCGACCGATTGGCGGGGCGGGCGCGCCACCGGACGCGGCCGTGGCGGGGGACACGGCGGGGGCGCGACCGTGGCGGGGGCGTGGCCGTGGCAGTGGCGCGGCGGCACCGGTTGACCTTGACGCGACGGCAGGGTCTGTACTGAGGGCATCGATCGTCCACCGGCCGATCTCCCGAGCGAAGGGCCTGTCCGTGCACACGACCCCGGAGAAGAACATGGCGCCGACGCACGTCGTCGACACGGCGGTGGGGAACGGTCCGACCGGTCGGACCGGGTGATGGGATCCGCAGCGCTGTGGCTGCTCCGGTACGTGCGGACCGGTAGCCCCGGACGGGGGGCCGGTCCGCCGGAACCCGCGCGGCAACCGCGTACGACGACCGTGGCGAGGGCCGGCCGGCCGGTGGGTCCGGTGCACGGAGGCGGAGTCAGGTGACGGACGACGAGATGAGTCCGGGCCTCACGCGTGCCGCGTGAGGCCCGAGCACCCCGCCTTGTGCGGGAGCCCGCCGGGTGGGCGTCAGCTGGCGACCGCCGAGTCGCGCAGGGGGGCGGCCGAGCGGGCCGCCAGGGCCTGGCCGGGCCTCAGGGGGACGGCTGTGCGGGCGGTCGTGTGGAGGATCTCGGCCTGAAGGCGCTGGAGTTCCTCGGACGGCTCCAGGCCGAGTTCGCTTCTGAGGATCTGATACAGGCTCTGATAGGCCTGCAGGGCCTCTCCTCGGCGGCCCGCGCGGTGCAGGGCCGCGATGAGCTGACCGTGGAACCACTCGTGCAGGGGGTGGTCGTTGACGAGGGCGCGCAGTTCGGGGAGGAACTCGCGGGAACGGCCGAGGCGGGTCTCGGTCTCGACGCGGAGCTCCAGGGCCCGGATGCGGAGTTCCTGAAGGTGGGCGATGCGTCCTGTGAGCACTCCCTTGACGGGGATGTTGCTCAGCACCGGGCCGCGCCACAGCTGTTGGGCCCGTGTGAGGTGATCGGCGGCCCGTTCGGGAGAGCCCTGGGCGAGATCCCACTGGGCCCGCCGGACGAACTGCTCGAAGACCAGGGCGTCGACCTCGTCGTCGTTGATGTCGAGCCGGTAGCCGGGCGCCTGGGTCACGAGCAGTTCGGCCGCGGGCGACAGGATGTCCTCCAGCATCTTGCGTGCGTGGTAGACGTGGGTCTGCAGGGTCCTGATCGCGTTGTTCGGCGCCTCTTCGCCCCACAGTTCCCTGATGAGCGTGTCCGTGGCGACGGCCTCGCGCGGCTGGAGGGCGAGCACGGCGAGCATCTGACAGATCTTCGGTGCCCGGGGAGCGCACGACTGTCCGTCATCGGTCACGATCTCGAAGGGCCCGATGAGGTTGAACTGCACTGTGCACGCTCCCGTTCCGGCGCTTCCGCCGCCTGTGTCGGTGCTGCTGGTGTGTTGCTGTCGACACTAGGGAGCAGAGGGACGGGCGTCCTCATGAGTAACCACGAGAATGTCATATTACCGGACGGTAGTCCGGTGAATCCGGCCCGCGCGATCCGCCCACGCCATACGTGTGCGTGGCGAGGACGTGATGGGCGACCGACGCCAGCGTGACGTGCCGGTGCCAGCCGGGGAACGAGCGTCCGGCGAAGTCGGTGACACCCACGCGCGCCGAGACGGCGGTGAAGTCGCGTGCCACGACGGCGGGTAGCCGGGTCAGCCGCAGCAGCGACGACAGATCCGGCGCGTCGGCGTTGGTCAGCCACAGGCTCGGGTCCCCCGGCCCGTTGCGCCACTCCCCCACCAGCAGCATGCCCCGCCTGAGCGCCTCCGGGTGCGTGACGGGGATGGCCGCCGCCGTCGTCGGCCCGTCCCCGGGATTCACCTGCCGCCGCAGGCGGGGCAGGGTGGCCGCGAGCTCCGCCGCGGTCCGGTCGCGGTCGCCGAACCGGGGCAGCTTGGCCCGGTTCAGCCGGAGCAGGGCACCGGCGGGCACGCGTACGAGGAAACGGGTGCCACGCGATGCGAGCCGGCCCGCGAGCGCCGGCCCGTCGATCTCCTCGGCATCGACGACGACGGGGCCGCCCAGGACCCCCTCGACCCCTTCGACACCGGCGACGGCATCCCGAACGCACTGCTCAAGGGTGCCGGAGGTGGCGTCCTCGGGTATGTTCGCGCGCCCCCTGAGCGGGTCCTCCAGCCAGCGGTCGGAGAGCCGCAACCGCCAGTCGACCGGCACGGCGTACCGGTTCGCGGCCATCCAGACCCCCACCGCCTGCTGGCCGTAGAGGCCGGCCCCCTGCGGGTCGGCACCGATCGAATGGGGTCCGGCCTTCGGGATCACCGTGGGCCTGACGACCCATGCCTCGGGAGCCAGGGCGTGCTGGACATGCCTGGCCAGAGCGTGGCGCACCGGCATCCAGTCCCAGGGCGATGCGCTGATGAAGTGATGCACGTTCTGCTGCGCGGCGTCCCCCTCGAACTGCGCCGCGATGTTGCGCAGGGTCTTGCGGCCGGGCCGGTCGAGCAGGCCGCGCACATACCGCTCGGCCTTACGACGCTGCTCGGCGCGCGGCATCGAGCCGAACAGGCGGCGGCCGAGCTCGGCGTCGAGAACAGGACGCGGCAGGGCGGTACCCGCCGCGTCGACAGGTGGTGAGACGTGCCTGTTCAAGATTCCCCCGTGATGTGGCGATCCGGACGTGGCCCCTGGCGGCCGGCTGCCGCTCACGAAACAGGTCAGACGTCCGTTTTCAATGGAACACGACCCCTGCGAACGGGAGTCGAGACGCCCGGTATGACCGGCCTCCTCCGTCATGCGGGGTGACCGGCCTCCTGCCCCCGCACCGGAACCGGGACAAGCCGGGCGGGATCGACGGCCGCCAGCAGGCGCTCGGCGCGGTAGGGCGAGGTGTCCAGCTTCGCCAGTACGCCGGCGGACGCGACGTTGGGAAGCACGAGCGCCAGCAGCGCCGAGATCTCCTCCGAGAGATCGGCGTCCGGCAGCGCCTCGGTCACCAACTGAACGCCGGTCCACGCCCCGACGAACAGCCGCGCCGTCTCGCCCGGATCGACGTGGGGCAGCAACTCCCCGCGCACTTGGGCCTCTTGGAGGACGTCACGGCTGACCACGATCCAGTCGGGCCACCGGGTACCGAAGAGGCTGCGGGCCTTGGGGTCCACGGACAGCCGGACCGAGGCGCTCAACAGGGGCTCCCTGGGCAGGCGGTAGGCCAGCAGGAGCGCCAGGTCCACCCACTCCTGCAGCTTGAACTGCTGCGGCGTGGCGCCTTCCGTGGTGACCGCCTCGTCCAGCACGGCACGCGCCAGCTCCTCCTTCGACGTGAAGTGGAAGTACAGCCCGCCACGCGTGAGTTGGATCCGCTCGATGAGTCCACCGATGGTGGTGGCGTCGTACCCCAGCTCGTTGAACATCTCCGCAGCCGCCACAAGGATCGCTCTGCGGGTGCGGATCGCTCGTTCCTGTCTCGCCACCAGTTGCCTCCATGGCACTCTCTTTGCCAGTGCTTGAACTCACATTGACCAAACCAAAAAAACCGAACGGAGGACCGGTACTTTACAACCACAACATCACGACAGCGTTCACAAGTCCAAGGGGGGGCCTTGCCCGCAGTCTCTGTTGCCCGTTGCCCGTTACCCGGTCCGCGCCCCGCACCGTCGTCCGCCACCGACCTTTCGGCACGCCTGGGCGGTTACACCCACCTCAGGATCCGCGAATCCATCCTCGTGACCAGCTGGGAACGCACCGGCGAGCACAGCTCGACACTCCGCGTCCGCTGGCCCTCACCCTCCGCCGGACGGCCGTACGATCCACGCGTCCTCAACCAGACGATCAGGCAGAGCGGGCTGGTCGTCGCGCATGCCGAGTACGACGTCCCTCTCGATCATCAGACCCTGCTGCGCTTCCTCGACATCACCGTCGCCGACCCCTTCCCGATACCGGACGGGCGGCAACCCTCCCACCTGGAGGTCGACGTGACGGTGGCGCGCGCCAAAGGAGGTCGCCAGAACCGCAGTTCGCTGCACATGCACTTCCGCATCCACCACGAGGGCACCACCGTTGCCCGGGCCGACTCGGAGTTCGGCTGGATGTCCCCCCAGGTCTACCGCCGTGTCAGAGGCGAGCACCTCACGGTCGACTGGGGTGCCTGGCCGCTGCCCGAGCCGGTGGATCCGGCGCGCGTGGGGCGCGAGGACGTCACCGACGTGCTGCTCTCGCCCACCGAAGAGCCCTACCGCTGGCAGCTGCGCAACGACGTGTCCAACACGGTGCTCTTCGACCACCCCGTCGACCACGTGCCGGGTCTGACGCTGATGGAGGCCGCCGACCAGGCGGCGCACGCGGTGCTGGGGCCCGAGACCTTCCGGCCCACGGAGGTGTCCACCAGCTACGTCCGGTACGTGGAGTTCGACCGGCCGTGTCTGGTCGAGGCGGAGCTGCTTCCCGCCGAGCCCGGCCGCTTCGCCGTGTCGGTGACCGGCACACAGGACGGTGTCCGCGCGTTCTCGGCGGTCTTCCGCGGAGCGGGCGGATGAGCTGACCGGCTTCGGCGACGCGGCCGCCACGGCCGTACGCCGGCTGTCCGGCCCCCGTGCGTGGGCGGGCGGGCGAGAGCCTCGCCCGCCCGCCCACGCTGCCGTCACTTGTTGACGAACCCGCCGTCCACCGGCACCACGGCACCGGTCAGGAACGGGCAGCGGTCGCTGAGCAGCCACACCACGGCCTGCGCGATCTCCTCGGGCTCGGCCGTTCGGCCTTGCGGCGTCAGGGAGTTGGCGAGCTCCTCCAAGCCGGGGTTGCGTCCGAACCAGTCACGGGTGATCTCGCTCCGGGTGGTGCCCGGCGCGATCGCGTTCACCCGCACACCCTGGTGGGCGTACTCGTCCGCGGCGGCCCGCGTGAGGCCGATGACCGCGTGCTTGGACGCGACGTACGGGGCCGCCGTGGGGATGGCGACCAGTCCGCCGACGCTGCTGTTGTTCACGATCGCGCCGCCCCCGCCTTCGAGCATCGCCGCGAGCTCGTGGCGCAGGCAGTTGAACACCCCGCGTACGTTGGTGTCCATGATGGTCTCGTAGACCTCGTCCGACATCAGATGCAGCGGAGTGCGGTCCCCGCCTATGCCGGCGTTGTTGAACGCCCCGTCGAGGCGCCCGTGTTCGGCGACCGTGAAGTCCACGGCCCGCTTGGCGTCGTCGGGGACGGTGACGTCCCCGACGACGTACGACGCCCGTGCCCCCTTCGCCCGGAGCCTCTCGGTGAGTTCGGCCAGCCGGTCCTCGCGGCGCGCGGTCAGGACCACCGCCGCGCCCTCCTGTGCGCAGGCCTCCGCCGTCGCCGCGCCGATGCCGCTGCTCGCCCCGGTGATCAGGACGACTTTCCCCAACAGAAGATCACTAGACATGAGGGGAGTCTCGCAGGGTCGTCCGGGGAGGGCACGCGGTTTCGGCGCCCGCGGCGCGAGCGGCGATCTCCTCCAGCAGCGTGGCCTGTCCCAGCAGATCCTTGTCCGCCCTCGCGCGGGTGCGCACCGCGTGCGCGAAGGAGGCGACTGCCCGGGCGACCTGGTCCTCGGCGGCGAGCCGAACCTCCGTGACCTCGCCGCCCGACTCCAGGCGCAGCACCGGGGTGTGGTCGGCCGGCGGCGTGAAGGCGCGTTCGACGGTCAGCCGGCCCCGGCTTCCCGCGTACGCGTAGACGTTGCGGTAGGCGTCGTCGAGTCCGTACGTGAGCTGGGCGCCGACGCCTGCCGGGGTGTGGAGCAGGACCGTGCCGCCCGTGTCCACCTCGTCCTTCGGGCCACGGAGGGCGACAGCCCCGGCGACCCGCAGCCCCTCGCCGAGGGCGAGCAGGGCGGCGCGCACCGGGTAGACGCCGGTGTCCCACAGCGCTCCGCCGCCGAGGTCCTGGCGGTAGCGGATGTCGGCGGGGTCCCGTCTGGGGACCGTGAAAGCGGCATGGAAGGAGCGCAGTTCACCGATGGCACCGTCCTCGACGAGCGCCCGTGCCGCCGCGTGCTGGGAGTGGTGCGGGAACATGACGTTCTCGACCAGGGCCAGCCCTCGGGAGTGGGCGAGGCCGAGGAGTTCGGCGGTCTCGGCCCGGGTGGTGGTGAGGGGTTTCTCCGCCAGGACGTGCTTGCCGGCCAGCAGGGCCGCTCGGACCCAGTGCGCGTGGAGCGCGGCGGGCAGAGGTACGTACACGGCTTCGATCTCGTCGTCCTCCAGGGCGGCGTCGTAGCCGTGGAGGGCACGGCCGCCGTACGTGTGCGCGAGCGCCCGGGCCTTCGCCGGGTCCCGGCTCGCCACCGCCGCGACCGTGATGTCGCGGCAGGCGGCGAAGGCGGGCAGCATGCGGCGGCGGGCGATGTCGGCGCAGCCGAGTACGGCCAGGCGTACGGGTGGGGTCACAGCGTCACCGCACCGGTGTTCAGGAGGGAGAGCAGGGTGCGGGCCTGGACGTTGACGTAGTGGCTGTGGCGCACCAGCGAGCGCAGTTGGCCGGGCGTCACCCAGGCGTACCCGGGGGGCGGGTCCAGGGGGGCCTCGCTCTCGTCGGCATCCACGAAGAGATAGCGACTCTCGGCGTTGAGGAAGCGCCCGCCCTCCTCCGAGTGGAGCACGTCGTAGCGCACGCGATCGGGATCGGCGGAGAGGACGAGGTCGAGGAACGGGGGCCGTCCGTCTCCCGTGCGCTCCGCGTGGTTGGCCGCCGTGTACTGGACGGTCGGTGCCAGCTCGATCCGGTCGAGGAAGCCGCCCTCCATCCTGGCGTGGGCGAGCAGGTGCGGCACTCCTCCGATGCGGCGGGTCACGAACGCGGTGACGCCGATGCCGCACGGTTCGAACAGGGGCTGCGTCCAGCCGCGCACCTCCCGGTTGGCGGCCTCCACGGCGACGGCGACGACGCGGAAGAACCGCCCCTTGACGTGGTCGATGGACGACTCCCCCCGTACCCAGTCCTGGACCTGGCCGAGCGGGATGCGCTCCGCCCGTACCTCGGCCGCGGAGCGTCGGGCGGTGAACCAGGAGAGCAGGGCCGTGTCGGACCGCAGGGCGCCCGGTTCCGAGGAGGCGACGGGCGCGCAGGCGAGGACGGTGCGGGAGTCCATGTTCACCACGTTGTCACGGCGCAGGAGTTCGCCGATCTGGCCGAGGGTCAGCCAGCAGAAGTCCTCGTCGAGCGGGATGTCCTCGTCCGTCTCCACGAGCATGTTGCGGTTGGCCTTGCGGAAGAACCACGCGCCGTGCTCGGACTGCAGGACGTCCGCGAGGACCCGGCCGCGACCGGGATCGGTGAAGTGTTCGAGGTACTTCACGTCCGCGCCGCGGTGGACCTTGGTGTAGTTGCTGCGGGTGGCCTGCACCGTGGGCGAGAGCTGGAGCAGGTTGCGGTTGCCGGGCTCCATCTTGGCCTGCATCAGGAAGTGCGGAACGCCGTCGAACTCCTTGACCAGGATGCCGAGGATCCCGACCTCGGGCTGTTTGATGATCGGCTGCTGCCAGTGCGGGAAGGGGCCCGTGTCGGTGTCGACGGACAGCCCCTCGACGGTGAAGAACCTTCCGGTGCGGTGGCCGAGGTTGCCGGTACCGTCCTGGAACGACCAGCCGTCCAGCTCCGCGAACGGGATGCGCTCCACGCGGAAGTGGTGAGCCTTCCTGCGGCCCTGGAGCCAGCGGTCGAAGTCCGCCGTGCGGAGCTGTGCGCCGGCGTCGGTGACCTGCGCGGACCGGATGAACCGTGGTCCCAGGGCGGGGTCATGACGTGCACTCAGGAGCGATGGCGCGGTGTTCATACGCGTGCCTCCACGAACTCCTTGACCGTGGCGATCACGTAGTCGAGCATCGGCTCGGTCAGCCCCGGATAGACCCCGACCCAGAAGGTGCGGTCGGTGACGATGTCGGAGTTGACCAGGTCGCCGACGACCCTGTGGGGGCGGTCCAGGTAGGCGGGGTGGCGCGTGAGGTTGCCGGCGAAGAGCCGACGGGTGCCGATCTTGCGGTCCTCCAGGTGATGGACCAGCTCGGCCCGGCTGAACGGCGCGTCCGCGTCCACGGTGATCACGAACCCGAACCAGCTGGGGTCGCTGCCCGGGGTGGGTTCGGGCAGCAGCAGATGCGGGACGCCGTCGAGCCCCTCGCGCAGTCGGCGCCAGTTCCGCCTGCGGGCCTCGATGAACCCGTCGAGCTTCTCCAACTGGGTCAGGCCCAGGGCCGCTTGCAGGTCGGTCGCCTTCAGGTTGTAGCCGACGTGGGAGAAGATGTACTTGTGGTCGTAGCCCTCCGGAAGCGTTCCCATCTGGTACTGGAAGCGCTTCAGGCACGTGTTGTTCTTGCCGGGCTCGCACCAGCAGTCCCGTCCCCAGTCGCGTAGGGACTCCACGATCCGCGCGAGCTTCAGGTCGGAGGTCAGGACACAGCCGCCCTCGCCCATGGTGAGGTGATGGGCGGGGTAGAAGCTGACGGTCGTGACGTCGCCGAAGGTGCCGGTGAGCTGCCCCTGGTACGTGGAGCCCACGCCGTCGCAGTTGTCCTCGATGAAGAACAGGCCGTGGTCCCTGGCGAGTTGGGCGATCTCCGCCGCCTCGAAGGGGTTGCCGAGCGCGTGGGCGATCATGATGGCGCGGGTCTTGGGGCCGATGGCCTGCGCCACGCGGTCGGCCGTGGTGTTGTAGGTGCCCAGCTCCACGTCGACGAAGACGGGGATGAGGCCGTTCTGCACGATCGGATTCACCGTGGTGGGGAAGCCCGCGGCGACGGTGATCACCTCGTCGCCCGGGCGGAGCCTGCGGTCCTCGAACAGGTGCGAGGTGTACGCGGACAGCGCCAGCAGGTTGGCGGAGGAGCCCGAGTTCGTCAGATGCGCCTTGCGGCGCCGCAGCCGGCGGGCGAAGGCGGACTCGAACCGCCGGGAGCTCGGCCCGGCCGCGATGCGCAGGTCGAGCGCGGCCTCGACGAGGGCCGCCCGGTCGTCCGCGTCGAGGACGGCTCCGGAGGGCCAGATCTCCGTGACCCCGGGCACGAAGCCGTCGGTGTCCTGCTGGTCGAGGTGGTACTTGCGGACCTCGTCCAGGACCAGCGCCTTGTGGTCGCTCATCGATCGCTCCTCAGCCACGGGCCCGCTCCTTGGACGCTTTCCACCAGTGCACGTTGTCGCGGTACCAGGCGACGGTCTCCGCCAGGCCCTGCCCGAAGTCGATCCGCGGGGCGTAGCCCAGCTCTTCGCGGATCTTGGTCTCGTCGAGCGAGTAGCGCAGGTCGTGTCCCTTGCGGTCCTCGACGTGCCGGATGCTCGACCGGTCCGCCCCGCACAGCTCGAGAAGCCGCTCGGTGACGGAGAGGTTGGTCTGCTCGTTTCCGCCGCCGACGTTGTAGATCTCGCCCGCGCGTCCCCGGGTGAGGACCAGCTGGATGGCCCGCGAGTGGTCGTCGACGTGCAGCCATTCCCGCACGTTGAGCCCGTCGCCGTACAGCGGAACCCGCTCGCCTTCGAGGAGGTTGGTGATGAACAGCGGAATGAGCTTCTCGGGGTGCTGGTGGGGGCCGAAGTTGTTGGAGCACCGGGTGATCGAGAGGTTCAGTCCGTGCGTACGCCAGTAGGCGCGGGCGATCAGGTCGGACGCGGCCTTCGACGCCGCGTAGGGGGAGTTCGGCAGGAGGGGCCACTCCTCCGTCCACGAGCCCTCGGCGATGGAGCCGTACACCTCGTCGGTGGAGACGTGGACGACGCGGCCCACGCCGGCGGCGAGGCAGGCGTCGAGGAGGATCTGGGTGCCCAGGACGTTCGTACGGACGAACGCGTCGGCGAGGGCGAGCGAGCGGTCGACGTGGGACTCGGCGGCGAAGTGGACGACGGCGTCGTGGCCGGGGAGCACGTCGAGCAGCAGGTCGCGGTCGCAGACGTCGCCTTCGACCAGGTCGAGGCGGGGGTGCCCGAGGGGGATGTTGTCCCGGTTGCCGGCGTAGGTCAGCTTGTCGAGGACGGTGACGTGGGCCTGCTCGTAGCCGGGGTAGCCCCCGGCCAGCATGGTGCGGACGTAGTGGGATCCGATGAACCCGGCGCCGCCGGTGACCAGTACCCTCATGCCGCCACCTCCACATGGGTGTGGTCGCCGACCACGAGACGGTGGTGGGCCTCGGCGTGATCGCTCGGCCCGATGCTCGCGGAGCGGCCGATGAGCGAGCCGTGCAGCCCCGGCACCTGGGTGATCGACGCGCCGGCCATGACGATGGAGTCCGTGAGCTGGGTGGCTCGCAGGACGCAGTCGCGGGCGATGGAGGTGTCCGGGCCGATCCGGCTGTCCTCCACGAGCGTGCCGGCGCCGATCACGACAGGCCCCACGATGCGGGAGCGTACGACGCGCGCGCCGTGCTCCACGACGACCGGGCCGACGAGTTCGCTGGTCGCGTCGACGTCTCCGTCGACACGGCGGCTCAGGGCGCCGAGGAGGTGCCGGTTGCACTCCAGTACGTCGTCGGCCCTGCCGGTGTCCTTCCAGTACCCGTCGTACTCGCCGGCCCTCACGCCGTGGCCGTGGGTGAGCAGCCACTGGATGGCGTCGGTGATCTCCAGCTCGCCCCGGGCGCTGGGCTCGATGGCGGCGACGGCCTGGTGGACGGCGCTGGTGAAGAAGTACACGCCGATCAGGGCGAGGTCGCTGCGCGGCCGGCTCGGCTTCTCCTCCAGGGAGACGACGGCGCCGTCCGCGTCGAGCTCGGCGACGCCGAAGGCGCGCGGGTCGGGCACCTTGGAGACGACGATCTGGGCGGCGGGGCGGTCGGCACGGAACTCCTCCGCGATCTTGGTGATGCCCTCGGGGAGCATGTTGTCGCCGAGGTACATGACGAAGTCGTCGTCACCGAGGAACGGGCGTGCCAGCTCGACGCAGTGGGCGAGCCCCCGCGGCCTGTCCTGGTGGATGGGGGTGATGCGGGCGCCGAAGCGGGACCCGTCGCCGAGGGCTTCGGTGATCTGCGCGGCGCGGTCGCCGACGATCACGGCGATCTCGCTCACCCCGAGATCGACGATGTTCTCCACGGCGTACTCGAGGACCGGCTTGTTCACGATCGGGATCAGCTGTTTCGGCATCGAATAGCTGAAGGGGCGCAGGCGCGTACCCGCCCCGCCCGACAGCACCAGAGCCTTCATGACAGTGCCTTCCTTGAAGCTGAGGAGTGTGTGCCTCGGGTCGCTTCCTGCCATGAGGCCAGAAGTCCCGTGGATACGGCTTCGCGAACGCCGGGGGCCGTCGCGTCCTTGCGGGACATCAGTGGGGGTTCGGAGAAGCCCCAGGGGAGGGCGAGATCGGCGTCCAGGGGGTTGATGTCGATCTGCGTGCCGGGGATGTACACGCTGGAGAGTACGTAGCAGATACGGGCGTCGTCGGTGAGGGTGAGGAACCCGTGGCCTACGCCCTCCGGTATGTAGACCGCCCTGCCCGACGCGGCGTCGAGCACGTGGGTCGTGTACGCGCCGAAGGTGGGCGAGCCGACCCGCAGATCCACCGCGATGTCGCGCAGTGCGCCGCGCACGCAGGTGACGTACTTCGCCTGCCCCGGCGGTATGGCCACGCCGTGGATCCCGCGCAGGGTGTTACGGCGCGAGGTCGAGTAGTTGATCTGGCGCGGCACGAAGGGGCGTCCGACGGCGGCTTCGAGGAGGTCCGTGCGCAGGCCCTCGAAGAAGTCGCCGCGCTCGTCGGTGTGCGGCTCGGGAGTCACGACGTGGACGCCGGGGACCGCGGTTTCGGCGATGTGCACGGAAATGACAGCCTCTCCTGGTCGCGTCCGGTCAGCCGGCGAGCTGTGTGAGGCGGTGTTCGACCGACTTTCGCAGCTCGTGGGCGACGGTGCTCACCTCACTGTCGTCGAGTCCCTGGTGCAGCGGCAGCAGGAGGGTGGTCTCGGCGGCTATGTCGGTGCCGGGGAGATGGGTGCCGGGGTCGCCGTACGCGGGCACCTTGTGCAGGGGCGGATAGCGGTAGGTGGTGTAGATGCCCTTGGCGAGGAGGTCGGCGGCGACCTGGTCGCGGATGCCGGCGTCCATCTGCACCCAGTGGAAGTAGTACGTCGAGTCGTGCCCGGCCGGCAGCGGGGCCGGCAGGCGCAGCCCCTCCACGCCGGCGAGGAGGGTGTCGTACCGCTCGGCGATGGCCCGGCGGCGCTCCACGAACTCGGGGAGCCGGCGGAGCTGGACGCCGCCGATGGCCGCGGTGACGTCGTTGCCGATGATCCGGCGGCCGAACTCCCTGACGTCCAGCTCCCACCAGCGGTGCGAGACCTTGGCCGCCGAGAAGCCGCTGGACTGCTCCAGTCCGTGATAGGCCAACCGGCGCGCCTTGCGCGCGAGTTCGGGGTCGCGGACGTACAGCATGCCGCCGTCGCCGGTCACCAGGACCTTCATGGAGTCGAAGCTCCACATCGCCACGTCGCCGAAGGTGCCGCACGTGACACCGTCGACGGCGGAGGCCACGGCGCACGCCGCGTCCTCGATGAGCGTGATACCGCGGGCGCGGCACAGTTCGGCGATGGCGACGACGTCGCCGGGCCGCCCTCCGTAGTGCAGAAGGAGGACGGCCCTGGTACGCGGGGTCAGGGCGCGCTCGACGTGCTCGACGGTCGGGTTGAGCAGGTGCGGGTCGACGTCGCAGAAGACCGGACGGGCGCCCGTGGCGGCGACCGCGTTGCCGGCGGCGACGAAGCTCGCGGAGGGCAGCACGACGTCGTCGTCCGGGCCGAGGCCGAGGAGTTCGGTGCTGAGGAACAGTCCGGCGGTGGCCGAGTTGATGAAGATCGTCTGCTCCGCCGCCACGCCCAGGTGTGCGGCGAAAGCGGCTTCGAATTCCCTGGTGCGCGGTCCGTGGCCGAGCCAGTTGCTCTCGAACACCGCCGCGACCGCGGCGAGTTCCTCGGAGCCGAGGCTCGGCTGGAAGACATTGATCATCGTGAAGCTCCGATCGGGAATTGCGCGATGTCGCACGAGATGAGGCGGCGGCTGCCGGGCAGGGACGACCGCTGTTCAGACGAGCGGTAATGGACGGGTGATAAGGAACCTCACGGAGGAGAACGGAGGACCCGGCTGGCTCCCGGACCGTCGGGGCGTCGTTCCGATCGCCCGCCCATTCACCGGCAACGGTCCGCTCATCCGCTGCGGTACGCCCTATCGCCGTGCACCAGCGGACCCCTCCGGCACACGGGGACGGGCGTCTTCCGGGGCCGGAAGCCCGGGGCCTCGGTTACTCGGGCAGCAGGCTGCCCGCGACGGGGCGGTCCACGGCCATGAGCCAGCGCCCGTCCGTGCCACGGCGCAGGACATCGGTGCAGTTGCCCTCGATGTGGAGCGGTTCACCGTCGGCGCCGGTGCCGTCGATGACGAAGCGCACGCCGATCAGGGCCACGTCGCCGGCGACGTAGGAGTGCGTGACCTCCGCCTGGAGCACCGGCTTGGAGGCCAGGAACTCCTTGAAGAACGCGAGTCGTTCCTTGCCGGTCAGCGGTGTCCCCGAGAAGTTGGAGATCGCGTCCGGCAGGTAGAGCCGGTCGAACAGCTCGCCGTCACCGGAGTTGAAGACTTGCAGGAATATCTCGTTCTGCAGATCGGTGTCGTCGGTCAGGTCGGGCTTGTCGAAGTCGATGTCGACGGTGATGGCCATGGAGTGAAAGACCCCTGCTTTCTTCGTTGAGGGTGATGGTGCGTACGACGCGCCTGCCGGCGTGGGGCCGGAGGCGAGGGGAGCCGGGCGCGCCTACTCCTCGCCGTACGGGTCGTCGATGGCGTACCGCCAGTTCCCGTCCGCACCCTGACGCAGCACGTCGACCCCGACTCCGGAGAGGTGCTCGGCGTTTCCGTCCGCGTCCGTGGTGTCGATGGTCCAGTCGACGATCAGCAGGGCCGTGTCGCCCGTCACGAAGGACTGGCGCGGCACCGCGGTCATCCTCGGACCCGCGGCGAGGTATTCCTCGACCGAATCGATCCGGGCCTGTCCGGTGAGCGGAACACCCCGGTCCCAGACCGCCACGGCGTCATCCGTGTACATCGCGTTCACGGCGTCCGCGTCACCCGCGTTGAACGCCTCGACATAGAGCGCCGTGTGCTTTTCGACGTCGTTCGTGAGTTGCGCCATGATTGAACTCCTCTGTTCAGGCGACCGCTCGACCACCCAAGGGAATTTCGACTGGATGCCCGGAGAAGGTAACAACGCGCCAGGAACCCTTCAGTCACTGCGAAGTAACGAGCCGACCACCTCGCCCGGACCGGCGGCAGTTACCGCAGCATGCGCAGACTCGCATTACGATCCATGGGCCCTTCTGAAATTCGCCGCATTCATGGTCGCCGGCTGCGATAAATCTCCGTGGGAGACATTCGACTTCCGCCATGTGGCGCACATCAAGGGAGCACGAGAACACCTCACCGGGGAGCTGAGCATCATGGCGGACGAGGACACACTCCGCGAGTACCTCAAGCGAGCGATCACGGACGCCCGTGACGCGCGCGACCGACTGCGCGACGTCGAGGAGAGAGCGCGGGAGCCGATCGCGATCGTGTCGATGGGCTGCCGGTACCCCGGTGGGGCGACCTCGCCCGAGGAGCTGTGGCGGCTCGCGGCGGAGGGCGTCGACGCCATCACCCCCTTCCCGACGGACCGCGGCTGGGACCTGGAGAACCTCTACGACCCCGAACCGGATCACGTCGGCACCAGCTACGGGCGTGAAGGCGGATTCCTGCACGACGCGGCGGAGTTCGACGCGCGCTTCTTCGCGATGTCGCCCCGTGAGGCGTCGACCGCGGACCCTCAGCAGCGGTTGCTGCTCGAAACGGCGTGGGAGACCTTCGAGCGGGCCGGCATCGACCCCGGGACGCTGAAGGGCAGTCGCACCGGCGTGTACGCGGGTGTCATGTACAACGACTACGGCTCACGGCCGGGTCTGCCCAAGGAGACCTCCGAGGGCTATCTCTTCAGCGGCAGCGCGGGCAGCATCGCCGCGGGCAGGCTCTCGTACACCTTCGGCTTCGAGGGGCCGGCGATCTCGGTCGACACGGCCTGCTCGTCCTCCCTGGTCGCCCTCCACCTCGCGGCCGGCGCACTGCGCCGAGGCGAATGCGACCTGGCCCTCGCGGGCGGCGCCACCGTGATGTCGACGCCGGTCGCCTTCGTCGAGTTCTCCCGGCTCCGGGGCCTGGCGCCCGACGGGCGTATCAAGTCGTTCGCGGCGGCGGCGGACGGCACCGCCTGGTCCGAAGGCGTCGGCCTCCTCCTCGTCGAACGCCTCTCCGACGCCCGCCGCAACGGCCACCAGATCCTCGCCGTCCTCCGAGGATCCGCCGTCAACCAGGACGGCGCCAGCAACGGCCTCACCGCCCCCAACGGCCCCTCACAAGAACGCGTCATCCGCCAAGCCCTCACCGACGCCGGACTCACCACCGACGACATCGACGCCGTCGAAGCCCACGGCACCGGAACCCGCCTCGGCGACCCCATCGAAGCCCAAGCCCTCCTCGCCACCTACGGCCACAACCGCACCACCCCCCACCCCCTCTACCTCGGCTCACTCAAATCCAACATCGGGCATGCGCAGGCGGCCGCGGGTGTCGGCGGGGTGATCAAGATGGTGCAGGCCATGCGGCACGGCGTCCTGCCCCGAACGCTCCATGTCGACGAACCCACACCGATGGTCGACTGGTCCTCCGGAGCCGTCGAACTCCTGACCCGCCCACGGGAATGGCCGGAGACGGGTCGGACGCGGCGCGCGGCGGTCTCGTCGTTCGGATTCGGAGGGACGAACGCGCATGTGATCCTCGAGCAGGGTCCTGCCGAGGAAGACTCCCCGGCCGCGCCCGGCACGAACTCCACCGTTCCGTCGGTGGTGCAGTCGGTGGAGCCGCCGGTGACGCCATCGGTGACGCCATCGGTGATGATGCCCTGGCTGCTGTCGGCCAAGAGCGGCCAGGCCCTGCGCGAGCAGGCTGATCGGCTCATCGACCTGTGCAGCCGCAACACTGCGGTCTCGCCTGTCGACGTCGGCTGGTCCCTGGCCACCACACGTGCCACGCACACCCACCGAAGCGTCGTACTCGGCTCAGATCAGGCCCAACTCCTGGAGGGCCTACGGGCGGTGTCGCAGGGGAGGCCGGCGCCGGGTGTGGTCTCGGGTGTCGTGAACCCCGGGAAGACCGCGTTCCTCTTCACCGGCCAGGGCTCACAACGACTCGGCATGGGCACACAACTGTACGAACACTTCCCCGCATTCGCCGCCGCCTTCGACGAGGTGTGCGCCGCACTCGACCCCCACCTGCAACACCCCATCGCCGACACCATCCGCAACGGCGGACCACTCCTGGA